>NZ_JBHSBC010000036.1:0-73006 GCF_042650425.1 Streptosporangium jomthongense | reverse complement strand
CTCGTGAGTATGGAAGTCGCTGCCATGTCGCCGAACGTAAGTCGCCTGTACCAAGCGGTCCTCCGGGACAGGACCGCACCGATATCCCCCCGGCTGCGACGCACCTTCGGGGAGTGGCTCGCCGCCAGGGGATTGCCGGCCCCGGAGACGGGCAGGGAGGCGCAGGAGTTCGAGCGGGACGGAGTCCGGGTCCGCGTCGAGCGCTCGGGCGAGTGCGGGCGCTACCTCGTCGAGGAGAACCGGGCGGAGGGCCTGCTGCGCACCCGGGTCGCCTACGCCGAACGGACGGGCGGACCGGCGGGCTGGGTGGTCGTCACGGTCGAGGGGGACGGTGAGAGCGGTGCGGGACACGCCCCGGGGTTCGTCCAGGCCTACCTGCGCACCGCCAGGATCACCGACGGCGGCACGCACCTGCCGGACGCCGCAGAGGAGGTCGACGAGGACGCCGTCCACCGGCTGGTCTCGGTGCTCTCCGAACGCAGGCGCCGCGTCCCGGTGGCCGTCGTCTCGGTCGATCCGCAGGACCCGCGGGCGGCGAGGACCCGGGCCGAATACCTGGCGGGCGCGGTCGCCGGGGCCGGGATGGTCGCGCGCTTCGCCGACCTGCACGCCCAGCAGCGCTTCAACGAGGCCATGGGCTCCGACCTCGGGGTGTTCGGCGGGGGGATCCGCACCTACGTGGCCCCGTTCGACCCGGGCGGGGAGAGCTACCCCTACCGGCACCGCCCGATGGGCGGGGCGATGGTCCGCAAGCAGGGCAGGCAGGCCCTCGACCTGGCCGCGGACGGCATCATCGGGGAGACGGCGCGGCGCGCGCTCCCCGACGACGTGCAACGGGCCTACCGGGTCGTCTCCAGAATCCTGGTCGGCAAGGCGACCGCCGGTGACCTGGCCGAGGCCATGACCCCGCGTCCCGCGCCCACCGGCTCCCCGGGAGACGGGCTGCGCCGCTGGATGATGGCGATGGGCCCCCGCAGCGCCCCCGCCGAACCCGTCCCCGCGCGCGGCGCGGAACCCCCCGCCGAACCCGAGCCCGCGGCGACGGCCGTCCCGGCCGCCGAGCCGGAGCCCGCGCAGGAGCGGCGTTCCCTGGACGTGGACGAGCTGGCCCGCCTGGTCGCCGCCGTGGTGGTCAGGGAGCTGCGGGGCGAGCTGGACGCCGCCCTCGGCCTGGCGGCCTCCTCATCCGGGGCCTCCGGCGGCGGTTCCGGCGGCGGTTCCGGCAGTGGTTCCGGCAACGGGGAGATCCTGCGTCAGATGCGCACCCTCGGCGCGCACGTCGAGGGCCTGCGCGATCTGGTCGTCGTACGGCAGAGCGGCGACCAGCTGCTGGCCGAGGCCGAGGACGAGAGCGACAGGCTGGCCGGTGAGATGGACCGCCTGCACACCGAGCACGAGATCCTCCAGCAGGAGTACGCCGAGGCCGTCGCGTCCGCCCGCAAGCTCCAGGAACGGGTCCGCTGGCTTGAGGGCAGGCTGGCCAGGGCGGGCAGTCCCGCCTTCGGGCTCTCCCCCGACGACGCCGTCTTCGAACCGACCAGCCTCATGGACGCCCTGAACATGGCGCGGGAGAAGCTGGTCCACGTGGAGATCGGCGACACCGACACCGAGGCCGCGAAACTCGACCTCACCTACCCCACACTCGCCAGGGTCTGGGCCTCCAAGACCTGGGACGCGCTGCGCGCGCTCGACGCCTTCGCCCAGGCCAGATCGTCGGGCGAGTTCTCCGGAGGGTTCTTCGACTGGTGCAGGAGCTCGGCCGTCCTGACCATCCCGGCCGGGATGGTCGCGATGAGCGAGTCGAAGACCGTCAACACCAACGGCAGATACAGCACAAGGCGGACCTTCTCCGTGCCCGCCGAGGTGCACCCGTCAGGGAAGGTGATGATGGAGGCGCACATCAAGATCCGCAAGGGCGGCTGCCCGGCGCCCAGGATCCACTTCCACGACGACTCCGGCGGCCTCACCGGCAAGGTCTGGGTCGGGCACGTGGGCGACCACCTGCCCAACCCGCACACCAACTGACCTCTCTCACGGCCGGGGCCGTGGGAGGTCGTCACGCCGTCGCCGCCCGCGCCCGAAGTCCTCGAAGGCCGGTCACCGGGTGAAGAGCGGTCTGGTGCGGGAGGCCGCGACGGCGGCGAAGCCGTACTCCAGCATCTCCTTCTCGTAGCGCGCCTTGGCCTCGAGCGGGGGAAGCGTGGCGAGCAGTTCGGCGAGGAGGGCGGCGTCGCGCAGCGCCGTGTTGGCGCCCTCGCCCTGCCCGGGTGACATGGCGTGGACCGCGTCGCCCAGCAGCGTCACCCCCGGCTCGTGCCATGGCCGTACGGGCCGGGCCGAGTGGAGGTTGACGGGGAAGGTCGCCTCGGTCTCCGCCTCGGCGACGACCTGGACGGCTCCGGGGTGCCAGCCGGCCCGCCGCAGGGTGTCCAGGGCCAGGCCGCGCAGCCGTTCGCCGTCCCATCGCCTGAACTCGTCGGCGGCGATCGTGCTCGCCCCCGGCCAGCCGCGCAGGGACCAGGCGAGGTAGTCGGGCACCGGGGTGAGGCCGGGGTGACCGCCGCGGGCGCGGCAGGCGACGGCGCCGAACGAGGTGCCCGCCGGGTCGGAGGTGATGTTGAAGCCGTCGGTGAAGACGCCGGGCAGCCAGTCGAGGGTGCGTTCGGTGAGCGGCGTCCTGCCGTAGATCATGCGGCCCAAATCCTCGATCTCCGCGTCGGGGACGAGCTGTCCGCGTACGGCGGAGGCGACACCGTCGGCGCCGACGAGCAGGTCCCCGTCCGCCTGGCTCCCGTCGGCGAAGACGGCCCGGATCCCGCCGTCCTCGGTGGTGCGGTAACCGGTGAAGGTCTTGCCGAAGCGCACGTCGAGGTCGCTGAGCAGGATCTCCCTGAGCGTGAGGCGGTTGACGCCGAACACCTGGTCCCGGGGGTACGGCGGGACCGGGTTGGCGAACCTGGGGTTGAGGCGGTGGTCGGCGACCACCAGCCGGGTGGCGGGTTCGAGTGACGTCTCGACGCAGCGGTCGAAGAGATGAGGGGGCAGGCAGGCGCGCAGTGCCCGGCTGCCGGTCTCCTTGACGGTCAGCCGCCAGCCCTGGCCGCGGAAGTCGGCCGAGGCGTCGCGGTCGAAGACGCTGACCTCGATGCCCGCCCGCCGTAAGCCGTGCGCCAGGCAGAGCCCGCCGACGCCGGCACCGATGATCAGTACATGGGTTCTCACGGTGGCGACCCTACGATTTAACTGCCGCGACAGCAACTGCTGGAGCAGCTATTCTTGCCGCCATGGATCCTTCCCTGATCGCCGTGCTCGCCGCCGGAAGACTCGTCCAGCAGGTCGGCCGGGAGCTGCGCAACGCCGTGGAGGCGCGGCTGGCGCCCTTCGACATCACCTCGCAGCAGGCGGCGCTCCTGCTCAACGTGCTGCGGGGGCAGACCGGTCCGGCCCAGCTGGCCGTCGTGCTCGGCACCGACACCGCAGGGACGACCAGGCTCCTGGACAGGATGGAGGCCAAGGGCCTGATCAGCCGGAGCAGGCATCCCAGCGACCGGCGCGCCGTGGTGATCGAGGCGACCGAGGCGGGCCGGGCGCTCGCGCCCCGGATCGCGCCCGTCTTCGGCCAGGTCAACCGGCGGATGCTCGACGGGGTGTCGGACGAGGAACTCCGGGCGCTCACCGGACTGCTGGAACGCATGCTCGGCAACCTGCGATCGCCGTAGGCCCGCAGGGACGTCCGGCCGTCACCCCGCACCCCGGAGTCCGCCCGGTACGGTCGGCACCGGAGGCCACCGCTTCACCGGCCTGCCGGGACGGCACCCGTGCGTCCTCGGTGGAACACCCGCGGATCCGGGCTTCCCGGGTCGGCGCAGGTCTCACGGTCTGTGGCAGGGTGGATGACCGTGACCCGCCCCGGTCGAACCCCACGTCCAGACCGCCCTATCGTCCGCCGCCTGATCCTTGTCTCGGGACAGGAGGGCGCGGGCAAGACCACGATCATCCGTGCGCTGTTGCCCCACACGCCGAGCGGCGCGAGGGTCGACGCCGAAGACTTGGGCCAGGTCAATCCGTGCCTCTTCGACGACGCGTTCTGGCGGCTGCTCCGGGACAACGTCGCCGCCCTCGTCCGCAACTACTGGGCCGCCGGCTTCGAGAACGTCATCACGGGAAGTTTCCTCACCACGCGCGACGACTTCCTGCGCTTCCGCGAACTCGTCCCCGAGGCCGACGAGGTGTTCATGGTCCAGTTGCTCGTGCAGCCGGACGAACGCCTGCGCCGACGCCTCACCCGCGCCAAGCGGACCACCCAGGAGTGGCGCGACAGGGTGGACCGATACGACGCCGCCGACACGACGATCGCCGCCGACCAGGACGGCTATCGCTATCTCGCCGTCGACAGCACGGCGATGACGCCCGGGCAGACGGTGGCGGCGATCGTGCGCGGGTTCCCGGAGATCTACGGCTCCCGGCCACCTGGTTAGGGGCACGGCCCCCGTGGGGGGATGCCCGGCAGGTGCTGTTCCCATTCGGCCCGGGTGATCGGCGGGGGCGACAGCGCGCACAGCCGCCGGGCGGCCGACGCGGGGTCGACGGTCCACAGCCGGGCCGTGGCGTCCTGCCCGCCCGTGGCCAGCAGGCCGGTGCGCCGGTCGAAGGCCAGGGCGTAGACCGCGCCGAGATGGCCGGTCAGGGTGGCGACCGGCACCGGGCCGCCGGGGGTGGTCAGGTCCCACAGCAGGACGGCGCGATCGGCCCCTGCGGTGGCCAGGGTTCGCCCGTCCGGGCTGAAGTCCACCGCGTTCACCGCGTCGCCATGGCCGCCGAGGACCGTCGCCGGACCCCCGGCCTGCGTGCCCGTGTTCCACAGGCGCACGGCGCGGTCGGCTCCGGCGGTGGCCAGGGTACGCCCGTCGGGACTGAAGGCCACCGCGTTGACGGTGTTGGTGTGGCCGGTCAGCGTGACCGGGGGGCGTGTGCCGGTGAGGTCCCACAGCCGCACGGTGTGGTCGGCGCCCCCGGTCGCCAGGAGGCGGCCCGCCGGATCGAAGGCCAGCGCGTAGACGCCGGAGGTGTGACCGGTCAGCGTGACCGGCGCGCGGCCGAGGTCGGCGGTGTCCCAGAGAACGACCGCGCCGTTCTCCCCCGCCGCGGCCAGCCTCCCACCGCCGGGATCGAAGGCGACGGCGAAGACGTTGCCCAGCCCTGGGGTCAGGACGGCCCGGGGGGCGACCGGGGTCGCGCGGGGAACGGCCGAGGCGGGATGGAAGGTGGCCGGAACGGCGACGTCCCACAGCCGGACCGTGCCGTCCAGGCCGCCGGTGGCCAGGGTACGCCCGTCCGGGCTGAAGGAGAGCGCCCCGACGTTGTCGGTGTGGCCGGTCAGGGTGACCAACGGCCGGACCCCGTACGGATCCGAGACGTCCCACAGCCGGACCGACCGGTAGGTCCCGGTGGCCAGGGTGCGGCCGTCCGGGCTGAAGGCCACCGCGCTGACCTCGCCCTCGTGGCCGCCGATGACCGGCCTGCGCAGGTCCCACACCCGGATCGTCTCGTCGAAGCCGCCGCTGACCAGGACCGCCCCGTCCGCGGCGAGGTCGACCGAGTAGACGGTGCCCGAGTGGCCCTCCAGCACGACGGGGGCACCGGCGCGGCGCGGATCGCCCACCTCCCACATCCGGATCGTGCGGTCGTAGCCGCTGGTGACCAGGGTGCGGCCGTCCGCGCTGAACACAGCGCCGACGATCCCGCCGGTGTGCCCCTCAAGGGCGGCAAGGCGCCTGGGGTGCTCAAGGTCGGTGGCGTCCCACAGGTAGGCGGCGTTGTCGAACCCCCCGGTCATCAGCAGGCGCCCGTCCGGAGAGAAGGCGACGCACAGCACGCGGGCTCCGTTGCCGCGCAGGTCGGGCAACCGTACGGGGTGGTGCGGATCCGTGACCCGCCACAGGCGCACGACCGGCTCGGCTCCCGCGACCACGAGGAAACGGCCGTCCGGACTGAAGGCCGTCGAGGACAGCCCATCGCGGGGACTGCGCAGCACGGCCAGCGAGGCGGGGTGCGCCGGGTCGGCGACGTCCCACAGCCGTGCCGTACGGTCATAGCTCGCGGTGGCCAGGGTGCGACCGTCGGGACTGAGGGCCAGGGCCCTGACGACGCCGGTGTGGCCGGTCAGAGTGGCGAGGGCACGGGGACGGCGCGGGTCGGCCACGTCCCACAGGCGGGCGGTGCCGTCGTCGCTCCCGGTGGTCAACAGGTGGCCGTCGGCGCTGAAGACGGCGCTGGTGACGCCCTTGGTGTGCCCGGTGAGTACGGCAAGCGGGACGGGCCGGTGCGGATCGGTCAGGTCCCACAGGCGGACGGTGCCGTCCATGCTCGCGCTGGCCAGGGTGTGCCCGCCTGGGCTCAGCCGTACGGCGTAGACGGCGTTGGTGTGGCCGGGCACGAGGGCCGCGTAAGGGTTGGCGAAGGAACTGAGCAGGCTGCCGCGCGCCTCCCTGGTCGGCGCGAGACGGTAGGCGGCCAGGGCGAGCTGGGCGGCCAGGGCCGGATTCGCGGCGCGCAGCGCGTCGGCCTCGTTGGCGACCTTGCCCGACAGCGCCTCATCACGCTGGCGTCCGACGGTGTCGGAGGCGCGCACCGCCGCGACGGAGGTGCCCGCGGTGACCAGGACGAGCACGCTCAGCAACGCGATGAGCCGGTAGAGCCTGCGGACGCGTCCGCGCTCGCGCCGCCCGCTCGCGGTGACGAAGTCGCGCACGCGCGGGTTGACCGGGTGGTGGGAGGCACTCTCCAGCCAGGCCCTGGCCGCGGAAAGTCGCGTCCCCCGGTAGAGGGCGGCCGGGTCCCGGTTCTCCCGTTCCCACAGGTCGGCGGCCTCCTCCAGCTGTTGCGCGGTCAGCAGCCAGGCCCGGTCGGCGTCGATCCAGCCGCGTAGCCTGGGCCAGCACCACAGCAGCGCCTCATGGGTGATCTCGACGGTCTCCGCACCCGCGGTGAGCAGCCTGAGGGCGACGAACGCGCCCACGATCCGCTCCAGCTGCTCGGCGTGCTCGTGTTCCCGCAGGTCACGCCAGGGCAGCGGGCGCCGGGTGCCCGGAACGTTCCCTGACGTCTCCCCCGGGACGCGTACCAGCCGCAGGAACAGCCGTCCGGCCAGCGCGCGACCGGTCTCGTCGAGCGCCTCGTAGGCCTCCTCCGCCGACTGCGCGACGGCCCCGTGAATGCCTCCACTCGCCTGGTATCCGGCGACGGTCAGCCTCCGCCGTCCGCCGTCACGCCAGGCGGTGAGCAGCACGTGCGACAGCAGCGGGAGCGCCCCCGCGTCGTGCGCCGTGGCGCCCGTCGCTCCCGGGTCAGCGGGCGACAGGTCGCGCAGGACCAGTTCGACCAGGCCGTCCTCGACGTCGCCCCTGGCCTGCCGCGCGGGCTTGACGATCGCCTCACGCACCTCGTCGCGGTTCATCGGCCCGACCAGGACCTGGGAGTCCTGCAGGACGCGGGCCAGCGCCGGGTGCCGTAGCGCCTGAGGGTAGAAGTCCGCGCGTAGCGCGAACACCACCACGCCTCCCCCTGGCGGCCGGGCGTCCGGCCCGGCGCCGCCGGTGAGCACGGCGACGAACCTCTGCCGCTCCCCCTCGTCCCGGCACTCGGTGAAGACCTCCTCGAACTGGTCCACCACCAGGACGTGGCCGCCGGTCTCCCCCCATTCCCCGGGTAATCGCTCCATCGGCCGTTCCCCGGGAGTCAGCAACGTGACGTGCCCGTACCCGTCACGGGTCACCGGAGTGGCCCGCCCGCTCCCGTCGCGGGCCGGCGGCGCGACCTGCCCGTACCCCTCGCGGACCGACGCCGTGACCGGCCCGTCCGCGTCACCGGGCCGCAGCGCGTCCACTCCATGCCCGTCGTTGGACAGTGTTATGGCCTGTCCGTCCACGTCGCGGGCCGGCGCCGTGGCCTGCCCGCCTCCATCGTTGGGCGGCACCGTGACCTGCCCGTACCCGTCGCGGGTCAGTGCCGGGATCAGTCCCGCTCTCAGGAGTGACGACTTGCCCGACCCCGAGGCCCCGACCACCGCGAGCACGCCACCGCCGTCCCCGGCGAGCATGGCCACGCGTTCCCGCAGCAGCCGGACGAGCCCGTCCCTGCCGTGGAACCAGTCGGCGTCCTCGGGCTGGAAACTCGCCAGCCCCCGATAGGGCACCGGAGCACTTGAGGGTCGTCGCCCCGGGCTCCGGCGTATCCGCAGCAGCGCCTGAACCCATTCATCGAGCGTGTCCTGGTCACGGACGCCGCAGGCGCCGAGAACGTCGACGAGTGTTTTCCTTGAGGGCAGGTGCGCCCCGGAGAAATACCCGCCGACGGTACTGTCCGGAATCCCGGTCGCGCGGGCCACCTCTCTGACCGTGTACCCCACCCTCTCCCGCAGGAGAGACAGTTCCCGGGCGAAATCCCGCCGCTCCGCGATCCCCTTTACCCCGGATTCATCCTCTTTCGGGGACTTCTCTCGCAAAGCGCCCTCCTCGCCCCGAGGCCAGCCGTACCCGGAGTGTATAGAGCCATCACCCCACTGTCCCGACTTGTACGGACATCGCCCGAGATCTTTTAGGCACCCCCTTAACTCATGTACGGCGGGGCGGCTACCGAATTCCCGTAGGGGCGGAAGACAAACGTGACCGCCCCTCCCGCAGGTCGGCTCGCCAGAATAGGGTCAACGAGCCTCTACTCGGCCGACAAGGAGAAGAATTGAAGTCCTACAATGCCGCACTTCGAAAGAAGATAAACGATCTCGTCGGACCTCCGTTCACCAGTGCGGGCGGAGCACTCCGTGGATGGCGTCCGGTTCCGCCTCCCTTCCAGGTTCGTCGGGGTTAAGCGGCCGACAGTTGCACAACCTCCTGACCGGCAGGGTTCTCTAGACGGAATGACCCAGCGCGGGTAAGCAGATTGAATGTACGCCACCAGTGGATGGATTGAGTCCACACGGAAGCTAAATAGGTTGAATGTACGCCATCAATAGATAACTTGGTTCCCGACTCCGGTTCCCGCACGGGAGGTTGGTGAACACCCATGGGTCGGAGGCCGGCCCCGGCCACGCAGCACGGCGTACGGGTCAGACAGCGCGACGGACCGCTTGAACTTCCCTGGGACTTCTGGCGGTTCTGGGCCGCGTCCTCGGTCTCCGGACTCGGCGACGGGCTGATGCTCAGCGCCTTCCCTCTCCTGGCGGTCCACTACACCCGTGACCCGCTCGCGGTCTCCGGGATCTCGGCGGCGGCGCAGGCGCCATGGCTGGTGTTCGGGCTGTTGGCCGGAGGGCTTGTGGACCGCTGGGACCGGCGGGTGACGATGCTGCGCGCCGACATCGTACGGACCGTCCTCGTCGGTGGCCTGGCCGCGCTGGTGGCCTTCGACGTGGGCGACATCTGGGTGATGCTGGCGGTTCTGTTCCTGCTCGGAACGGCGCAGACCTTCTTCGACAGCGCCGCGCAGGCCGTCATCCCTCGGGTCGCGGGCCAGGAGTCGCTCGTCCGCGCCAACGGTCTTCTGCAGGGCAGTGCGACGGTGCTCGTTCAGTTCGCCGGCCCGGCGGCGGGCGCCGCGCTCTTCGCCACCGCACCGGCGCTGCCCCTCACGGTCGACGCGGTCAGCTTCGCGCTCGGCGTCGCGCTGCTGGCCGGCATCTCCGGAACATTCCGTTCTGCGGGCACCGCACCCTCCACAGCGGACCGGGCATCGGTGCGGTCCTTGCTCGGAAGCGTGGCCGAGGGTCTGCGCTGGTTGCGCGGTGACCGGGTGGTCCGGGTCCTGGCCGCCGCCACGGTTCTGCTGGGGGTGGGCAGCGCAGCGGCCTGGGGCGTGATGGTTCTCCTCGCCGAGGAGCGCCTGGGCCTGGGTGGTACGGGATACGGACTGCTCCTGACGAGCAGCGCGGTCGGCAGTGTGATCGGCAGCCTACTGGCCGCACCACTGGCCCGGCGGCTTCCGATCCGGCTGTTGCTGACCGGGTCCGCCGCAGGCTCCGGCATCGCCTTCGCCGGACTGGCGGCCACCGGTTCGGCGATCATCGGCGCCGTGCTGCTGGCGCTCAACGGGCTCATGGTGGTCGTCTGGAACGTGGTGACGGTGTCGGAACGACAGGCCCGCATTCCCGACGCGCTCGTCGGCCGGGTGACGGCGGCGTACCGAGTCCTCGCCTGGGGCGGCATGCCGTTCGGCGGCCTGCTCGGCGGCGTTCTCGGCTCCACTCTCGGCCTGCGCCCCGCGGTCCTCGCCGCCGCGCTCCTGCTGGCCTTCGCCGCCGTCCTGGTCACCCTCAGCCTGCCTCGCCCGGTGCGACGGAGAAACAGTCGCCGACGATGCTTCCGGAACCGCGGTCCTCTCGATGGTTAGCGGTTCCAAATCGATGAACACGGACCCTGTCAAGTTCGGAAAAATCCTAAAATAAACAGACCGATTCGCCCTGGAATTCGCCCGAACGCCGAATAAAAGAAAATTCGACCAGACTCGACGCCCCCTCCGGTCACACAGAGGTCTAATTCTGTTACAACTCGAAGACAGGTAGGTGAACTACGATCATGACTACAAGGTGAAGAAATCGTAGTCGACCCGAGTCGCCTGGAACTAATACAAGGAAGGCAAGTCAGATGATAGTCAGATGCCAAAGGCTGATGAGTTCAACGACCGGAGAGCCGCTGGAATTCAGTCCTTACCTTACCATCGGGGCAGAATATGTCGTCCTCTCCATCAGCGTCACCCCCGACGGCTACTGCAGGCTACAGATCGTAGATGACGACGGCGGATCCCCAGGTCTGTTTGAAGCGGAAATGTTCACCACGAGTTCAGACAGCATCCCCTCGATATGGGTGAGTCAGATCGATGACCGGGGAGGACTCACGATCGGCCCTTCCCGGTGGCTCAAGGAGGGTTTCTGGGAGGCTTACTTCGACGATTCCCCTGCTGAGATGGCAGCCTTTGAAGAGGACAGGGAAATCATAGAGCGGGAGTCCTGGAGGATTTTCCAGTAAAGACTGGGAAGCAGCGCCGTCCGAGGACAAGGCCAACGAGAACCCAGCGGATCATTCACCGCCGGGCATAGACTGCTCAGTGCTCCGTCCCCGACCCGGGGACGGAGCACTGAGCGAGTCGTTTATGGGATCGTCTCCCAACGCGGTGCCGCTGCTTATGTCTTTCACGTGGGGGCGCAGCCGAGAATGCCCGATGCAGGGGGTGGGGCCGCGACAGCCGCCGAAGTCAGCATGAATCGACGGAATGTCTTTCCGGCGCTCTCCAGCCGATCCGTCGAGCAATGGGGGTTTACCCTCCCCGGGGGGTTTCGCGAGTCTCCGAGACGGCTTCCGAGAGACGGCGAGATGCGTGACGACGGCCTCGGCAATGGAATCATCGCCGAGGCGGACTTGTCACCGCCGCTTCTCATGAGGTCGCCGTACCGTACCGGTGTCAAAAGGCGAGGTGCTCCGGGTCGGGGTGACAGACCGACACCAAGATCAGGCCAATCGAGGACCGGCGAAAGATGCGGGGCCGATCATGGTTGTCGAAACATCAGACAAGAAGAACCAGTCCAAGGTGATCGCGAGGTCGAAGCAGATTTATGGACGGTAGTCACGTCGAGCCCGTGGAAGATGACATTTACCACGTCGTCAGGGAACCTGAGTTCACTGCGCTTTTCCTGCTCGGTGCCGACGACTTGGTGGAGACCGTAGAGGACGTTGATGCCGAGTTGCGACTCCCTGACGGCACCCGGTGGAGTGCGAGTTTCATGACTCTCGGTGCGGTCGAAACGGTGATGAACCGTTGGAGGGAAACCGGTGAGTACGGCGGTGGAGTCTTCTTCCGGTGTTCTGATCTCGTGATCGTCCCCAAGGGCGGAGTGCCGGCCATGATCGAGGCTTTCCGCGCGATCGTGGCGGATGGCCCACAGGAAACCCTCGGCAATTTGGGGTAGCGCCGGGCCGTTCCATCAGCTCTGGAGGCTCCACCGGCGTACTGTTCGGTGGAGCCTCCAGTCGTTTGGCTGCAGAGATCCCGGGGCCGGGCCCGCAAGGCCGATCTCGTACGGAAGTGACAGCCGACGATCTCACCGCGACGACGTGAACCGGCTTAACGTTCCAGGTCGGCGGGTTCCCTGGATTTCGGGATGGCCGTGGCCGTATTCGACACGCAGATCCAAAGGGAGAGCATGCTCCATCACCGTTCACGGCTTCAGCTTGAGCTTCTTTCTTGACGTGCCCGGGAACACGGTGACCAGGTGTTCCTCTCCCGTTTTGCCCATCCGGATGTAGGCCCGGAGCCGGTAGTGGCCCTTCCCCGCGATCGCCAGGTTCGGCATCGGGGCGCCCGCGCCCACCTCTCCCCCGTCCGCCTCCGGCACGGTGAGATGGCCGCTGCGGCTGACGACCGGTACCTCGGTGACCTGGTCCCATCCGGCTATCCGCTGTGGTGGTGCGGTACGGAAGGCCTTCACCGTGAG
Organism: Streptosporangium jomthongense; assembly: GCF_042650425.1. Lineage (NCBI taxonomy): Bacteria > Bacillati > Actinomycetota > Actinomycetes > Streptosporangiales > Streptosporangiaceae > Streptosporangium > Streptosporangium jomthongense. The sequence goes on along the minus strand of NZ_JBHSBC010000036.1, from coordinate 60,525 downwards.
GCACAGATCGATGACGTCTTCGAGGTGTCCGACAAGCACCGCGCTGTCGAACGCCCCGACGAGAGTGTTGTCGTCGTAGAGCCTGTCCGTCGCCTGTTCCGCCGCCTTCTCGACCTCTTCGACCTTCGGGTCGTGGACCAGGTAGCCGTGGTCGCCGTCGGCGAACAGGAAGTATTTGGCCGTGGCCTGGACAACGCCCTTCGTCCGGGGCCACGGGTCGCGGCACTTCGCGTTCTCCTCGGCCACGTAGGCGGCGCCCGCATCCTCCGTCTCCTTGGTCGACTGCAGCAGCTCGGGATTGGTCGCGCCGATGATCTCCGGGCAGATGTAGACGAGGTCCCACGGGTCCGCGCCCCAGGCGGGCCGCTCGCTCCCGGCCCGCGTCAGGATCGCCTTCTGCTCGTCGCGATCCTTCGTACGGCACAGGGCCCGCCCGTACCCGAGGATTCCCTGGTCCGACAGGCTGTCCGGGAACAGGGGTGGCATTCCGTCCGCTGTGATCCGTGTCCGGCACAGGAACACGGCGTCGCGTTCGGTGGGTTTCAGGTCTCCGAAGCTGGGCCGGTCATAACAATCCATCGACCCGCCGGTGTAGGTGAGATGCGGGGTCTGCTCCGGGTGGATCAGCAGGATGATCGGCAGTACGACCATGGCCGCCACCACGATGCGGACCGCTCGCTGCCGCGCGGGCGGAAGGCCCACCGGCCGGCCCCCAACGGACAGTTCACGAGCGGTCGCTGCGATCCACACGGTGCTGACGAGCTCCAGCACGTCCGTTACAACCGGTGCCACCGGATTGGCGTAGAAGTCCCATCGGAAGAGAACACTGATCGCGATCATCAGCGCGTAGTCACCGACCGACAACCACCCCGCGATCTGCGTACCGCGGCTCCACCGGCCGTCGCGCCGCTGTCCGACGATCGTGATGACGGTCGCCGCCACTCCGCCCAGCATCATGCCGAATCCGAAAACGTAGCCCGACCCGATCTCCGGGAGGTCGAGTTCGTCGAGGAGTTCGTCGGCGATCCCGGCCAGCTCGACCGCGAATATCACTGCGGCCACCACGCGCAGCATGCGGGATCGCCAGCGGATGACGAGCAGGTAGAGAACGTCGATCGCGGTCCACAGTACGAGCTGGAACGCCACATCGACCGCGTCGGGGAACATCCCGATCGGAATCCACAACACGAGGGAGTACGCCACCGCCAGATACAGCAGTCGGCGCAACACCCTCGTCCGGCGGTCCAGTGGCCCCGGCGCGGGGGTACGCAGGATCAGCCACAGGAGCGCGGCCTTCACCAGGGCGGCCACGAGCAGCGCCACGACTGTCGCGGTGCCGAACTCGCCGTCCACGTAGAACCTCGCGTAGACCGGCGACGTCCATTCGACGGCCGCCCAGAGCCAGGCGTCGCCGAGCACCAGGCCCACGACCGCCGCCACAAGGGACAGGCTTACTAACCCAATCCTGGTGATACGCCAGAAACCATCCGAAAGCACGGAAAGTGATCTTAGTCCGGCACTGCCGTACAGGCGGACGTAACGGAGCGTAGGGTTTCACCCCGCTGGTCAGGCTTCGTGACCTTCGACGAGACGTCGATGACAGTGCGGCTCCGCCCGGGATGTTGGTCCAGTTTCCCGCCCCAGCCCCTGCGGTTCGCCGCGGAGCCGGGGCGGAAGAGTGACCTCGGGTTTCTCAGTCGCCGAGGGACGAGTCGAATTCCCCGGCCTTCACACCGTTGAGGAAGGCGTCCCACTCAGCAGGAGTGAAGAACAACTTCGGGCCCTCAGGGTCCTTCGAGTCACGCACAGCGACCAGATCAGCGTGCCCGGCACCCTTCAACGCAGCGACCTCAACACAGTTCCCGCCGTTGTCACCAGAGAGACTCGACTTGATCCACCTGGTGTCACTCAAGTCCATTTTTCCTCTACCGCCTTCTGGATGAGATCGATGGACATACTTATCGGCAACGCCTCGCTCCGAATGGCCTCGAAACGCTCCACGGCCACGGCAACGTATTCCTCGTCGCTTGTGGTGATTCCCCGCACGGCTGTCTCGGCATACAGTACGTCCTTTCCTCCCTCTAGTGTCGCGATCGCGAACCCTCCCATCAGGCCTGAGTGCATCCCCTGCGGAACCAGTTGAACGCTCAACCGGGGGGTAACTACCGAGATGAGGTGCTCCAACTGCGCCCTCATCACCTCGGAACCGCCTATTGGACGGTAGAGAATCGCCTCGTCGATGACGCACCGGAAGACCGGAGGCCGAGGATCCTCACGAACGAGGATGGCCTGGCGCTCCAAACGAGCTCCCACAGCCGCCTCGTTACCGTGCAGCAGCACACGGGCGTAGCCCTCCGTTTGAAGCAGTCCAGGGAAAACGAGCGGCTCATAGGCACGTAGCGTGATCGCTTCCTGCTCCTTGTCGCGCCACTTCCCGAACCAGGAGGGGAAAACCTGGCCCTTCCTCCAGTCGAGGAGGCGGTGGAGGGCTCCGCCCGTGTCGAGGGCCCTGTCGCACGTCTCGGCGAAGTCCGGACTGGCCGGGAGCTGGCCTGTCTCGACCCCGCTGATCAGGGACTCGCTTGAAGTGGATCCGCTCGGCGAGCTGCCCCTGGGTGAGATTCGCGGCCTTCCGGTAGTGACGCAGCTCCCTGCCCCATATCGCCTGAGGCGTGTAGAGGTTGACCACGATGCCCCCCTTGCCGGAATTCAATGACGGCGCCTTGAATCCCAGAACTCAACATTGGTAATCGCTTCATCACCAAGCGTAGTCACCGCTCGGCATCCTGAACATACAAAACCGAGAGCGGAAGAGAAACCCCATGGAAGAGATTCTCGAAACGAGCGTGGCACCGAGCGAACGTCTCCACTCAATGGATCTGGCCCTCTCCGTACTGGGCGAGAGGTGGATTCCTCGCGAGGCGAGATATGTGGCGTCCGCCCGCCGGTTCGTCCGAGAGATCGCCGTCGACTGGAAAGCGGCCGAAGGCATCCCGGAAATCGCCGAACTCCTCACCTCGGAGATCGTCACCAATGCCGTCGTCCACGCCGCCGCACGTCCCGTCCAGGTCTCAGTCATGAGAGAGGGCAGGCTGATGGTGGTCGAAGCCTGCGACTTCTCAAGCGCGGTCCCCCAGATCAGGAGCGCGGCCTCCATGGAGGCCTCCGGCAGGGGACTCACCGTCGTCAAGCAGCTCTCCCACGCCTGGGGCTGGCTCCCCAACCCCTACGGCAAATCCGTCTGGTTCGAACTCGTGGCGTGGCCCTGAAGCCAGGAAGGACAGCTTCCACAATAGGCCTGTCGACATCTCAGGACACCACAGCGATATCCTCAACAGTCTCATGAAAAGCGATTCATCATTTTCCACGGTATGGCGAAACTCAGGGCCAGCCCCTTTGGGGAAGAAAATCCCCGGTGCGGCCTCGGACACCAGAGCAGGCGGGCGTCACGCCGGGCAGTCGTGGGGATCGATGCTCTTCCTGGCGCCGGTGACCGTGATCTGGGCGGGGCTTTCCCGCAGCGTGGCGGCGGTCGTGCACACGATCTGTTCGACGGCCAGTCGGGAAAGCTCACCGGCCGGGGTGGACAGGGTCACCACCAGGTGGCCCGCCCGCTTGGTGGTGACCGAGAACGGGGCGGCCCCGGGTGGGACGTCGGTGGTGAGCCCGTCCGACCGTTCCATCACGGTGGGTCCGGCCGCCAGCAGCGCGAGCGTGTCCTTCCGGAACACCGGCCGGTCGCTGGGCCGTGTCACCGCGCTGAGCCTGCCGTCCCTCACCAGGTAGAGGGTGATCTTCCAGCCGGGCGCGACGACTCCGCGCGGCGGCTCGCCCGCGTCGATGGCGCCGTCGCTGGGGCGCACACCGCAACCGGCCACGGCGACGAGCGACACGAGACCCGCGGCGAGCGCGCGGCGGGCGATCCCGGCCCTCGCTCGGAACCCCTGTCCCGAGCGGGTGCCCGGCGTAACGGTCCCCGTTCGGGACCCTCGGCCCGGACGTGCGCCCGGTGTGGCAGCCCTCATTCGGGACCTCCTTCCGGGTTTTGTTCCCCACGTGGCAGGCGCAGGGTGAACACGGCGCCGCCGTCAGGAGCGTTGGTGACGGTGATGTCGCCGTGGTGCAGGCGCGCGTTCTCCCTCGCGATGGCCAGGCCCAGGCCGCTGCCCTCGGATCTGGCCCTGGCGGCGCTGGCCTTGTAGAACCGGTCGAACACGTGCGGCAGCACCGCCTCGTCCAGCCCCGGCCCGTGGTCGCGGACCTCGACGGTGATCCAGTGCGGGTCGGCGCGCAGCCGTACCGACACCGGGGGTTCGCCGTGCCGCAGGGCGTTGCCGACCAGGTTCGCGAGGATGACGTCCGCCCTGCGCGGGTCCAGCCGCGCCGTCACCCCGGGTGGGAACTCGGTGCTCACCTGTTCCGACCAGCCCCGGGTGCGCAGGGTCGCACGTACCAGCTCGGCCACGTCGACCTCGTTCAGCGCGAGGGCCGCGACGCCGGAGTCGAACCTGCTGATCTCGATGAGGTCGTTCACCAGGGCGGTGAGGTTGAGCGTCTCCTGGCTGACCAGCCTGGCGGCTCTGCCCGCGTGTTCGGGCAGTTCGGCCGCCTCCTCGTCCAGGACCTCGGCGACCGCGGTGAGCGCGGCCAGCGGGGTGCGCAGTTCGTGGGAGACGTCGGCCACGAACCGGCGGGCGTCGGCCTCCATCTCACGGAGCTGTTCGACGTGTCGTTCCAGCTCGGCGGCGGTGTCGTTGAACGTGCGTGCCACCTCGGCCAGTTCGTCGGAGCCGCGCACCGCGATCCTGGTCCGCAGCTCGCCCTCGCCCAGCAGCCGCGCCGCCCGGCCGAGTTCGCGCACCGGGCGCAGCACACCACGGGTGGCCAACGCCGTCAGAACGACCGCGAACGCCAGGGCCACCCCGCCCATGAGCCAGGCGAGCACGGCGAGGTTGTCGATGGCGCGCTGTTCGGAGGCCAGGCTGCGCGCGACGTAGACCTCGATGCCGGACGCCCGGGTCGACCGATCTTCCTCGACGATCAGCAACGGCGTGCCGATGATCAGATAGGGTCCGTCCTCCCACACCACGCGTTGCCACGCGATGACGCCGTCGGCCACCGCCCGCCGCAGCTCGCCGGGGATCGTCCCGGGGGCCAGACCCTGCCTGCACGGGCGGCCGAAGGGCAGGCAGGGCCGGGCGGGGCCGGCGGGCGAGCGTGTCCCGTGGTAGACGGCGACCGCGTCGCTGTTCCTTTCCGCCACGACGCTGACGATCTCGCTGAGTTCGTCCGGGCCCGGCGTCGGGTCCCGCAACGGGAAGAGCGCCTGCAGGCGGTCTCTCATCGCCTCGACCGCGGCGTTCTGGGTCCGCTCCAGGATCTCGTTGCGGGCCACGACGTACATCCCTCCGGCGACCGAGGCCGCGGTGACCACGCACAGCAGCGCGAACGCGGCCAGCAGCCGGGCGCGCAGTCCCAGGTTCAGCCGGAGTGTCACACCGGGCCGAACCGGTACCCGAACCCACGGACCGTCTGCACGTAGACGGGCGCCGCCGAGTCGTCCTCGATCTTCGCGCGCAACCGCTGCACGCACGCGTCCACGAGTCGTGAGTCGCCGAAGTACCCGTGTTCCCACACCGACTCCAGCAGCTGCTGGCGGCTGTGCACCCGGCCCGGTGTGCCGGAGAGTTCGAGCAGCAGGCGCATCTCGGTCGGGGTGAGGCCGACCTGCGTGCCTCGTTTGGAGACCACCAGGGAGGCCCGGTCGATGGTCAGGTCCCCGTACCGCTCAAGTTCGGCCTGGTCGCGGCCGACCCGCCGGAGCACCGCGCGGATGCGCGCTTCGAGCACCCTGGGCTGCACCGGCTTGACCACGTAGTCGTCGGCGCCCGCCTCAAGCCCGGCCACCACGTCGATGTCGTCGCCGCGCGCGGTCAGCATGATGATCGGTATCTCCCTGGCGGCCCGGATGCGGCGGCAGACCTCGAACCCATCCATTCCAGGCAACATCAGGTCGAGCACGACGACGTCGGGAAGGTCCGCGCGCAGCCACTCCAGCCCCTGCTCGCCGGACTCCACCCCGCGCACCCGGTGTCCGTGCCGGGTCAGGGCCAGCTCAAGGCTCTCCCTCACGGCCGGATCGTCCTCGATCAACAGCACTCGTGACACGTTGCCGGGTTTCACCGCACGCTCCGTACCTTGTCCGCCGGTCGACTCCGTCCACTGTCGACCGGCCCTGTCACCGCCCCGTCCGCGCGATGTCTTGGTTGTGTCACGGTCGTGCCGACGATCGCCGTCGAGAAACGGTGACATACGGCAGACAAAGCACACACATTTGGCGCCAATCGTAATCGCCATGAATGAACCACGCACCATCCCCTCTCGGCCCCGAGACCGGCTGTTCGCCGTGGTCACGCTGGTGCTCGCCGTACTCCTGCTGCCCGTGGCGCTCGCCTGCCGTCCTGGCCGCGCCCTCGAACTGGCCTGCCGCTGGGCGCTGCGGATGCGCTTCCCCGCCGAGGATCTGACCGGGCTCACCGACGGCGCCCTGGCGGCGTTCACCGCGGCGCGCACCGAGGCGTTCTGGCGGCACGGCCAGCTCATCGGCCTCACCTCGGGGTACCGCGACCCCGCCGTCCAGCAGCGGATGTTCGACGAGGAGGTGCGTCGCTCCGGCTCCCCGGCCCTGGCCCGGATGCTCGTGCTGCCGCCGGCGGAGTCCAGCCACGTCAAGGGCCTCGCGCTGGACGTGCGCCCGCACGAGGGCGCGCGATGGCTTGAGGAGCACGGCGCCCGCCACGACCTCTACCGCGTCTACGACAACGAGTGGTGGCACTTCGAGTACCGCCCGGACCGCGAAGGCGTGCCGCCCCGGCGGCTGCCCCATCCCGGCGTGTTCCCCGGATACCGGACGGACGAGCCGTTCGACGTCTGGGGTGACCGGGCTGTCGCGATCTCCGCCACGGTGTCCTCCCCCCGCAGGCTCGCGCCGGCTTCCTGAGCCCGAGGCCCGGCGTGTCGGAAAACCCACGGTTCGTCGATCAAGAAAGGTTCATGATCATGGATTCGGACTCCGTACGCGGTGTCGACCGGCGACGGCTGCTCAGGTGGGGCGGATTGGCGGCCGGCGCGCCGCTGGTCGGCGCCCACCTCGGCCGCCCCTCCCCTCTCCCGGCCACCCGTGACGCTCCCCCGGCCGCCCGTGACGTGATCCCGCCGGACACCCGGCCCGGCGGGGCCTACGACCGGTACGTGGCGAAACTGGCCGCCGAAGGCAGGTTCTCCGGCGTGGTACTGCTCTCGCACCGGGGCCGGACCGTGCTCTCCCGCGGCTACGGCATGGCCGACAGGGAGAAGGGGATCCCCAACCACAGGGGCGTCGCGTTCAACCTCAGCTCGGCGGGCAAGCCGTTCGGCGCGGTGGCCGTCCTGCAGCTGGTGCAGCAGGGAAAGGTGAAGCTGTCGGACACGGTGGGCACCTACCTGACGGGCTTCCCCAAGGAGATCGCCGAGCGGGTGACCGTCCACCACCTGCTCTCCGGCACCTCCGGGCTGAACTCCCCGGAGGAGGACCTGCAGCGTGTCTTCCAGAGCCGGGAGGAGGTGCACGAGTTCTACGAGCAGTGGGCCCGGCGCGCGAAGCAGGTGGCTCCCCCCGGCACGCCGACCGACCACGCCGGGGCCGAGGTCGCCATCCCCGCGCTGATCGTGGAGGCCGTGACCGGCAGGACGTACTGGGACCACGTCGAGGAGCACGTCTTCCGGCGCTGCGGCATGACCGGCACGGCGTTCTTCACCAGGCCGCAGTGGCTCACCGACGAGCACATCGCGCACTCGTACATGCGGCAGGCCGACGGCGGTGTGGTGGACGCCGTCCGCAACCTGGACAAGGGCAGCCCCGACCCGTACCAGCTGGGCAAGAACCCGGGCCGCCTCTTCGTCGACGCCCCCGGGGACGGCGGTTTCGCCACCGCGCCGGATCTTGTCCGGTTCGCGCACGCGCTGGGCGACGGCACCCTGCTGGACCGGCCCCACTCCGAGATCCTCACCGGAGCCAAGGTCCCTCTCGGCAAGGACGCCTTCGGGGCCTACTCGATGCCGGTCGCGATCGTCGGCGGTCAGTGGGTGTTCGGTCGTGCCGGTGTCAATCCCGGCAGCTTCGCCAGCTGGAACATCTATCCGTACACCGGCTGGGTCGGCGTCGTCCTCGGCAACCACGACGGAGCGCCGTTCCAGGAGATCATCCAGCGGGAGATACAGGCCGTCACCGGGGCCTCTCCCGGTGACGGCGAGGGTGGCTGACCCCGTCACCGATAAGTGGGTAGAACCCTCAGGTGATCACGTTGTCGCCCGGTCAGGGGTTGCCACAGATCGCCGAGCTCGTGCTGGCGCTGGTGCTCTCCTTCGCCATCGGGCTGGAGCGCGAGGCCCGTAACAAGAGCGCCGGGCTGCGCACCCACACGCTCGTCGGCCTGGGCGCGGCGCTGTTCATGCTGGTCAGCAAGTACGGCTTCAGCGACGTGCCCGGCGCGCACGTCTCCCTCGACCCCTCGCGGGTGGCCGCGCAGATCGTCTCGGGCATCGGGTTCATCGGAGGCGGCCTGATCTTCGTGCGGCGCGACGCCGTACGGGGGCTGACCACCGCCGCGGTCGTGTGGGTCACCGCGGCGGTGGGGATGGCCTGCGGGGGCGGGCTGCCGGTGCTCGCCGTGGCCGTGACCGCCTGCCACTTCCTCACCGTCTACGGCCTCAACGCGCTGGGCCGCAGGTTGCCGCTGTCGCGGCGAGCGCCGATCCAGCTGCGCATCGTCTACCTCGACGGGACCGGGGCGCTGCGCCGGGTGCTGGTGGAGTGCACCCAGCGGGACTTCGTGGTGGCCGAGGTCTCCGTCGAGCGTGAGGTGCCCGGTGAGACGGCGGAGCCGGGACACGGCCGCGGTCGTGATCACGGGCGTGACCGCGAGCCGCGGCCCCCGCGGCGGACCGTCGCGGTGACGCTCGTCCTGGAGGGCAAGGGGTCGATCCCCGAGCTGACCGCCGCCCTCGGGGAGATGCCCGACGTCGTCGGTGTCAGCTCCCGCGAGGGCGCCTCAAGCACCGACTGAGCCGTCACGCCGGATCCCGGCGCGGGGCGTGGCCGTACGGCCCGGCCTCTCCGGCGCTCGAAGCACCCGGCCGCCGGATCTCGGCGTGGGACGTGAGGGACCCCTCCCGCTGGACGGATCACCATCCTGTTCCTCCTCCTCCGGGAGAAACGTCCAGCCCGGGTTGCGTACGGCGGACGGAACGGCACCATGCGGACCGTGGATGACAACAACCTTCTCAATCTCGACGGCCGCAGGTTCGTCATGGTCAGCTCGACCGCGAGCGCCGTTGACCCGGACGGGCCGACCTCGTTCACCTACCAGGAGTCCGACGGCCTCATCTGGGGCGACTACACCGGCGACACCGTGGTCACCGGGCGGTTCGTCGGTGTCCGGGACGGCGACCGGATCGAGCTGACCTACGTGCACCTGCTCAAGAACGGCGAACGCGCGAGCGGCAAAAGCGGAAGCCGGATCGAGCCGCTCGCCGACGGGCGGCTGCGCCTGGTCGAGGAGTTCCAGTTCGCCGGGGACGACACGGTGCACGTGAGCGTGTGCGCCGAGGTCGCCTGACCGCCTTCTGACCTCTGGCCGGCCGAGAACCGGGTCAGACGTCGCGCTGCAGCTGGGCGCGGCCCTCCGCCGCGCCCACGAAACGCATCTTGCCCAGGGGGACCTCGCCGCCCGCCGGATCGGGGGCCGGGCGGCGGGTCGACCACGCCGGGCCCCGGTCGCTCGGCAGGACGTAGGGCCGTCTGATGACCTCGTCGAGGATGAAGACGGTTTCGGTCGCCTTGACGGCGGGGATGCTGGCCAGCCTTTCGGTCACCATCGTGTGCACGGCGGCCACGTCCGTCATGCGGACCTGGATCATCGCGTCGTGCTGGCCTGTGGTGACCGCGCAGTACTCGACCTCGGGCATGTGGGCGAGCTGGGCGCGGAACTGGCGCCACATCTGCTGCCTGACGGTGACGAAGATCAGCGCCGTGATGCCGAGACCGGCGCGGACGTGGTCGATCTCCGCGGTGAAACGCCTGATCGCGCCGTCGGCGCGCAGCGCCTCGAAACGGGTGTAGGCGTTCGCCCTGGAGATGCCGACGCGCTCGGCCAGGGCGGCCACGGAGATCCTGCCGTTCTCCCTCAGGACCTCCAGAATTCTCAGGTGCGTCGCGTCGAGGTCAAGGCCGATACCGATCCGTCCAGCCTGACCGCCATCTGGAGACATGTTCCTTGACGTTTCGGTCATGATCATACCCTTCGGGTCGGATTTGTCTCAGTTTACTGCCATGACCTGGACTTTCTGCCTGTCAATCCTGGACGATCGACCACCAAACGTCCACCACGGCCCCTTTTCGGAGGACACAAAAATGGCGATCCGTTCCCGGCGCCCCACGGCGAAGGCGGCGCTGCTGCCGGTGCTGCTCACCGGCGCCCTCGCCCTTGCCGCCTGCTCCAGCGGCGGCTCGTCCACCCCCGCGTCGCAGACAGGCGGCGGCACCGCCGCCAAGACGCTCGTGGTCGACACGTCCTTCAACCTCAAGACGGCCGACCCGGGGCGCACCTACGAGCCGACCGGCCTGACCGTCGGCAAGGCCGCCTACGACACCCTGCTGACCTTCGACGGCTCCGACGTCACCAAGCCGGTGCCCTCCCTCGCCGACTCCTACGAGCTGTCGGCGGACGGCAAGAAGCTGACCCTCAAGCTCCACCAGGGCGCCACCTTCGCCGACGGCTCCCCTGTCACCGCGGACGACGTCGTCTTCTCCCTCAACCGGGTGCGCGACATGAAGGGCACCCCGTCCTTCCTGCTCGACGGGGTCGAGGTCGAAAAGACCGACGAGACGACGGTCACCCTGACCTCGAAGAACCCCAACCCGGCGCTGCCGTACATCCTGCCCAACCCCGCGCTGGGCATCATCAACTCCAAGGTCGCCAAGGAGCACGGCGCCACCGCGGACCCCGGCGACAAGGCCGAGCAGTACCTCAACTCCACCTCGCTGGGCTCGGGACCGTACACGATCGAGTCGGTGAACATCAGCAGCCAGGTCGTGCTCAAGGCCAACGCCAAGTACTGGGGCCCGAAGAAGCCGGTCTACGACAAGGTCGTGATCCGCAACGTCGAGTCGGCGACGCAGAAGCTCAACGTCTCGCGCGGCGACAGCCAGGTCGCGCTCGACCTGTCCGGCGACCAGGTCAACGGGCTGCCGGGCACCCTGCAGGTCACCAAGACGCCGTCGGCGAACGTGGTCTTCCTGCTGGCCAACCGGAACTCCTCGGTCAGCGCGATCACCGCCAACCCCAAGTTCGCCGAGGCCGTCCGCAAGGGCATCGACTACACGGGCCTGCTCGAACTGGCCGGTGAGGGTTCGGTGCAGGCGCCGGGCGTCATCCCCTCGATGTTCCTGGGCGCGCTCCCCGCCGACCAGGCCGCCAAGCGCGACGTCGAGGGCGCCAAGGCCGCCCTCAAGGAGAGCGGCGTCGCCGACCCCAAGGTCAAGCTGGAGTACCCCAGCGAGCTGACCCTCAACGGCCTGTCCCTGCAGGGCATCGCCGAGCGCATCCAGGCCAACCTCAAGGAGGTCGGCATCACCGTGGAGCTGGCGCCCTCGCCGGTCACCACCGCGCTGGACAACTACCGCAACGGCAAGGAGGAGCTCGGCCTGTGGTGGTGGGGTCCGGACTACCCCGACCCCAGCGACTACCTGGTGTTCCTGCCGGGCAAGACCGTCGGTCTGCGGGCCGGCTGGAAGGCGGGCGCGGACAAGGAGATCGAGGCGGCCGGTGACAAGGCCGCGGCCGCGATCGGCGACGACGCCCGCAAGCAGGCCTACGTCGACGTCCAGACGAAGCTGAACGCCTCAAGCCCGTTCATCCCGCTCATCCAGCCGAGCCAGAACATCGTGACGGCCGCCTCCGTCACCGGCATGGAGTTCCACCCGGTCTGGACCATCGATGTCGCCGACCTCGGTGCCAAGTAAGGACCCGGAGGCCACCCCGGAGCGCGACGGCGCCAAGGTGGCCTCCGGCCCGGGGGGCGCCGGTACGACCGCGCGCCGCCCGGGCCGGGGTGGCGGCCCCAACCCGCTGGTGCGCTTCCTGGTCCGCAGGGTGCTCACCGCGCTGCTGCTGGCCGTGGGCATCACGCTGGTCACCTTCGTCCTGACCAACCTCGTCCCCGGCGACCCGGTGGCGGCCAACCTGGGCCAGCGCGCCCTCGGGGACCCGGCCATCGTGGCGCAGTGGCGGGCCGATCACGGCCTGGACAAGCCGCTCCCTCAGCAGTACCTGCTGCACCTGCAGGGCGTGCTGCAGGGCGACCTGGGCACCAGCCAGCAGAGCCACCGTCCGGTGCTCGACGACCTGGCCGAGGCCGTCCCCGCCACCCTGGAGCTCGCGGGCACCGCGATCCTGATCTCCCTCGTGGCGGGCGTGGCGTTCGGCGTGATCGCGGCGCTGCGCCGTGACCGGCTCTCCGACCACGTGCTGCGCGTCCTCAGCCTGGTCGGCATCTCGGTGCCGACGTTCTGGCTGGCGCTGACGACCTTCTACATCTTCTTCTACCGCCTGCAGATCACCCCGGGCAGCGGCCGGATCGACCCCGGCATGACCGCGCCGCCCCACGTGACCGGCCTGTACACGGTGGACGCCGCGCTGGCCGGGCAGTGGGACGTGTTCTCCTCCGCGATCGGCCACCTGGCCACCCCCGCGCTGGTGCTCGCCCTCTACACGATCGGCCTGCTCACCCGCTTCACCAGGTCGGCGGTGCTGGAGGTGATGGGTCAGGACTACGTGCGCGCCGCGCGGGCCAAGGGCCTGCCCGGCCGGGTGATCCTGTTCCGCTACGTGCTGCGCTCGGCGCTGGTGCCGATCATCACGGTCGCGGGCCTGGCCTTCGGCAGCCTGCTGTCCGGCACCGTCCTGGTCGAGGCGATCTTCGCCTGGCCCGGCGTCGGGCAGTACGCCTACAAGAGCGCGACCGGCCTCGACCTGCCCGCCGTGATGGGCGTCGGTCTGGTCATCGGCGCGGTCTACCTCGTCATCAACCTGATCGTCGACGTGCTGTACGGCGTCATCGACCCCAGAGTGAGACTCACGTGAAACTCCCCCAAGCCTGGCGGCAGCCGCTGGCGATCGTCGGCGGGGTTGTGGCGCTCGCCTGGATCGTGATCACGGTGGCCGCCCCGCTGCTGGCGCCGCACGACCCGCTCGCCCAGGACCTGCCCAGGCTGGCCCCGCCCGGCCCCGGGCACTGGTTCGGCACCGACCAGCTCGGCCGCGACATCCTGAGCAGGGTCATGTACGGCGCGCGCCTGTCGATCCCGCTGACGCTGCTGCTGGTCACGCTCTCGGTGCTGGTCGGTGGCCTGCTCGGCGCCTGCGCCGGATATTTCGGTAAATGGGCTGATGAGACGATCATGCGGTTCGCCGACCTCGTCTTCGCCTTCCCCACCGTCATCCTGGCCATGGTCGTCGCCGCCGCGCTCGGCGCGAGCCTGGCCAACGCCGTGCTCGCCGTACTCGTCGTCGCCTGGCCCTCCTACGCCAGGGTGACCCGCGGGCTGGTGCTCGGCGTGCGCGGGCGGGAGTTCGTGATCAGCGGGCGGCTGCTGGGCTTCTCCGCCTGGCGCTCCCTGCGCGTCGACGTGCTGCCGAACATCACCGGCCCGATCCTGGTCCTCGCGACCCTCGACATCGGCACCGCGCTGCTGCTGCTGAGCGGCCTGTCCTTCCTCGGGCTCGGCGCCAAGCCGCCCTCCCCCGAGTGGGGCGCCATGGTCGCCTCCGGCGTGGAGGTCTTCGACAGCTGGTGGGTGGCGACCTTCCCGGGCCTGGCCATCCTGACCGTCGTCCTGGCCTTCAACTTCCTCGGCGACACGCTGCGCGACGCCCTGGACCCCCGTACGGCCCGCGCCATCAAGGAGCGTGCGCTATGACCCTCACCATCTCCGGTCTGAAGGTCGCCGTCGGCGACCGGGAGATCCTGCGGGGCGTCGACCTCGACCTGCAGCCGGGGCGTGTGCACGGCCTGGCGGGCGAGAGCGGCTCGGGCAAGACGATGACCGGCCTGGCCGTGCTCGGCCTGCTCCCGCACGGCGCCAGGGCCACCGGCCGGATCGCCCTCGGCGAGCGCGACCTGCTGGGCATGTCGGCCAAGGAGCTCAACACGGTGCGCGGCGGCGAGGTCGCCATGGTCTTCCAGGACCCGGCGACGAGCATGCACCCGATGCTGTCGATCGGCCGCCAGCTCACCGAGCACATGCGTCACCACCTGCGCCTGGACAGGAAGCAGGCCAGGGCCAGGGCGATCGAACTGCTCGGGCAGGTGCGCATCCCCGGCCCGGAGTCGGCGATCGACCGCTACCCGCACCAGTTCTCCGGCGGCATGCGCCAGCGCATCGCGATCGCCATCGCGCTGGCCTGCTCGCCCAAGGTGCTCATCGCCGACGAACCGACGACCGCCCTCGACGTGACGGTCCAGGCCGGGGTGCTGCGGCTGCTGCGCGGCCTCTGCGACGACCTGGGGCTGGCCGTACTGCTCGTCACCCACGACCTCGGCGTGATGTCGGCGGTCGCCGACGAGGTGAGCGTGATGAAGGAGGGCCTGGTCGTCGAGACGGGCCCGCGCGGGCGGGTGCTCCGCGATCCCGAGCACCCCTACACCCGTGCCCTGCTGGACTCGCTGCCCGGGGAGAAGGCATGACGGAGAGCACGACGCTGCTGACCGTGGACGACCTGGTCGTCGAACACCGCACCCCCGGCCGTCCCCTGGTCCGTGCCGTGGCCGGGGCGAGCCTGAGCGTCGCGGCGGGCGAGGTCGTCGGCCTGGTCGGGGAGTCCGGCTGCGGCAAGTCGACACTGGCCCGCGCGGTGTGCGGGCTCAACCCCGTGACCTCGGGGTCGATCACCTTCGACGGCCACCGGGTGACCCCGCTGGGACTGCGCCGCAGGAACCCGGCGCTGTCCGGCGTCCAGATGGTCTTCCAGGACCCCTACTCGTCGCTGAACCCCCGGCGCCGGGTCGGCGCCCAGATCGCCGACGGCCTGCGCACCGGGCGCGACACCGCCTCCTCCCCCGCCGACATGCTCGAACGGGTCGGGCTGCCCCGCGACTTCGCCGGGCGGCACCCGCACGAGTTCTCCGGCGGGCAGCGGCAGCGGATCGCGATCGCCAGGGCCCTGGCCGCCAGGCCGTCCCTGCTGATCGGCGACGAGCCCATCTCCGCCCTCGACGCCTCGGCGCAGGCGCAGGTGGCCAGGCTGATGCGCGACCTCGCGGTCTCCTCGGGCGCGGGCCTGCTGTTCATCAGTCACGACCTGTCGGTGGTACGGCTGATCGCCGACCGGATCGCGGTGATGTACCTCGGGAAGATCGTGGAGGTGGGCCGTACCGAGGAGGTGTGGAACGACCCCCGCCACCCCTACACCCGGGCCCTGCTGAGCGCCATCCCCGCCCCCGACGGCGCGGGCACGCTGCCCGCGGAGCTGCCCGGTGACGTGCCCGACCCGGCCGCCCCGCCGCCGGGGTGCCGCTTCCATCCGCGCTGCCCGGTGGCGATGGACGTGTGCCGGGAGCGCGAACCGGCCTTCGGACCGGTCGCCTGCTGGCTGCACGAGCCCGCGTGACCGCCGCATGATCGACGAGGTGCGGCTCAGGATGGCCGAGGAGGGGATCGACGCCCTGGTGCTGCGCCCCTCCCCCGACTTCCGCTATCTGGGCGGCCAGGGCGACGGATACCTCGTCCTGACCCATGACCGTCCGCCCACCGCCGCGGCGGAGCCGCTGGAGGCCGCGGCGCTCATCCCGCCCTCGGCGCGCCGCGTCGGCGTGGACCCGGAGATGCGCGCGTGGGAGCTGTTCTCCCTGCGCGTCGAGGCCGAGGTCGTGCTGGCCTCGGCCGTGCTGGCCCCGCTCAGGTCGCGCAGAGGTCCCGCCGAGGTCGCGGCGACGGAACGCGCGGCCTCGGCGGCGGACGCCGTCCTGCTCATGGCCCGCGAGCTGGCGTGGTTCGGCACCACCGAGCGAGCGATGGCGCGCAGGCTGTGGGCCATGATGGTCGAGACGGGGTGCGAGGAGGTGCTGTCGGTGCTCGTCGCCGCCGGTGAGCACACCGCCCTGCCCCGGCACGTGCCGTGCGACCGGGTGATCAACCCGGGCGACGCGCTGCTGGTCTCGGTCTGCGGCAGGTGGGGCGGCTACTGCTCCGAGGTGGCCCGCGTGTTCGCGGTCGCCGAGCCGCCGGAGGACTTCGAGGCGATGTACTCGGTCGTCCTCGCCGCGCAACACGCCGCCCTGGACGCGCTGCGGCCCGGCGTGACGGCGGCGGAGGTCGGGCGGATCGCGCGGGAGGTGATCGAGGGCAGCGGCTACGGCAACTACGCCGGGCCACGCCCAGGACGAGGCATCGGCCTCGGCCCCGACGAGGCCCCCTGGCTCGTCCCCGGCGACGAGACCGTACTGACCTCCGGCATGACGGTGTGCCTGGAGCCGTCGATCTACCTGCCGGAGCTGTTCGGCGCGAGGGTGGCCGACATCGCGGTCTGCGCCCCCCAGGGCGCCACCCGCCTCACCACGACCTCCCCGGCCTTCCACGTCATCGACCACTGACCCTCCTGCCGGAGGAGGACGCCGTGGGTCATGGCCCGCCACCGTGGCGGGCCATGACCGGCCCCCGTCCTCGTGTCACCACGTCCCTCGTCCGGCGGCCTCCCTGGAGATCCCGCCCGGCCGGGACGACCGGGCGGGATCTCACCGCCTTTCTCCGGAGTGGTTCCGGAGGGGCCCCGCGCCTTCGGTTCAGCAGATGTTCGCGCCGTCGAATGTGCGGCCGCCCCGCGCGACCTTGCTGCTGATGGTCCCGCCCGGCCTCACGGTCTGGCAGGAGCCGTCCGCGCCGTGCGCCCACACGATCTTGAGGTTGAGGGTGCGGCCTCTGCAGTCGTTGCGGGCGTAGCCGGTCTTGGTGATCCTGCCTGTCTTCTGCCAGACGGTGACGCAGGAGGGCGCGTTGCCCAGCACCTGCGCGGTCACGCCTGCCGGCTGGGCGGCGGACTGGGCCTGCGCCGCCGGAACGGCCGCCAGGCTCAGCCCGGCCGCGGCGAACAGTGCCAGCGCGGACGCGCTCAGTTTGCTCATGAGTCCTCCTGAAGAGATTCGTACTTGTTGTGGTGGAATGACGGGAAAACCGTCGTTGCCACGCTTTCTTGGCTTGTTCGGCGATTCGAAATATCCGCGACCGCCCCCGGGGCCGTATAAACCGAACGCCTCCGGCAGTTCCGGATTTTCCGGCTGCCCGAAAACGAAGAAAGCAGGGAGTTCCAACGCAGCGCTCCGTCGTGCGGTGAGGCGCCCTCGATCCCCGTAAGGACAGTTCGGTGGTCCCCGTCGAACTTCACCCGAGGGGAGGAGAGGACGATCCGGTGAAGGGATCTTCCGCGCGGAGCGCCGGCGGTGGCGTCCGTCCTTGGCCGGACCACCGCCGATGTCACGGTCACCGTGAGCGGTTCTCGCCGCGAGATTCAGGCCATGGGCATTCTCCTTTCGCGATCCACGACTTCTCGCCTCTTTCCGTCGTCCGGCGTGCGAACCGGACGACTCCACCGTGGCGGAGACCGTCCTCACGGCGTCATCGCGCCGTCATCACGGCGTCCTTCGAAATCACTCCCGGCCGCTAATTGGCCAGATAGCATCGGTTTTGGGGGGAAATCATTGAGATGAAATTTCTCGTACTCGGGACATTGGAAGTCTGGGACGGCCAGAACAGGGTGACCCTGCCCAGCACCCGGCACCAGCGGGTGCTCGCGATGCTGCTGCTGACGCCCGGCGCCGTGGTACCGGTGTCGAAGCTGGTCGAGGCGACCTGGGACGACGAGCCGCCCGCGACGGCGACCAAGCAGATCCAGAACTGTGTCTCGGCGTTGCGGGGGCGTCTCGGGGACACCGAATGCCAGGTCATCGCCACCGACGGCCGGGGATACCGCGTGGCCGTGACCGAGGACCAACTGGACCTGCTCTGCTTCACCCGCCGGATCGCCACCGCGCGTGTGCTCGCGGCGGCCGGCGAGCCGGCGGAGGCCGTACTGGAGATGCGCTCGGCGCTGCGGCTGTGGCGCGGCCCCGCGCTCGACGGCCTGGGCACCGCCGCGCTGACCGCCCGCGCCAGGCGGCTCGACGAGCAGCGGCTCGACGCGCTCGAACAGTGCGTGGACTGGCAACTGGCGCTGGGTGAGCACCGTGAGGTCGCGGACGAGCTGGTGGAGCTCGTCACCGAGCACCCGCTGCGGGAAAGGCCGCACGCGCAACTGATGCTCGCGTTGACCCGCTGCGGCAGGCAGGCCGAGGCGATAGAGGTGTTCCACCGGCTGCGGGAAAGGCTCGCCGAGGAACTCGGCGTCGACCCCGGGGCCGAGGTCCGTGAGCTGTACGAACGTGTCCTGCGCGGCGAGGTGGACCTCTCCCCGCCCGTATCCGCCGTGCGGGAGCCGGGATCCGCGCCGGCTCCGCGACCGGGGCCCGCCGCCCCGGAGCCGCCCCGTCTCGACCGGGCGGTGCAGGAGCTGGTCATGGTGATCACCCGGCAGTGGACGGCCGAGGCCGAGGTGCGCTCGCTGAACCGGCCGGAACCGGTGCCGCTGAGATGGTCGGAGACCAGGCGTCAGGTGGCGGCGGTGGCCGCCGCACCGCCGTACGGCCGATCGGCCGAGGACCCGGACCGGCCGATGCCGAGCGGTGGCCTCACCGACCTGTTCGCCAGGTTCCGGCAGGTGCCCGCGCGCCAACTGGTGGTGCTGGGCGGTCCCGGCGCGGGCAAGTCGGTGCTGGCGATCCTGTTCACCCTCGGTCTGCTCGCGGACCACCGGCCCGGCGAGCCGGTGCCGGTGCTGTTCTCGCTGGCCTCGTGGAACCCGCACCGGGAGCACATACACCGCTGGCTCGCCCGCATGCTCGTCCAGGAGTACCCCGGGCTGGCGAACACCGCCGTCTACGGACGGGACGCGGCGACGCGGCTGGTGGTCGAGAGTCGGGTCCTGCCCGTGCTCGACGGCCTCGACGAGATACCGCCCGGCCTGCGCGCGGCGGCCATCGACGCCCTCGACAGGGCCGTGGCGGGTGACCGGCCCCTGGTGGTGACCTGCCGTAGCGAGGAGTACGAGCTGGCGGCGGACCAGGCGGGCGCGATCCTCGCGCGCGCGGCGGTCGTGGAGATCGAGCCCGTCGCCCTCGAAGACGCCGTCGACTTCCTCACCGCGCGCAGGCGGGTGGGTGAGGAGCGTTGGCAGCCCGTGATCGACCACCTGCGGCGGCGCCCGGGCGGCGCGCTCGCCCAGTCACTGCGCACCCCCCTGATGATCGATCTCGCCCGTACGGCCTACGCTCATCCGTCGACCGTGCCCGCCGAGCTGTGCGACCCGGCCCGGTTCGGCGATCGGGCCGCGATAGAGGGGCACCTGCTGGACGCCTACCTGCCGGCCGTCTACGCGTCCTGGCCGGAGCCGCCCCTGCGGCACGAGCGGCCCGTGCCCGCGCGTGCCTACGACGTCGACCACGCCGAACGGTGGCTGGCCTTCCTCGCCCGGCACCTGAACCGGACCCGCACCCACGACCTCGCCTGGTGGCGGCTCGACCGCGCCGTGCCGAGGCCCGTCGGCGGCCTGCTGCTCGGCATGCCCGCCGCCCTGCTGTTCTGGATCACCGGGTGGCTCGCGGGCGGCCCGCTGATCGGACTGGTCTACGGGCTGTTCTTCGCGGCGGCGGGCTGCGGCGTCCACACGCTGGGGCGGCGTCCGGGGCCGCTGCGGGTGGAGCTGCACTTTCGCAGCACCGCGACGAGATTCCTGGGGCGCTTCGGGATCGGAGTGGTGATCGGGGTCAGCCTCGGCCTCGGCTGGTCGTTGTCCGCGGAGATGATCGGCCTGCTCGCCACCGTCTTCGGTGTCGGCGTCGGCCTGCACGTCTGGCTGGCCACCCCGGTCGACGTCAACCGCGTTTCCAGCCCGCCCCTCGTGCTGCGCAACGACCGAATCGCCACCTGGGCGTTCACCCTGTCCTTCATGGCGTCGCTGGGGCTGTTCTACACCGTGGCCTTCGCCTTCACGCGCGAGATCCGGTTCGTCCCCGTCCTGGGGGGAACCTTCGACCTCGGGCTCGCCTGCGCCGCAGGCCTGGCGTCGGGACTGCTGGGCCGTTTCCTGCTGGGCAACCTCGGCGGTGCGGCGTACGGGCTCGCCGGAACCGTGGTCGGCGGACTGATCTTCTCCCGCGCGCCCAGCCTCGCCAACGCCCTGACGGTGGGCGCGCTGTTCGGCCTCGCGGGGGGACTCACGGTCGGCCTCGCCCGCGCGTGGGGCGCCTTCACCGTCGTCCGGCTCTGGCTGGCCGCCCGGGGGCACATCCCGCTCCACCTCATGCGCTTCCTCGACGACGCGCACCGGCGGGGGGTGTTGCGCCAGGTGGGCGCGGTGTACCAGTTCCGGCACGCCCGTCTGGAGGAACGCCTGGCGGCCAGGTGTGGCGTCCCTCCGACGACCCGCGGCCGAGGCGGCTGAGGATCGTTCCGGCACCCAGCCCGAGTACGCGGCCCCCGGCGGCCTACGCGCGTGGGAGCAGTCCCCCGACGAGGGCTTCGAGCCCCTGGCGGTAGGTGTCCTCCGCGGTGAGCGCGGTCCACCGGCCGCCGATCGACGCCAGTCTGGGCAGCGCCTCCCGGTCCAGGTCGGCGAAGACCCGTTCGCGGTGGGTCGGCCGGTCCTCGGCGGCGCGCCTGCGCCCCGCCGCCCTGATGATGATCTCCCCGGCGGTGTAGTACCAGACGGACCGGTAGGCGTGAACGGCCTGTTCCGGGGTGAGACCGCAGGCCACGGCCGCCTCGACGATGTGCTCCGCGTACCAGAGCCCGGCGTCGGACATCAGGTCGTCGGCGACGAGGACCTCGACGACCCACGGGCATCCGGCGAGCGCGTCGTGCATCGCCAGCGCGGCGGTGACCAGCCGTTCCCTGGGCTCCTCCGGCAGTGCCGGGCGCGCCAGTCCCGCGGCGTAGTCGTCCAGGAGCAGCAGCAGCAGCTCCTCCTTGTCCTTGACGTGGTGGTAGAGCGCCATCGGCGTGCTGCCGACCTCCGCGGCCAGCCGCCGCATCGTCAGGCTTCCCACGCCGCCCTCCTCGACGATCCTGCGGGCGGCGGCCAGGACCTCCTCCCGGGAGATCCGTGGTGGTCTGCCCACCCGCGGGCGTTGCGGAACCGACTGTGACATGGGATCCATGATGGCCCACCCCGTGGCGTTGACGCCCGCGTCCCGGCCGGGCTAGTTTTTATACATGTATAAAAAAGGCATCGGCCGCCCCGGGCTGATACTGACGGCGGTGGCCGCCGCGCAGTTCATGGCGGCCCTCGACATCTCGATCGTCAATGTCGCACTGCCCGCGATCCGCGCCGACCTGGGCTTCGGCGCCGCCCGGCTGCAGTGGGTCGTCCACGCCTACACGCTGGCCTTCGGCGGCCTGCTGCTGCTCGGCGGCAGGATGTCCGACCTGTACGGCAGACGCGGACTCCTCTGCGCGGGCCTCGGCCTGTTCGGCCTGTCCTCCCTGGCCGGAGGACTGGCCCAGTCGGCGGACCTGCTGGTGGCCGCCCGCGCGGTCCAGGGCCTGGCCGCCGCGGCACTGGTCCCCGCCGCACTGGCGACACTGACCACGACCTTCCCCGAAGGCCCGGGCCGTACCAGGGCGCTGGGGGTGTGGAGCGCGGTCAACGCCGCCGGCGGAGCCACGGGAGTGCTCGCCGGAGGCCTGCTGACCGACCACGTGGGATGGCGCTGGGTGATGCTGGTCAACGTGCCCGTCGTGGTGGCCGCGCTGGCGCTCACCGTGGCGTCCGTCCCCGCCGACCGGCGCCGGGCCCAGGGGGAGCGTCCCGACCTGCTCGGCGCGTTCCTCGGCACCTGCGGGGTGACCCTGCTGGTCCTCGGCGTCGTCCGCGCGAGCGAGGAGGGCTGGACCTCGGCGGTCACGCTGGGCACGCTCGCGGCGGCCGTCGCGCTGCTGGCCGTGTTCGTCCTGGTCGAGACCGCACGGTCCAGGGGCCCGAGAACCCCGATGATCCGGCTCGGCCTGCTGCGGAACCGTTCGATCGCCGGGGCCAACCTGTTCATCTTCCTGGCGGGCGCGGGCATGTTCGCCGCCTTCTACTTCGTCTCCCTCTACATGCAGGGCGTGCTGCGCATGAGCGCGACCGCGACCGGCCTGGCGTTCCTGCCCTTCACCTTCGGCACGGTGGTGGGAACCGTCATCGCCACCGGGGTCTCCGCCCGGCACGCTCCCCGCGCCCTGCTGATCCCCGGTGGCGTGCTCGCCGCGATCGGCTTCGGCTGGTTCAGCCTGATCGACCCCTCGGGAAACTTCGCCGTGGACGTCCTCGGCCCCTCGCTGGTCACCAGCGTCGGCCTCGGCATGTGCTTCGCCCCGCTGGCCGCCGCGGGAACGGCGGGCGTCGCGCCACACGAGGCGGGCATGGCCTCCGGACTGCTCAACAGCTCAAGGCAGCTCGGCGGCTCCGTGGGCCTGGCCGCCCTGACCACCGTCGCGGCGGGCCGTACCGGAACGGGCACCACCCCCGCCGCCGTCACCTCGGGCTACTCCCTCGGCCTGGCCGTCTCCGGCGTCCTGCTGGCCGCCGCGGTCGCCGTCGCCGTGACGGTGCTGCCCAGGCGCGGCCGTACGGTCAGGCCCGCCCCCGAGACCCCGCCGGAGACCCCGCCGGAGGCCCCTCTGGAGGCCACGAACCCCCTGCGGGCCACGGCTCCGCCGGAGGCCGTGGCCACAGCCGGAACCCACGAATAACCACAGAAAGGCGACCTCACCGTGAACACCACGCCCATCGACATGTTCTCCATCGGCATCCACCTCGACGACGACGGGACGGTCCTGCCCGGACCACGGCGGATGACCGGCGACTCCGGCGGCTGGACCGTCGCCGCCTTCCACGTCGAGACCGACGAGGACGTCCACGCCGACCACTGGGAGATGCACCCGGCCGCCGACGAGGCGGTGTGCGTGCTGAGCGGCGGCGCCCGGCTCTACCTGCGGCCGCAGGACCGGGAACAGCGCGAGACGGCGGTCACGCTCACCGCGGGAACCGCCTTCGTCGTCCCGCGTGGCCGCTGGCACCGCCTGGAACTCGACGGCCCCAGCGACCTGATGTCCGTCACCCTGCGCCGTGGCACCCTCCTGGAGAAACGCCGGGGATGAACGCGACCGGGAGGCTGTACGGCCTTGTACGGACATATGGCCTCCCCCTTCTCCCGGGGACGGACCCGGCCGGATCCTCAGGACACGACCGGCCGCCTCTGGCGGGCCTCCGGGCACGCCCCCGGCCGGGCGTCCCGTCCTCGTCGTCCTCGAAAGGGTCGCCATGTCCCCGTCCGGATCGTCACGTCACACCGGCACCCGGCCCCGCGGATCCCGCGTCGGCAGGGCGCTGGCCTCCGCCGCGCTGGCGCTCGTCCCCCTGGCCGCCGTACCCGCCGCACCACAGGTCGCGCACGCCGACACCGCGGGCGCCCTGGCCGCCTGCCGGCGCAGCGAGTCGGCCGACTTCGGCATCGGCGACTTCAGGGTCTACGGCAACGGCGGCGGGGGCATCCCCCAGGGAAGCAACCCGCCCAACCTCCTCCAGGACGGCGACGTCTTCCTCCTGCTGTCGTCCAGCTACTACAAGGTCAAGTTCGACAGCTGGCCCTGGGGGCCGAGCTACCCGCCGGACGGCAACGGCGTCCCGGCGCCGAGCACCGGCTGGCCGTACCCGGGGTCGCTGGAGTACTCGGCGATCCTGCGGTTCAACAACGACCCCGGCGGCTGGGTGGGGCCGATCCACCAGGCGACCGCGTTCGGCGGCTGCACGGTCTGGTCGGGGCCGCCCGTCCGGCTGCTGTTCGGCGTCAACGACCCCAACCCCGGGGACAACAGCGGCTACTGGTCCTTCGGGTTCTACCTCTACCGGGCCTCCACGCACTGAGACCCGGCAGACCCCTACGGGGCGACCCGGCCGTTGGTCACGAAGGCGGCGTGGGTCAGGGGCATCAGCCCCGCCCAGGCCGCCTCCATCCGCTCGGCGACCATCTCGATCTCCCGCTGCGGGAACGACGGCACCTTGGCCTGCTCACTCTTGGTGCGCAGCGACAGGAAGTGCATCAGCGAGCGGGCGTTGCACGTGGCGTACATCGAGGAGAACAGGCCGACCGGCAGCACGGCCCTGGCCACCTCGCGGGCGATCCCGGCCTCCAGCATCTCCTGGTAGGCCTCGTAGGACCGCCGGTAGGCCGTCTCCATCGCCTCTGTGGCGATCTTGTGCTGCTCCTCGGTGCCCTCGACGAAGACGTACTTGCCGGGGCGCCCCTCCTGCACCAGCCTGCGCTGGGGACCGGGAACGTAGAAGTCAGGCTGGAGCTCCCGATATCTCCCGCTCTCCTCGTTGTACGACCATCCGACCCTGTGGCGCTGGAACTCACGGAAGACGAAGATCGGCGCCCTGACCAGGAAGGTCATGGAGTTGTGCTCGAAAGGGGTGCCGTGACGGTCGCGCATCAGGAAGTTGATCAGGCCCTTCGAGCGCTCGGGGTCCTTGTCGATCTCCTCGATGGACTGCTCCCCCGCGGTGGACACCCGGGCCGCCCAGAGCACGTCGGAGTCCGAGGCGCTGTGCTTGACCAGTTCGACGGTGACGTCGTCGAGGAAACGGGGCCTGCTGTCGTCCACGGGCGAAGACCTCCTGCGTCGGGGTTGGGGCGGCTCAACCCTACCGGCGGCCCCAGAAGACCACAGACGCGGCGCGCGTTTCCCGAACCCGGCCGCGAAGCGGCCACGGGGCGGCCACGGGGCGACCACGGGCGAACCGGCACCGATCCGCCCGTGGCCCGACACCGGCCTCACACCGGGAGCGGCGCCTCACGGCCCTCCCGTGCGATCCGGCGTCTCCTCAGTGCGAGGCCCTGCAGAGTTCCAGCACGTTGGCGATGATCCTCGCCCCGGCGCCGCCCTCCGCGGTGAGGATCGACTCGGGGTGGAACTGTACGGCGAAGCGCCGCCTGGCCACGTCCTCGATCGCCATCACCGCGCCGTCCGGGGTGAGGGCGGTCGCGGTGAAGCCCGCGACTCCCGGCTGCTTGGCGTGCAGCGAGTGGTAGCGGGCGGCGGTGAACTCCTCGGGCAGGCCGTCGAGCAGCGCGCTCTCACCGAGCCTCCTGACCCTGCCCCGCTTGCCGTGCTCGGGGTAGGACAGCAGGTCGAGGCTTCCGCCCGCCTGCTCGACCATGCCCTGCAGGCCGAGGCAGACGCCGAAGACCGGCAGGTCCCGCTCGTAGAGCGCCTCGATGAGCCCGCTCAGGCCGAAGTCGGAGGGCCAGCCGGGTCCGGGCGACAGCACCACGAGCGACGGCGCGATCTCGTCGATCATCCGCACCGGGAACCCGTGCCTGAGCGTGACGACCTCGGCGCCCTGCTGGCGGAAGTAGTCGGCCAGCGTGTTGACGAAGGAGTCCTCGTGGTCGACGAGCAGCACCTTCATGCCCTCGCCGGGCCGTACGGCGGGGGCCCGCTCCTCGACCGCCTGGTCGGTCTGTCCCGCGCTGACCGCCGCCAGGGCGCCGAGCAGTGCGCTCGCCTTGAGCTCGGTCTCCCGCTCCTCGGCCTCGGGGTCGGAGTCGAACAGCAGCGTGGCGCCGGCCCTGACGGTGGCGACCCCGCCGCGGATCTGCGCGGTGCGCAGGGTGAGGCCGGTGTTCATGGAGCCGTCGAAGCCGATGTAGCCGACCGCGCCGCCGTACCAGCGCCTGGTGGTCGCCTCGTGGTCCTCGATGAACTGCATCGCCCAGGTCTTGGGGGCGCCGGTGACGGTGACGGCCCACATGTGGGTGAGGAAGGCGTCCAGCGCGTCGAACCCGGGCCGCAGGCGTCCCTCGATGTGGTCCACGGTGTGGATGAGCCGCGAGTACATCTCGATCTGGCGCCTGCCGATGACCTGGACGGTCCCCGGCACGCAGATACGGGACTTGTCGTTGCGGTCGACGTCGGTGCACATCGTCAGCTCCGACTCCTCCTTCACGCTGGACAGGAGGGTGCGGATCGCCTCGGCGTCCTCGATCGGGGTGCTGCCGCGCGCGATGGTGCCGGAGATGGGGCAGGTCTCGACGCGGTCGCCGTTGACCCTGACGTACATCTCGGGGGAGGCGCCGACGAGGTGCTCGTCCTCACCGAGGTTGAACAGGAACTCGTACGGCGCCGGGTTGACCTTGCGCAGCGTCCGGTAGAAGGCGGCCGGGTCGGTGCAGGAGGAGTGGAAGACCTGGCCGGGCACGACCTCGAACAGGTCGCCGCGGACGAACTTCTCCTTGGCCGCGGCGACGACCTGGGCGTAGGTGCCCCGCTCCGGGTCCGCGGGCAGCTCGGTGGGGACCGGGGGCAGCGGGACGCTCTCCCCCTCGCGGGGCAGGCCCCTGGTCGAGACGCCGTCCACGGTGAACTCGTAGCGGAACTCCTTGCTGGTCTCCCGCTTACGGTCGATGACCATCACCCGGTCGGGCAGGTGCAGCACGAGGTCACGCTGGTCCTTGGCGCGGGTGAGCACCTGCCTGATCGGCTCGAACTGGAAGGCCAGGTCGTAGCCGAAGGCGCCGTAGAGTCCCAGGTGCTCGTCCTGGCCCGCGAAGGCCGCGACCACCTCGCGGATCGCGGTGAAGACGGTGGGACGGCGGCTGCGCATCTCCTCGGGGAGGATGTCCTCGGACTCGGCGACGTACACCTCGACGTGGTCGGCGGTCGGCTCACCGGTCGGCTTGCCCGCGGCGAGCAGGCAGGAGGCGACGGCGGGCAGCACGACCCGGCCGCGGGCGTTCAGGGCGCGGGCGGAGATCCTGCGTCCCCGGGCCACGATCTCAAGGCAGGGGTCGACGTAGGCGAGATGCCACCGGCTGTAGCGGCCGGGGTACTCCATGCCGGAGGACAGCACGCCGCCGCGACGCTCACCGAGCGTCGTGACGACATCCTCAAGCATCGTCTCGGGCACGTCGGAGGCGGTGACCTCGACCTCTATGCCCCCCGCGGTGGTATATCCGCTCGTCTCCACTGCTGCCTCGTCCCTCTAGGTTCTCCTGGGCCCTCAAAGAGGCGGCTGACACAGAAAAGGCCGCCTCACTCGGGGCGGCCGTCTGTGTGCTCTCGCGAATGCGAAACCCGCGCCGCCTAGAAGCGGCGCCACCACTGCTGGGTTTCGGGGTGTCGCATGCCACAAGACTAGCGGCGGAAACTGTGATCATGCAACGTGACCGCCCCTGCGGCGTGGCGGCCGGGTAGCCGTCACGCCCCTTCTTCTGTTACCAGTAGGGAGGAGGGCAGTTTCGTTACCGGCGAGTAAAAGGCCAGGTGAGGAGGCCGCATGACGATCACATGGCCGCGGTCCGCGCACCGGGTCACGATCCAGCGCGATCTGCCCGTGCCCATGGCCGACGGGGTCGTCCTGCTGGCCGACCGCTACGCGCCCGTCGGCGCCGTGCGCCCGCCGACGATCCTGGTCCGCTCGCCGTACGGCAGGCGGGGGATGTTCGGGTTCGCCTACGGCAGGGCGTTCGCCCGGCACGGGTTCCAGGTCGTGCTGCAGAGCTGCCGGGGCGGGTTCGGCTCCGGCGGGCTGCTCGACCCGCTCGGCGACGAGCACGACGACGGCCTGGCCACCCTCGCCTGGCTGCGCGCCCAGCCCTGGTACGGCGGCGACCTCGCGATGCACGGCCCCTCCTACCTCGGCTACGCCCAGTGGGCGATCGCCCCGTTCGCCGGCCCCGACCTGAAGGCCATGGCGACCTCGGTGACCGCCTCCCAGTTCCGTGACGCCGCCTACGTGGGCGGGGCGTTCGCGTTGGAGTCCACGCTGATGTGGATCACGCTGACCGCCTCGATCGACGGCCCGTTCGGCGGTGCCGCCGCCCTCCTCGCGCCGCGCAGGACCAGGCGGGCGGCGCTGTCCGGGCGGCCCCTCGGGGAGATGGACGTGCTGTCGGCGGGCCGGGACCTGCCGTTCTTCCAGGACCTGCTGACCCACCACGCCGACCCCGGGTCCTACTGGGCGGCACGTGACTTCTCCGCCTCCGTCGGCGAGGTCGGGGCCGCCGTCACCATGGTCGGCGGCTGGTACGACGTGTTCCTGCCGTGGCAGATCAAGGACTACACGGCGATGCGGGCCGCGGGCAGACGCCCCCAGCTGACGATCGGGCCGTGGTACCACGCCGACGTCCGGCACGGCAGGGCCGCCAATGCCGACGCGCTCGCCTGGTTCAGGGCGCACCTGCTCGGCGATCCCTCCGGCCTGCGCCGGCAGCCGGTCAGGCTGTACGTCACGGGCGCGGGCGAGTGGCGCGACTACCCCGACTGGCCGGTTCCCGGCATGCGGGAACGACGCTGGCACCTGCAGCCCGGCCGGGCTCTCTCCCCGGACAGCCCCTCCTCCGGCGAGCCGGACCGCTACCGCTACGACCCCGCGCACCCGACCCCCGCGCTGGGCGGCCCCGTCCTGCTGGGCAACTCCGAGCCGCGGGACAACCGGCGCCTTGAGGCCCGCCGTGACGTGCTCGTCTACACCGGGCCCGAGCTGCGCGAGGACACCGACGTGATCGGCCCGGTCCGGGCCGAGCTGTACGTCAGGACGAGTACCGAGCACGCCGACGTGGTCGTCCGCGTCTGCGACGTGCACCCCGACGGCACCTCCTACGACGTGTGCGACGGCGTGCGCCGCCTGCTTCCCGGCTCTCCCCAGCCCGACGTGGACGGCGTGCGCCGTGTCCTGGTCGACCTGTGGCCGGTCGGCCACCGCTTCCGCAGGGGTCACCGCATCCGTCTGCAGGTCGCGGGCGGCGCCTACCCCCGCATCGCCCGCAACCTCGGTACCGGAGAGCCGCTGGGTACCGGCAGCGCGATGGTCGCCTGCCTGCACGAGGTCTTCCACGACCCCGTCCGTCCCTCGGCGGTCGTGCTGCCGCTCGTGACCGGCTGAGAGCGGGGCGGGGTTAGGGTCGGAGGGTGCGCGCGGCCAGGCTGATGTCGTTGGTGCTGTTGCTCCAGGCCCGTGGCGGGATGACCGCCGCCGAACTGTCCGAGGAGCTGGAGGTCTCCGAGCGGACCGTCCACCGGGACGTGCTGGCCCTGTCCGAGGCCGGGATCCCGGTCTACGCCGACCGGGGCAGGGGTGGCGGTTACCGCCTGCTCGACGGGTACCGCACCCGCCTCACCGGCCTCGACCGGGCGCAGGCGCAGGCCCTGTTCCTGTCCGGTGTGCCCGAGGCGCTGCGCGAGATGGGCCTGGGCGAGGTCGGGGCCGTGGCGCGCCTGAAGGCGTCGGCCGCGCTGCCCGCGGACGCGCGGGACGCCCAGGCGGACGCGGCGCAGCGCTTCCACCTGGACGCCCCCGGCTGGTTCGCCCGTGACCGGCCGCCGCCGGAGTCCCTGCTGCCGCTGGCCAGGGCCGTGTGGGGCGATCATCCGGTGACGGCCGCCTACCGGGGCGCCCGGCGGACCCTGGAACCGTACGGCCTGGTGCTCAAGGCCGGGGTCTGGTACGTCGCGGCCCGTTCGGTGATCTACCGGGTCGAGCGGCTCAGCGAGGTCGAGGTCCACGCCGATCGGTGTTTCACCCGCGATCCCGGCTTCGACCTGGCCGCCTTCTGGAACGAGCGCGCCGCCGAGTTCGCCCGTTCCCTGCTCAAGACGCGGGTGACCGTACGGCTCAGCCCCGAGGGCCTGCGCGCGCTGCCCGTCTTCGCCGACCCGGCGGCCCTCGACGACGCGCTCGCCTCCGCCGGGGAGCCCGACGAGCGGGGGTGGGTCACGCTCCACCTGCCCGTCGAGTCCCCGGAGGTCGCCTACGCGCAGATCCTCAGGTTCGGCCCGGAGGCCGAGGTCCTCGACCCGCCGTCCCTGCGCGCCCGCGTGGCCGAGGCCGCCGCCCGGCTGCACGGCCTGTACGACCGACAGGTCTAGCGGTAGCCGGTGGCGTCCGCGGGCTTGTCCTG
Organism: Streptosporangium jomthongense; assembly: GCF_042650425.1. Lineage (NCBI taxonomy): Bacteria > Bacillati > Actinomycetota > Actinomycetes > Streptosporangiales > Streptosporangiaceae > Streptosporangium > Streptosporangium jomthongense. The sequence goes on along the minus strand of NZ_JBHSBC010000036.1, from coordinate 30,396 downwards.
GTCCTGGACCTCGACGATGTAGCGCCAGGCGTCCGGCCTGCTGCCGTCCACGTCGGTGAAGCCGTAGACCTGGGCCAGCTGCCCGCTGGAGAGGGACTGTCCCGACCAGCGGACCCGGTCGGGGTCGGCGGCCAGGGCGACGACCGCGCGCCCGGTGTAGGCGGGCGACTCCGAGATCACGAAGTGCGGTTCCCTGACGAGGGCGTCACGCCAGGTCTCCTCGGTGACGCCGTAGTGCTCAAGCATCATCTCCGAGCGCAGCCAGCCCGGTGTGAGCGACACGGCCGCGCAGCCGTACGGCCTCAGTTCGTGGGCCTGGGAGAAGGCCAGGCGGTTGACCGAGACCTTGGCCAGGTCGTAGAAGAACGAGACGCGGTAGTTGACGGCGTTGTACTCGGCGGTTCCGTCGGTCACCTCGACGACCAGGCCGCCGGGGTTCCTGGTCAGCAACGGCAGGGCGTGGTGGCTGGTGATGACGTGGGTGTCGATCGCCAGTCTGAGCAGGCGCAGGCCGTCCTCAAGCGAGTGCTTCCAGAGCGGGGTGTCCCAGGCGGCCAGCGGGTCGCCGCCCCAGACGTCGTTGACGAGCAGGTCGAGCCTGCCCTGCTCACGGTCGATCCGCTCCACCAGCGCGCGCACCTGCTCTGACTCCAGATGGTCCACCTGTACGGCGATGCCCCGGCCGCCGGCCCGCGTCACCAGTTCGGCTGTCTCCTCGATGGTCTCGGGGCGGTTCATCTCCGAGCGGTGCTCGCGGGTCGTCCTGCCCGTGCAGTAGACCGTGGCTCCGGCCTCGCCGAGCGCCGTCGCGATGGCCCTGCCCGTCCCCCTGGTCGCCCCGGCGACCAGGGCGACCTTCTCTCGCAGTGTCGTGTGCATGCCACTGACCCTGCCCAAGAAACAGGACACCTTATGTCATGTTTTCGCGCCGTGTCCGGCGGCGGCCGGAGTCGGGTCAGCCGACGGCGTCGACGAAGCGCCGCGCGTCGGGCTCGGTCATACCGGTCTCTCCTCTGACGAGCAGGACGGCCTGTTCGGCTCGGCCGGAGGTCTTGAGGTCGTGGACCCGGGAGGCCAGATCGGCGCCGCCGCGACGCGGAGTCGCGGAAGGGGGTTGCGCGGAGTGCGGCAGAAACGTCGCGGGCCTGGAGGAGCGCCGTACGAGAAGGACGAGGGCGGTGATGATCCCACCGAAGAACAGGATGAGGATCAGACCGATGATGACCAGTTCCGTAGGCCCTAAATTCGGCATGGCACCAGCCTATTGCGAATTCGCCGGACGCGGCCGACCGCCATACCTCCACTAATCCTGTCAAGGAAGCTGATACTCCGGTCGATAGGGCGAATTCTCCACATTTGCCCCGGTCACCGGGGTATCGACCTACCGTTCGCCGCGTAAAGCACCCCGTTCGGCGCTCCGTGACCGCAATGAAACAACCACGTAATTACGCTTCCGGTCAGCCGAAGGAGTCAACCCCCCATTCGGTTGTCCGTTCTCCAGCCCCGAGGAGACCGTATTGGCCACTCCGGACAAGGACAGAGGCGATCGCAGCCCGTGGAACCGGCTGCTGATCATTCCGATCGTCGTGCCTTTGCTGCCCTTTCTCTACAACGCCCTCGACCCCCGGTTTCTGGGTTTCCCACGGTTCTACTGGTTGCAGCTCGCCTTCGTCGCCCTCGGCGTCGCCTGCACCGCGACCGTCTACCAGATGACCAAACGGAGGCGGTGACCCGTGAACGCCCACCTCACCGAGATCATCGTCTTCACCGTGCTGTTCCTGGCCGTCAGCGTCATGGGGTTCGTCGCCTCACGCTGGCGCCGCCCGGACGACCTCGCCAGCCTGGACGAGTGGGGACTCGGCGGCCGGAGCTTCGGCTCGTGGGTCACCTGGTTCCTCATCGGCGGCGACCTCTACACCGCCTACACCTTCGTGGCCGTGCCCGCCCTGCTGTGGGGGGCGGGCGCCACGGGCTTCTTCGCGATGCCGTACACGGTCATCACCTACCCGATCGTGTTCCTGGTGCTGATCAGACTCTGGTCGGTCTCGCACGTACACGGGTTCGTGACGCCCGCCGACTTCGTCAGGGCCCGTTTCGGCTCCCCGACGCTGGCGCTGCTCATCGCGATCACCGGCATCGTGGCGACCATGCCCTACATCGCGCTCCAGCTCGTCGGCATCGAGGCCGTACTGAAGTCGATGGGCGTCACCGGACACCTTCCGATCATCATCGCCTTCGCCATCCTCGCCGCCTACACCTACCAGTCGGGGCTGCGCGCCCCGGCCCTGATCGCCTTCGTCAAGGATTCGCTGATCTACATCGTGATCCTGGCAGCCCTCGTCGTGATCCCGCTGAAGCTCGGGGGCTGGGATGCGATCTTCGACGCGGCCGAGGCCAAGTTCGCCGCCACGCCCGCGCCGGGTGACGGCATCCTGCTCAACGGCGGCAACCAGCTGCAGTACATCACGCTGGCTCTGGGCTCGGCACTGGCGCTGTTCCTCTACCCGCACAGCGTCACCGGCGTGCTCGCGTCGAAGAACCGCGACGTGATCAAGCGCAACATGTCCGCGCTGCCCGCCTACAGCCTGTTGCTCGGCGTGATCGCGCTGCTCGGCTACATGGCGATCGCGGCCGGGGTGAAGCCGATCGTGACGGCGGGCAGGCCCGACAGCAACACGATCGTCCCGCAGCTGTTCGACCAGATGTTCCCCGACTGGTTCACCGGCGTCGCCTACGCGGCGGTCGGCATCGGCGCGCTGGTCCCGGCGGCCATCATGTCGATCGCCGCGGCGAACCTGTTCACCCGCAACATCTACCGGGAGTTCCTGAAGCCCGCCGCGACCGACGCGGACGAGGCCAGAGTCTCGAAGATCGTGTCCCTGCTCGTCAAGGTCGGCGCGGTGCTGTTCATCCTGTTCATGGACACCGGCTTCTCCATCGACCTCCAGCTCGTCGGCGGCGTCATCATCCTGCAGACACTGCCCGCGGTGGGGCTCGGTCTCTACACCCGCTGGTTCCACCGGGGCGGCCTGGTCGCCGGGTGGGCCGCGGGCATGACCTGTGGGGTGCTCATGCTCTACAGCATCGGCAACCCGGTGACCGGCAAGGCGCACTTCGCCGGATCCGCGTTCCCGCTGAGCAACCTGGGCCTGGACACCAGGATGACGGTCTACGCGGGCCTGCTCGCCCTGGCCGTCAACCTGCTCGTCGCCGCGATCGGCACCCTCGCCGCCCGCGCGGCCAGGCTCGCCGACGGCGGGGACCTCACCAGCCCCGCCCACTACACAGCGGACGAGGGCGACCCCCGGGTCAAGGATCTCGACCTCGTCGGCTGACATCCGAATACGGCTTTCGCCGGGTCCGTCCCCGATGGGCCGGACGGACCCGGCGGGACCCTCCGCAATAACCCTAATTTCCTACCGTATTAGTTGACATTATCGGCGAGGAAGCCTACCGTGAGGGCATGACCTCCCCGCTGTACCTCACGACACGAGGTCACGTGGACCTCTGCCGCGTGGCCAGCGCGCTGTGTCCTTCCACCCGGTCTTGAGAAGGTTCCATTGGCTCGTTGGAAGGAAGACACGATGTCGTCACTCGTCATCACCCCCGTCGCCGGGCGCATCGGCGCCGAGATAGTCGGCGTCCGGCTCGGTGGTGAACTGCCCGCCGAAGTCGTCAAGGAGATCCGTGCGGCCCTGCTCCGCCACAAGGTGATCTTCTTCCGTGGTCAGAAACACCTCGACGAACCCGGCCAGGTGGCCTTCGCCCGCCTGCTCGGCCCGCTGACCACCGCCCACCCGACCGTCCCCGCTCTCAACGACGACTTCCCCATCCTCGACCTGGACTACAGCAGCGGGCAGAAGGTCGACCGGTGGCACACCGACGTCACGTTCGTCGACCGTCCGCCACTGGCCTCGGTGCTCCGGGCCGTCGTCGTCCCTCCCTCAGGAGGCGACACCCTGTGGTCCAACACGGTGGCCGCCTACGAGAACCTCCCCTCGGAACTGGCGAGGCTGATCGACGGGCTGCGCGCCATCCACACCAACCAGTTCGACTACGCGCGGGTCAACGCCTCCGACGACCCGGAGAAGGCCCGCAGGCACGCCGAGGTCTTCTCCTCCATCTCCTTCGAGACCGAACACCCCGTCGTCCGCGTCCACCCGGAGACGGGAGAACGCTCGATCCTGCTCGGTGACTTCGCCAGACGGATCATCGGCCTGCCCAACGACGTGTCGGCCTCACTGATCCGCCTGATCCAGGAGCAGGTCACACTGGTCGAGAACACCGTCCGCTGGCGCTGGTCCCCCGGCGACGTCGCCATCTGGGACAACCGGGCGACCCAGCACCGGGTCGTACACGACTTCGGGGCACAACCGCGCCGCCTGCACCGGGTCACCGTCGCCGGCGACGTCCCCGTGGGCGTCGACGGCCGCCCGAGCGAGGTGCTGTCCGGCGACGCCTCGATCTACTCGCCCATCGCCTCCGTCACGCCCGTCGCCGCCTGACGGGGGCCGTCTGACAGGGGCACGGTCCCCTCGGGTACGGCGCGCCGAAGAACTTCGCCGCCTCCCCTCCGAAGCAAGCCCGCCCGGCTCCTCCTCCACCGGGCGGGCTTATTCGTGCCGCGAAAAGGGGCGGCTCTCGTCGCCTCAGGCGTTCCACGCGCAAGCCCCCTCCTCCTCCAACACTCTGCGCGGGGCCGGTGCCGACGCCCGGCACCTGTGAGGTGGCAGCCATCGGGAGGCCGGTGTCCGACGGATGTCCCACCATCGCCCGGGGTCCCGGGTGGCGAGCCCGCCACAGCCGTACGCCGTGTTCGCGCTGGTCGCCTAGCACCGCCTATAATTTAGACCAGCATCGAATTAAGGAATCGCCCATGGCCGTCACCGCCCCCGCCTCCACCGGTGCGCAGTGCTGTGCGCCGATCGCCCGCGAGCCCCTCAGCGAAGCCGACGCCGCCGAACTGGCCACGCTGCTCAAGGCCGTGGCCGACCCGGTGCGGCTGCGGCTGCTGTCGATGATCGGCTCCCACGCGGGCGGTGAGGCGTGCGTGTGCGATCTGACCGGCGTCTTCGACCTGACCGCCCCCACCATCTCCCACCACCTGAAGGTGTTGCGCACCGCCGGGCTGATCGACGGCGAACGCCGAGGAACCTGGGTCTACTACCGGATCATCCCCGAGGCGGTGAACAAGCTGGGCGCGCTGTTCACCCCGCTCGCCACCCCCGCCGCAGCGCAGAACGGCCCCGTGGACGTGGAACTGCTCACCGTATGAGCCGACGCGGCTCGTCTGACGGATGTCGTGGTCGTCGGCGCCGGACAGCCGGGCCGGCGGCGGGCTACCACCTGCGACGAGCGGGCGCCGACTTCGTCATCTCCTGAACGCCCACCACCCCGGAGGCATTCTGGCCTTATTGCCCGGTGACGGCGCTGCGCCGTTCCAGCAGGACCACGTCCCGCCAGAGGCCGCGGTGACGGCCGACGCGTTCGCGGGTGCCGACCACGCGGAAACCGAGCCTGTCGTGCAGGGCGAGGCTGGCGGTGTTGTCAGGGAAGACCCCGGCCTGGATCGTCCAGATCCCGGCGTCCTCACTGGCGGCGATGAACTCCTCCAGCAGCGCCCGGCCGATGCCGTGCGCCTGGCACCCCGGGTGGACGTAGACGCTGTGCTCGACCACCCCGGCGTACACCGGCCGGGCCGAGACCGGCGAGGCGGCCACCCAGCCGACGACCTGACCGGTCGCGGTGTCGACGGCCACATACCGCAGGTGCGCCAGCTTGCCCGCGGTGAACCCCTCCCAGGAGGGCGCCGTCGTCTCGAAACCGGCCTGCCCCGTATCCAGGCCCGCCTGGTAGATGGCCAGCACCTGCTCGGCGTCACTCTGGAGCATCGGCCGGATCCCCAGGCCCGTCCCGGCGGGCTTGGCTGCCTGGACGATCTCCTCGTGCGTCATCATGGGTTCCCTTCACTCACAAACCGGTACGGCCGGAACGGGGTTACCCATCACCACGTCAGCGGCGGTGGGGAAACAGCTCACGCATGCCTCGTTGATCCGATACAGGCTGGTGGTGCCCTGCCGTTCGACCAGCACGAACCGCACCTCGGCCAGAACCTTCAGGTGGTGCGAGACGGTCGACTGCCCCACCCCGGACACGGTCACGATCTCGCCCACACTCATCGGCGTGCGCCGCCGGGCCAGCAACGACACGATCTGGATGCGGGTGGCGTCCGCGAGGGCCTTGAACCAGCTCGCGTACTGTTCGGCCTCCGCACGGGGCAGTGACTTCTTCTCGTCATTCATCGTCTATCGACGATATACGATGAATGACGGATGTGCCACCATGGCCGTCAACCGGCCTCTGCCGCGAAGTGTCGTCGGCGTTCAGAGCCGTGTGAACATGGAACGCATCTGAACGAGCTCGGCTTTCTGGCGGGTGATGATCGAGGCGGCCAGTGCCGTGGCGCGTGGAGAAAGGCCGTCTCGCCGCTCGGCCACGGCCAGGCCGATCGCGTCAGTATGGTGCCAGACCATCATGTCCAGAAATATCCGGTCAAAGTCGGTCCCGGACGCCTCATCCAGGGTTTCCAGGTCAGTCCAGCCCATCATGTGCGGGCCCCGGTGCATACCGGGTCCCATGTCCTCCGGCCCTCGGTTGCACGGACCCCGCTCGTCGTCCCCTCCGCCGGGTGGTCCCGTCATGCACGGACCCAGGCCGGGAGCCGGTTCTCCCCAGTTCCTCAGCCAGGCGGTCAGCTGGGCGATCTCGGCTTCCTCGGCCCGTCCGATCCGCTCGGCCAATGCCCTGACCCGGGGGTTCGAGGTGTGTGTCCCGGCCATCCCGGTCATGATCAATGTCTGCCGGTGGTGAAGGATCGTCTCCTGGGCGAAGCGTACGTCCTGAGCGTTGTGCTCCTCGGCCAGGACGCCGGTGGACGAGACGGCCGGAGCACCGATCCACGGCCCGACGAGCGCGACATGAAGGTCGCCGGGGCCACCGCAGGCCATCAGAACGGCGCTGACGCCCAGAGCCGCGAGACCTACGCGGCGGGCGGGAAAACTCGGTGCAGCCATGGCGTCCCCCTGACGGGGTTCTCACATCCGGCGCGCGGCCGGACGGCACGGATTCTTGGTGGCGGGCGCCCCACCTGTGCGGGAACGCGGCAGGCCCGCCTCCACTCCATCCCATGCTCTGGACCGATTGATCACAGCCGCCTGATGTCACCCCTTTGTGGGACTTATGTCCTGTTCTGGAGGAGACCAAGGAGCAACCGGTTCGGCTCACGGTGAGCGGAGGGAGGAGAAAACCGGGTGCGCGGAGTCCGGAGCGGCGGTCAGGGAGAAGTAGGCCTCCTCCTCCTGGTCGAAGTGGAGCACCAGGACCGCGTACAGGCCGTAGAGGCAGGCACGCAGGTCGTCGAGTTGTTCGGGACGGAGCCCTTCCGCTCCGGCAAGGGCGAGGTGACCGTCCAGGCGGCGGATGAGGCGTTCGATCTCCGCGTGCGCCCTGCTCATGGTCATCGTGACCTCCGAACCGCCCAGGGCCTGTCCCATGGCCGGGTACAGTCGTCTCTCCTCGGCGCGTTCGTGGGGCAGCAGGCGTTCGGTGAGGAAGTCGTGGACCTCCCGCAGCCGGTCGAGAGCCACCTCCGGGGGGCTCTGGCCGAGCCGGTCCGCCGTCTCACGGATCAGTTCCAGGGGTGGCCTCAGCGAGGAGTGCTCCATCTCGAAGCGGCGCAGCAGGGACTCGGTCTCCGCGTCGACCACCGTTCTGGTCCCCCTGGTGGGACGCAGCGCCCGCAGCGCGTTGAGGATCACCGTGACGTCGATGGCCTCCTGCAGCAGGGCGCCGGCCGCCGGAGGCAGTGCTCCGGCCGCGGCCACAGCCATGGCCAGCAGCGACAGTCCCATCCCCGCGGCGGCGCTCTGTACGGCGATGCGGCGGGAGCGACGGGCCACGTCCATGGCGTCGGCGAGCCGGTCCAGGTGGTCGGTGGTGAGCACCACGTCGGCGGCCTGGGCCGAGGCGGCCGACCCTCGGGCGCCCATGGCCACCCCGACGTCGGCGGCGGCGAGCACGGCGGCGTCGTTGACCCCGTCGCCGACCATCACGGTCACCGCCTCGGCCACCTCCCGCCGTACCGCTTCCACCTTGGCCACCGGCGTCTGCTCGGACAGCACCCGGTCGACGCCGAGCACCGTGCCCACGCTCTCCGCGACCTCGGCCCTGTCTCCGGTGAGCATGATCACCTTTTCGATCCCGGCGGTGCGCAGCCGCCGCAGGGTCCGCGCGGCGTCGGCCCGTACGGCGTCGCGCAGCAGGATCACCCCGGCCGTCCGGCCGTCGACCGTGACCCAGACGGTCATGGCGCCGTCCAGCGTGGCCCTGGCCCGCTGGGCTCGTTCCCATTCGGAATCGGACCGGGCCGCCGCCTTGCCGACCTCTACCCGGCGTCCCCCGACCAACCCCGTGGTCCCGGTGCCCGGCTTCTCCTGCGCCTCGGTTGGTTGGGGCAGCGTGAGGCCGCGAGCGTGAGCGGCGTCGACGATCGCGGCGGCGAGCACGTGGGAGGACATCTGGTCCAGCGCGGCCGCCAGACGCAGCACGTCGTCGGCCTGGGCACCGGGGGCGGCCACCACGTCGACCACCTCGGGGCACCCCGCGGTCAGCGTGCCGGTCTTGTCCAGGACAAGCGTGCGGGCCTGCCCCAGCCTCTCCAGTGCTCCCCCTCCTTTGACCACCACGCCATGACGCGCCGTACGGGACAGACCGGAGGCGATGGCGGCGGGCGCGGCCAGCAACAGCGGGCAGGGGGTGGCGACGACCAGGACCGCGACCGCCCGGACGGGATCTCCGGACAGCAGCCAGGCGCCCCCGGCCAGCAGCAACGTCGCGGGCAGGAACCAGGCGGCGAACCGGTCGGCGAGCCGCACCACGGGAGCGCTGCCCGCCTCGGCCTGCCGTGCCAGCCGTACCACTCCCGCGTAGGCGCTTTCGGCCGCGATCCGGGTGGCCCGCAGGTCGAAGGCGGCACCGGCGTTCACCACGCCGCTGCGCACCCCCTGCCCGGCGGGGCGTTCGACCGGCAGCGCCTCCCCTGTCAGCGCCGACTCGTCCAGCGACGCCAGGCCCGCGGCGACCACCCCGTCCACAGGGACGGTCTCACCACTGGGGACCAGCAGCAGGTCACCGGGGCGGACCAGGCCGACGTCCACCTGGCGGGGCGTCCCGTCCTCGTAGCGACGCGCCGAGCGCGGAGCGCGTTCGTACAGGCCGGTCAGGTCACGGCGGGCCCGGCGCAGGGAGTAGTCCTCCAGCGCCTGGCCGGTGGCCAGCATCACGCCGATCACCGCACCGGCGAAATACTCCCGTACGGCCAGCGCCCCGGCCAGGGCGAGCACGGCGATGGCGTCCACGCCCAGCCGGCGCTCGCGCAGCGCCGACAGCACCTGCCAGAGCGCGGGAAGCAGGGCCACCACCGTGACGGCCGCCCACACGGCGTCTCCGACCGGGGCCGCTCCGGCCAGATGGCACACGGCCCCGGCCGCCAGCCCGGCCACGGTGACCACCACGAACGCGGTGCCGCCGAACTTTCGCATGTTCTCAGCCTTTCCGCTGCGAAGCGGCTCGCCCGGATCCGCCGGCCCGCACGGGCCCAGGACCGGATCGCCACCGGACAGTGAACGTGGTGCCGCGTTCCTCGGTGCCGCGGAGAGGCTCACAACGACCGGTCCGCCCTGCTGGAGGCATCGACGGGACAGGAGTCCTCATGTACAAGCCCACGGTCAGATCAAGCGTCGGACGCGGGAGTGAAGGAACCCAGAGACGACAGACCTGCTATTTGGTGACTTTGGACCCGTTTCTCCATAAATCCCGGCGCGGTGAGTGTCACCGCGCATCCTGCACCCGGCTGCCTCTCCTTCCCAGCGGCCCGAAAGGCCCGTCGTCCTGGGACTTCCGGCCCTCACCTCCTCCTTTTCCCTGCGATGGAATGGAGGGCATGGCGGACCTGCGGCGGTCCGCCCCTTTCTCGCTGGGAGATCTCGATGACCGGACACATGACGACCCCGGGAGACCTGGGCCGCCGGGTGAGCAGACGGCGTGAAGACCTGGGGCTGACCCGCGACCAGCTGGCCGACCACGCCGAAATCGACGCCCTGTACCTGGCGTACCTGGAGGAGACGCCCGCCGCGCCGTCGGCCGAGACCGTGCGCAGGCTGGCCACCGCTCTGGGCGTCGGCGTCGCCGAACTGCTCGGTGGGACGGTCGATCTGCCTCCCGGCCGGGGCCGCCCCACCGCGGGTCCCCGCCTGAACAGGCTCGACCCCGCCGAGTGCCTGCGGCTGATCGCTCCCGGCGGCGTAGGCAGGGTCGCCTTCAACGAGCCTGAGGGGCCGGTGGTCCTGCCGGTCAACTACGCGGTGCACAACGGTGCCGTGGTCTTCCGCACGGCCTTCGGCGGCCCGCTCGACGGCAATCTGCGCACCGGCGTCCAGGGGGCCGAGTTCAAGGTCGCCTTCCAGGTCGACCGGATCGACGAGGCCGGCAGAGAGGGCTGGAGCGTGCTCATCCGCGGCGGTCTCCACCACGTCGTGACCGGCGACGAACAGGCGGACGCGGAGACCTCCGGCGTCCAGCCGTGGGCGGGCGGCGACCGCGAGCTGTACGTCTCGATCACCCCCGCGGAGATCAGCGGGCGGCGCATCCAGCACGTCCTGTGAGGCCGCACGACCGTCTCGTGGCCGGTGATCCACCACGTGCGTGATCCTCCAATGATCGGTCAGCCCTGATGGCGGCGGCGCGCGCCGCCGTACCGTGCGAGTGAGGGGGTGCGCCATGCCGTTGCCCGCGGTCGTCGACCTTGGACGGATCGCCGCGGTGGTCTTCGACACCGACGGGGTCGTCACCGACACGGCCGGGGTGCACGCCGCCGCGTGGAAACAGGTGTTCGACCCCTTCCTGCGTGAGTACGCCGACCGATCCGGGGGGCGGTTCCGGCCCTTCGACGCCGGTGGGGAGTATCTGCGTCATGTCGACGGCAAATCCCGCCGCGACGGGGTGGAGGACTTCCTCCGCTCCCGGGGCATCGCGCCGGACCCGGAAACGGTGGCGGACCTGGCCGCGCGCAAGGACGCCTTCTTCCTGGCCGAGATCCACAGGAACGGTGTCGCCGCCTTCCCCTCGACCGTCGAGGTCGTTCGTGAGCTCCGGCGTCGTGGGGTGCGTACGGCCGTCGTCTCGGCGAGCCGTAACTGCGCGCGGGTGCTCCGCGCGGCGGCGGCCGACCACCTGTTCGACGTCCGAGTCGACGGTGTCGAGGCAGCTCGGCTGGGACTGGCCGGAAAGCCCGACCCCGCGCTGTTCCTGAAGGCGGCCGAGGAACTTGAAGTGTCGCCGCGGCGGACGGCGGTGGTCGAGGACGCCCTCGCCGGGGTGCGGGCGGGCAGGCGGGGTGGGTTCGGCCTCGTCATCGGCGTCGACCGGCACGGCTCGGGGGACGCGTTACGGGCGGCGGGAGCCGACATCGTCGTCGGCGATCTGGCGGAGCTACGACTGGCCGGGAGAAGCGGTGAACCCTTGGCTCCTCATCTATGACGATGACGATCCCGCCTCCGAGGGACTGCGGGAGGCACTGACGACGCTCGGCAACGGCTACTTCGCCACCCGTGGAGCCGCACCGGAGGCGCACGCCGACGGTGTGCGCTATCCCGGCACCTACGTGGCCGGCTGCTACGACCGGCTCTTCTCCCGGGTCGCGGGCCGTACGGTGGGCAACGAGGATCTCGTCAACGTGCCGAACTGGCTGCCGCTGACCTTCCGCGTCGACGATGACGACTGGTTCGCCCCCGGCACGGTTGAGTTCCTCACCGCCCGCCGCGTTCTCGACATGCGTGCGGGAGTGCTGACCCGGCTGCTGCGTGTCCGCGACTTCCGGGGACGGATCACCCGGCTGGAGCAGCGACGGCTGCTCTCGATGGACGATCCGCACCTGGCCGCCCTGAGGACGACGATCGTCCCGGAGAACTGGAGCGGCACGCTCCGGGTCCGCTCCGCTCTGGACGGGCGTGTCGTCAACTCCGGGGTCGCCCGCTATCAGGGGTTGGCCGGTCGGCACCTGGTGCCGATCAGCTCGCACGCCGCCCACGGGGTGATCGGGTTGCTGACGCGTACCGCCACCTCTCGCGTGGAGATCGCCCTGGCCGCCCGCACCACCCTGACCGGAGGACACGACCATGCCGACGGCGGTGTCTCACACGACGCCCGGAAGGAGTGGGTGAGCGACGAGCGGACCGTGGAGGTGGCCGAGGGCCAGGAGATCGTCGTGGAGAAGGTGGTCGCCCTGCACACCTCCCGTGACCGGGCCATCGCCGGGAGCGAGAGCGCCGCCAGGACCGCGGTGGCACGTGCGGGTTCCTTCGAGGCTCTGCTCGGACGGCACACGCGAGCCTGGGATCGGCTCTGGCAGCGGGCTCACGTGACAGCCGAGGACGCCGACGTCCAGCAGGTCCTCAACCTGTACATCTTTCACCTGTTGCAGACGGCCTCCCCGCACCTGGCCGAACTCGACGCCGGGCTTCCCGCTCGCGGCCTGCACGGCGAGGCCTACCGGGGACACGTGTTCTGGGACGAGGTGTTCGCCTTCCCCTTCCTGGCGCCGCGCTTGCCCGAGGTCACCGAGGCGTTGCTGCGTTACCGGTGGCGGCGGCTGCCCGAGGCGCGCTGGGCCGCGCGTGAAGCCGGGTACACCGGGGCGATGTTCCCCTGGCAGAGCGGCAGCGACGGCCGGGAGGAGACCCCCCGCCTGCACCTGAACCCCCGATCGGGCCGCTGGCTGCTCGACCACTCCCATCTGCAGCGGCATATCGGCCTGGCCGTGGCCTACAACGTCTGGCGGCACTACCTGGCCACCGGGGACACCGCCTTCCTGGCCGGCTTCGGCGGCGAGCTGCTGGTGGAGATCGCCCGGTTCTTCGCCTGCCTCGCCGTGCGGGAGGGAGATCGGTACGCCATCCGGGGCGTGATGGGGCCCGACGAGTACCACGACGGCTACCCGGACCGCGCCGAGCCCGGAGTGGACAACAACGCCTACACCAACGTGATGACCGCCTGGCTGATGCGCCGCGTCCTGGACATGATCGCCCTGGTCGGAGCCGGAAGGGTGAGCCAGGAGGAGGTCGACCGCTTCACCGCCATGGCCGCACGGATGCGGGTGGACTTCCACGACGGGGTGATCAGCCAGTTCGAGGGCTACGACGCCCTGAAGGAACTGGATTGGGCCTCCTATCGCAGGAAATATGGTGACATTCGGCGGCTTGATCGCATCCTGGAGGCCGAGGGAGACACTCCGAACCGGTACAAGATCTCCAAACAGGCCGACGTGCTGATGTTGTTCCACCTGCTGGGCTCCGACGGGCTTGGCGAGGCGCTGACCGGCCTGGGCCACACGTGGAATTCCGCGATGGCGGCGCGCACCGTGGACTACTACCTGGCCCGCACCTGCCACGGCTCCACGCTCAGTGCGGTCGTGCACGCCGGGGTCCTCGCCCACGTACGTCCCGGCGCCTCCCAGCCCTTCCTCGTCGAGGCGCTGAACAACGACGTACGGGACCTGCAGGGCGGAACCACGGCGGAGGGGGTCCATCTGGGGGCGATGGCCGGGGTGGCCGTTCTGTTCGAGAGGCCCTGAGCACCACCGGCTAGCGCATGTGACCGTCAGGGCCGCGCGGCTCCACTCGGCAGGGGGCCGGTGTGGCTGAGCCGGGACGCCCGGCGCCGCGCGTGGTGGGCGTGTCCACGGCGCCGGACGGCGGGCCCACCACCCTCCGGGAACGCGGAGAACACCTTCTTGGCCGGCTCGACCAGGACCAGGTAGCCGACGACGACCGGCCCTGCCACCAGGGCACTTCGGCCCTAGGACCCGGCGCGGCGGTGGCGGAGGCTGCTGGTATGAGGCGAACCGTCCCCGACGAATGCGATGTCCTGTTACGTGAAGGTGGCATCGCCCACATCCGCCCCCTGCGTCCCGGCGACGGGCCGTCCCTGCACAGGCTGGTCGACAGGTCGTCCGAACGCTCGGCCTACCTGCGGTTCTTCACCGGAGGCAAGGCCGGCGCCCACGCCTACATGGACCGCGTCACCGAACCGGACCACCCGGGCCGCGTCCTGGTCGCCGCAGTGGACGGCGGCCTGGTGGCGGTCGCGGAGTACGTCCCCGGTCAGGACGGCGACGCCGAACTCGCGATCCTGATCGACGACACGATGCACCACCGTGGCCTGGGCACCCTGCTGGTCGAGCACCTGGCGCTGGAGGCCGCCGACGAGGGCGTGCGCGAGCTGGTCGCCGAGGTACTGGCCGACAACCGCCCCATGCTGCGAGTGCTGGACGATCTCGGACTGCCCACCCGGCGGGCCTTCCTCGACGGGACGGTGGAGATCCGGATGGATCCGCATCCCACTCCGGGCCTGCTGGAGCGGATCGAGGAACGCGCCCACGAGGCGACCTCCGCCTGCCTGAAGCGGCTGTTCCACCCGGAGTCGATCGCGGTGATCGGCGCGGGACGCGCCCCGGGCGGGATCGGCCACCGCATCCTGCGCAGCATTCTCGACGCCGGCTTCTCCGGCCCCGTCCACCCGGTCAACCCGCACGCCGACAGGATCCTCGGCCTGCCCGCGTACGCGACCGTGCGGCAGGTGCCCGGCCCGGTCGACCTGGCGGTCGTCGCCACCCCGGCCCACACCGTGCTGGAGATCGCCCGCGACTGCGCCGGCCACGGCGTGCACGACCTCGTCGTCGTCACGGCCGGATTCGCCGAGGCGGGTGAGACAGGTATGGAAGGCGAGCTGCTGAGGATCTGCCGTGAATCCGGCATGCGTCTGATCGGCCCCAACTGCCTCGGTGTCGCCGACACCGGGGCCAATCTCAACGCCAGTTTCCTGCCTCATCCTCCCGCTCCCGGGCGCCTGGCCCTGATGTCGCAGTCGGGCGCGGTCGCGGTCGCTCTGATCGACCGGGCCAACGCCCTGGGGGTCGGCCTGTCGGGCTTCGCCTCGGTCGGCAACAAGGCCGACGTCAGCGGGAACGACCTGCTGGAGTACTGGGAGGACGACCCGGCGACCGACGTGATCGCCCTGTACCTGGAGTCGTTCGGCAACCCCCGCAGATTCGGCCGCATCGCACGGCGGGTGAGCAGACGCAAGCCGATCATCGTGATCAAGAGCGGCCGGGGCGTCTCCGGGGAGCGGGCGGTCCACTCCCACACCGCGGCCGCCGCCACCCCGGACGTCGCCGTCGACGCCCTGCTCAAAGCGTCGGGAGTCATCCGCGTCGACAGCGTCCAGGACATGCTCGACACCGCGCGCCTGCTGGGAACCCAGCCGCTGCCCCGTGGCGGGCGGGTGGCCGTCGTCGGCAACTCCGGCGGACCTCAAGCCCTGGCCGCCGACGCCTGCGAGCGGCACGGCCTGCTGGTTCCCGGGCTGTCGCCCCTCACCCGTGGACGCCTGCGTTCCCAGCTTCCTGCCTCGGCCGCCGTGGCCAACCCCGTTGATCTCACCGCCGGCGGCAGCGCACGGGATCTCGCCTTCGCCGTGGAGACCGTCCTGGCCGACCCCGACATCGACGCCGTCCTGATCGTCTACACCCCGCCGTTCGGCTCCGGACTGGCCGGCACCCGCCATGCCATCATCGCCGCGACCGCCACGACGACCAAGACCGTGGCCGCCTGTATCGCCGGGCACGACGGCCTGCTGGACGGACGGATCCCGTGCTACGCCTTTCCCGAACAGGCCGTGGGGGCCCTGCGTCACACGGTGGGGTACGCGGCGTGGCGCGCGAGGCCACAGGCCGCGCCCGCCAAGCCACCGGCGGCCGACACCGTCACCGCCCGTGGCCTCGTGGCGGCGGACCTGGCCCGCCATCCCGGCGGCCGATGGCTCGACCACGCCACCGCAGCCCGCCTGCTCGGCTGCTACGGCGTCCGTGTCATCGCCTCGACCAAGGCCGACGGCCCCGACACCGCCGCGGCGGCCGCCGAGTCCACCGGGCTACCGGTCGCGCTCAAGGCCACCGGGCCCGGCCTGGTGCACAAGAGCGACGTCGGCGGAGTCCGCCTCGGCCTCTCCACTCCCGGCGAGGTCCGCCACGCCTACCAGGAGATGGCCGACGCCATCGGACCGGCGATGACCGGCGCGATCGTCCAGCCGATGGCCGAGCCCGGTGTGGAGATGATCATCGGTGGCGTCGCACACGAGTCCTTCGGCCCGTTGCTCATGGTCGGCATGGGCGGCGCCGCCGCCGAGCTCATGGCCGACCACTCCTTCCGGGTACCTCCGCTCGACGATCAGGATCCCGCTGCGATGGTCGCCGAACTGCGATGCGCCCCGTTGCTCTCGGGCTACCGGGGACGCCCCGCCGTCGACGTCGCCGCGCTCCGGGAACAGATCGCCGGGGTCGGACAGCTGCTGGACGACCTTCCGCAGGTGGCCGAACTCGACCTGAACCCGGTGATCGTCACCACGTCCGGCGCGCTCGCCGTGGACGTCCGGATACGGCTCGCACCCGCCGCCCCGCCGCCGTCGCCCTTCCGCAGGAGACTGCGATGAGCGACCGGACCTGCGGATCCGGTGGGAGGCGATGATGCGCGTCACCGTCAAGGACGTCATGACCCGGCGGGTGGTCTCGGTCACCGAGGGCACCTGCTTCAAGGACATCGCCGAGACGCTCCTGGAGCACGGAGTCAGTGCCGTACCGGTCCTGGACGGCGACGGCCACGTGGTCGGCGTCGTCTCCGAGGCCGACCTGGTGCGCCGGGAGCGGTTCCGCACTGGGTCGCCCCGGCCGGGGCGCGAGACGGCCCGAGACCTGATGAGCGCTCCGGCCGTCACCGTCCCGGTGGACGCCCCCGTGGTGACCGCGGGCCGCCTGATGGAACACCACGGCGTCAAGCGGCTGCCGGTGACCGACGGCCACGGTCATCTGGCGGGCATCGTCAGCCGCTGTGACCTGCTGAAGGTGTTCGCCCGTTCCGACGACGACATCGCGCGTGAGATACGCCGGGACGTGCTGTCCCGGTCGCTGTGGATGGACACCTCACGAATCCGTGTCGTCGTCGCCGACGGCGTGGTCACACTGAGCGGGAGGATGACTCTGCGCAAGGACGTCCGGCTCGCCGTCCGGATGACTGGGCAGGTCGACGGAGTCGTCGACGTGGTCGACGAGCTCACCTGGGACCGGGACAACACCGGCCCCGAAGGAAGACCCGAAGAGAGATAGGAGATCCACAGACCTTGGCCGACGGCCGGACGGGAACTCCCCCGCCCTCGCCCGCGAGGAAGCGCCGTCCAGACCGAGGCGACGTCACCACGTCCACGGAGTCCACCACCAGAAGATCGTCCCCAGCCACGACCCGACGTTTCTCCCGCGGGAGGTTCACGACCGGACCACGGCCACCGGGCAGCGGGCGTGGTGGAGCACGTCCCGGCTGACGGACCCCAGCACCGCCGAACCGACGGCACCCAGCCCGCGGGAACCCACCACCAGCAGGTCGGCCTGCGCCGAGGCGTCCCTCAGAGCCGACACCGGGTGGGCGTAGGTCACCTCCGACACGATCTCGACCTCGGGGAACCTGTCCCGCCACGGGGTGAGTCGGTCGGCGAGCATCCGCTGCTGCTCCCGCCGTTCCCCGGAGAGGTCACGGACAGGCTCCGGCATGAAGGCGTGCAACGGAACCTGCCAGGCGTGCAGGGCACGCAGGGTGCATTCGCGCAGCCGGGCCTGCTCGAAGGCGAAGCCCAGGGCGGGCTCGCACTCCGGGGAGCCGTCGACGCCCACGACGACCTCATCTCGCGATTCACCCTCCTCAGTCCTGACGACCACGATGGCGCCGGGCACGTGGCCCGCCAGTCGCAGGACCGCCGAACCCAGCAGCGCCTCGGCGAAGCCGCCCAGGCCTCGGTTGCCGATCACGAGTTCGACGGCCGAGGCGGCCCGCTCGCGCAGGGTCTCAGCGGGTGTTCCCCCGACCAGTTCGGTCGTCACGTCGATGTCCGGCCTGCGTTCCGCGGCGGCCTTCGCCGCCTCGGTGAGCACCCGCTCACCGGCGTCGGCCAGCGCGTCCTGCCATTCCGGTGGAGAGAACGCCGAGATCCCGTACGGCCAGCGTTCCACGACGTGCACGATCCGCACCGGCAGTCTTCTGCGTGCCGCGTCGTCGGCCGCCCACCGCACGGCGGCCGTGGCGGCGGATGAGCCGTCGGTGGCGACGACAATCGACTTGGTCATGTCCTTCCCCCTTTCCCTCTTTCATCGGACCGCGGGCAAACCGCCTCCTCCAGAGGCGATCGTCCCGATCCGGAAAGGACGTTCGCCCCGCCGTGGGTAGGTCACCGTTCAGACGCACCCCGGTATCAGCCGTACCGCGGTGACCTTGTACTCCGGGCACGACGTCACGGTGTCGGCATGGCGGGAGGTGAGAGTGTTCACCCCGCTGGAAGGGAAGTGGAACGCGCAGAAGACCTGGCCGGGCACCATGTCGTCACTGAGGTGAGCGGTCAACACGGCGCGGCCGTACCGGCTCCTCACCGTGACCGGATCCCCCTCCCCGAGGCCGTACCGAGCGGCGTCGGCAGGATGGAGATCGAGCAGATCGACCCCTTCCAGCTGAAGGTTGGCCGTACGGCGGGTCATGTTCCCGGAGTTGTAGTGCGCCCAGCGTCGTCCGGTGACCAGGACGAGAGGGTAGCGGTCGTCCGGCGTCTCCCCCGGCGGGAGGTAGGGGCAGGCGGCCAGGTGGGCCAAGCCGTCGGAGGTGGAGAACCGCTCCCGATACAGGCTCGCCTCTCCCGGCCGGAGGGAATCCGGGCAGGGCCAGGAGACGGCGCCCTCACGGTCGAGGCGTTCGTGGGAGATCCCCGCGAAGAGCGGCGCCATCCGGGCGCACTCGGCCAGCGTCTCGGCCGGCGTCCGGCAGCCGAGGTCCACGCCGAGGGCGGAGGCGAGAGCGTGGACCGCCGCGAAGTCGGTCCTGGCGTCCCCCGGAGGATCCAGAGCAGGACGGACCCTCTGGAAGCGGCGGTCGAAGTTGACGAAGGTGCCGTCCTTCTCCAGCCAGGCCGCAGCTGGCAACACGACGTCGGCGTGGCGGGCCGTCTCGGACAGGAACAGCTCCTGGCAGACGACCAGCGGGCAGGTCTCCAGGGCTTCGGTGACCCGGACGGTGTCGGGGTCGGTGGCGCAGACGTCCTCACCGACGATCCACAGGGCCTGCAGCGTTCCGGCGCGTGCGGCGGCGAACATCTCCGGGATGCGCATCCCGGGCCGGTCCGGAACCGGCGCTCCCCAGACGTCGGCGGCCCTGGCCCGGGCGGCGGGATCGGTCACCTTGGCGTAGCCGGGCAGCAGGTCGGGCAGCGCGCCCATGTCGGAGGCGCCCTGGACGTTGTTCTGGCCGCGCAGCGGGTTGATCCCGAAACCGTGTCCGGTGCCGACCGCGCCACGCAGGATCGCCAGGTTGGCCAGGGCGCGGACCCCGTCGGTGCCGTGCAGGTGCTCGGTGACGCCCAGTCCGTAGACGATCGCCGGCCGCTCGGCCCGCCCGTAGAGCCGGGCGGCCTCAAGCAGGTCCCCGGCCGGAACCCCGGTGAGGGCGGCCACCCGGTCCGGCCCGTAACCGGCCAGCAGCGCGGTGAGCTCCGGCAGCCCCGCGACCCGATGGCGCAGGAAATCGTCGTCGACGAGCCCCTCGGCGAGCATCACGTGCGCCAAGCCGTTGAACAGGGCGACGTTAGAGCCAGGTTGGGACCGCAAGTGCACGTCGGCGTGATGGGCCAGGCCGACGGTCCTGGGGTCGGCGACGATCAGCCGTGCCCCGTGCAGAACCCTCCGCAGCAGCCGCGCGCCGACCACGGGGTGGGCCTCGACCGGGTTGGCGCCCACCAGCAGCAGACAGTCGGCTCCTTCCACGTCGTCGAGGCTGTCGGTGCCGCCGGACAGGCCGAAGGCCGCGGTCAGACCGGCCGCCGAGGGGGCGTGGCAGAGGCGGGAGCAGTTGTCGACGTTGTTGGTGCCGACGGCGACCCGCATGAACTTCTGGATCAGGTAGTTCTCCTCGTTGGTCGCCCTGGCCGAGGAGATCGCCGCCACCGCGTCGGGACCCCCTGCGGCGACGGCCGCACGTAGGCCACGGGCGACATGGTCGAGAGCCTCGGACCAGCTCACCGGTGTGAGGAGCCCGTCGCGGCGCAGCAACGGCCGGGTGAGCCGTTCGGACGCGTGAAGGAACCCGTGCGCGAAACGGCCTTTGACACAGGCGTGCCCACGATTGACCGGACCATCGTGGTCCGGCAGGACCGCGACGATCTCGCCATCGCGGGTGAGCACCTCCAAGGAGCAGCCGACCCCGCAGTAGCCGCAGGTGGTACGGGTCCGTCCCGAGGTCCTTGCCCGGTCTCCCACCGGCAGACCGGGCTCGGTGAGCGCCCCGGTGGGGCAGGTGTCGACACAGCCGCCGCAGGAGACGCAGTCCGAGTCGGCCCATGATCCGCCCGTGCCGGGGGCGACCACCGTGTCGGCGCCCCGACCGGTCAGGGTGAGGGCGAAGGTTCCCTGGACCTCGGCGCACATGCGAACGCACCGACCGCAGGCGATGCACAGATCCCGGTCCAGGTGGACGTAGGGATGGGTGTCGTCACGCCCTCGTCCGCCCGGCCCCTGGGCGATGTCCGGGGCGAGCCCCAGCTCGTGGCAGATCCGGGCCAGCTCGCCACCGTCCGCATCGCCGTCCAAGGCGCGGGGCGGCAAAGCCGAGACGATCAGTTCCACGGCGTCACGGCGCAGTTCTCGCAACTCGCCGGCGGTGACCTCGACCACGGCACCGTCCACGGCCGGGGTGACGCACGCGGCCACCACGCTCCCGCCGGATCTCACCAGACAGGTACGGCAGGAGCCCACCGATGTCAGGCGGTCGTCGTGGCACAGCGTGGGCAACTCGCCCCCGGCGAGACGGACCGCGTCCAGCAGTGAGGCACCGTCTTCCAGATGGACGGCGACGCCGTCGACGTCGACCCTCATCGGTCCCACTCCCTGAGCTGGTCCCCGTAGGCTCGGGCGAGGCTCCGTACCGCGGCGGGCACCCTGCGCCCGAAGGCGCACAGGCTCGCCTGGCCCATCACCCGTAACAGCCGCGTGTACTCCTCGGACGGCGTGCCGGATTCGGTGATCTCCAGGCCCCGGCGGGAGCCGACCCGGCAGGGGGAGCAGGCTCCGCAGCTTTCTGCGGCGGCGAACTCCCACACGTGCCGCAGCACCTCCCTCCCCGTCACACGCCGGTCGAAGGCGACAAGACCGGCGTGTCCGAGGGCGGCGCCGTGGCGGGCCAGATCGGCCTCGGTCAGCGGTACGTCCAGCCCGTCAGGGGGCAGGAATCCGCCCAGCGGACCGCCCACCTGCAGGGCCCCCAGCTCGGCCCCCTCCCGCAGGCCGCCGCCCAGCTCGGTGACGATGTGGATCACCGGAGTGCCGAGCTCGACCTCGTAGCAGCCGGGCCGGGCGAAGCGTTCGGACAGGCAGACCAGCTTCGTGCCGGTTTCGGTTCGGGTGCCGCGGCAGGCGTAGGCGTTTCCGCCACGCCGTACGATCCACGGTACGGCGGCTAGTGTCTCGACGTTGTTGACCACGGTCGGGGCGTCCCACAGGCCCTGTCGCGTGGGGTAGGGCGGGCGGGACCGTGCACAGCCGCGGCCGCCCTCCAGCCCGGCGATCAGCGCGGTTTCCTCTCCCGCCACATAGGATCCGGCGCCCTCGACGACCTCGACGTCCAGGTTCACCTCACTGCCGTGGACCGACCCGCCCAGATGGCCGCCGGCGTAGGCTTGGCCGACCGCCGCCCGCATCCGGGTGAGCGCCTGCGGGTACTCCGAGCGCACCAGTACCACGGCACGACGGGCTCCGCAGGCCAGGCAGGCCAGAGCCAGGCCCTCCAGCACCCGCGCCGGATCGGCTTCCATCAGCAACCGGTCGGCGTAGGAACCCGGATCACCCTCGTCACCGTTGGCGACGACCACCGTGTCCGGCGATCCGCCCGTGGCGGCCCACTTGGCGGCCACCGGGAAACCGGCACCGCCTCGTCCCCGCAGCCCGGAGGCCGCCACCTCGGCCAGAACCCGCTGTGCGGCTCCGGTGGCCACAGCCTCGGGCCACACCGTCCAGGGCTCTTCACCGGCGACGATCCCGGCGAGCGCCACCGGATCGCCGGTGACGTCCCGGGCCGGAATGACGGGTGCCGTGGGAGGCAGCCCCCCGGCCAGTTGCTCGGTGAGGGTGGGGCCGACGCACGGCGTGTCACCGTCGAGGCAGCCAGGACTCGCGTAGCAGAAGCCCAGGCAGCGAACCGCCTGCAGCGAGACGTCGTTCCGGCCGACGCCACCGACCGCGACGCCCAGGGCCTCCTCGACCTCGGTGAGCTGACGACCCGCCCGGGCGGCGAAGCAGGCCGCCGCGGCGCAGACCCGCACGTGGCGGCGGCCGCGCGGGGCGGCCAGGTCGGCGTAGAAGGTGGCCGACCCCAGCCCCGCGGCCGCCGGCAGCCCCAGGCGCCGGGCCACCCGCGGAGCCCACACCTGCGGGCCGTCCGGTGACCTCTCGGCGGCCCCGGCCAAAGCCTCCAGCAGCCTGGCGCCGAGGTGCCCTCTTCGCCCCGCGAGCACACGAAAGCCGTTGGAGCCGTTGAAACCGCCCATAAGTCCAGAATGGTTCCGCCGTATCCCGCCTCTCAGGGTCCATGGACCCGACGCGACGGGACCTTCGCCCCTCCTGCCCGATCCTGGTCCGGGTTCGACGGGCCAGGCCCTCCTACCAGGACGTGGGACCTTCGCCCCATGTCAAGAGTCCTTGGACCGCTACCGTGAACGCCCCCGGGAATCCGACGGTGAGAACTATGGAAAGTGCCGAGGTCAGGGATCTGGACCCTCGGGAACCCCTGTCCCGGCTGCGTCGGGAGCTCGGCACCGGTCCCGGAGGGCTGTCATCCCGGGAGGCGGCCCGCCGTCTTGCGGTGTACGGCCCCAACGAGGTACGCCGCAGACGGCACCGGTCGCTGCTCGACGAATTACTCGGTCAGCTGGTCCATCCTCTCGCCTTACTGCTGTGGACGGCCGGGGCCCTGGCCTACGCCGCGGGTACGGCGGTGCTGGCGGCCGCCGTCATCGCCGTCGTCGTGTTGAACGCGGTGTTCGCGCTGTTGCAGGAACGGCAGGCCGAGCGGGCGGTCGAAACCCTCGCCCGCTACCTGCCGCAACACACCCGTGTGACACGAGATGACCAGGAGGTGTCGATCGAGGCTCGCGGGGTGGTGCCCGGAGATCTCGTGCTGCTCGGTGAGGGCGACAGGGTTCCCGCCGATCTGCGCCTGATCGACGGCACCCTTGAGGTGGACATGTCCATGCTCACCGGTGAGTCCATGCCGGTGGCCCGGACGGCCGACCCGTCGCGGGAGGGCGCTCCTCTGCTCAGTGAGCCCAACCTGGTCTTCAGCGGAACCACCTGCGTCGCCGGAGAGGCGACGGCGGTGGCCTTCGCCACCGGTGACCACACCGAACTGGGCCGCATCGCGGTGCTCAGCCAACGCACCGTACGAGAGCGCAGCCCGCTGGAGACACAGGTGAGACGAGTCGCCTGGCTCATCGCCCTGGCCGCCGTCGGTATGGGAGCGGTGTTCCTCCTGGCGGGCGTCGCCTCGGGGATGTCCACGGTCGCCGCGCTGACGTTCGCCATCGGCCTGCTGGTGGCCAACGTACCCGAAGGACTGCTACCCACGATCACCCTGGCACTGGCCGTCGGAGTGCGCGCGCTGGCCCGCGACGGCGCCGTCGTCAAACGGCTGAGCGCGGTGGAGACGCTCGGATCCACCGCCGTCATCTGCACCGACAAGACCGGAACCCTGACACGCAACCGGATGCGCCTTGAGGCGGCGTGGACCCCGCACGGCACGGTCGACCGCTCGTGTCCGCACCCTGCCGGTTTCGAGAGGTTGGCGGCCGCGACGACCGAGTGCACCACGGTCGCCCGCACCCCTGACGGCCTGGCCGGGGACCCGACCGAGATCGCGCTCGTCGAGGGCGCCGACTGGCTCGGACACCCCGCTGACCTGGACGGTCGCGACAAACGCCGCCGGGCGCTGTTCAGGTTCGACCCGCTCCTGAGGTTGATGTCCGTCGCGACCGATCATGTGGTCTACGTCAAGGGGGCGCCCGAGGCCGTACTCGCCCGTGTCCCGGACTGCGACCGGGAACACGTGATGGCCGAGGTGGCCGTTCTCGCCGGACGTGGGTTGCGCGTCCTGGCCGTGGCCGCCCGTACGACCGGTCGCGCCCCTGAACGCCGTGAGGACGCTGAACGGGACCTGCGGCTGATCGGCCTGGTCGGCCTTGACGATCCGCCCCGCCCCGAGGTGGCCGGGGCCGTGGAGCGCTGTCACCGGGCCGGACTGCGCGTGCACATCGTGACCGGTGACAACGGGATCACCGCCGCCGAGGTCGCCCGCGAGGTCGGCGTCGGCCACCCCCGCCTGTGCGTCGTCGCCGAGGCCGAACACGTCCATGATCACGAACTGGACGAACTGCTCACCCGCGACCAGGAGATCGTCTTCGCCCGTTCGTCGCCGGAGACGAAACTCCGCATCGCCGACGCCCTGTGCGGCCAGGGACAGATCGTGGCCATGACCGGAGACGGGGTGAACGACGCCCCCGCGCTGCATCGGGCGGACATCGGGGTCGCGATGGGCCGTTCGGGCACCGATGTCGCCCGGGAGGCGGCGACGATGGTACTGACCGACGACAACTTCGCCACCATCGTGACCGCCGTGGAGTCGGGGCGTCGGGTCTACGACAACGTGCGCAAGTTCATCCTGTACATCTTCGCCCACACCACTCCCGAGGTCGTGCCGTTCCTGATCTTCGCCCTCAGCGGCGGCGCGGTGCCGTTACCGCTGACGGTCCTGCAGATCCTGGCCATCGACCTGGGCACCGAGACACTCCCGGCCCTCGCCCTGGGCCGTGAGCCCGCCGAGCCCGGCATCATGAACCGTCCGCCCCGCCGCCGGCAGGAAGGCGTGATCACCGCTGCCATGCTCGTGCGGGCCTGGGTTTTCCTCGGTCTGATCTCCGCGACCCTGGTCATGGTGGTGTTCTTCCTCATCCTGTGGCGGTCCGGCTGGTATCCGGGCGCCCCGACCGGGCCGGGCACGGCCCTGAATCACGCCTACGTCCAGGCCACCACCGCGACGTTCGCCGGGATCGTCATGTGCCAGGTCGGCACGGCCTTCGCCGCCCGCACCGAACACGCCTCCCTGCGCGGGATCGGACTGTTCACCAACCCGCTGCTGCTGTGGGGAATCGCCTTCGAGCTGGCCTTCACCGCCCTGGTCGTCTACGTTCCGCCTCTGCAACGTGTCTTCGGCACGGCGATGCTCCCGCTCGACGTCGTTGCCCTGATCACCCTGTTCCCGTTCGTCGTGTGGGGGAGCGACGAGTTCCGTCGCTGGCTCGTACGCCGCTCGGCAGCGGCCCGCGACCGTGTTCGACCGATGAACGGTTCCACCGAGGAATAGCCGAATTACCTGGAGAAATGGGACCTTAGCCACTGTCGATCATCGCCGTGCGGTACCGACAGTGGAGAAGGTGGGTGTACGCATGTGAGACACGGCTATGACAGTCAAACGCAAGGCGTGGACCATCCTACAGCGGGAGTCGTCGCGCCGGATGCTGCGCGCCCGGCGGTTCGAAGAGCGCTGCGCCGAACCGTACAGCGGCAAGGAGATCCGGCACCCGGCTCGGCATCGCGATCACCACTTCGTCGAACGGAGTTTCAGATCATGGAAGCCAAGCAGTGGACCGTACAGATCCACATCACCGAGGAAGGCGACGAGACCTTCGCCAGAGCGGTTCTGGCCACCAGGGACACCCACGACCTGACCGGGGTCGGCCGGGCACGCCGCAACCCGGTCGACGAGCCGGTGGCCGAGATCGGCGACGAGCTCGCTGTCGCCCGCGCGCTGGCCGACCTGGCAGCAAGACTGCTCAACGTCACCTCGGACGACATCGCCCAGTTCACAGGCTCCGCCTCGTAACAGGTCTCGTGGGGCGCGACCGTCCGGAACAGGGAGGTTCGCGGTCGTGGCCACCGGCCACCGGGTCCGTGTTCCAGCGTGACACGGACACAGGATGGAGGGGACGGCAGGAAGGGGATCGTCATGTCAAACCTCGGTATCGCAATCGTGCGGCAGTACGAACGCGGAGTGGTGTTCCGGCTCGGCCAGGTGCGGGCGGTTCGCGAGCCCGGGCTACGGTTCATGATCCCGCTGGTGGATCGGATGCGTAAAGTGAGCCTGCGCACCGTGACGATGCCGATCGCCTCGCAGCAGATCATCACCCGCGACAACGTCTCCATCGGAGTCGCCGCGGTGGCCTACTTCCGCCGGGTGGACCCGGTGAAGTCGATCGTGGAGATCGAGAACGTGCAGGACGCGGTCAGCCAGATCGCCCAGACGACCGTCCGCAACGTCGTCGGCCGCTCCCTGCTGGATCACGTGCTGACAGACACCGAGACGCTCAACGAGTCGATCAAGCAGATCCTCGACCGGATCACCCAGCAGTGGGGCGTCTACGTACTGCTCGTGGAACTCAAGGACATCGAGTTGCCGCAGTCGATGCAGCGGGCGATGGCCCGCGAGGCCGAGGCGGAGCGCGAGAAGCGCGCGAAGATCATCGCTGCCGAAGGAGAGGCCTTGTCGGCCGGAAGGCTCGCCGAGGCCGCCGACGTCATCGCCGCCCACCCCATCGCGCTGCAGTTGCGTAACCTTCAGGTACTGAGCGAGATCGCCGTGGAACACAACTCCACCATCGTCTTCCCTGCCCAGTTCCTCACCCGCGCTCGTGAACTGTCCGACTTCGTCACCGCCGAACGCGACAGGATCGCTCCCCGTGCGCTCAAGACCTGGCGCGGCACGGAACAGCACAAAACCACGAAGGCGGGCACGCCATGGACACAGGCGACGGGCTCGCGAACCACCTCACATCCAGGTTCCTGAAACCCGGACCCATCCCGGGAGGCCAGCATGGGGCAGAACCACAACGGCACCGTGAAAATCGTCTGGCACGGTGGTGACCGCTTCGACGTCCACATGCGGCAACACATCGTCCGCGTCGACCAGATCAGAGACTTCGGCGGCGGCGACACCGGCCCCGACCCGGTCGAACTGCTCGCCGGAAGTCTCGCCGCCTGTGCCGCCCAGCGCGCCGAACGCTACCTTCACCGCTGTGAACTGCCCGCCGGCGTCACCGTCACCGCCCACTACGAGCTCGCCCTGCGTCCCGCACGCGTCAACCGGATCGAACTGGTCGTCGAAGCTCCAGGCGTACCTGCTGGGCTACGGGACTCCTTCATCTCGGCGATTGAGCACAGTGCTGTGTACAACTCGCTGCGAACGCCACCGGAGATCGCCTTCCGGCTTCACATCACGGAGGACCTGTCCACGCCGGGGCACGCGTAGCCCACAGACCACCGTACTTTCCGAAAGCCGGTAAGAACCGAGAGAGGTAAGGATCATGAAGGCGCAAGTAGGAGACCGGTTGATCGTCGAGAGCACCCACGTGGGCGAGCCACGACGTATCGGCGTCATCACCGGGCTACACCACTCTGACGGTACGCCTCCGTACGACGTCCACTGGCTCGACCAGGAACACGAGGTCATGTTCTTCCCCGGCCCGGACGCCCACGTCGAGCACGAGGAAGCGAGGACCGAGAGCCCCTGACCGCCTCCCGCCAAGTGGCTCTTCTAGCCTGCCACGGTCACGAGGGACCTCCCGTCGTGCGCCCGCCCGGGAGGGCGCGCTCCGCCTGAGCAGCTCGATCACCTGCTCGTCGGTGGTCTGCGTGAAGTCCCGTGCCATGCCCCGAGCCCGCGAAGACAACCGGGGATCCGCCGGCAGATCACGTCATCGGAGACCTCACGCAGGCCCGCGATCGTGTCCGGCGCCCCACGGGAACCGCCAGCACCACCCGAGAGGCTCCTCGGGCCTGAGCGACCTGGCAGGCCGCCCTGGCCGTCCCGCCGGTGGCAACGCTGTCGTCCACCACGATCACCGTACGGCCCGCCGGATCCAGCGAGACGCGACCGTTCCGGAAACGTCACACGCGACGAAGAAGTTCGGCCCGCTCGTGTTCCTCCGCTGGCGTCAGTCTCGCTGGCCGCACGATCTCTGATGGGGGACACGCCCTACACGCGGGTGGAATCGTGTCAGTGCCCCATCACCGGCCGTGCTCCCGCCGGGAGCGGCAGGTGTTCGCGGATGAGCAGCCCGCTCGCAACCAGCACCCACAGGCCCACCAGTGCCCCGGGAACGTAGCCCACGATCGGACCATCGGGTGCCAACGCACCTCCTGTGACTCCCACCGCGAACGCCGATAGCACATTGACCGCGGCGACGACGACGGCGAACCAGGCCATCCAGACGGGAAAGACCCGTGTGCGCAAGATGGCCGCCGCAGAGGCTCCGAACGGTACAGCCACCGCGATCCCGGCAACGGTGCCCATCGCGGTCAGCGCGGTGTACGGCCCCGCGGCGACCTCCAGAAGGCCGCGGTACATGGTCAGCGCGTACGCGATTCCGGCGAACAGCGCCACGCCGATGAACCCGAGCACGCACATGAGCACATACCCGGCAAGCACCAGCGCGGGAGCGTCCCCC
This sequence comes from Streptosporangium jomthongense, assembly GCF_042650425.1. NCBI lineage: Bacteria > Bacillati > Actinomycetota > Actinomycetes > Streptosporangiales > Streptosporangiaceae > Streptosporangium > Streptosporangium jomthongense. The sequence goes on along the minus strand of NZ_JBHSBC010000036.1, from coordinate 1,656 downwards.
GTCTCGTCCGCGCGGCGGAAGGCCGTGGCGAGTGCGGCCCCGAACCACAACAGCAGTGCGATCGCGATGGCGTATAGCAGTGCTCCGATCAGGATCTGAACGCGGTACTGCGGAAAGTAGCCAGCGATCACCGCCGCAGGATCGGTGACCCTCGGCACGTTTCCCATCGTCAGCCGTCCGGCGATCATGAACACCAGCGCGGTGATCCCGGCCAGCCCGCCCCAGCGGAACTCATGACCTTCCTTCACGTCAATCACCCCCGCTTTCCACCATCCGCCATTCCCACCGTCGCTTCCAGGGACGAAGGTCCCTTCCACCCGCTGTGCCCTTGCTGGGAGGCATCGGCTCGGTGGACCGACCGGAGGTGAACACACCGGCCCCGCCGAAAGGTGAAGCCGCGGGCATCTGACGAAACTTCGACGACCGTGCCGGTACGGCGGCGAAGTCCTTTAGCGCGTCGCGTCGTACTGTGGGCGGAGCAGATCTCATCGCGCCGCAGCGTCGAGCCGCCGTACCCGCGAGCGGCCGGCCATATCTTGGGTCGTCCCCGTGTCGGTGGCCGACCCTGCCTTGATCGAACGGACGCGGCACGAACGGTGCCACCTGTTCCGATCCAGCCTCAGGTGAGGGGGACGCTCCAGGTCAACCGGGTGCCGCCCTCGGAAGGGGAGCTGATCTCGAAGGAGCCGCCGAACCGCTCCGCGCGCTCGGCGAGGTTGCGCAGCCCGCTGCGCCTGCTGTCGGCTGGAAGTCCGGCCCCGTTGTCGGTCACCACCAAGGTGAGCCGGTCCCCCGTCGCCTCAGCGCACACGTCGGCCTTGGTCGCCCTGGCGTGCCGTACGACGTTGGACAGCGCCTCCCGCAGGACGGCCAGCAGATGCTCGGCCGGCTCCGGCCCGACCCGGGTGTCCAGCGGGCCCTCCATCTCCAGACCCGGCATGAACCCCAGGTGGCCGCGGGCGCCCTCAACCAGTCCCACGATCTGCGTGCGCAACCCCGCCTCGCCGTCCTGGTGGGGCGTCTGCAGGGCGAAAATGGTCGAGCGGATCTGCCGGATGGTGCTGTCGAGTTCGTCGATCGCGTTCTTCACGCGTGAGGAGGCCTCAGGGTGCTCGACCAGCCGCACCGTGCTCATCAGCGTCATGGCCACCGCGAACAGCCGCTGGATCACCACGTCGTGCAGGTCGCGGGCAATCCGGTCACGGTCCTCGAGGAGACCGAGCCGCTCGGCGTCCATCCTGCTCTCGGCCAGCTCCAGGGCGATCGCAGCCTGCGCGGAGAAAGCGTGCAGAGTGCGCAGCTCGACCTGGGTGAACGGGATACGACCCGACCGTTTGCCCAGCGACAGCACCCCGCGTACGGCTCCCGCAGCCCCAATCGGCACCGCTGCCACCGGCCCCAACTCGGCATATTCGGCAATGGCCACCGCTGCCCCGGCCTCGTCGAGCGTAGTGACCATGAGTGACTCGCCGCTGCTGAAAGCCCGCCCTGCCAAGGAATCGGTGACCTCCGCCTCGACATGGGCCACCTGATCACTTGTCAGCCCATCGGCGACGGCCACCCGCAGGACCTGTCCGGTGTCGTCAGGCAGCAGCACCGCCACAATGTCGGCGCCCGCCATCTGCCTGGCCCGCCGCGCGATCAGGGTCAGCACCC
>NZ_JBHSBC010000035.1:0-71642 GCF_042650425.1 Streptosporangium jomthongense | reverse complement strand
CGATCACCACCACCGGGTCGTCTCTCCTGTCAGCCAACGATGACCTGCTCCTCGGGGAGCTCGTAGCGGCGGGTACGTTCCTTCAGGGCGAGCGCGGAACCGAGGGTGAGAGGCCCGAGCCGGCCCGTGAACATCAGCAGCACGAGCAGCAGATGACCGGCGGGTGTGACGTCGGCCGTGATTCCGGTGGACAGACCGGCGGTGCCGAAGGCCGAGATGACCTCGAACAGCACCCGGTCCAGGCTGTGCGGAGTCAGCACGAGCAGCGTGTAGGTCGAGACGGCGATCAGGCAGAGGCCGAGCACGACGAGCGAGACCGCCTGCCGCTGCGCTGACTCGGGCAGACGGCGATGACCGATGTTCACCCGGCTCTCACCTCGCATCTCGGCCCAGACGACGAACGCCAGCAGTCCGAAGGTCGTGACCTTGATACCGCCCGCGGTCCCGGCGCTGCCGCCGCCGATGAGCATCAGCGAGTCGGTGACCAGCCAGCTGGAGGGATACATCTGCGCGATGTCCAGGCTGTTGAAGCCCGCTGTGCGCGGCATCACCGCGGCGAAGAACCCGGCCAGCACCTTGGCGGGACCGCTGAGCGGCCCCAGTGTCGCCGGGTTGGACCACTCGGTGGCGGTGAGGGCCACGGTGCCCGCCGCCAGCAGAACCGCGGTGACCGTCAGGGTGATGCGGGTCAGCAGCGACCAGCGGTCGGGACGGCGCCACGAGCGCAGCAGTTCGAACACCACCGGAAACCCGAGCCCGCCCACGATCACCGCCGCCGCGATCGTCAGGCACACCCACGGGTCCGCCACGAACCGGGTGAGGTTGTCCGGCCACAGGGCGAACCCGGCGTTGTTGAACGCCGAGACCGCGTGGAAGATCCCGAGGTAGAGCGCGCGGCCGAACGACTCGCCGTATCCGGTCGCGAACCGCGCCGTGAGGACGATCGCGGCGAGCGACTCACAGGCGAGGCTGAACAGCACGACGTCGCGCACCACCCGCCGTACGTCCGCCATGTTGAGCGCCTTGGTCTCGGCCTGGGCGAACAGGCGGGCCCGCAGCCCGATCCGCCCGGTGACGAGAACGGTGAACAGGGTGGCCAGGGTCATGATGCCCAGGCCGCCCACCTGGATCAGCACGGCGATGACGACCTCGCCGAACACCGACCAGTGCGAGACCGTGTCGACGACCGTCAGGCCGGTGACGCACACGGCGGAGGTCGCGGTGAACAGCGCGGTGAGCCAGCCGGCGGACTCCCCGGAGGCGGTGGCGAACGGAAGCGCGAGCAGGGCGGTGCCCACCAGCACCGCGCTCCCGAAACCGGTCACGACCACCTGAGCCGGATGCCGGAGACGATCCAGCACCGCCGGCACCCGCCCGCGCCCTCTCACGAGGCGGACTCCCCCCGTACCCGGTCGCGCAGTCGCCGGGCGGCGCCGTACCAGGCGGGAACGTCGCGTTCCTCGTCGAACCAGCGCGCGACCACCACGTCGGTGGACGAATGCAGCAGGATCGACAGCACGATCGTCACCGCGACCAGCTGGAAGACCTCCTGTGCCGCGACGATCCCAGAGCCGAGCACGATCAGGCCGTAGACCACCGAGGCGAACCCCTTGGGTCCGAACCACGCCGCCGCGGCCTGTTCCCGCAGCGTCAGCCGTGCCCCCAGGAAGGAGATCCAGATGGCCACCGGCCTGGCCAGTACCAGCGCCAGGATCGCGAACAGCCAGCCGCGCCAGCCGACCGAGCCCAGTAGCGGCCAGCTGATCAGCGCGCCGAACACCAGCAGCGCCGCCAGCTTGAACACCTCCGCGATCAGCTCACCGAAGTGCTCGAACGACTCACGCTGCCGCTCGCCGAAGGTGGCCACGGTGATGCCCGCGCAGAACGCGGCCAGGAACAGGTTGCCGTGCGTCGCCTTGCCCAGCGCCAGCACCAGCAGGCCGATGGCCAGGGCGTTGAGGGGCTCGTACGCGGTGGAGGCGGAGAACCACCGGGTCTGTTCCAGCCTGATGGCCAGCCACGGGACGACGACCCCGATCAGCACCCCGACGCCGAGCTCCAGCCCCAGCTCTCCCAGGTGCAGGTCCTTCGACCCGGCGGCGACCGCCAGGAACAACATCACGAACGGCAACGCCAGCCCGTCGTTGACGCCGGACTCGACGTTGAGCAGTTGCCGCAGCCGGGGCGGCACCTTGTCGTTGCCGACCAGCGCGGCGGCGAAGACCGGGTCGGTGGGGGCCAGGATCGCGCCGATCAGCAGTGACTCGGTCCAGCCCAGGCCGATCAGGTAGTGCGCGCCCACGGCGGTGACCACCAGCGTCAGCGGCAGTCCCCAGCCCAGCGCCCGGCCCGGCAGCTTCCAGGCGCCGCTCAGGTCCTTCCAGCCGACCCGCATGCCGTCGGTGAACAGCACCGTGAACAGCGCCAGCTCGGCCAGCGTGCCGACGAGCTCGTCGCCGGGTCTCAGGGAGATCACCCCGAGCACGCCGTCGCCCAGCACGAACCCGCCGACCAGGAACAACGCCGCCGTCGACAGGATCGTCCGGCGGGCCAGGCTGGACAGCAGCACCGCCAGCAGCAGCAGACCCGCGAACGAGATCAGGAGTGTGTCCATCAGCGTTCCGCCGATCGGAGTCCGGCAAAACACCTGGTGTTCATCGGCTGCCGCATGGCCCGTGCCTCCGCCTGTGCCCAAAGGGATACGTCCTCGCCGACCAGACTTCCCGGCACACCGTGCCCAACCGTAACAGCAGCCACGAACCTCCAAGCCACGGGTACGGCGTCGCGACGGGTGGGCTCCCGGAGGCCGATCAGGTGAAGCGGCCTCACCAGGCCCAGGACGGGTCGCCGGTGGCGTCGCCGGACACCTCCCACAGCCGCTCGCGGGCGTCGGCGTCGTAGGCGAAGGCGGGGGCGTCGACCGGCCGAAGGTTCTCGTCCAGGTAGACGCCGCGCAGCGCCGCTCTGCCCCGCGCCGCGGGGTCGGCGTGCTCCTGCCAGGTGGTGGTTCGGGTGGCCAGGGTCGCGTAGGTCTCACCCAGCCGTTCCGCCGGGACCGCGAACCGGTTCTTGGGCGCGTACAGCGCGCGCAGGACCCAGGGCAGGGCCGCGATGCGGCCGGCGTCGAGCCGTACGGCGGGCACGCGGACGCAGGCGACGTCCAGGACGCCGCGGGTGCGCAGGGCCAGCGTGTAACCGGTCATGATCTGGGCGAGCTTGGCGTGGTAGTACGCCTTGGTCGGGGTGTACCAGGCGGGATCGTCGAGGTGGTCGAAGCGGATGGCGATACGCGGCATGGTGACCAGTCCCTTGCTCGCGACGTTGATCACCCGGGGGCGGGGGGCGGCGGCCAGCAGCGGGCTCAGGAGCGCGGTGAGCAGGAAGGGCCCCAGATGATTGGTCGCCCAGAACAGCTCGTGGCCGGATGCGGTGAAGGCCGGTCGGCGCATCGTCTGGTCGAACACCGCGGCGTTGTTGATCAGGACGTCGAGACGGTCGTTCTCGCGGGAGATCCGGTCGGCCGCCGCGCCGATGGAGACCGGATCGGAGAGGTCGGCCACGACGAGGGTGGCGGGATGGGCCGCGGAGGCGTTGATCGTCTCCAGGGCGGTCCGGCCGCGGTGCGGGTCGCGGCACAGGGCCAGGACACGGTGTCCCTGCGTGGCCAGTCGGCGTGCGGCTCGCAGGCCGATTCCGGCGTTGGCTCCCGTGACGGCGATCGTGAGTGGTTCAGGGTGAGGCATACAAAGTCCTCTTTGTTCGGAACGTTCCGAACAGCATAGAATGATCACATGGGGACCGTCGAGGAGTTCGTGGAGAGCGCCGGGCTGTACTTCGAACGGCTGGGACTCAGCCGCACGTCCGGCCGCGTGATCGGGTGCCTGCTGGCCGACACCGGTGAGGGCCTCGACGCCCCGGGGCTGTGCGGGCGACTCGGCGTCGCCAAGAGCAGCATGAGCGTGGCCCTGCGTCAGCTGGAGCACGGCGGGCTCATCGAGCGTTACCGCCCTCCGCGAGCACGGCGGGACCACCACCGGCTGACCGAGGACGTCTTCGGGCGCGCGTTCCGGGCGAAGATGACCGAGTTCACCGCCTTCGCCGAACTGGCCGAGCAAGGGCTCGGCGCGGTGGGCGGCCATCCCGCGGCCCGTGCCCGGCTGGAACTCATGCGCGACATGTACGCGTTCATGGCACGGGAGTTCCCCAGGCTTCTCGACCGCTGGGAGGCGGAAAGAGCCGGTGTCGCCCGCCCGACGGTTCCGCCGCGGCCGACCCGCTGTGGTGATCCGCCGCCCCCAGCCGGGTGATCGGAGGCGCCCGAACGGTGGAAACCCCTGCTCTCGGGCAGGGGCTCGCTTGAGGGCGGGCGGCCAAGGGCCGAAAGCACAGGTGGCCGGAGCGCGCCCGTCAGGGATCAGGGGATGTACCTGAGGAAGTAATAGCCCGCCTGGCGGTATCGGTCGCCGGAGTCCCACCGGCAGCCTCCGAGCCCGGTGAAGTCGCCGTTCTCGGCGGCGTCCCTTACCCGGCCCAGCAAGCTTCCGAGGTCTCGTAGCGGCTGGACCAGTAGCAGTTCGGCGGCAGCGGAGCGAAGGCGGAGAAGGCGCGGCTCTCGGCTGAGGCTCCGGCCTGGTAGCCGACGGACGCGGACCCGGCGCCGACCAGAACGGCTGTGCCCAGTGCCGTCGCGAGTAGCGCGGCAGGTAATCGGCGGATCTTCATGGCGGCTCCTCGGCCGGGTGGAAAGACACCTTCAGAGGACCACCGATCGATGAGGGCGGGGAGTTCACGGCTTTCCATATTCCGGACGCGCGGTCCGGATAGCGGGACCGGTTTGTGCTGCGCCGAGGATCACGGGAGGTACACGTCGAAGTACCAGCCCGCCGGCCAGCCCTGGCCGCCGTCGTAGTGGTAGCAGCCGCTCGCCGAGGTGTGGTCGCCACGGTCGGCGCCCTCCCTCCGGGTCGTCCAGCAGACGTCCTGGGAGGGGAAGGGGCCCTGGCGGTACCAGTCCGGTGGCAGGGACGCAGAGGAACGGGCCTCGGCGGTGGACGTTGTGGCGGTGTCGGCGGCAGTCGCCGACGCGGCACCGGGCAGAGCGCCGACTCCGAAGGCGAGCGCGAGCGCTGCCGCGGCATGCAGCGTGTGGATTTTCACCAAAGGGCTCCTCTGCGAGGCGGGGTGATCATCTCAAGATGACCATCAAATGCCGGAGCCGAGGAGCTAACGCTTTCTCATATTTCGGTCACATGGTGCCGTTCTGCGACCCCCGCCGTCTCAAGCGGGGTCGTGAGCTCTTCATCACACGTTCGATACAGAACACAGGACTCAGAACAGGGCCTGGTTCCTCACCGATCCGATGCCCGACTGCTCTGCCGGGGAGAGGATTTCGGCCCTACAGCCCCACTGCCTGCGGTAAGACAATCGCCAGGTGACATCGACCATAGGGGCCGAGGGCCTGAGCAGTGAGCAGGCCGAACGGCTCTTGGCCGCCAACGGCCCCAACCGGGTGGCGGCCGGACAGGGGCACCGAGGGCTGCGCCTGCTGGCGGCCCAGTTCACCAGCCCGATCGTGCTGATCCTGATCGCGGCGACGGTGCTGTCGATGGTGCTGGGCGACCTCGCCGACGGGCTCATCATCATGGTGATCGTCGCGGCCAGCGGCGCGCTGGGCTTTTGGCAGGAACGCTCAGCCGGCAACGCGGTCCAGGCGCTGCTGCATCAGATCCGTCTCCACACCGAGGTGATCAGGGACGGCAGGGAGCAGTCCGTCCCCACCGAGGAGATCGTGGCCGGGGACCTGGTAGTGCTGCGTGCCGGGGACATCGTGCCGGCCGACTGCACCGTACGTGATTCACACAGCCTGCTGGTGAACGAGGCGGCGCTGACCGGCGAGTCCTTCCCTGCGGACAAGACGGACGGGGCGACGCTGTACGCCGGAACCCATGTGGCCAGCGGCAGCGGCCTGGCACACGTCGAGCGCACCGGCCGGGACACCGAACTGGCCGCGGTCAGCGCGCGGCTGACGGACCGTCAGGTGGCCACCGGGTTCGAGCGCGGCATGACCGCGTTCGGCATGTTGCTGGTGCGGGCGATGACCGTGCTGGTCACCGCCATCTTCATCGTCAACCTGGTGCTTCACCGGCCGTTCGTGGAGTCGCTGCTGTTCTCGCTGGCCCTGGCGGTGGGGCTCACCCCGCAGTTGCTGCCCGCGATCGTCGCCGTCAGCCTCTCGGCGGGCGCCCGGCGCATGGCCGCCGAGAAGGTCATCGTCAAACGGCTGGACGCGATCGAGGACTTCGGTGCCATGAGTGTCTTGTGCACCGACAAGACCGGAACCCTCACCGTGGGTGTGGTCGGCCTGGACGCCGCTCTCGACCTCCAGGGGGCGCCCAGCGCGCGGGTATTGGCACTGGCCCGGCTCAACGCCGGACTGCAGCACGGATTCGTCAACCCGCTGGACCAGGCGATCATGGCAGGCGCGCCGCCGCTGGATGCGGGCGGGCGCCTGGACGAGGTGCCGTACGACTTCCAGCGCAAGCGCCTGTCGGTGCTGGCCGAGCACACCGGAGTGCCGACCCTGGTGACCAAGGGCGCGCTGGAATCGGTGCTCCAGGTGTGCGCCACCGCCCGCGTCGGTGATCGTGTCGTCGCGCTGGAGACGGTGCGCGGGCAGGTGGAACAGCGTTTCGCCGAACTCAGCGCCGCAGGCTTCCGGGTTCTGGGGGTGTGCACCGCCGAGCTGCCCGGGCGATCGGCGGTCACCGCCGACGACGAGCGCGACATGACTCTGGCCGGGCTGCTGGCCTTCCACGACCCGGTCAAGCCCGGCGCCGCCGAGGCCGTCGGCGACCTGGCCGCGCTCGGCGTCTCCGTCCGGTTGATCACCGGCGACAACCGCCTGGCCGCCGGACAGATCGCCCGCCAGGTGGGGCTGGACGGCCCCGTGCTCACCGCAGCCGACATCGACCCTCTCACCGACCGGCAACTGGCCGAACGCGTGACGAACGTCCAGGTCTTCGCCGAGGTGGACCCCCGGCGCAAACAGCGCCTGGTGACCGCGCTGCGCGCCTCGGGCGCCACCGTCGCCTTCCTGGGTGACGGCATCAACGACGCCCCGGCGCTGCACACCGCCGACATCGGGATCTCGGTGGACACGGCGGTCGACGTGGCCAAGCAGTCAGCCGCCATCGTGCTGCTGGACAAGGACCTCAAGGTCATCGCCGACGGAATACGGCTGGGCAGACGCACCCTGGTCAACACCCTCAAATACATCCGGGTGACCGTCAGCGCCAACTTCGGCAACATGCTCAGCATGGCCGCGGCGGCTGTCTTCCTGCCCTTCCTCCCGCTGCTGCCCCGTCAGATCCTGCTGCTGAACTTCCTGTCCGACATCCCGGGCACCACCATCGCCACCGACACGGTCGATCCGGAACAGCTCCGGCGGCCTCACTCCTGGGACGTCGCCCGGATCCGCACCTTCATGATCATATTCGGCCTGCTGAGCTCCGTTTTCGACATCGCCACGTTCCTGATCCTGCGAGCGGGTCTGAACGCCGGCACCGACCTGTTCCGCACCGGCTGGTTCGTGGAGTCCACCGCCACCGAACTGGCCGTCATGCTCGTGCTGCGCACCGCCCGCCCGTTCTTCCGCAGCCGCCCCTCCCCCGCGCTGTTGTCGACCAGTCTCCTGGTGGCGGCCCTCACCGTGGCCCTGCCCTACACTCCGGCCGCCGCGGTGCTGGGCCTGGTGCCGCTCCCCTGGAGCGTGCTGGCCGTACTGGCCGCGCTCACCGCCGTGTACGTCACCGCCAACGAGATGACCAAGCGCCTGTTCCACCGCGTCATGACGGTGTGACCGGACGCCCGCAGCACGAGCGGCCGTCGGGTTGGGATCTCCCCGCCCCGGCAGTTCCTGCTGCTGGTGTATCCGGCCTGCCGGGTCAGGCACGCTGGCGGCCTTTCCGGTGCCGGGCGGCTGCGGCTCCGCCAACGGGCATCGGAACGGACCATCGCTCGTCGAGGCCGCCGTCGAGGATGTGCTCGCGCGCACCTCAGGAACGCCGGTCTCGGTCAGACCGGACAGCCGGTGCCCACGACGTTCCCGACGACCAGCGCGGTGGTCTGCGGGACCCCCGTCCAGGCTCCTTGTTCGCGGGCACGGGCCCGATGTCCACTGCGGCCAGGACCTTCGCCTCTGCCTCCGAACCGCCTCGGGCGACAGTCTGGAGGCAGTCGTCCAGGAGGACCGAAACCATGAAAATGCGCGCCGCCGTCGTCACCGCCTTCGGTAAGTCTCTGGAGATCCAGGAGATCCCCGTCCCCGAACCCGGCCCCCACCAGGTTCTGGTCCGCATCGAGGCCAGCGGCCTGTGCCACACCGACATCCACGCCGCCCACGGTGACTGGCCGGTCAAGCCGGCGCTGCCCTTCACTCCCGGGCACGAGGGCGTCGGCGTCATCGAGGAGATCGGCTCCGCGGTGACCGGCCGCGCCGTCGGCGAGCGCGTCGCCATCCCGTGGCTGGGTTACGCCTGCGGCACCTGCGAGTACTGCGTCAGCGGCCGTGAGACCCTGTGCGAGTCCCAGAAGAACACCGGCTACGCCTTCGACGGCGGCCACGCCGAGTACGCCGTCGCCCACGCCGACTACGTCGTCCCGGTCCCCGACGGCCTCTCCCCCGCCGAGGCCGCCCCGCTGACCTGCGCGGGCGTCACGACCTACAAGGCCGTCAAGGTATCCGGCCTACGCCCGGCCGAGCGCGCCGCGATCTTCGGCATCGGCGGCCTGGGCCATCTCGCCCAGCAGTACGCGCAGATCTTCGGCGCCGAGACCATCGCCGTCGACATCACCGCCGACAAGCTTCGGCTCGCCGAGGAACTGGGAGCCGCCCACACCGTCAACGCCGCCACCGGTGACCCGGTCGCCGAGATCAAGGCCCTCGGCGGGGCCGACGTGGCGATCGTGCTCGCCGCCAGCCCACGCGTACTGGAGCAGGCCCATGCCTGCCTGCGACGTGGCGGCCGCCTGGTGCTGGTCTCCCTGCCCAAGGACAACGCGATGAAGCTGCCGATCTTCGAGACCGTCCTGGGGGGCATCAGTGTGATCGGCTCCATCGTCGGTACCCGCGGTGACCTGGCCGAGGTCTTCCGGCTGCACGCCGCCGGGCGAACCAGGGTGATCTACGAGACCCGCAAGCTGGAGGAGATCAACTCCTCCTTCACCGAGGTCCTCGACAGCACCGTCCCGGCCCGGCTGGTCTTCGAGCTGTGACCTCCCCTCTCCTGCGGCGCGGCCGGCGCCCGCCACATCGTCTGCCTGCTCTGGATCATCCGGTTGGGCGAGCGTCGCGGACCGTTGACAGCCGGTCTCCATGGTGGTCCCTTCCGGCGACGGACTCTGATCTCGTCGTCCGGATCGGCGACCGGGCGCCGCAGAGACCAAGGACCCGCCGGGGTGACGCGACATCCCGGCGACGCAGGACTTCCGGCCCTGCCCGCGTGACCGGGAGCGCAGTGAGATGGACAAGGAACCCCCACTCCCCAAGGAGGACACGATGCGCGTGAAGGTCAGCGAGATCATGACCCGCGAGGTGACGTCCGTCGACGGCGCCACCCCGTTCAAGGACGTCGCCGAGGTGCTCATCGCCCACGGTGTCAGCGCGGTCCCGGTCGTCGACGCCGGAAACCACGTCATCGGTGTCGTCTCCGAGGCGGACCTACTGCATAAGGAGGAGTTCAAGGAGCAGTACTACCGCGAGGGCTACCAGCCACCGCTGCGCGCCCGGCTGCGCCACCGGCTCGCCCAGGAGCAGGACCGGGGCAGGGCCAAGGCGCACGGTGACACCGCCGCCGAGCTGATGACCTCCCCCGCCGTCACCGTCCGCCCCCAGTCCGCGATCGTGTACGCGATACGCCTGATGGACGAGCACGGCGTCAAACGTCTGCCGGTCGTCGACGAGAACGGGGTCCTGCAGGGCATCGTCAGCCGCCAGGACCTGCTCAAGGTCTTCCTCCGCTCGGACGCGGCGATCACCGAGGAGATCCGGAGAGACATTCTGGACCGCTCTGTGTGGACCGACACCTCCCAGGTGAAGGTCTTGGTGCACCGGGGCGTGGTGACTCTGACCGGCCGGATGGAACAGCGCAGTGAGGCACAACTCACCGCGCACATGGCGCTGCGGGTCAACGGTGTGGTCGATGTCGTCGACGAGATCCGATGGGACGAGGACGGCTCCCCCGCGTGAACGGACCGGTAGCGGTCCCGGTCGGCGGGACCATCGGCGGCGGCCGCGGGACCTTGGCCTCCGTCGCCAAGGCGCCGTAACGGACACGCTGGTGCCAGGCAGGCAACCCCGGAAGACAAGGAGATCATGAGATGACCGTCACGAAGGAAGAAGTACGGGTCCGCGGAGCCGAACTCGCCGAGAAGATCAAGGAGTTCATCCACGAGGGCAACGTCTGCCGGATCATCGTGAAGAACGCTCACGGGCACACCGTGCTCGAGATACCGGTCACCGTCGGGGTGGTGGCGTTCATCGCCGCTCCCGCGGTGACCGCGGTGGGCGCGCTGGCCGCACTGGCCGCGGAGTGGTCCATCGACGTCGAACGCGACGAGCCAGGCGACGAAATCGCCTAGCGCGCCGCTGCTCGGCCACGCGCACCCCCTGCTGAGGGAGCGCATCAGCTCGGCGCCGCGCCGTACGGTGGTGATGCTCGGCTCGGGTTCGGCGTCGTCGATGACCTGCGGGGCCACGCGCTTCGGATGGCGCATCCGCCGTTAGCCCAGCGGCACACTCCACAGCAGCCGGGTTCCGCCCTCGGGGAGAGATTCGGCGGTGAAGGAGCCTCCGAGTTGCGCGGCCCGCTCCTCAAGGTTGCGCAGGCCGCTGCGGCGGCCGCCGGAGGGCAGCCCGACCCCGTTGTCGGTCACCGCCAGGGTGATGTGACCGCCGGCGACCTGCGCCGACACCTCGGCCCTGGTCGCTTCGGCGTGCCTGACCAGGTTGGAAAGCGCCTCCCGCAGGACCGCCAGCAGATGCTCGGCCACCGGTTCGGGCACCTCACTGTCCAGGTGGCCCTCCATCCGCAGGGCGGGCATGAAGCCGAGGCGATCACGCGCCCCTTCCACCAGGGTGACGACGCGCGCACGCAAACTGGGAACGTCGGCCTGGCGTGGCGTCTGCAACGCGAAGATAGTGGAGCGGATCTGCCGGATGGTCTCGTCCAGCTCGTCGATCGCGCCCTGCAGGCGGCCGGACGCCTCGGGCCGCTCCACCAGCCGCACCGTACTCATCAAGGTCATCGCGACCGCGAACAACCGCTGAATGATCACATCGTGCAGATCCTTGGCGATTCGGTCCCGATCCTCCAGCAGGCCCAGGCGTTCGGCGTCCTGCCGAGCCTCGGCCAACTCCAGGGCGATCGCCGCCTGCCCCGCGAAGGCGTGCAGCAGGCGCAGCTCCGCCTGGCCGAACGGCATCCGGCCCACACGCCTGACCAATGACAGCACGCCTCGTACCGCCGTGCCCGCACCGAGTGGCACGGCACCGGCAGATCCGATCGGCACAACCCCCTCGAAGATCGTCGCGACGTCCGTCCCCGCCGGATCGCTGATGGCGAAGGGGTCGCCGTTCACGAAGGCTCGACCTGCCAGCGAACCGGCGACGGGAACCCGGGAACGGGCGAGTCGTCCGGCGTCCCCTCCGTCCACGACCACCAGATCGAGGTTCTCCTTCGCCTCGTCGGGCAGGAGAATCGCCACGATGTCGGCGTCGATCATCTGTCTGGCCCGTTGCGCCACCAGGGTGAGGACCTCCTGTGGGTCGGCGCCGGACAGCAGGCTCGTGGTGACCTCGGAGGAAGCCGCCAGCCAGGTCTCCCTGCGGCGGGTCTGCTCGTACAGGCGTGCGTTCTCGATCGCCACGCCTGCGGCCGTGGCGAGCGCGATGACGATCGCCTCGTCCTCCTCGTCGAACTCGGCACCACCGCGTTTCTCGGTGAGGTAGAGGTTGCCGAACACCTCATCGCGGACCCGGATCGGAACCCCGAGGAAGGACCCCATCGGAGGATGGCCGGGCGGGAACCCGTAGGACTCCGGATGGTCGGAGATGCGGGCCATCCGCAACGACTGCGGTTCCTTGATGAGCAGGCCGAGCAGGCCCAGGCCGTGCGGCCAATGCTCGATCTGGGCGATCTCCTCCTCGCTCAGCCCGACCGGGACGAACTGCACCAGGGTGTTCTCCATTCCGACTACACCCAGGGCTCCGTAGCTGGCGTCCACCAGGGTGGTCGCGGTCTCCACGATCCGACGCAGCACGGTCTCCAGGTCCAAGTCGCTGCCGACCGAGACGACGGCGTCCAGCAGCGCGTGCACGCGGTCACGCGTGGCCAGCACCGCCTCCAGCCGCGTCTGAAGCTCCGACAACAGTTCGTCCAGCCGCATGTGCGGGAACACCGAACGAGACTCACCGATCGACATGTTCCGAAGTCTGGCATCAAAACATGACAGCGCCCACCCTCAAGAGGGCGGGCGCCGGGGATGCGGGTTGGGGCTGCGAGCAGGCATCTACCTGAGCACCGGGTAGGCGCGGACCAGCGGGGTGCGGCTCCACCAGGCGCCGACGCCCCAGGTGTCGCCCGCGCCCGCCAAAGCCAGCCCGATCAGGATGATCGAGTAGATCAGGTGGTCGTCCATGAACGGGTTGGTGGTCAGGGGCAGTTCGGCGGCCCACATCATCAGCAGCATCAGGGTGCCGGCGGCGGCGGCGATGCGGATGCCGGCACCCAGGAGCAGGGCGGTGCCGACGCCGAGCAGGCCGAGCATGAACAGCCAGTCGACCCAGGCCTGTCCGGCCAGGGCGGAGAACAGGCCGCCCAGGGCGTTCTCGCCGGTGCCCTTGAGGAAGCCGGTGGTGGGGCTGCCACCGGCGACCCAGGCCTTGGCGGCCGGGGTGGCGAAGCCCCAGCCGAAGGTCTTGTCCAGGAACGCCCACAGGAAGACCCACCCCAGCGCGATACGGGCGGCGGCCCAGGCGTAGCGGGCCCGGTGCGTGCCGTCCGAGGACGAGGCGGCGCTGTGCGGAGCGAGAGGGGAAACGCGGCGTCCTGCGGTGATGGCCATGACCGTTCCTTTCAGGGGGGTTTGTCGCTTCCCATCACATCGGCTGCGACGTCCGGTGTGCAGTGCCGTACGGCTTGAACCGCAGGGACCTTCGGCCTCACCTCACCCCACCGGCGAACCGGCCGGTGGCCGTGTCCGGGCCGCGTCCGGAACCGGTGGTGGCCTCTGCCGAAAGTCCTTCCGGCGAGGACTTCGGCCCCTACTTCCCCGCGCCGCCCGGGGATGGGATTCAGGTGAAGGCACCCACGGAAGGTGAAGAAGATGAACACGCTGGTGCGCGGGGGTTCCACGGGACTCTTCCCTGAGATCTTCGGCCGGCCGGGCTCACCGTTGGCGGAGCCGTGGCCCACGGCAGGGCAGCCGATCCGGCTTGAGGACTACGTCGAGGACGACCGCTACGTGCTGCGCGCCGAGCTGCCGGGCATCGATCCGGGCAAGGACCTGAAGATCACCCTCACCGGCGGTGTGCTCACCGTCCGCGCCGAACGCCGCCGCAAGGGCCGGGACGGCCACCGCACCGAGTTCCGCTACGGCACGTTCTCCCGTTCCATCGCGCTGCCCCCCGCGGCCGACGCCAAGGACGTCAAGGCGACGTACGCCAAGGGGATCCTCACCGTCAGCGTGAGGCTCACCCGTGTCGAGCGACCCGGTATGCGAACCCCCGTCGAGAACCCCACCCCCAGGAGGAAGCGATGCGCGTGAACGTCGGCGACGTGATGACCCGCACGGTGGTGTCGGTCAGCGGTGACACCTCGTGCAAGGACGTCGCCGAGGCGCTCGTCGCCCACGGCGTCAGCGCGGTTCCCGTACTGGACGCCGACGGCCACGTCATCGGCGTCGTCTCCGAGGCCGACCTGCTGCTGAAGCAGGAGCTCAAGGACCGCTACCACCACGAGGAACGCAGGCCGGCGTCGCGAACCCGGCCATCTCATCCGGTCGGCCTCGGGGAGAACGGTGAAAGGACACACGAGAACACCGCCGCCGATGTGATGACCTCTCCCGCCGTCACGGTCGAACCACAGCAGGCCACCGCCTACGCCACGAGGCTGATGGACGCCAACGGGATCAAACGTCTGCCGGTCGTCGATCGGCGGGGCAGGCTCGTCGGCATCGTCAGCCGTCGTGACCTGCTAAAGATCCTCATCCGGCCGGACGCCGACATCACCCGGGAGATCCAGGAAGACGTCCTGGGCCGCTACCCACGCCAGGACGCCTCCACGATCTCGCTGTCGGTGGATCGAGGGATCGTGAGGCTGACCGGACGGGTGAAACGACGCAGCGACGCGCGGATCACGGCACACATGGCGACCATGACGAACGGTGTACTCGACGTGATCGACGAGCTGAAGTGGGACGAGGACGACGCCCCGGCTCCGCAGGATCGATGACCCCACCTCCCGTGGCGGCAAGGACGCTGGTCGAGGTCGGCCTTGCCGCCTACGGTCACACACTGGACCCACGCGTACGGAAGACCTTCACCAGATGCTGGAGCCTGCCCTGCGATTGCCCGCCGTCTGGCCGAGCTCGGTCGCCCCACCGGGTGCGCTTCGTCCTCGTACCCGGCCTCACCGAGGATCCGGCCGCCGTCGAGGAACCGGTGCGCTTCGTCGCCAAGCTGGGCAACGTCGAGCGCCTTTCGGTGAGGGACGTGGTGCCGGATTCACCCGTCAAAGGTCGCCGCGTCTCTTCCCGTCGAGCGTCCGGGCGAGATCACAGAGCAGCGGGGTGAGCAGCGCCGCCGTCAGGGCCATCGCCCATCCGGCGGAGGGCGGCGGCACCAGCGCCAGTGCCGCACCGAGCGGCGGGACGAGGGTGACCAGCGTCTGGAGCAGGCCGGTGGAGACGACCGCGATCAGCAGCGCGCGCCCGTGCCACCAGCCGCGTTCGAAGGTCCACCGGTGGGCCCGTACGACGTAGGCGAGGGTGAGCCGGGCGAAGACCAGGGTCAGGACCGCCTGGGTGCGGACCTGTTCGTCGCTCCAGCCCATCCGGCGCGCGGCCTCGACCGCGGCGATCACGAGCAGGCCCACGATCAGCGATCGCACCGCGACGCGGCCGAGCACGGCCCTCGACAGCAGACCACCACGAGGAGGCCGCAAGGCCAGTGGATCGCCCGACGGCTTGTCGACGCCGAGAGCGATGGCGGGGATGCCGTCGAGCACCAGGTTGATCCAGAGCAGGTGCACGGGAAGCAGCGGGATGATCAGATCCGGCCAGAGAACCAGACCGGTGAGGACCAAGAGGATCTCGGCCAGGTTACCGGTCAGCAGGTAGCCGATCATGGAGGAGACGTTGTGGCGCAGACGCCGTCCCTCGCGCACCCCGGTGACGACGGTGCCGAGTTCACCGTTGGTGACGACCACGGCGGCGGCCTCCCGGGCGACGTCGGTGCCCTCGTCGCCGGCCATCGCCACCCCCACGTCCGCGTGGCGCAGGGCGGGGGCGTCGTTGACTCCGTCACCCGTCATGGTGACGACCTCACCGCCCTCACGCAGCACACGGACCAGTTCCAGCTTGGTGGCCGGATCCACCCGGGCCAGCACGCCCGCCCGGCGCAGCCGTGCGGCCCTGCCGGTGCCGTCGCCGTCGAGGCAGGCGCCGGTGACCACAGGATCGGGGACGATGCCGACCTCCTCGGCCACGGCGCGGGCGGTGTCGCCGTGGTCTCCGGTCACCATCACCACCCGGATTCCGGCCGCCCGGCAGTCGGCCACCGCCTGACGGGCCGAGGGCCTGACCTCATCACGCAGCCCCACCAGGCCCAGCGGACGTAACCCATCCACGTCAAGGTCCGTGGTGTCCGCCTCGGCGAAGGCCAGCACACGCAGTCCCCGGCGGGCGAGGGTCTCCACCTCACCGGCCAGGTGTCTGACCCGTTCATCGTCGGTGCAGCGAGCCAGCACGACCTCCGGTGCGCCCTTCACGGTCAGCAACGGGCCGGTGGTCACCACGGCCATGGACCGGGTATCCGCGTCGAACGGCCGGGTGGCCAGACGGACGTCCCCGTTGGCGAGCCGTGCCCCGTTTTCCCTGGCGGCCGCCTGAAGCGCGATGTCGACGGCGTCGCCGAGCCCGTCGCGGGCGTCGTTGCAACGCAACGCGGCCCGCCACAGGTCCGCGCCGGGGACCGTCACCTGGTCGACGACCGCGAGCCTGCCCGTGGTGAGCGTTCCGGTCTTGTCGGAGGCGATGACGGTGGTGGCTCCCAGGGCTTCGATCGCCGAGAGCCTGCGGACGATCACCCCCCGTTTCGCCATCCGCTGGGAGCCGAGGGCCAGGGCGGTGGTGACCGCGGCGGCCAGGCTCTCGGGAACCGCGGCGATGGCCAGCGCGACCCCGGCCAGCACGATGTCCGGCAGCGCCGCCTCTCCCCTGCCGACCCTGGTCAGGCCCATCACCACCATGGCCGCGCCCGCGGCCAGGGCCAGCAGGCCCATCCTCCGGGAGGCCTGCGCCAGATCGATCTCCAGCGGCCCCTTGGGGCTCCGTCCCCGCAACGCGCCGGCGATGCGGCCGGTCTCGGTCGCGGCGCCGGTCCGTTCCACCACCGCCGTCCCCGAACCGCGTACGACGAGGGTGCCGGAGAACAACTCACCGTCGCGGTCACCGAGCGGGACACCGGAACCGGTCGCGCCGCCGGCCCGTTTGGCCGCCGACTGCGACTCCCCCGTCAGTACGGCCTCGTCGACGGCCAGGGAGGTGGCCTCGATCAGGCAGGCGTCGGCGGCCACCCGGTCACCGGCCGCGACCTCGATCACATCGCCGGGCACGATCTCGGTGGCGGGGACGCGCCGGGTGACGCCGCCGCGCCGTACCTTGGCCAGCGGCGTGGTAAGCGAGCGCAGGGCGCGGACCGCCCGGTCGGCCTTGGTCTCCTGGCTGACCCCGATGACCACGTTGACCAGCAGGATCGCCAGGATCGCCACCCCTTCGGGGATCTCGGCCAGGACGAGCAGCGTCACCAACCCGGCGATCAGCAGCAGGATCGACGGCGGGTCGGCCAGCTGTCGTCCCGCGCGGGCGAGGAGCGTGGGGGGATCGGGTTGGGGCAGTTCGTTGGGTCCGTGCTTGTTCAGCGACTGGGCGACCTCGGCCTCGTCGAGTCCAGGCGTGACGCCTGCGTCGGTGTGCATGCGTCCAGCAGATCATCATGGCTTCGTCCGGAGCGTGAGGCGAAGGACACCGACGATCGGGACCTTCGGCCCCTGAGCACCGTGCGTTGCCGGACGGGCCCGGTTTCCCTGCTGGTGCTCTCCCAGGCGTCGCCGGAACCCTGTGCGGACCGCCCCACGAGCGCGGTCCATGCTCCCGGTTCAGGACCGGTCCTTCTCGGCCCGCTCGGGCGGCCCGTCAACCCGGTCGCTTGTTCCACGACGCTCCGGCGTGATCGGAGCGAGATCGGTGATCCGGTACCGGAAGAACTCCCCTTCGGCCCAGCGGCCGGTGCCGAAGAACCACCCCACTCTTCCCGCGCTGGGGACGGTGACACCGCCGAAGGTGGCCCAGGCCGTGATCTCGCCTCCGAAGGGGTGCCATCCCCAGGATCCGGTGTTGTCCGGGTCTCCCCACCGGTCGAAGACGAACGACCGGATCCGGCCGTCGGCGGTGAGTTCGTAGCAGGTCCGGACCGTCTCACCGTCGACGGAGTGGCTGACGCCGATGTGCGTGTCGTCGTCGGCCCACCACGTCGCCCCGAAACGGGGCAGCAGCGCCGTCGGCGCCCAGCACGCCTCCGCCCCCGCCCGCTGCGCGGCCGAACGGGACACATCGCCTTCCTCGGCGTGGACCAGGGGAACCAGACCGGCCACCTTCCAGTCCATGCCGCCGTGTCCTGCGGCGTAGTGGTCCGAGCCGGTGATGAGGGCGGCGACGCGTGCCGTCCACACGAAACCCCGGTGCGGGGCGAGTATCTGACGGGCCCGGAACGGCAGCCACCTTCTGATCTTGATGCTGCCCCGCATGCGCAGGCGGACGGCCATCGCCAGAGGCGTGCCCGGCGCGATGGCACCCACGAGGTGCCTGCGTACCGGCGCGGGTAGTTCCGCGACCTCGGCCGCGGTGAAAGCCGCAGGGGCGGGCAGCCGTGTCAGGAGTGCCGCTTCGAGGTGTGACCGCTGCGTTCTGTTCATGCCGTCTCCCCGTCACGCCTCACAAGCAGGAAGGCCAACAGTGTTCCCGTAAGGACGACCACGTCCACGACGACGCCCGCACCGGTCTGGGAGAGATCGGCCAGCAGGATCGGCAGCGACAGGGCCGTGGCCGCGAGCACGGTAGGCGCCCAGGCAGGACGCCCCACCGCCAGCAGTACGGCGGCGCAGCAGAACAGCGCGGCCGCGCCGAGCCACACCACCCCCACCAGCCGGCCTCCGGCCGTTCCGGGATCCGGCACCATCCGCCCGTAGGTAAGCTCGCCCACCTCGGTGATCCTCCACAGCAGCAGGAACCCGGCGATGTGGATGACACCGTGGACGAACAGGACGGCTCCTCCTCCGATACGCAGCCACGTGCGCACGCCGCGCCGCGTCGTCGGCAGCCCACGCGACCGCGGCCCGCGAGGAGATGAGTCGTCCGCACCTGCCACTAAATGTGCTGGCATGTCCTCCTCCTTGGTTCTCGCTTCCATCTGATCGTGCGGTGGCGTTTCGCGCAGCGGCCGAAGGGCCTGACCGTCTGGGACTTCCGGCTCCCGCCGTTCCCCCTTCCGCTGGTGGGATAGAGGAGACGGCAAGCGGACCGCAGGAGCGGAAACCACTCCCCTCTCACCGGGAGGATCTCGATGGTCGAACACGTGACGACCCCGGGCGACCTGGGTCGCCGGATGAGCAGAAGGCGTGAGGACCTGGGCCTGACCCGTGAGCGGTTGGCCGGCCAGGCGGAATCGACCCGCTCTACCTGGCATACCTGTCACCTGGGCGGTCAAGCTCCGGCCAGTCGAGGCGTGGCCGAGGGCGGGGCAAGCAGCCTAAACTCCCGTTGTCGGCGCGGTGCTCCGCCCGCCATCGCTCCATTGACGGTGAGGTGTCCGAGGCAGAGCTCGCCAAGGAGTACCGGTGAGCCGCTCGACGCTCCATCGCATTGTTCGCGCTGCGCCTGAGCGGGGAAGCAGGCGCGTTGCCTGCCCAGGACGCTGCGTCGCTTTGTTTCCGTCCTCTGTTCGCTGATCTGGAGAAGTACTTGTGACCATGGAAAACCCCGGAGGGGTCACCGCGAAGCTGGCGGTCCTGATCGATGCGGACAACGCCACGCCCACGGTGATCGAGGAACTGCTGGCTGAGGTCGCCAGGTATGGGACCGCCCACGTCAAGCGTGCCTACGGCGATTGGACGGATCCGCGTCTCAAGGGCTGGAAGGATCGGCTGCTCGCCCAGTCGATTCAGCCCATGCAGCAGTTCGCCTACACCACCGGCAAGAACGCCACCGACGCCGCGATGGTCATCGATGCGATGGACCTGCTGTACACGGGCCGCTTCGACGGGTTCTGCATCGTTTCCTCCGACAGTGACTTCACCCGTCTGGCCGCCCGTATCCGCGAGTCCGGGCTGACCGTGTACGGGTTCGGGGAACGCAAGACGTCCAAGCCGTTCGTCGCGGCCTGCGACAAGTTCATCTACATCGAGAACCTGCGCTCCGGTGCCCGGGCCAGGCCCGTCTCGTCGGCCCCGCCGAGGGGCCTGTCCGACGACGCCGACCTGATCAACCTGCTGCGCCGTGCCGTGGAGGCCGCCTCCGACGACGAGGGCTGGGCGAACCTTGCGAGCGTCGGCCACATCGTCACCAAGCAACGCCCTGACTTCGACCCCCGCAACTACGGCTATCCCAAGTTCAGCGACCTGTTCGCCGCCACGGACGCGTTCCAGGTGGAGCGTCGCATGCCCGGCGGTGGAAAGACCGCGGTTGTCTACGCGCGCGACAAGGCCCGGACCGATGCCCTGTAGACGGCGCAACGGACGCCGCTGAATGGTCGCGGCACACCATCACACCCACTCGGAAACGCCCCTACTCGGCGTCAGGCCTCACCGCTTACGCCCTCAGCGGCGGTGCCTTCCCACAAGAGATCAACTCAGCGGGTTGATTATCTGCAGTCGATGGGCGTCCTGCCTTTCGTGCGTCGCGGTCTACGCGGTTTCCAATGGCTTGCCATGGTGAAGCGTCTCGGCGTACGAGAACACGTAGCCGTTGCCCACCTCGACCGGCGCCAGGGCGGCGAGGTCGGAGGAGGCGACGTCGGGGAAGCTCAGTGTGGCCCGGCCCGTCCACAGCTCGGAGAACTCCACACCGCTCACCTCCGACACGACGAGCTGTGACAGCGGCTCCTCCGACGGGAGCCACGCGGGGAAGAACCTGGTGTGCACCAGTGGGACGGTGTGCAGGAGCGGCGGCTCCGCGGCCGTCGACTCCACCGTCACGCTCGCCTCGGCGACCCGCCTGCCGCCGGAGGACAGCGTGGCGTCGAACCGCCCGCCGGGCGCGAGCCTTGGTCCTGCGCGCCCCACTCGTACCGGCCGGATCTGGTGGACCTCGCCGAACTGCTTCGGCATGCCCTGGATCCACCCGCGTACGAGCGGCACCGCCTTGTCGACCCACGCGTACGGGCAGCGTGCCAGCCTGCGGCCCCGGTAGGCGCAGGCTATGAGGATCAGGAACTCGGTGAAGCCGCATCGGCCAGGGTCGGCCAGTTCCGCGCCGTCGTCCGAGCACCACTGCCACTCGGCGAACACCGCGGCCGCCGCGCCTGGATCCGGGCCCAGCGTCAATTCCGGCGGGAGGAAGCCCGCCGCCGCGTCCGGGTCCACACGGTAGTCGACCATGATCACGTCTCCGGAGAAGTGCCATGGGGGCTTTGTGATCATGGAGGAACGGCCGGAGGGCGACAGCGGGAGCGTGTATCCGTGCGGCTCTCCTGTCCGCAGGGCGGGCGGGGCGGGGGGTGAGGTGGTCATCGTCCTGGTCCTCTCTTGCCGGGGATGACGTTCCAGACACCGGCCAGGCGCTCGACGGCGCGGGCCAGCCGACCGGGGTCGTTGAAGCTGTAGGCGAGTCGTACGGCGGACACGGGGTTGCCGCCGCCGTGGCCGAGATCGCCGGGGCTCCGGTCGCCGTTGTGGCCGTCCGGGCGCCGTGCTGGGCGTCGCCCGGGGCCGAAGCGGGAGCCTGCGGCCACGTACACGTCCGCCTGTTCCGCGGCGGTCATCAAGGCGTGTTCGGGGTGGTGCGAGCGCAGCCACACGAAGAAGCCTCCTGCCGGGCGGTCCAGCAGGAAGGCGTCGTTCAGATGGGCGGTGAGCGCGTCCACCAGGGTGTCGCGGCGCTCGCGGAGCCGGTCACGCAGCCAGGTGAGATGGCGGTCGTAGTGCCCTTCTTCCATGAGGGTCGCGACGGCGAGCGAGGCGGTGTGGTTCGGGCAGCCGCCGCTCCTGAACACGCCGTGCCCGGCGAGCCGGTCCACGAGCTCGGGAGCGGCGACCAGCCAGCCGAGGCGGAGGCCGGGGGCGAGGCTCTTGGAGAAAGTGAGCAGCCGGATCACCCCCCGGTGCCGGGCGAGGCTCGCCATCGGGGGCGGCGTGTCCTGGACATCGGAATGGGGCCCCGGCTCCATGTCCAGGGCCTGGTTCAGGAGGAGGTCGGCGTAGGCGTCGTCCTCGACGATCAGGGTTTGGTGGTTCCGGGCCACATCCAGGAGCGCGTGGCGGCGTTCCAGGGGGACGACCAGGCCGGTCGGGTTGTGGAAGGTGGGGTTGAGGTAGACGAAGGCGACGCGCCCGCGGGTCTCCGCGAGGGCGGCGGCCAGGGCGTACGGGCTCATCCCGTACTCGTCCCCGGCGACCTCGTATGCGCGCAGCCCGCAGTCGGCGAGGATGAGCCGCCCCAGGTCGTAGCAGGACTCGTCCACCAGGACGACGTCGCCGGGGGCGGCCAGGGTGGTGGCGATCAAGTGGAGCGCGTGCGAGGTTCCGGCCGTGACCAGGACGTTCGCGGGATCGCACGGCACGCCGTCCCGCTCACGTACGCGGGCGGCGAGCCGGGTGCGCAGCGGGAGAGCTCCGCGGTCGTCGCCGTAGGCCAGCGCCGCGGAGCCGTAGGCCGCCAGGGAGCCGGCGTACGACGCGGCGAGCAGGTCGGCCGGAAGCAGGCCGGGGTCGAGATAACCGGGGCCGAGGTCGATCACATGGGGCGGGGCGACCGACTGGACGACCCCTTCCCACCACTGCCGTGTGTGGGAGAGCGGGCCGGCGACCTGTACGTACGGCGTCATGTGGCGGCGAGTACGTGGCGCAGCGCGCGTGTGGCCTCGCTGAGCGGGCCTGCGGAGCGGGCGAGGGCGATCCTCAGCATGCTGTCGCCCTCGGCGGGGTTGGCCCAGTGGAACTTCTGGCAGGGCAGGACGTACACGTTCTGGTCGCTCAGCGCGGACCACACGTCCAGAGCGGAGCGGTCGCCGACGTGCACGCGTTCGACGCTGGCCCGGCTGTCGAGGTCGGGGAAGCCGACGCCGGGCAGGTGGGAGAGCTCCTGCCGTACGTGGGCACGGTTGCCCGCGATGAAGCGGTGCAGGTCGGCGAGGCCGCCGTCGGCGGCGTCCTCGGCGAAGCGCTGCACCAGGGCCAGGACCAGCGGCGACGCGCCGAGCAGGATGTCGGAGTAGATCTTCGGGATGGGCAGGCCCAGCTCGGCGGAGAACACCAGCCAGCCGATCTTCAGTTCGAGCGTGGGCCACAGTTTGCCGGTGTCCTCGATGACGACCCAGCGGCACCCGCTGTCCTCCAGCACCCGGTAGTGGTCGTAGTGGCCGCGCGGGTCGAAGCCGCGGAAGGACGTGTCGAGCGCCAGCACCACGTTATGCCGGGCACACTGCGCGGCGAGCGCGCGTAGCCGTTCCTCTGTCAGCACGCGTCCTGTCGGGTTGTT
Organism: Streptosporangium jomthongense; assembly: GCF_042650425.1. Taxonomy (NCBI): domain Bacteria; kingdom Bacillati; phylum Actinomycetota; class Actinomycetes; order Streptosporangiales; family Streptosporangiaceae; genus Streptosporangium; species Streptosporangium jomthongense. Next base: position 48,614 of record NZ_JBHSBC010000035.1, on the reverse strand, counting down.
GGGGGTGGTGACGAAGACGCAACGTACGGAGTTCAGCAGGTCGGGATCCAGGTCGCCCTCGTGCAGGCGGTCCTCCTCCAGCGGGACGAGCCGCAGTCCCACGCCGCGAAGGATGTCGGGGATGTTGTCGAAGGTCGGGTGGATCAGCGCGACGGGGCCGCCCTCCCTGACCATTGCCCTGGCGAAGATCTCCATGGCCACGGAGGAGGAATAACAGGCCAGCACGCGGCCGTCGCCGCCCGGGTGGCTGTGCTGGCCGAGCAGGTCCAGGTATGCGCGGCAGGCGTCCAGCTCCACCTCCTCCGGAGGACTGGCCGCGGTCTTGGCGAAGAGGTTCGGCAGGTCGTCGATGATACGGGCCTGGCCGGGGGTGAGCGCCTGCCTCGCATGGCCGTCGGCCATGTTCAGCCGACTGTTCAACGCCATGAATTCGAATTCGGTGAGATTTCTGGTGGCGGTGTCGGGGAGGGACGCCGTCGCCTGGATTTCCTGCATGACTTTCACCTCACAGTGGGTGTGCCGACAACTTTCACGAGACGCGGAATATGCGGACGACTTTGTTTGCTCCGATACCGCGCCCGACGGTCTGCGTTTTTCGTTCAGGAGTCAATTACGTTGCCGTTTCTCTTGGGCGGTGAGAGTCTGCCGCCAGCGGATACTCCTTCGGACGGCACGGAAGGACGATGGCGATGGACACCGCGACAGCCGCTGTGGCGGCGAAAAAAGAGGCCGCTTCGACGAGATCGGCGAAGGTCTGGACCGGGATCGTTTCCGGCGCCGTCGCCGTGCTTTTGCTGGCGTACGCCGGAGGGCCCGGCTATTACGTCGACGAACTCTATTTCCGGGTGGCGGGAGAGCATCTCGCCTGGGGTTACGCCGACCAGCCGCTGCTCGTCCCGCTGCTCTCCTGGGCGCAGATCGCGCTGTTCGGTGACTCGCTGACCGCGATCCGCGTCGTGCCCGCCGTACTGGGCGGTGTGGCGGTGTTCGTCGCGGGGCTGACCGCCGGGGAACTCGGGGCGGGACGCCGGAGACAGGTGCTGGCCGCCTGCGCGGCGGCCGCGTCGCTGGCCACACTCGCGGCCGGGCACGTCCTGCATCCCACCGCCGTCGACCACCTGGTGTGGGTCACGGCCTGCTGGCTGGTGATCAGGATCATCCGTACCGGCGACCAGCGGCTCTGGCTCGCGGCGGGTGCCGTGGCCGGGGTCGGGCTGCTGGCCAAGTACCTGGTGGTACTGCTCGCCGTCGGGCTGGCGGCCGGGCTGCTGATCGCCGGGCCGAGGCGGATCCTGCTGAGCCGCTGGGCGGCGGGCGGTGCCGCGCTCGCGCTGCTCATCGGGGCTCCAGGGCTGGTGTGGCAGGCGGTGAACGGCTGGCCGCAGCTCACCATGGCCGGCGTGCTCACCTCCGGCGACAGCGGCGTGGTCGACTTCCTGGTGGGGCAGGTGCTGATGATCGGGCCGTTCCTGGCGCCGGTCTGGGTCGCCGGGCTGGTGGCGCTGCTGCGGCGGGCGGAGTGGCGGTCGTACCGGCTGGTCGCGGTGGCCTACCTGGTCATGGTGCCGGTGCTGATGCTGCTCGGGGCCGAACCCCGCTACACCGAGGGCCTGCTGTCGGTGCTGCTGACCGCCGGGTGCGTGCGCGCGGCGACGCCCGCCCGCCGCCTGTGGCTGGGCGTCGCCGCGGTGGTCAACGGGGTGCTCGCCGCGCTGATGGTGCTGCCGGTCCTTCCCGTCTCCACGTACGCGGCCAACCCCGTGCTCGCCGCGCTCGGTGAGGAGCAGTTCGGCCAGACCGGCTGGCCGAGCCTGGCCGCGCAGGTCGCCGCCGTCCACCGGGCGCTGCCCGAATCCGAGCGGCGGCGTGCCGTCGTGTACGCGCAGAACTACGGCGAGGCCGGGGCGCTCGACCGGTACGGTCCGGCGTACGGGCTGCCGCCGGTCTACAGCGGCCACAACGCCTACGCCGGCTTCGGCCGTCCGGCGGACGCCAAGGACGTCGTCATCGCGGTGGGCGTGGACCGGGCGGCGTTCTCGGCGCTGTTCGAGCGGTGCGAGGCGCGCGGGCGGCTGACGTTCGACGTCCCGCACTTCGAGGAGGGCAGGGAACTGCTGGTGTGCGTCGGGCCCCGCAGGCCGTGGTCCTCGATGTGGGACGGGCTGCGGTGGACGGGGACGTTCTGACCGGGTCATGACGGCTCGGCCCTTCGCCGGGACGAACAGGACGAGCGGGACGAGCAGGCGCGCGGGCCGTGCGGCGCCGCGAGGATGGCCGCGCCACCGGGGAAGCCGGGCATCAGCGCGCGGGACCGGTGGGTGCCGGCCGCGAGCGGCGCCGTCGAGAACGCTTGCGCCAAGGGGAGATCGGTCATCGCGGGCCTCCGTCATGCGGGACGAGCTCCGGGTTCGTACGGGATATCCCGGCGGACCGCCGGCCGAGCGCGCAGGACGGGCCGGTCAGGGCCGTGATCATCAAGAAGGACTCGACGGCGGGTGGACGACGTGGCCGACGGCCGGGACATGCCTCGTTTCGACGAGGGTGACGCCGTCGCGGTCGCCGGAGGCCACCGCGAGATATGACGCGGTCATCCGGCCCGACGTGCCGCCCCCGGCGATGACGACTTTTCTGACCATTCTGCTGCCCTTGTCCGTGCGTAAGATAAGTGAGCGCCGAGAAAACAGGAAACAGCGATTGGCGAGGCGCCCTTTTCAAGGGTGCATGATGCGCCGCGGGGATTCCAGCTCATTGACGCGGTAGCTAAATAGGGCGGTCAGACGGGTCTTCACGCCTGCGGCGCGGACGGTGAGCTGCCGTACGCCGGCCATGTCGCGCGGCTCATGGCGGCTGTATCGGCTCAGTTGGATGGTGATTCGATTCTGAACCCAACCGCAATTGACTCTTCAACGGACGCTGAGTTAGCTTGGGCATGACAGGGGGCTTCGCTACCCGGCGACCTCGGCAACGGCCGGGAGCTGTCCAAACAAACGCGCGTCCCGCGGTCGTTGTGCGTGCTATTTCCGCAGCTCGCGCGCGTCCTGCAGCATCGCGTACGGCAGCGCCCCACCATCATGGCCAAAATCTGCTGAGAAATGGGAGCCGCCGTGCTGCGGATTCATTTCACGGTCGAGGACTTGGCGCGGCTGCGCATGGCGGCGACGCTCGGCCCGGTGACCGAGAGCGTCTTCGCTCTCGACCTGTTCGGGCGCGGCGGTGCCGTGCCCGGCGAATGGCGCAAGGGAGTGCGCGAACGCATGAACGGCGAGGCCGCTCACGTGGAACGGCTGGCCAGAGAACGCCGCCCGGTCGAGGAACTACTCGACGTGGTGACACACACCCGGTCCGACAGCCAGGCGATCTCGGCGGTGCTCGCGTTCTGCCAGGCCGCGGTCCTGCCCTACTGGGGCCGGGTACGCGGTTACCTGGAACTGGAACGCGAGACGTTCGGGCGCATCACCATCACCAACGGTGTGGAGTGCCTGCTCGACACCCTGCACCCCAAGCTCATGTGGAACCCCCCGGTGCTGGAGGTGCCGCACGACACCGACAGGGACGTGCATCTCGACGGGCGTGGCCTGCTGCTGAGCCCGTCGTTCTTCCTTCAGGTCAAGCACTGCCTGTTCCTGGACAGGGAACAGGAGACCGGCCTGCCGGCCCTGGTCGTGTCGGTCCCGTGGACTCCCGGTGTGCTGACCGAACTCGTCGCCGAGCCCATGACCGCCGACGAAGCGCTCGGCGCGCTGGTCGGGCACACCAGGGCGGCGGCCATGCAGGCACTCACCAACAGTTGCACCACCGGCGTGCTCTCCGAACGGCTCGGCATCTCGCTGGCCGGCGCGAGCAAACACGCCGCGGTGCTGCGCAAGGCGGGACTCATCACCACCGCGCGCAACCGCAACACGGCCCTGCACACCCTCACGTCCCTGGGTGTGGCACTACTGCGCGGCGACTGGCCTCGCCTCCCGGCGCAACTGCAAAACCCCGCGAGCTTCCAACGCAGCTGAAACCCCCCCGCGAGGAGGAACAGTGAGCAACAATCCCTTCGAGAACCCGGACGGCACCTACCACGTGCTCGTCAACGACGAGGGCCAGCACTCGCTCTGGCCGTCCTTCGCCGACGTGCCCAGCGGCTGGAACGTCGTGCTGAGCGACACCGACCGGCAAAGCGCGCTCGACTACGTCAATTCCAACTGGATCGACATGCGGCCGAACAGCCTCGTCGCCGCGATGAACGACCCGGCGCAGAAATAGATCATGCTACCGCTGATCGTCCAGGGCGCGGGCGAGCCGGTCTCCGCGTGGATCACGCGGAACGTGCGGGAGATCCGCGACAACCTGCTGGTGAACGGAGCGCTGCTGTTCCGCGGGTTCGACGTCGGTGGCGTCGAGGGCTTCGACGAGGCCGTACGCGCGATGTCGGGCACGCCTCTGGCCTACACGGAGAGATCGTCACCCCGCAGCGTGATCAAGGGCAACGTCTACACCTCGACCGACTATCCGCCCGACGAGGAGATCTTCCTCCACAACGAGAACTCCTACCAGGCCGTGTGGCCCATGGTGTTGTTCTTCCACTGCCTCCAGCCACCCGCCTCGCTGGGCGCGACACCGCTGGCCTCCACCCGTGAGGTGTACGCATCGCTCGACCCCTCGGTGCGCGAGGAGTTCGAGCGGCGTGGCTGGATGGTGGTGCGCAACTATGACGACGACTTCGGAATGCCGTGGCGGGAGGCGTTCAACACCTGCGACCGCGACGAGGTGACCGCGTACTGCAGGCGTAACGGTGTGCGGGCGGAGTGGCTCGACGGCGGCGCGTTGCGCACCAGCGCCGTACGCGACGCCGTGCACCGGCATCCGGTGACGGGCGAGCCCGTCTGGTTCAACCACGCGACGTTCTTCCACGTCACGACGTTGCCGGAGAGCGTACGCGAGGGGCTGCTTGAGGTGTGCGGCGAGGAGAGGTTGCCGAGCAACACCTACTACGGTGACGGCGGCCCCATCCCCGACGAGATCATGGATCATCTGCGCAAGTGCTACCGGGCCGCGTCCCGCCGTTTCGACTACGAACCGGACGACCTGCTGGTCATCGACAACATGCTGACCTCGCACGGGCGCGAGCCCTACGCGGGGAGGCGGAGGATCGCGGTGGCCATGGCCGAGCCATCGTCTAGCCTGGCCGGTTCTCCGGCTCCTGGTACCTGAGCTGCCTGATCCTGGCGGAGATCACCAGCAGGACCAGCAGGTCGGCGAGCAGGCCCGGCACCGCGGAGAACTGGTTCACGATGAATGCGAACACCTGGCCGAACAGGATGTCGGCCAGGATCGCCAGGTTGAGGATCTGGAAGGCGGTCAGGCGGTCGTGCCGCGAGAATCCCAGCATGGCGGCCCCGACCAGGCACAGCACCACTGTGACCGCGGCGGAGGTGGCCAGCCCGATCACCGCTCCCCGCTCGGGCTCGCCCATGAGGGTGGGGCGGTCGTAGGAGTTCTCCAGTACCAGGCCCACGAGTGGGAGCGGTGCGCGTACGACGAGGTAGGCCACCGCGACCACGACCATCGCGGGGTGGCGGATCAGCCGTTCCAACCAGGCCACCGCGCCGCTCACCCACAACCGCACGCGGCCCACCGCCTCCTTGGGCGGCACCATGCCGAGCAGGCGGACGGTGGCGGCGTCCAGCGGATCGCCGGAGTCCTGCACCAGGCGGATCGCGTTGCGCCGCTGCTCCGCCGTCAGCCCGGAGATCGTGCCGGCGAGGGCGGTGTTCATGGCGTTCGCCGTGCGCTCGGTGCCGGTGTAGGCGGTGCGGGCCTTGAGCCACTGGGCCAGCATCACCAGCGCCGCGAACGTCACATAGATGATCCCCGCGGCGGGCCGGTAGAAGTAGTCGTTGCTCGTGGTCACGAACTTGCCTACCTCATCGGCGAACGTGCCGAACCCCGCCCCGCCGAGCAGCGCCGCCCCCATGCGCGCCCCCTGGCCGAGGAAGGTGAGGGTGACGACCAGCCCGGTCGCCATCAGCAGGCCGCCCCACAGCACGTGCGCGACGTGCAGGTCGCCGCCGCCGAGCCGCGGGTAGCCGGTGCTCGCCAGATAGGTGCGGATGAGCAGCACCGCGCTGATGCCCGCGATGGCGAAGACCTGAAGATGGGTCGCCGCACTGGTGACACGGGCCAATCCTGATCGGCGCACCGATGGACCTCCTTCATGGCGGTGAGATCATCAGTACCTTTTCCTGGGCCTTTTCCATGACGCGGACGCCGCGGGCGGCGCCGACGACGAATTTTTCACCTGAGCCGCCGGACCGGAAATCAGCCGTATCGCGCAAAGGTCCCGCAGCCGACCGGCACGCGCTCGTGCAATGAGCTCGCGCATGCAATTCCTTTGAGTCACGCTATCACACGTCACGGTGACTGCGCTGTTTCACCCCTGGCTCAAACACATTGAACAGCGCGACCACATCCTTGATTCTTGACCACGAGATGTGCTGAGCAACCACGACCGTTGTCAGCGAAGGGAGTGACTTGTGTCAACATTCGAGCTACGCCCGGACGAGGCGGCTGCGATCCTCGATCTGGCGAGCGAACTGGCCCTGCGGCACCCGAGCGTGGAATCAGCGGAATTCCAGGACGTGAGCCGTACCCATGTCGATGAGTTACCGCGCCGGCTGCGGGCGGCACTGTACGATTTCCGGCTCTCCGAACCTTCGGGAATCCTCGTGCTGTCCGGTCTCCCCATTGACGACGACGCAATCGGCCCGACCCCACCCGACTGGCGCAACCAGCCGGAACCGTCATCCACGCTGGTACTGGACATAGCGTTCTTCCTGGTGGCGAGCCTGCTCGGGGATCCGATCGCGTGGGCCACGCAACAGGGCGGGCGCATTATGCACGACGTTTTTCCGATCAAGGGATTCGAGTACGAGCAGATCGGGTGGAGCAGCGAGGAAACGCTCGTCTGGCACACCGAGGACGCTTTCCATCCACTTCGCACCGACTATCTCGGGCTCATGTGCCTGCGCAATCACGATCGTGTGGAAACGACATATGCCGACGTCGGTGACCTGCGCTTCGACGAAGCCACGGAAACCTTGCTCCGTGAGCCTCGGTTTCGCATTCTTCCCGACGATTCGCACCGCCCGGCCAATCGCGTCACAGCACACGACGACGACCCCAGGACCGCTGCCCTGCGGGAACGCGGTTACCGACGCGTCGAGAGCGCGCTGAACGATCCCGAGCCCGGCCCCGTGCTTTTCGGCGCGCCCGACGACCCCTATCTTCGCGCCGATCCCTCGTATATGGCAGGAACACAGGACGAGGCTGATGAGAAAGCACTCGCCGCGCTCGTCTCCGCCGTCGAGGCAGCCATGACAGGAGTCGTTCTCCAGCCTGGCGACATCTGCATCATCGACAATTTCAAGGCCGTGCACGGGCGCAAGCCGTTCCGCGCCAGGTTCGACGGAACCGACCGATGGCTGCGCCGCCTGAACGTCGCCAGGGACCTGCGTAAGTCTCGTGAGTTCCGGCTGGACGCGCGTTCCCGCGTCATCTACTGACCACCCGGATCGAGCTAGGAGTCCCGGACATGGACAACCCGACGGCGCCCGCCCGCGAGAACTCCCCCGCCGTCCGCCCCGACCCGGCGAACCCGGCCGACCTGCTCGATCTGTTCGCCGGATGGGTGCGGCGCGACCCCGGGCGGACGGCCGTATCCGTCGCGCCGCCCCCCGGTAGCGGACCGGACGGCGACGGGCCGCCCGGCCACGGATCACTCAGTTACGGTGAGCTCGACGCGCTGGCCGATCGACTCGCCCGCCGCCTGCGCGCGCTCGGCGCGGGCGCCGACACGCTGGTCGCCGTGTACGCGGAACGCGGCCCCGACCTCGTCGTCTCCCTGCTCGGGGTGTTGAAGGCGGGGGCCGCGTACCTGCCGCTCGACCCTGACCTCCCGGCAGGCCGTCTCTCCCTCGTCGTCGGCGACTCCGGTGCCCCCGTCATCGTCACCCAGCGCCACCTGCGTGAACGGCTGCCCGTCACCGCCGCCCAGGTGTTGTGCGCCGACGACGCCCCGGGGCGGGAGCCGGACGAACACCGCGCGCTCGTACGGCCCGCCCGGCGGGAGAACCTGGCGTACGCGATCTACACCTCCGGGTCCACCGGCCGGCCGAAGGGCGTGCTGGTCGAGCGGCGGCAGCTCGCGGCGTACCTGGCCTGCTGCCTGCGCGACTACCCGAGCCTGGCGGGAACCGCCACGCTGCACTCGTCGGTGTCGTTCGACCTGTCGGTGACGACGCTGTGGGGGCCGCTCGCGGCGGGCGGACGCGTCCATGTCGCCCCGCTCGACACCGCGTCGGCCCGGCCGACGTTCCTGAAGATCACGCCAAGCCATCTGCCCCTGCTCGACGAGATGCCCGCCGACCGGTCGCCCACGGAAGACCTGGTGATCGGCGGTGAAGCCCTGTACGGCGAGGCACTCGAACGCCTGCGGGCCGCGCGTCCCGCAACAGCGGTGATCAACGAGTACGGCCCCACGGAGACCACGGTCGGCTGCGTGGCCTTCCGCCTCGCCCCCGGCGACCGCTCCCCCGGCGGCCCGGTGCCGATCGGCCGCCCGATGCGCGGCGTTCGCGTCCACCTCCTCGGCCCCGACCTGAGCCCCGTGGGCGAGGGCGAACAGGGCGAGCTGTACGTCGCCGGCTCCGGCGTGGCCCGCGGCTACCACGGCCGCCCCGACGCCACGGCCGAGCGCTTCGTCGCCGACCCCTACGGGCCGCCGGGCGAGCGCATGTACCGTACCGGCGACCTGGCCCGCCTCCTGCCGACCGGCGACCTCGAATACCTCGGCCGTGCCGACGACCAGATCAAGATCCGCGGGCATCGGATCGAGCCGGGCGAGGTCGAGGCCGCGCTGTGCGGCCATCCGGGAGTGGCCGCCGCCGCGGTGACGGCGGCGGACGAGCGCCTGCTGGCGTACGTGGTCCCGGTCCACGAGCCGGGCCCGTCGCCCGAGCACCTGCGCGGGTTCCTCGCGCGCACGCTTCCCGAGTACATGATCCCTTCCGTGTTCGTCTCCCTGGAGCGGCTCCCGCTGGCCGCCAGCGGCAAGGTGGACCGGGCCGCGCTGCCCGCGCCCAGCCGGGAGGACGGCGCGGACACCGGCTACACGGCGCCGCGCACCCACGAGGAGCGGGTGATCGCCGAGCTGTGGGCCGAGATGCTGGGGCTGGACCGGGTGGGCGTGAACGACGACTTCTTCACGCTCGGCGGCAACTCGCTGCTGGCCTTCCGCCTCGTCCGGCGTATCCGCGAGGCGCTGGGCACGGACCAGCCCGCCCTCTCCGTCTTCCGCAAACGAACCGTCGAGGCCCTGGCCGCCTCCCTCTCCACGAGCGCCACCGAACCGTCCCGCTCAGACGGACCTCTGGACACGGAGCGTCCCACGGCGCGACCTGACGAGGCCAAGCCGGACGAAGCGCCCTCCCCGAACCGGCCCTCCCCTGGCGGGTCCGACGTCATCGTGCCGCTTCCGTCCGGAGACCCGGCGCCGCTCTCCTTCGCGCAGCGGCGGTTCTGGTTCTTCCACGAGCACGATCCCGAGAGCGTCGAGTACAACGTCCGGTTCGGTTACCGGCTGCGCGGCCCGTTCGACGTCGAGGCGCTGCGTACGGCGCTGGGCGAGCTCATCGCCAGGCACGAGCCCCTGCGCACGGTCATCCGGTCCGTGCGGGGCGAACCGGCCCAGGTCGTACGGCCCGCGGACGACGTCGAGGTGCCGCTCTCGGTCACCGACGTGTCCGGGCTCGGGGAGGAAGAACTCAAGCGGCTGCTCCTGCGGGAGACGACCCGGCCGTTCGACCTGGCCGCCGGGCCGGTGCTGCGCATGACGCTGCTGCGCAGGGCGGCCGACGACCACCTGCTGATGCTGAGCCTGCACCACAGCGTGATCGACGCCCTGTCGATGCGGATTCTGGCCGACGAACTCGGCCTGCTGTACGACGCCGCCAGGCACGGACGGCGCGCCGAGCTGCCGCCGTTGCCGATCCGGTACGCGGACTACGCCGCCTGGCAGCGCGACCGCTGGACCGACGAGCGGTTGGAGAGCCGGCTCGCCTACTGGCGCGAACGGCTCGACGGGATCACCCCGCTCGACCTGCCGGCGGACCGCCCCAGACCGGCCGTCCGCTCGTGGGCGGGGTCGGCGTACCGCTTCACCGTGCCCGCCGAGCTGGTGGCCGCGCTGGAACGGGTGGCGGCACGCAACGACGCGACGTTGTTCATGGCGCTGGTGGCGGCCTGTCAGCTCCTGCTCTCCCGCTACGCGGGGCAGAAGGACGTGGCGGTCGGCACCCCGGTGTCGGGCCGCGACCTGCCCGAGTTCGATCCGCTGATCGGTTGCTTCATCAACACGCTGGTGCTGCGCTCGACCGTGGACGAGCACGCCACGTTCGCCGCGCTGCTCGGCGAGGTACGCGAGAACGTGCTGAACGCGTTCGACAACCGGGACGTGCCGTTCGAGCGGCTGGTGAGCGAGTTGGGCGAGGACCGGGACCCGAGCAGGACGCCGCTGGTCCAGGCGATGGTGGCGCTGCAGAACGCCCCGCCCAAGGTGCCGAACTTCGGCGGCGTGCGTACCGAACGGCACGAGCTGCCGCACGTATCGTCGATCTTCGATCTCACGCTGGAGTTCGCCGAGCGGGAGGGCGAGGGCGACGGCGGGCTGGACGCGATGATCGAGTACAGCACGGACCTGTTCGAGCCCGCGACGGCCGAGCGCCTGGCCCGGCACCTGGTCTCGCTGCTGGAGTCCGTGACGGACGCTCCCGGGCTGCCGATGACCCGTCTGCCGCTGAGCGGTGGCGCGACCGGCGGGCCGGTGACCGGTGCGCCGGGCGACCGGCGTCCCGTGCACGTTCGGTTCGAGGAGTGGGCACGGCGCACGCCGGACGCGGTGGCGGTGGAGTGGCGGGGCGGCAGGCTCACCTACGCCGAGCTGAACGAGCGCGCCGGCAGGCTCGCGGGCCACCTGGGCTCGCTGGGCGTCACACGCGGCGTGCCCGTGGTGGTGTGCATGGAACCGGGCGCGGCGATGGTGACGTCGGCGCTGGCCGTGCTCAAGGCGGGAGCGGCGTACGTACCGCTCGACCCTGGCACGCCACGCGACCGGCTGGCCTACGTGATGACCGACACGAGGGCGCCGTTCGTGCTGTCCGACGTGGCCCGTGCGGGCGTCCGGGTGGTCCACCCCGGCGACGGCGGGGAGTCCACCGGCGGCGTCATCCCGAGCGTGACACCTGACGACCTGGCGTACGTGATCTACACGTCCGGCTCGTCGGGACGTCCCAAGGGGGTCATGATCGATCATCGAGGGCTGTCGGACCTGTGCACGTGGCATGTGGCGGCCTTCGGGGTGGAGCCGCAGGACCGGGCCTCACAGGTGGCCTCGCCGGGGTTCGACGCGGCGGTGTGGGAGGTCTGGCCGTACCTGTGCGCGGGCGCGCGGGTGGCCTTCCCGGACCGGGACACGCTCGACGATCCCGACGCACTGGTGGAGTGGTTCGCCGCCGCGGGCACGACGATCTGCTTCCTGCCGACGCCTCGGCTGGAGACGGTGATCGACGTGCCGCGGATCGAGCGTACGAGCCTGCGTACGGTGCTGACCGGCGGGGACGTTCTGCGCCGCCGCCCACGGCCCGGCCTGCCGTTCCGCCTGGTCAACAACTACGGCCCGACGGAGACGACGGTGGTGGCCACGGCAGGCGAGGTCGGCCCCGATGGCGACGGGCTCCCCCCGATCGGCGTGCCGGTGACGGGCAGCGCCGGGTACGTGCTCGACGCCTACGCCAACCCCGTGCCCGTAGGCGTGCCGGGCGAGCTGTACGTGGCCGGTCCCGGCCTGGCCAGGGGGTACCTGAACCGGGCCGACCTGACCGCGGAACGGTTCGTGGCCGACCCGTTCGGGCCCGAGGGCGGGCGCATGTACCGTACCGGCGACCTGGTCCGGCGGCTGCCCGGTGGCGAGCTCGAATACCTGGGCCGCACCGACGACCAGGTGAAGATCCGTGGCATCCGCATGGAGCCGGGCGAGATCGAGGCCGTGCTGCAACGGTCCCCGTCGGTGGGCGGCGCGGTCGTGCTGCCGAACCGCGGGCGCGACCGGCTGACGGCCTACGTCATCCCGTCGGGCCGGGGCGAGCCCGACCCGGAAGGGCTGCGGCGCTTCGCCGCCACTCTCCTGCCCGGCAGCATGGTGCCCGCCACGATCATGGTGTTGCCCGCGTTCCCGCTGACCGTGCGCGGCAAGGTGGACCGGGCCGCGTTGCCCGACCCCGGCGCGCCGGAGCGGGCAGGCACGTACGTGCCGCCGGAGGGCCCGGCGCAACGGGAACTGGCCAGGATCTGGCGCGAGGTGCTGGGCGTCGAGCGAGTGGGCGCGCGGGACTCGTTCTTCGCGCTGGGCGGCGACTCCATCCTCGCCATCCAGACGGTGTCGAAGGCACGCGCCGCCGGACTGCGGTTCACCTCGCGTGACCTGTTCCGGTGGCAGACGGTCGAGGCGCTCGCCCCACACGTACAGCGGGCCGCCGAGCGTGTGGAGGAGGAGCCGGGCGACGTGACCGCGCCGCTCACCCCGATCCAGCACTTCCTGTACGACCGGTTCACCGTGCCCGGCGTGTTCCAGCAGTACGTGACCGCCGAACTGGACGAGAACGTGGACGCCGACGCGCTCGAATCCGCGGTGCGCGCCCTGGTCGAGCACCACGCGGCACTGCGTACCAGGCTTCGGGCAGGAACGCAGCGGACCGTGGAGGACACCGGACGCCTTCGGCGGGTAACGGTCGGCGGCGACGCCCTCGCCTGCGAGATCGAGGCCGCGCACCGGAGCGTCGACGTCGAGAACGGCCCCGCGATGGTGGCCGTGCTGTTCACCGGGGCCGGGCGGCCCCGGTTGCTGTTGAGCGCGCACCACCTCGTCGTGGACGGCGTGTCCTGGCGCGTGCTGCTCGATGACCTGAACACCGCCTACGGCCAGGCCGTCCGGGGCGAGCCGATCGATCTCGGCCCGCGCGGCACGTCGTTCGCGCGGTGGAGCAGGGCGCTGGCCGCCCACGCGGAGACCGGCGCGTTCGACGACGAGAGGCCCCACTGGGCGGACGTCGCCGCGCGCACGACGGCGATCCCCCTGGACCGTGCGGGCGCCGACACCGTGGCCTCGGGACGGCAGGTGACGGCCGCGCTCGACGAGGACGTCACCCGGGCGCTGCTGCGCGACGTCCCCGACGTCTATCACACGGAGATCATCGAGGTGCTGCTCGCCGCGCTGGCCCGCACGGTCACCGACTGGACAGGACACGGGGATCTCGTGCTCGGCATGGAGGGCCACGGCCGGGAGGAGATCATCCCCGACGTCGACCTTTCGCGTACGACCGGCTGGTTCACCACGTACTTCCCGCTGGCGCTGACGATCCGGGACGCCGGCTGGAGTGAGCTGATCAAGTCCGTGAAGGAGCAGGTACGGGCCGTGCCGAAGCGCGGGCTCGGCTACGGCGTGCTGCGTTACCTGCGCGGCACCGTGCCGGACTGCCGTCCCGGGATCTGCTTCAACTACCTGGGCCGCTTCGACCCGCCGACGGGCGGCGGGCTCTACCGTGAGGTCGAGCCGATCGGCCTGTTCCAGGACCCGGGCGACAGCCGGCCACACGCGATCGACGTGATCGGCGCGATCCGCGACGGACGGCTCGAACTGACGTGGGAGTACTCGTCAAACCTGCACGACGATGCCACCGTCGAGCGACTGGCGGCCGATTTCGCCGCGAACGTCACCCGCCTCGTACGCCACTGCGCCGAACCCGACGCGGGCGGCCGTACCCCGTCGGACTACCCGCTGGCGCGCCTGGACCAGGCGGCCGTCGACCGGCTGGCGGGTACGGGCCGCGCCATCGCCGCCGTCTACCCGCTCACGCCCACCCAGAACGGCATGCTGTACGACTGCCTGGCCTCCGGCGACGACCTCTACCTGGCGCAGTTCGAGATGGACGTCGACGACGTGGACGACCCCGAGGCACTGGCCATGGCCTGGCAGGCGGTGGTGGACCACACGCCGATCCTGCGCACGGGCCTGGCGTGGGAAGGTCTCGACACTCCTGTACAGATCGTGCGCCACCAGGCCGGGCTGCCGGTCACGCACCATGACTGGCGGGCTCTGCCTGCGGAGGAGCGGCGGGCCCGGCTGGCCGCGCTGCTGGCCGCCGACAGGGCCGAGCCGCTCGACTTCGCCGAGCCGCCGCTGTGCAGGCTGGCGCTCATCCGCGTGTCGGACACCCGCGTCCACGTCGTGTGGACCCTGCACCACGTGCTGCTGGACGGCTGGAGCGTGCACCGGCTGCTGCCCGACGTGCTGTCGGCCCATACCGCGCTGCGCGAAGGCGTCACCTGGCGGCCCGAGCCGCGACGCCCGTTCGGCGACTACGTCGAGTGGCTGCTGTCCAGGGATCCGGCGGCGGACGAGGAGCATTGGCGCGCGGCCCTGGCCGGGTTCACCGCGCCGACGCCGCTCCCCTACGACAGGGTCCCCGCGCCGCGGTATCGGCCGAAGGCGGCCGAGCGCCTGCGTACCGGCCTGCCGTCCGAGGTCACCCGGCGGCTGGCCGCGTTTGCGGGTGAGGGCGGGCTGACGCTCAACACGCTCGTGCAGGGCGCGTGGTCCATCCTGCTGTCGCAGCACGGCGGCGAGCGGGAGGTGTGCTTCGGCGCCACGACGTCGGGCCGGCCGGAAGAGCTGGCCGGAGCCGAGTCCATGATCGGCATCTTCATCCAGACCCTGCCGGTGCGCGTGCTCGTGGACGGTGCTCGGCCGTTGCTGTCCTGGCTGAGCGAGTTGCAGCAGGCTCAGGCGCGGGCGCGCGGGCACGAGGCGGTCTCGCCGGCGCGGATCAGGTCGTGGACCGGGCTGCCGCCGGGCACCTCGCTGTTCGACAGCACGATCGTGTTCGAGAACTACCCGATCGAGGCGCGGGAGGCACGGCTGAGCGGCGTGGACGCCGCCGAGGCGAACGGCTACCCGCTCAGCCTCGTCGTCTACCCGGGCGACGAACTGGAGTTCGTGCTGCTCTACGACCAGGCGCTGTTCGACGAGGCGACCGTGCGGCGGCTGGGCGAAGGTCTGAAGGCCCTGCTGACCCAGATGGCGGCCCAGGCGGGGGCTCAGGTGGGGGCTCAGGTGGGGGCTCATGTGGGGACGCTGACCGCGCTCGATCCCGGCGAACGACGGCGGACGCTGGCCGAGTGGAACGACACGGCCCGCGACTACCCCGAGCGCGCGGTGCACGAGCTGTTCTCCGAGCGGGCGCGTGCCATGCCGGACGCGGTGGCGCTGCGGGGGGACGGCGACCCCATCACCTACGCCGGGCTCGACCGCCGATCGGACGAGCTGGCCCGTGTCCTGTCCGGGGTGGGGGTGCGGCCGGGGTCGCGGGTGGCGATACTGCAGGCGCGTACGGCTGACGCGATCGTCTCGACGCTGGCGGTGCTCAAGGCGGGCGCCGCGTACGTGCCGCTGCACCCCGGCTTCCCACCGGACCGCCTGCGCTGGATCCTGAACGACACCCGCTCGGCGGCCGTGCTCACCGATTCCGCGATGGCGGACAGGGCGGGCGAGCTCGGCGTGCCCGTCGTCCGGATCGGCGACGAGCCCGCCGCCGACGGCCCGATCCCGGCGAGCACGCCGCCCGACCAGCTCGCGTACGTGATGTACACCTCAGGCTCGACCGGCGAGCCCAAGGGCGTCGCGATCACCCACAGGGGCGTCGTCAGCCTGGCCTGGGACAGTCGGTGGCGGTCCGGGCACGAGCGTGTGCTGTTCCATTCTCCGCACGCCTTCGACGCGGCCACGTACGAGATGTGGGCGCCGCTGCTGACCGGCGGCCAGGTCGTGGTGGCCACGGGCGAGCTGGACGCGCAAGGGCTGCGGTCGCTGGTGGCCGAGCACGGCGTGACGGCGACGTTCGTCACGGCCGCGCTGTTCAAGCTGTTCGCCGAGGAGTCGCCGGAGTGCTTCGCCGGGATGCGTGAGGTGCTGGCGGGCGGCGACGCGGTCGCGCCCTCGGCGGTGTCGCGGGTCACGGCCCACTGCCCGGGCACGCGGGTGCACAACGGGTACGGGCCGACGGAGACGACGACGTTCGCCCTCACCGGAGAGCTGACGCCCGAGCTGGCGCGGGCGGGGCTGGCTCCCGTCGGACGGCCGGTGGACAACACCCGTGCCTACGTGCTCGACCACAACCTGTCGCCCGTGCCCGTCGGCGCGCCGGGCGAGCTCTACCTCGCGGGCAGCGGCCTGGCCAGAGGGTACTTCGGCAGGGCCGGGCTGACGGCCGAGCGCTTCGTGGCCGACCCGTACGGGCCGCCCGGTGAGCGCATGTACCGCACGGGCGACCGGGTCAGGTGGACGGCGGACGGCGACCTGCACTTCCTCGGCCGGGTGGACGACCAGGTGAAGATCCGGGGGTTCCGCATCGAGCCGGGCGAGATCGAGTCCGCGCTGCTCGACCGTCCTGGTGTGGCCGAGGCCGTGGTCGTGGCCAGGGAGGGCTCGGGCGGACGCAAGACGCTGGTCGCGTACGTGGTGCCCGCGGCCGGGCAGAAGCCGCGGGGTGAGGTACTGGCGAAGGAACTGGGTGCGCGGCTGCCTGCGTACATGGTGCCGTCGGCGTTCGTGTTCCTGGAGCGGCTGCCGCTCAACCGCAACGGCAAGGTCGACCGCGGCGCGCTGCCCGAGTCGCCGCGCGAGCCCGAGCGCGCGGGCGAGCACGTCGCGCCGCGCAACCCCACGGAGGAGGCGCTGTGCCGTATCTGGGAGCAGGTGCTCGGCCTGGACGAGATCGGCGCGCACGACGACTTCTTCATGCTCGGCGGTGACTCCATCTCAAGTCTGCGGGTGACGTCGCGGATGCGCCCGGCCTTCGGGGTGAGTTTGTCCCCGGCCGACGTGTTCGTGGCGCCGACCGTGGCCGAGCTGTCCGAGCTGGTCCAGGACAGGATCCTGGACCAGCTCGAAGCGGCGGCGCGCGAGTCGTGAACGACTCACCCCCGCGCCGCCGCACCTGCCTGTGGACGTTCCCGCGGCGCCTCTTGGCGTCGTAGGGGCGCGGCGGCTCCGATCACCCGACGATGTCCTCACATCGCCGCCTCAGGAATTCGACCGTCTTCGCCGGGGAGGTCATGCCTTTCCCAGCGGTCTTCGGAAAACCGCCCCCGTTGCCGCGCTTTACGACAGCCCTGCACAGGGCGCTCATTTCGCTGGCGGAGCAACCGCTTTTTTGCGCCCGGCGATGGCGCGTTTTCCTGCTTTTCGTCGGAGGTGGCCGTTGAGCTGGCTCTTTAGCCGTCGATTCAAGGCCCTGGAACCGCCGGGCCGGCGTTGAAAAGATCGGTTGTACCGGAAGTCCGCCTCCAGGGGTTCACAGCCTGCTCACCGCTGTTTCGGCGATGAGTGATCAGACGGGTTATCCAGGCGCGGCGAACACCGCAGGACATTGGAGAAACTCCCCGTGCATATCTCTTCCCCGCGCGACGAGCGCATCCAGGCGTTGCCCGAGCACCTGCGCGAGCAGCTTCTGCGGCGCCTGTCAGGGCAGTCGTCGCCCGCCGAGGAGCCGATACCCGCGATCGACGGCTCAGGACCGCTGCCGCTCTCGCCCGCGCAGGAACGCCTCTGGTTCATGTACGAGCTGGATCCGGAAGCCCTCGACTATCTCGTGCCGCTGATCGTGCGGCTCACCGGGCCGCTGGACGTGCCCGCGCTGCGTGCCGCGCTGAACGCGCTGGTGGAACGGCATGAGACGCTGCGGTCGACGTTCGGGTCGCGTGACGGCCGTGGCGTGCGCGAGGTCGCGCCGCACATGGAGGTCCCGTTACAGGTCACCGACCTGACGGGACGGCCGGGCGAGCTGGACCGCGTACTCGAACAGGAGGCGCGGCAGCCCTTCGACCTGCGGGAAGGTCCGGTGTTCCGGGCCCGGCTGATCAGGCTGGGCGAGCGTGAGCACGTGCTGACGGCCTACGCGCACCACATCGTCACCGACGGCTGGTCCTCGCGGCTGGTCCTGGACGACCTGGCCGCCCTGTACTCCGCCACGCTCGGCGGCGAACCGGCGGGCCTGGCGCCGCTGCCCCTGCGTTACGCGGACTACGCCGCCTGGCAACGGAATCTGACGGCGGGGCCGCAGGCCGGGAAGCAGCTCGTGTACTGGCGCGACCGGCTGGACGGGTTCACGCCGATGGACCTGCCGACGGACCGTCCCCGCCCGCCGGTCAGGAGCTCGGCCGGGGCGCGGCACACGTTCGAGATCCCGGCCGAGGTGGTGGGGCGGCTGCGCGAGGCCGGCGAGCGCAACCGGGCGACGTTGTTCATGACGCTGGTCGCGGCCGTGCACCTGCTGCTGGCCCGGTACACGGGACGGCCTGACGTCGCGGTCGCGACCGTCGTGTCGGGCAGGGACCGGGTGGAGCTGGAGAACCTGGTCGGGTTCTTCGTCAACACGCTGGTCCTGCGTGGTGACGTGGACGAGGGCGTGTCGTTCGACGAGTTGCTGCGGCGTACGCGGGCGGGTGTGCTGGACGCGTTCGCCCACGACGGGGTGCCGTTCCAGCGGCTGGTGGAGGCGCTGCGGCCGGAACGTGACCCGAGCAGGCCGCCGCTCACCGAGGTCGCGGTCAATCTGCGTAACCTGTCGGCGGCGTCGGCGGCGTTCGCCGGCCTGCTGGCCGAGGAGTTGGAGCCGCCCGTGCTGGCGGCGAGCATGGACCTGTCGTTCGACTTCGCCGAGCGCGACGGGGCGCTGGCGGGGAGCGTGGCCTACAACGCGACGCTGTTCGACGCGGGGACGGCCGAGCGAATCGCGGCGCATCTGACGTGCCTGCTCAAGGAGGTCGCGGACGGCCCCGACCGGCCGCTGGCCGAGATCTCGCCGCTCGGCCAGGCCGAGCGGACGCTGCTGACGTCGCTGTGGTGCGGCGACGGGACCGGGCCGCCCGCGCGCACGGTGAGCGAGCTGTTCGCCGAGCAGGCCGAGGCCCGGCCGGACGCCGAGGCGGTGGTGTGCGGCCCGCGCTCGGTACGTTACGGGGAGCTGGCCGAGCGGGCCGAGCGCATCGCCGGGCTGCTGGCCGCCGAGGGCGCGGGGCCCGAGCGGTATGTTGCGGTGGCCCTGCCGCGCTCGATCGACATGGTCGCGGCCGTGCTGGGCGTGCTCCGCTCCGGCGCTGCCTACCTGCCGATCGACCTGGACTATCCGGCCGACCGGATCCGTACCATGATCGACGACACCGCGCCGGTGCTCACGCTCACCACCCGCGAGGGCGTGGACAGGCTGCCCCCGGGTGTGCCCGCCGTGGCGCTGGACGACCCGGCCGTCGAGAACGCCCTGACCGGCCCGCACCCCACCCCGCTCCCCTCCGTCAACCCCGATCACCCCGCCTACGTGATCTACACCTCGGGTTCCACGGGACGGCCCAAGGCCGTCGTGGTGACGCACGCGGGTGTGCACGACATGGTGCTCATCCAGCGGGAACGCCTGGACGCCGGGCCGGACGCGCGGGTGTTGCAGTTCGCGTCGCTGAGCTTCGACGGCGCGTTCTGGGAGCTGGTGTGGGCGCTGCTGTCGGGCGGCACACTGGTGATCGCCACCGACGAGGAGCGTCCGCCCGGCGCGCCGTTGGCCGGGCTGATGGCACGCGAGCGCGTCACCCACGCCGTGCTGCCGCCCACCGCGGTTTCGACGCTGCCGCTCGGCGGAGTGCCGTACGGCGCGGTGCTGATCGTGGCGGGCGAGACCTGCCCGCCGGAACTCGTGCGGACGTGGTCGCGGGGCCGGCGCCTGTTCAACGGGTACGGGCCAACCGAGACCATGGTGGGCGCGACTTTGGGCGGGCCGCTGACGGCGGCCGACGCCGATCCCGGACCGGTGCCGATCGGACGGCCCTTCCCGAGCATCAGGGCGTACGTGCTGGACGCGCGGCTGCGGCCGGCGCCGATCGGCGTGCCGGGCGAGCTGTATCTCGGTGGTACGAGGCTGGCGAGGGGGTATTCGAACCGGCCCGGGCTGACCGCCGAGCGGTTCGTGGCCGACCCGTACGGGCCGCCGGGCACGCGCATGTACCGGACGGGCGACAGGGCACGCTGGCTGGCCGACGGCAGGCTGGAGCACGCGGGCCGCGCCGACGACCAGGTCAAGCTGCGTGGGTTCCGTATCGAGCTGGGCGAGGTCGAGGCGGCGCTGGCCGCGCATCCCGCCGTGGTCACCGCCGCGGTGGCGGTCAAGGAGGACGCGGGCGGGGCAAAACGGCTGGTGGCCTACCCGGTGCCGGCCGACGGCGGGGTCACGCCGGGCGAGCTGCGCGACTTCCTGCGCCGGCGGCTGCCCGAGCACATGGTGCCCGCGGCGTTCGTACCGTTGCCCGAGCTGCCGCTGACCCGCAGCGGAAAGGTCGACCGCCGTACGCTGCCGCCGCCACCCGGCGAGCGCGACAGCGGCGAGGAGTACGTCGAGCCGCGCACCCCCACCGAACGTGTCCTGGCGGGGGTGTGGTCGCGGGTGCTCGGCGTGGACCGGGTCGGCGTCCGGGACAACTTCTTCGACCTGGGCGGCGACTCCATCCTCGCGCTCCAGGTCGTGGCCGGGGCCAGGGCGCAGGGACTGGAGGTCGCGCCGCGGCAGATGTTCCTGCGCCAGAACGTCGCCGACCTGGCCGTGACGGCGGCCCTCGTCCCCGCGGGGCATGAGGACCACGCGGGCGGGGACGAGCGGGTGAGCGGCGACGTGCCGCTGACGCCGATCCAGCACTGGTTCCTGGAGAACATGGCCGACAGCCTGTCCCGCTTCAACCAGGCGGTCTGCCTTGAGCTGGCCCCCGACGTGGACGAGGACGCGCTCGAAGCCGCCCTGCGCGCCCTGGTCGAGTGGCACGACGCGTTGCGCCTGCGGCTGGAGCGGGACGGCGACGGTGGGTGGCGCCAGCACAACGCCGGGACCGAGCACGGCACGATCCTGCGCAGGGCGGAACGGCCCGGCGAGGAAGCCGAGATCACGTTCGCGCCGGACAGCGGGCCGCTGGTCAAGGCCCTGCTGGTCACGTCCGGCGAGTCCAGGCGGCTGTACCTGGCCGTCCATCACCTGGCCGTGGACGGCGTTTCGTGGCGGATCCTGCTGCCCGACCTGGAGACCGCCCTGCGGCAGGCCGCGGCGGGTGAGCCGATCAGGCTCGGGCCGCGTACCACCTCGTTCCGCTCCTGGTCGCTGCGGTTGCGCGAGCATGCTCTCTCGGGCGGTTTCGACGACGAGCTGGACCATTGGCGACGCACCCGTGAGCTGGCGAGGAGTGCGGCGGTGCTGCCACTGGACGGCGGCGGCGAGAACCTCGCCGGTGACCTGCGTACGGTGACCAGCACTGTCGGCCCCGAGGTCACCCGGCGGCTGATGCGCGAGGTGCCGGAGGCGTACCGGGCGCGGATGGACGACGTGCTGCTCGGCGCGCTCGGCCGGGTGCTGACCGGGTGGGCGGGCGGTGACCGGGTGCTGGTCGAGGTGGAGGGCCACGGCCGCGAGGAGCTGTTCCCGGAGGTGGACCTGTCGAGGACGGTCGGGTGGTTCACCACGGTCTCGCCCCTGGTGCTGCACATGCCGGGCGGTGACTGGGGTGACCTGCTCAAGTCCGTGAAGGAGCAGGTCAGAGCCGTTCCATCGCGCGGTCTCGGGTACGGCGCGCTGCGTTACCTGTCCCCTTCAGGGGAGGAGCTGCGTGACGACCCGAGGCCGCAGGTCGCCTTCAACTATCTGGGGCGCATGGACGCCCACGGCTCGCCCGGCGGCCCGTTCCCGCGCTTGCTGCCCGTCCCCGAGGGCACCGAGCGCGTCCCGGGGCAGGTTCGGGCTCACCTGCTGGAGGTCAACGCCGTCGTACGCGACGACCGGCTGGAGATCGGCTGGTCGTACTCGGCCCGGCTGCACCGCGAGGAGACCGTGAACCGGCTGGCCGGGCAGCTCGTGGCGGCGCTCGGGGAGATCGCCGAGCACTGCGCGCGTCCCGGGGCGGGCGGGTGCACGCCGTCCGACTTCCCGCTGGCGCGGCTGGACCAGGCGGCGCTGGACGGGATCGCGGGCGACGGCCGGGCCGTCGAGGACGTCTACCCGCTCACGCCCGTGCAGAGCGGCCTGCTGTTCCACTCGCTGTCCGACCCCGCGGGCGACACCTACGCCTCGCACTTCAACCTGCTGCTCGACGGCGTGGACGATCCGGAGCGGCTGGTGCGCGCCTGGCAGGAGGTGGCCGCGGACATCCCGGCGCTGCGTACCGCGGTCGTGTGGGAGGGGGTGCCCGAGCCGCTGCAGGTCGTGCGGCGCGACGCCACGATCCCCGTCGAGCGTCACGACTGGCGCGCGCTGACCGAGGAGGCCAGGAGCGCCGAGGCCGCGCGCATGTGGGAGGGCCGTGCCCGGTGGCGGCTCGACCTGGGCCGGGCGCCACTGATGCGGCTGGCCGTGGCGCGGCTGTCCGACACGCGGGTGCGGGTGTTCTGGACGGCGCATCACCTGCTGCTCGACGGCTGGAGCGCGGCACAGGTGCTGACCCAGGTGTTCGAGCGGTACGCGGGTCGCACGCATCCGGCGCGCAGGCCGTACCGGGACTATGTGGAGTGGCTGGGGCGGCAGGATCGGGCGGCGGCGGAGGCGCACTGGCGGCGGGAGCTGGACGGGTTCACCGCGGCGACGCCGCTCCCGTTCGACCGGCCGCCGGTCAGGGCGCACGGGTCGCGCTCGGCCGCCGCCGTACGGCTGAGCCTGTCGCCCGAACGTTCGCACGCGTTGTACGAGCGGGCCCGCCGCGCCCGGCTGACGGTGAACACGCTGCTCCAGGGCGCCTGGGCGATCCTGCTCTCACGGTATTCGGGCGAGCGCGACGTGTGCTTCGGCGCCACGGTCTCCGGCCGCCCCTCCGGACTGCCGGGGTCGGAGTCGATCGTCGGCCTGTTCATCAACATGCTGCCCGTGCGCGTGGACGTGGACGGCGACGCCGACCTGGTCGGCTGGCTGCGCGGGCTGCAGGAGTCTCAGGTCGAAGGCCGCCAGTACGACTACCTGTCCCCCGCGGACGTGCAGAGATGTGCCGGCCTGGCGGGCGGTGTGCCGCTTTTCGACAGCGTCATGGTGTTCGAGAACTACCCGGAGGCCGCCGGTGACCATGGCGTCCGCGTGCTGGAGCACACCGGTGACGAGCACGGCAACTACCCGCTCATGATCACCGCGTACGCGGCGGGCGAGCTGACCCTGGCGCTCGACTACGACCCGGGCCTGTTCGACGCGGGTACCGCGGAGCGGCTGCTCGGCCACCTGGAGACGATGCTCGGCGCGTTCGCCGGCGACGAGACCTGCCGGGTGTCGGAGCTGCCTGTCATGCCGGAGTCCGAGCGGCATCGGCTGCTCGTGGAGTGGAACGACACCGTCGTCCCCTTCCCCGCCGCCGGTCCCGTGCACGAGCTGTTCTCGGAGCAGACCGCCCGCACCCCCGACGCCACCGCCGTGAGCTGCGGCGAAACCGCGCTGAGCTTCGCCGCCCTGGACGAGCGGGCCAACCGGCTGGCTCACCACCTGATCGGGCTGGGCGCGCGGCCCGGCACGCTGGTCGGCGTGTGCGTCGAACGCGGCTTGGACGCCGTCGTCGCGCTGCTCGGCGTGCTCAAGTCGGGCGCGGCGTTCGTGCCACTCGACCCCGACCATCCGCCTCGGGTCCTCGAATCCATGCTGGAGGACGCCGCCGCCCCGATCGTGGTCACCCAGACGAGGCTGCTCGACCGGCTGGAACGCGGCCGGGCGGCGTTCGTCTGCCTCGACGACGCCGACCTGGCCGGGCACCCCGCCACCGCGCCCCACACGGACGTGACCCCCGGCGACCTGGCGTACGTGATCTACACGTCGGGCTCGACCGGGAGACCGAAGGGCGTGATGGTCGAGCATCGCCACGTCTGCCACATGCTGCGTGCCTGGGACGCCCGTTACGGCCTGGCGGGGACCTCGCCCCGATGCCTGTCGGTCTCCAGCCAGTCGGTGGACCTGTTCTTCGGCGACTTCCTGCTGTCGGCGGTGCTCGGCGGCGAGATGATCATCTGTCCGAGCGGACGGCTCGGCGACCCGCTCGCCATCGCCCGCCTGATCGAGAACACGCGCGCGGAACTCCTGGTGACCGTGCCCGCGCTGGCCCGCGCCATCGCCGAGGAGCTGGACGGTCCCGGCTCGCTGCGGGTGCTGATGGTCGGCTCCGAGGGCTGGCCGGTCGGCGAGGCCCGGCGCATACTCGACCGGCTCGGCTCCGGCACCGTCATCGTGAACGCCTACGGCGCCACCGAGACGACCGTTGACTCGACCGTGTTCCAGCTCGGCGCCGACCCGATGGGGCACAGGACGTACGTGCCGATCGGGCGGCCCTTCGCCAACACCCGCGTGTACGTGCTGGACGCCGAACGACGGCCGGTGCCCATCGGCGTGGTCGGCGAGATCCACATCGCCGGTGACGGGGTGGCGCGCGGCTACTGGAACCGGCCCGACCTGACCGAGGAACGCTTCTCACCCGACCCGTTCACCCCGGGACGCATGTACCGGACCGGCGATCTCGGCCGCCGCAGGGCCGACGGCGTACTGGAGATCGTCGGACGGGTCGACGACCAGGTCAAGGTACGCGGGTTCCGTGTCGAGCCAGGCGAGGTCGAATCGGCGCTGGTCGCGCATCCCCAGGTCGCCGCCGCGGCGGTGGTCGGACGGCAGGACGAGGCGGGGCGGATGCGGCTCGTCGCGTACGTCGTTCCCACCGGCGAGCAGGCACCCGACCCGGCCCTACTGCGGGCGTTCCTGGCCGGGCGGGTGTCGGCTCAGGCGGTGCCGTCGGCGTACGTCAGGATCGACGCGCTGCCGATGACCCCGAGCGGCACGCTGAACCGGCGCGCCCTGCCCGCCCCCGCCGGCCTGCTCGACGCCGCCGTGCCCCATGTCCCGCCGCGCGACACCACGGAGAGGCTGCTCGCCGGGATCTGGGCCGAGGTGCTGCGCCGCGATCCGGCGGGGATCGGCGTCGAGGACGACTTCTTCGACCTGGGTGGCGACTCGATCCTCAGCATCCAGGTGATCTCGCGGGTACGTGCGGCGCTCGGCGCCGCGCCCTCGCCCCGCCAGCTCTTCGACACGCCCACCATCGCCTCCTTCGCCAGGACGCTCGGGGCCGCCGCGCCGCAGGAGGCCATCGGGCGGGCGGACGGCGACGACGGCCTGCCGCTGTCGTTCGCGCAGCAGCGGCTGTGGTTCCTGAGCGAGTTCGAGCCGGACAGCTCCGAGTACAACACCGTGTTCGGCCTGCGTCTGTCCGGTGAGGTGGACGTGGCCGCGCTGCGTACCGCACTCGACCGGCTGGTGACCAGACACGAGTCGCTGCGTACGGTCTTCGGCGACGTCGAAGGCCGCGGCGTGCAGTCCATCCTGCAGCCCGGACCGTTGCCGCTGCGCGTGATCGACGTGTCCGGCCACGACGACCCCGAGTCCGCGACGCACGACCTTCTCGGGCGGGAGGCGTCCCTGCCCTTCGACCTGCGCCGCGGCCCGCTGCTGCGGGCCACCCTGATCAGGATGGGACCGGACGAGCACGCGTTCGCGCTGGTCATGCACCACATCGTGACCGACGGCTGGTCGATGGGCGTGCTCGCCGCCGAGCTCGGCGCCTGTTACGCGGCCGCGCTGCGCGGCGACGCCCCCGAGCTGGCGCCGCTGCCGATCAGGTACGCCGACTACGCGGCCTGGCAGCGCCGTCACCCGTCCGACCCGTCCTACTGGCGGGAGCGGCTGGCCGGGCTCACCCCCCTGGCCCTGCCCACCGACCACCCACGCCCCCCGGTACGGCGGGCCGACGGCGCGATCCGCCTGCTCGACCTCCCGGCGCACACGCTGGACGGGCTGAAGGCGGTGGCCAGACAGCATGACGCGACCCTGTTCATGGTGCTGGTCGCGGCCACCACGATCCTGCTGTCCAGGATCTGCGGCCAACGGGACGTCGCCGTCGGCACCGCCGCCTCGGGACGCGGGCGCGCCGAGCTGGAAGGGCTGGTCGGGTTCTTCGTCAACACGGTCGTGCTGCGGTCCACGGTGACCGAGTCGTCGTCGTTCGCGGCGTTCCTGGCGCAGGTCAGGGATACGGTGCTGGAGGCGTTCGAACACGACGACGTACCGTTCGAGCAACTCGTCGAGGTGTTGCGGCCCGAACGGGACCCGAGCAGGAACCCGCTCGTCGACGTCATGGTCGTCCTGGACAACACGCCCTCGGCCGACCCCGATCTGCCGGGGCTGCGCACCGCGCCGCTGCCCGCGGTCTCCGACCAGGTCAGCCACGACCTGACCGTGGACTTCCTGGAGCACGGCGGCCGGCTGACCGCCGCCGTCGGCTACGGCACCGCGCTGTTCGACCACTCGACCGCCGACCGTCTGGCCGGGCACCTGACGACCCTGCTCAACGCCATCGCCGCAGGTCATCAGGGTTCCGTGGCGGAGCTGCCGATCATGACGGACACGGAGCTCAAGCAGGCCGTGACCGGCTGGCAGGACACCCGCCGGGACACCCCGCCCGCCCTGTTCGCCGAACTGTTCGAGGAGTGCGCGGCGGCGAACGCCGACCGTATCGCGCTCGTCTTCGGTGACCGCGCGCTCACCTTCGCCGAGCTCGACGCCCGCGCCAACCGCCTGGCGCACCTGCTGCGCGCCCGGGGGGCGGGGCCCGAGACGCTGGTGGGGCTCGCGGGCTCGCGCAGCGAACGGACCGTGGTCGCGCTGCTGGCCGTACTCAAGGCCGGGGCCGCCTACCTGCCGCTGGATCCCGGACTGCCTCGGGAGCGGATGGCGTACATGCTGGACGACGCCCGGCCGCTGATCGTCCTCACCGACCGCGACTCCGCGTTCGAACCGCCCGAGCCTGTGGACGTCGTCCTGCTGGACGATCCAGCGCTGCTGGACGGCCTGCCTGACACGCGGCCCGGTGTGCGGCCGCATCCGGCGCACCCGGCATACGTGATCTACACGTCGGGCTCGACGGGACGGCCAAAGGGCGTGGTCGTCGAGCACCGGGGACTCGCCAACCTGTTCCTCGACCACCGGGCCGACCTCATGCGCGCCGAGACCACCCAGCCGATCAAGGCGGGGGTGACCGCGGCGTTCACGTTCGACACCTCTTTGGAGGGCGTGCTGTGGATGACCGACGGCCACGAGCTGCACGTGATCGACGACCTCACCAGACGCGACCCGGAAGCGCTGATCGACTACGTCGCCCGGCACCGGATCGACCTGCTGGACCTCACGCCCTCCTACGCCGAACAGCTCACCGCACGCGGCCTGCTCACCTCCGCCCGTCACCGGCCCGCCGTACTCATGCTGGGCGGTGAGGCGGTCGGCGAGCAGCTCTGGCGCGAGCTGCGCGACGCGCCCGGCACCACCGGCTACAACTACTACGGGCCGACCGAGTGCACGGTCGACACCCTGTACTGCAGACTGTCGGACAGCGAGCGGCCCGTCGTGGGCAGGCCCACCTGGAACACCAGGGCGTACGTGCTGGACGACCGGCTCCGCCCGGTGCCCGTCGGGGTCGCGGGAGAGCTGTACCTGGCCGGTGACCAGCTCGCGCGCGGCTACCTCAACCGGCCGGGCCTGACCGCGGAACGGTTCGTGGCCGGGCCTTTCGAGGAGCCGGGCGGCCGCATGTACCGGACGGGCGACCTGGCCAGGTGGCGGCCCGACGGGCTGATCGAGTACTTGGGCCGCACCGACGACCAGGTCAAGGTGCGCGGCTTCCGTATCGAGCCGGGCGAGATCGAGGCCGTGCTCTGCGAGCACCCGGACGTGGCGCAGGCCGCCGCGGCCGTGTTCGACGACCCGGGGTCGCCGCGCATCGCCGCGTACGTGGTCCCCGTTCCCGGCGCCGCGCCCGAGCCCGGCGCGCTGCGCGACTTCGCCAAACGCTCACTGCCCGGGTACATGGTGCCGCACCTCTTCGTGACGCTGGCGGATCTGCCGCTGAACACCAGCGGGAAGGTCGACCGCCGCGCCCTGCCCGCTCCCGGCGCGACGGCGGCGGCGGGCACGGACCGGCTCCCCCCGCGCGACGACGTCGAACGGGCTCTGGCCGAGGCGTGGGCCGAAGTGCTCGGCGTGGACGCGGACTCGTTCGGGGTCGAGGACAACTTCTTCGACCTCGGCGGCGACTCCATCCTCAGCATGCAGATGGTGGCCAGGGCCAGGCAGGCGGGGGTGTGGATCACGTCCAAGGACCTTTTCCTGCACCAGACGATCGCCGAACTGGCGCCCGTCGCCCAGCCGGTCGCCGAGACCGCCTCCTCCGGTGCGGTCGTGGACGGGCCGGTGCCGCTGACGCCCGTGCAGCGCGAGTTCCTGCTGCCGCGGCGGGTCGCGCCGCACCACTACAACCAGTCGATGCTGGTGGAGCTGTCCGGCCCGGTCGGCGAGCCCGCGCTGCGGGCCGCGCTCGCCGCCCTGGCCGAACGGCACGACGCCCTCAGGCTCCGCTTCGAACGTGACCGCTCCCGGCCCCGCACCGGGGACTGGTCGCAGCTCGCCGTGCCCGCGCCGGCCGTCCCGCTGACCTGCCACGACCTGTCCCATCTGACGGGCGAGGCCGAGCTGCGAGCCGCGGCGAACGAACTGGCCACCGACGCTGATCTGGGGTTCGACCTGGAACATGGCCCCCTGTGGTCCGCCCTGCTCCTCGACCTCGGCGCGGAACGGCGGCCCTGGCTGTACCTGACCGCGCACCACCTCATCGTGGACGCCGTGTCCTGGCGAATCCTGACCGAGGATCTGGAGACCGCCTACCGGCAGGCGGCCGGCGGCGCACCCGTCGATCTCGGGCCCGCGACCTCGCCGTTCCGCCAGTGGGCGGCCCGGCTGGCCGAGCACACGGTGGGGGGCGGGCTCGACGGTGAGGCGGCGTACTGGACCGGCCTGCCCGATCCCGCGCCGCTGCCCACGGACCACGACGGCGAGAGCCTCGTCGGCTCGGTCTCGACCGCGCCGTGCTCGTTGTCCGAGCACGAGACCTGGGCGCTCGTGCGCGGCGCGCCTGCCGTGTTCCGTGCCCGGCTGAGCGAGGTGCTGATCGGCGCGCTGGCCTGGACGCTGTGCCGGTGGACGGGCCAGGAGCAGGTCGTGATCGGCCTGGAGGGACACGGCCGTGAGGACGTCTTCGACGACCTCGACCTGACCAGGACCGTCGGCTGGTTCACCAGCGAATACCCGGCCGCCCTGACCGTGCCCGGCGGCAACGACTGGGCGGCGCTGGTCAGGACCGTGCGTGCGCAGCTTCGCGCGATCCCCGGCAACGGCCTCGGGTACGGCCTGCTGCGCCACCTCAGCCCGCCCGGCTCCCCCGGCACCGCACTCGCCGGCCGGCCGCGCCCGCAGGTCGCCTTCAACTACCACGGCCAGTCCGGCACCGCGCCGGGAGAAGGCCTCTACCACGCCTTCCACGACCCGATCGGGCAGGAGCAGAGCCCGCTGGAACACGTCGGTCACCCGTTGGAGATCGTCGGCGCGATCCGCGACCGCCACCTGACCTTCGACTGGTACTACTCGCAGAACCTGTACGACCCGTCCACGGTGTCGAAGCTCGCGGAGGACTTCGCCGGCGCGCTGCGTTCCCTGGCCCGCCACGCCGAGCGGCGTTCGGCGCCCCGCGAGGAGGTCTGACATGGACGTTCTCGCCCTCCCCGCCACCGCGCTGGCCGGCCTGCTGGCCGAACTGGCGCGCGAGCACCACGTCCCGGGCGCGCAGCTCGCCGTCCGCCACGGCGGCCGTACGGTGAGCGCCGGGTACGGCGTCGAGACCCACGGCGGCGAGGCGGCCGTGACGGAGGCGACGGCGTTCCCGCTGGGCTCGCTGACCAAGCCGTTCACGGCCACGCTGGCCGCCATGCTGGCCGACGACGGTGACCTGACCTTCGACGGCCCGCTGCCCGGCGGGGTCGAAGGGGTGACTCTGCGTGGCCTGCTCAGTCATACCTCGGGCCTGGCCGCCGACGGCGACGTACGGCACCCCGCCGTTCTGCGGGTGGGCCGGGCGTTCTCCTACTCCAACCTCGGCTACGAGCTGGTGGGCCGCCTGGTCGGCCAGGTCACCGGGATGACCTGGTGGGAGGCGGTCGAGGAACTACTGCTGACCCCGCTGGGCATCGAAGCGTCGTACGCGACGGGACGGCGTACCGGTCGCCGTACCGCGACCGGCCACAGCGTGCATCCGGCGACAGGTCGCGTCGTGCCGGTGGCGCAGGAGCAGGAGACCCCCGGTCAGGCCCCTTCCGGCGCGCTCGCGCTGAGCGCGACCGACCTCGTCACCCTGGCTCGGCTCCACCTGGCCGACCCTGACCTGCCCGTCCTGCTCGACCGGCGTACCCTTCACGAGCTGCGCGAGGACCAGCTGGCCGGGATCGAGATCGGGCCGTACGGGCTGGCGGACGGCTGGTGCCTCGGCTGGTCGGCGCACCACCGCGACGGCCTCGACTGGTACGGCCACGACGGCACCGGCGAGGGCACCTCCTGCCATCTGAGGTTCGAGCCCTCGCAACGAACCGTCGTCGCGCTCACCACGAACGCGGACACCGGGCTCGCCCTGTGGCGCGACCTCACCGAACGGCTGGCCCTCCACGGGATCGCCCCCGGCGACCACCGCCCGCTCGCGGGCTCGGGACCACCCGTGGCGCCGCCGCCCGGGTGCACGGGCACATACGTGAACGGCGGATCGGCCTTCGAGGTCACCAGCGGCGGCGGCGGGCTGTGTCTGCGGTCGGCAGGGCCGATCACCTGCTACCGGGGCGGGGTGTTCGAGATCGGTGAGGGCCACGCGGGGCGGTTCATCACCCTGGGCGGCGACATCGACCTGATTCAGGTGTCAGGCCGTTTGGCCCGCCGGGCGGGGAGCCCCGGAGCATGAAGGAAGCCGCCGTGGAGACCGTCGCTCCCCCGCTCGCGCGTAACAGGCGTTACGTGATCCTGTGGAGCGGACAGTTCCTGTCGGAGTTCGGCAACGAGATCAACTTCGTCGCGTTCCCGCTGCTGATCCTGGCCATGTCGGGCTCCGCGTTGCAGGCCGGGCTGGCCTCGTCGCTGGTCGCGGCCGGTCACATGCTGGCCAACCTGCCCGCCGGTGTGATCGCCGACCGGTGGGACAGGCGCAGGACGCTGCTGCTGTGCCAGGGCGGCCGGGCGCTGGCCGTGGCGTCGGTGGCGGTCGCCGTCTGGCTGGACGCGTTCTCGTTCCCGCACGTCCTGCTCGTGGCGCTGATCGACGGGCTGCTCGGGGCGGCTTTCGAACCTGCGGAGCAGGCCGCGCTTCCGCAGGTCGTACCGGAGTCCCAGTTGTCGCGGGCGGTCGCGGCCAACACGGCGAGACCGTTCATCGCGACGCTGCTGGGCCCGGCGCTCGCCGGGTTCCTGTTCGCGGTTGAGCAGGCGATGCCGTTCGCGCTGGACGGCCTGATGCTGGCGCTCTCGTTCGCGGCGCTGATGTTCCTCCGGCTGCCCGCGCGCCCCGCGCCCGCGGAGCCCGCCCGGGGTGCGGGAGGGGATCTCGTGGCCGGGCTCCGGTGGGTGCTGGGGCAGCGGTTGATCAGGACGACGCTGGTGTGGATGGCGGTGTCCAACCTCGTGTTCACCGCACTGATGATCATCGTGCTGGCGATGTCGCACGAGGACAAGGTGGGCGCGGGCGTGATCGGCCTGACCATGGCCTGCATGGGCGCGGGCGGGCTGCTCGGCGCGGCGCTGGCCGACCGGCTGCACGCCCTGCTGCCCGCTCCGGTCGTCATCATCGGCTTCTCGTGGATGACGGCCCTGCTGACCGGGCTGATGGCGCTCGTGCCCGGCGGCCTGCCGCTGGGGCTGCTGCTGGGCTGTACCGCGTTCTTCGCGCCGCTGGCGAACACGACGATCCTGACGTACCAGATCACGGTCACTCCGGACAGGCTGCGCGGCCGGCTGACCGGCATCGTCGGGTTGTGCTCCGGCGGCGCGGCGGCGCTCGGGCCGCTGCTCGGCGGCGCCCTCATGACCGCCGGTGGAGCGGGGCCCGGCGGCATACTGAGCTGTGCCGCCGCCCTCAGCGTCATCGCGCTGGCGACCACGCTCACCCCGGCACTCCGCCGCTTCCCCACCACCGGCTAAAGCGAACTCAGGCCCTCGCGGGAAACGTCACCGAACGTCAGCCGGGAGAGCGTCTGAGGTTGAAAGGCTGAAGCCGCAGCGGTTCGAGGGGCAGGCCAGCCCGGGCGACGAAGCCGTCGAGCAGCGCAGGACGGTACCGCATCCGTTCGAGCCTGGCCTTGACCAGTGTGGTGAGCCGCTCGGCGTCATGGGGAGCGAGGTTGGCCGGGCCCCGTTTGAGAACCGGCCGCACTCCTTCGGCCGGGTTCGGTTCCGGGGCATCCAGCGGCGCCGCGAACCGGACAGGTCCGAAGCCTTGAACCTCGAAGAGACCGCCACGCTCTGGCCCCGTAACGACCAAGGTGTCAGGTTACAAGTTTTGACATCTGTTACCAGCCTGCTTAGTGTTTCTCGCATGGAGCAGAGGACACTCGGCGCCGACGTCCATGTGGGGGCGGTCGGGCTCGGTTGCGCAGGCATGTCCGGCGCGTACGGGCACAGCGCCGACGAACAGAGCATCGCGACGTTTCGCAACGCGCTCGACGCCGGGATCACCTTCATCGACACGGCCGACCACTACGGGATGGGGCACAACGAGACGCTCATCGGGCAGGCGCTGCGATCCGCCGATCGCGACCGCGCCGTGGTGAGCGTGAAGTTCGGCGCGCTGTTCGGCGTGGACGGCAGCGTGCGCGGCATCAACGGCCGACCGGACGCGATCCCGAACTTCCTGGGCTACTCGCTGCAGCGGCTGGGCATCGACTATGTGGACATCTATCGCCCGGCCAGGCTGGATCCCGTTGTCCCGATCGAGGAGACCGTCGGCGCCGTCGCCGAGATGGTGCAGAAGGGCTACGTGCGCGGCATCGGGCTGTCCGAGGTCGGCGCCGAGACGATCCGCCGCGCCCACGCCGTGCACCCGATCACCGACGTCCAGATCGAGTACTCACTGTTCAGCCGCGGTGCCGAAGACGAGATCCTGCCCACCTGCCGCGAACTGGGCATCGGCGTCACCGCCTACGGGGTACTCGCCCAAGGAATGCTGACCGGGACGTGGCGGCCGTCGGCCGGCGACGCACGGCATCGCGGGCACCTGCCCCGCTTCGCCGCCGGAAACATCGAGACCAACCTCGCGCTGGTCGAACGGCTGCGGGAGATCGCCACCTCCCGCGGTGTCACGGTCGCGCAGCTCGCGATCGCGTGGGTGCTCGCACAGGGTCGCGTGCACCGGGACATCGTCGCGCTGGTCGGGGCCAGCCGGCCGCACAGCGTCACCGAGGCGGTGGACGCCACCGGTCTGCGGTTGACCGAGGACGACCTGGACGCGATTGAGCAGGCCGTCCCCCGAGGGGCGGTCGCGGGAGAACGCTACGCCCCCGCCCTGCTCGCGCTACTGGACAGCGAGCGAACGGGCGGCGGACGCTGATGCCCGCCCGAATCCCGCTGGACGCGAACGCCATCCTGGCAGCCACCGAGGAGATCCTGCGGCGCCACGGACCGGACAAGGCAACGGTCGTCGACGTCGCCCGGACACTCGGGGTCAGCCACGCCGCCGTCTACAAGCACTTCCCCTCCAAGCAGGCGCTGCGCGAGGCCGTGACCCGGCGCTGGCTCGACCGCAACCGCGACGCCCTCGCCGTCATCGCCACCGACAGCGCGGTTGCGCCGGCGCGGCGGCTGCGCACCTGGCTGCACGCCGTCCTGGCCGTGAAGCAGGCCAAGATTCGCCAGGACCCGGAGCTGTTCGCCGCCTATGGAATCCTCGCCGCCGCGCACAGCAGCGTCGCCACCGACCACGTCGCCGATCTCCTGGGCCAGCTGACGGCCATCATCGCTGACGGCGCCGCCGACGGCAGCCTCCGCACCGACGACGCGGCGGCCACCGCCCGCGTGGTCTTCAACGCCACTGCCAAGTTCCACCATCTCGCCCACGCGGCCGAATGGCAGAACCCCGGCGTCGGCGCCGAGCTCGACGATGTGTGCAGCCTGCTGCTCGAGGGTCTTCACGCCCCCGCATCGCCGTAGCCGAACCGGGTCGATCATCCGCCGCGACTCGTCAACGGCATGGTCGGCCCTGCCCACCGCCACCCCGGCGGCAACGAACAAGGAGTACGAACGACCATGGTTCAAGCAATCGGAGTGACCCGGCCAGGCGGACCCGACGCTCTTGGCGAGTTCGACCTGGTGGCCGAACCGATCGGTCCCGGTCAGGTCAGGATCCGGGTGAGCAGCGCCACGGTGAACCCGGTCGACACGGTGATCCGTTCTCGTCCGCGGCAGGATGAGGCGGACGCGGTGCGGGTGCCGGGCATGGAGGTCGCCGGCGTGATCACCGAGATCGGCCCCGCTGTCGACCGTCCGTTCGCGATCGGGGACGCCGTCATGGCCATCGTGGTGCCCTCAGGCGCGCACGGCGGCTACCGGGCAGACCTCGTCGTGCCGGCACGCTCGGTCGCGAGGATCCCGGCCGGGCTCTCGGACGTTCAGGCCGCCACCATCCCGATGAACGGGCTCACCGCCCGGCTCGCACTTGACACGCTGGCGCTCCCGGCCGGCGCGACGGTCGCCGTCACCGGTGCGGCCGGTACCGTCGGCGGGTACTTCGTCCAGCTCGCCAAGCAGGCCGGACTGGTCGTCGTCGCCGACGCCGCCCGGCAGGACGAGACCTTCGTCCGCGAGTGCGGAGCCGACGAGACTGTGCCGCGGGGGGACGACTTCGCCGCAATGGTCCGCCACCTCCACCCGGGCGGCGTCGACGGGCTCGTCGACGCCGCCGTGCTGGAGGCCGCCGTACTCCCTGCCGTCAAGGACGGCGGCACCGTCGCCACCCTCCGCGGTTACCAGGGCGACGGGACCGGCCGGGTCCGCGTCGTCCCGATCTTCGTCCGCCACTACGTCGAGGCCGCGGCCAAGCTCGACCGGCTCGCCGAACTCGCCGGTGAGGGACTGCTCACCGTCCGCGTGGCCGGCGAACTGCCGGCCTCCCGAGCCGGCGACGCGCATCGCTCGCTCGAACGGCGTGGCGTTCGCGGGCGGTTCGTCCTACGGTTCGGCTGACCGACCCTCGCCGAGGGCCGCACACGACTCCCGAAACGTCGTCACCACGGAAGAAACCGTCGCCGCCGTCGAACCGCGAAGGCCGGCCGAGACGAACCTGCTGCTTGTGCGGTAGTGACAGCACCCGTCGGGCGGCCATACGGGTCTCGGCCATGGCGTCGAAAACGTCCATGGATGGTCGCGGGCCGTGCGGGCCTGGGGTGCTGTTGACCAACGTGTCATAGGCCGCCAAACCTCGAAGATCCCTAGCCTGACCTTCTGTGATGCCGAAGCTGAAGTACCTCACGCAGCACGGGCGCTTCCCGCGCGGGCGGACGGAGTTTCCTGACGAGGTGGTCGACCACGTCGCGAAGCAGACCGGGTCACGTCCAGTGAAGTGGTGTACGAGCTGACCTTCGCGTGATCCTGTTTCTGCAGGTTAAGCGGTAAGTGTCTGCGGTAGTGGGTTGTGGGCCGGTGTGTCGCCGGCAAGGATGCGCATCCGGCATTTGGCCAGGATGTCGAGCCCCATGGAGCGGCGGGCCTCGGTCCACTCGTCGGTCTGCTCGGCCAAAACCGCACCGACAAGCCGGACGATCGCGGCCCGGTCCGGGAAGATGCCGACCACGTCGGTGCGGTGGCGGATCTCCTTGTTCAACCGCTCCTGTGGATTGTTCGACCAGACCTGCCGCCAGGTCTCCTTCGGGGAAGGCGGTGAAGGCCAGCAGGTCTTCGCGGGCGGCTTCCAGGTGCTCGCACGCGGCCGGATACCTGGTCCCCAGCGCGTCGATCACCCAGGCGTACTGAGCGCGTACCTGCTCGGCGGCAGGCTGGTCGAAGATGGTGCGCACCAGGGTGGCCACCCACGGCTGCGCCGACTTCGGGACGGTGGCAGCAGACTGCGCAGGTAGTGGGTGCGGCATCTCTGCCAGGACGCGCCCGCCAAGGTCGCGCCGATCGCCTCGACCAGGCCAGGACGGGCGTCGGAGACGACCAGTTGCACCCCGCCCAGGCCGCGGGCCACCAAGCCCCGCAGGAACGTCAGCCAGCCGGCGCCGTTCTCGGCCGAGGTGACCTCCAGCCCGAGGATCTCCCGGTTGCCGCCTGCGTTCACGGCCGTGGCGACCAGGACGCGCACGTTTTCGAACTTGATCTTCGCTACTCGAAGGATCACGCGATGGCCGTCACCATTTCCCGGCGCCATGCCTGTGCCAGGTCAAACTCGTACACCACCTCCGTGGACGCAACCCCGACAGAATCCAGGTTCTGTCCGATGTGGCCAGCTCAGAACTGATGGCCGTGAGCTGGAGAAACGTCTCCGCCCTCAGCTCTACCGCCAAAATCTGTACCGATCCCCCGGCGGCCGGTCAGAGATGTCCGGGGTGAAGAACTGCGGGGGGGGGGTGGCTCCTGGGTGGTATGGCCGGCCCCAAGTATTTCCATAACGTAGTCAATTAACTACGATAGGTAGCGACTGGTTGCCGTCGATCCCCACGACACCCCGGGCAGAGCGCCCGCTCATCAGCTGCGGAAACGTCCTTCGCCCAGAAAAGGAGCCCCCATGCGCCGCTTGCGGCCCCTGCCCGTCCTGGCCCTGGCCACCGCCTTGGCCACCCTGACCGGCGTGCCCGGCTTTCCGACACCTGCCCAGGCCGTTTCCTCCTTCGCCAAGGCGGCACCCGCTGCCGACTCCGCGGCCCGGGCGGTCGGCGAGGGCCCGGGTTGCGGCGGCCACCAGGCCGACTGGCGCTCGGCCACCCTTGCCGCGGGCTTCTCCGGCTCGGTGCGGGCCACCTTCTGGAACGGCCGCAGCGGCCCTTATGGCCAGCGCCGGATCGCCCTGGTGCCCGGCGGCGTGATCCCGAGCCTGCCCAACGGCGGCCTGGCGGTCATCAGCGGCAGCATCCAGGACGTTTTCGCCGGGCAGCCGGACGCATTCAACGGCACCGCCGCCGTCGCCGGGCGCGGCTACACCTGGACGATCACCCCCCGCAGCGACTATCCCCGCCGCCCGGGAGGCACCGCCAGCCTGCTCAACCCCCAGTGCGCCGCCGGCAGCACCAAGGTCACCACCGCCACCTACCACTACCAGTCCAGCCCAGCCACCGGCTCGGTCTTCGTCCGCACCCTCGACGGAACCGTGACCCGAACTGGGTGAGGGCTGCGCTACCGGACGTGTCCCCAGCCGCCTACGAGCGCCCGCAGCAGGAGCTGGACACGCTGCCCGCCGACCGCGCGCTACCCCGTTCGTCGCCGCGCTCGCCGAACTGGCCGAGCTCCAGGCCACTCGGCAAGCGGCCGGCCTCGACCGGGAAGCATCTGATCAGAGCCTGGATCGGGTGGGGTCGGCGCCCGTGCGGAGCTTGCTGAACGCCCGACACCTCTGCGGCCCCTGGGAAGGTAGCCCTTCGGAACGGGCGGCGCCATGAGGTGACGGTAACCGCCCGGCAGGTGCCTGCATCAGTGAAGCGAAGCGCGGGTCACCACATGAGCGAAGATCACTTCCTGGCCAACAGCTTCGGAGAAGAATGTGTTGAATGCGCAGCATCACCGATCTTGAAGCCATCATCGGGCCATCCCGTGTTCCGCCTCCACCCGTGAACTGGACCCTCATCGAAGAAGGCACCGGCCTGGTGTTCCCGGACGACTACAAGGACTGGGCTTCGAGATACTCCACCCTGGAGTTCGACGAGTTCCTCCTCGTGGGCCATCCCGGAACCAGCGAAACCCCGCAGGAGTATGTTCAAAGCTGGGCGGACGTGCTGGAAAACATGCGCCGGTGGGGGGAACGCTTCGACCAGATCGAACTGGTCGACGACCGCGATGTTCCCCGTCCGGCGCCGCCGTTCCCCGTTTACCCCGCCCCCCAGGGGCTGTTTCCCTGGGGTAACACCTCCAACGGAGACTACTGCTGCTGGCTCACCGACCCGGACCCGGGAAAGTGGACCGTCGTCATAACGACACTTCACCGGTGGTGGCACTATCCCGGAACCTTCACCGACGTGCTGGTCGGTCTGCTGAACGGGCACGTCCGGTGCCCCATGTTCGGGCCGGAAGGACTTGTAGGGGCGACCGTGGAGGAGGCTGGGTGGATTCGCGAATCTTGAGTGAGAGAGCCCGCCAGTAGTCAGACCCCGTACCCCTCAAGGGCAGACACGGCCGCCGAGATCAGGCGATTTCTCCTGAAACCGCAGGCTGCGGGCGTAGGTGCTTCCCGTAACGATCAGACGGCATCAGGCCGGGGCCAGGCTGCGACGGCTGGAATGAAAGCAATGCCGTTACTTCCACGTCGCCGCTTCCGTCCTTCCCTTCGCCGAACCGTCACGGTGGCGCCTCCACCGGTGCATACGCCCCGGTCGGCTCTGTGGTGGATCGTCTGCGTGACCGTGCTGGTGGCCGTCGTGGTCGCCGTCACGTTGTGGTGGCTTCTGGCCGACCCGGCCGCCTCCGTTCCCGTCCCGAGCCCTGGCGTCGGAGGCGGGGTGGGAAGCGTGCGGGGGGAGATGCTGCGCACCGCGCTGGCCGCCGGGGCCGCGGTCGGGGCGGCGGTCACGCTGATGCTGGCCTTCCGCCGTCAGCACCCCAGGAGGTCACCGCCGCGCACACCACCCACGACGCGACCGAGCGCCGGGGTGACCGACCTGTACACGAAGGCGGTCGAGCAGCTCGGTCACGAGGCCGCCGCGGTACGGCTGGGCGGCCTGTACGCGCTGGAGCGCCTGGCCCAAGACAACCCCGGGCACCGGCAGACCATCGTCAACGTCATCTGCGCGTATCTGAGGATGCCGTGGGCGTCGCCCGGCGGTGTCCGGCAGGACCTGGCGCCCGCCGTCCCGCGCGCCGCCATCGCCGGAGCCTCCGCCCCCGCCACCGGACGCGACCCGCACGAGGAACTTCAGGTTCGCCTCACTACCCAGCGCACCCTGGAAGACCACCTCCACGATGACCGCGCACCGGGTGAGCGCATCGCCGAACCGGCCGGCCCCCGGTTCTGGGAAGGCATGTGCGTCGACCTGACCGGCGCCATCCTCACCAACCTGAACTTCACCCGCTGCCACTCCGCAGGGGCGATCTTTGTCGGGGCGACCTTCACCGGGGGCGCCAGGTTCTCTAGGGCGTCCTTCAGCGGGAGCGCATGGTTCGACGAGGCGACCTTCACCGGCGGTGCCCGATTGTTCGGCGCGACAGCTGTTCCTCTAGAGGGTCATAGGTGGCCGGATGGATGGCGTTTGGAGGTGAGGTCCGGCGGCGAGGGCCGTCTGGTCGAAGACAGCGCGGCTGATGAGCCGGGACCGGTCGACGACGCCTCAGAGGAGAAGGCACGATCGAGCAACGCCTGACTGCGGCTGGTGGATCAGGCAGGGGTGTTCCCGCCGTCTGCAGGTGTGTCCTGCTCGTCGGCGCCGAACAGCGTCAGCTGCTCGGCAAGCGGCTCGGCACTGGTGAGTTTCAGGCACCGGCGACAGGTGACCGGCCCGCAGTCTGGGTGGGCGGCGCCCAGGCCCCAGCCGCTGACACCGACCGTGCACGCCGGGCCAGCCACCCGGATCGTTCCGGTGACGGCGTGGTAGGCGCCGCGTTCGCGTTCGGCCGTTACAGGTGGAGAGGGCCGAGGTCGGTGATGACGTCGAGGAACGCGCGGATGACGTCGGATTCGGCGTCGGCGCGCCACACCGGTGCCCAGCGCGAGTCGGGCACGCCCGTGATGGGGATGTAGGCGATGTCGGGGCGGGTGTGGTAGCGCACGGCGTGCGCGTGGACCGGAGCGACGATCTCGCCGTTGGCGACGATGGCGACCAGCTCCATCCAGTCGGCGACCGTCGGTCCGACGCGGATGGGATGCCCGCTCGGGGTTCTGAACGGGACCACCGCGGCGCGCCAGTAGTCGGGGACGTCGGCGGCCAGGGTGGTCTCGGCGGCCAGATCCTCGTACGTGACGGACTCGCGTTGCGCCAGCCGGTGCCGGATCCCGACGGCGAGCACGAACGGCTCGGTGAACATGAGTGGGCCGACGACCAGGTCGGGTTCGCGGACCGGCAGCCACAGCACCGCGAGGTCGAGGTCGCCACGGCGCAGACCGGCGAACGGCCTGCCGAACGGGATCGAGCGGAGCTGGATCGGATGCTCGGGGTGGCGGGAGGTGAACTCGTCGAAGACCGGGCGCAGGTCGTCGAGCGGGCCTCCGCCGACGATCCCGAGCCGGAGCGGGGTGTCGGCCGCCGCCGTCCCGGTGCTGGCCGTAAGGCGGGCGTTGTCCAGGCCCTTGCGCAGAGCCTGGTAGGCCGGCTGCAGGTCGTCGCGCAGGCGGCGGCCGAGCGCGGTCAGCGCCACGTGGTGCGATGAGCGGTCGAACAGCAGCGCCCCGATCTGCCGCTCCTGCTTCTTGACCGACTGGCTGACCCGGGCCGGCGTCAGCCGCAGCCGCTGGGCCGTACGACCGAAATGCAGCTCTTCGGCGAGGGTCAGGAAGATCTCGATGTCGCGCAGTTCCACGGACGTATCTTCCCCGATGGCGGTAAGCATCGCTTAACGCCGGTTGCCGAGTTGAGCGTTGCCGCTGCTGAGCGGGCCGATGATGCTGGCTCTCGCGAAAAGAAGGCGCGCGAGAGGAAAGGCGTGACGATGAGCGACGTCGGTAACGGATTCACCACAGCGGGGATGGCCAGACTGCGCGGCCTGCTGAACCGGTATGTCGAGTCCGGGCAGATTCCCGGCTTGGTGGCCTTGGTGAGCCGGGGTGAGGAGGTCCACGTCGAGGCGGCCGGGACGATGCGGCACGACGGCGGCCCGGCGATGCGCCGGGACACGATCTTCCGGATGGCCTCGACCACGAAGCCGGTGACGATGGCCGCGGCGATGGTGCTGCTGGACGAGTGCCGTATCCGGCTGGACGATCCGGTGCAGGAATGGCTGCCGGAACTGGCCGATCGGCAGGTGCTCGTCCGCCCGGACGGCCCCCTCGACGACACCGTCCCGGCCCATCGCCCGATCACGGTGCGGGACGTGCTGAGCTCGACCTTCGGGCTCGGGATCGACCTGCCGCTGATGGCCGCGCCGATCGGCGCGAAGATTATGGAGGTCGCCTACTACAGTCCGGCGGCCGGGTCCGCGGTCGACCCCGACGCATGGCTCCGGCTCCTCGGCGGGATTCCGCTGTCCTACCAGCCGGGACAGCGCTGGCAGTACGAACTCAGCCACGACGTGCTGAGCATGCTCGTCGCCCGGGTGACGGGTCAGACGCTGGGCGATTTCCTGGACGAGCGGGTCTTCGAGCCGCTGGGCATGCGCGACACCGGATTCTGGGTCGGCGAAGCCGCGATCGACCGGCTGCCGCCCTGCTACATGCCCGACCCGGGCACCGGGGAGTTCCACGTGTGGGACGAAGCCGCCGGCGGCAGTTTCAGCAAGCCGCCGATGTTCCATCGTGGCGGTGGAGGGCTGGTGTCCACCGTGGACGACTACCACACCTACTTCCGGATGCTGCTGGCCGGCGGAGTCCATCACGGCCGACGGATCCTGTCGCGTCCCGCGGTGGAGCTGATGACCACCAACCGGCTGGGGGCCGAGGTGCAGGCCCTGCGCCATCAGATGGCTGTCAGCAACGTGCACCTGTCGTACGGGCAGGGGCAGCACGGTGGCTGGGGGTTCGGCATGGCCGTCAGGACGCACCGCGGCGATTACTCGCCGATCGGGCAGTTCGGGTGGGATGGCGGCACCGGGACGTCGGTCTACGCCGACCCGCGCCACGGGGTCACCGGCATCCTGCTGACGCAGGTCGGACTGTCCGTGCCCGCTCCCGCGCGGCTCATCCATGACTTCTGGACCACCGTCTGCCAGGCCGTCGACGCATAGCCGCGATGCCCGCTTGCCAGCTTCTTCTTGTTGATCATCCCCGTTACGGTTGTGGTGATGTCGACGAGGTTCATTCGCCTCCCGTGACGACGATCCCGCGCAGACCGGGTCCTGCCGCATCCATGCCCGGCTCGCAGGCGTCGGGATGGGGCAGGTGCTCCTGGGCCGCTCCCCACACGATTCACAAGTCCGCCGCGAAGGTATGAGGGGCACTTCGCTCGCCGATGCGCAGGGCCCCGCGTCGGGCGCCGTGCCTCGGAAGGTGGGAAACCTCATCGAGGGCGGGATCGGGCCACGGCACCCGGTCCAGAAGCCGGAGCCCCGTCGGCGCCGGCCGAGGACTGTGCGGACGTAGCCCCAATTGGCCTGGCGGCGCGTCGGTGGATGCACAGTCGCTGGGCCCGTGACGGCTCAGGCTGGTCAGGTAGGTCTGCGATGTGGGCGACGGAGTCGGCCCAGGACTCCTAAAGCCACGCCCAGGGGCGAAGTAGCGGTCTAACCACAGGTCAGCGGGCTCCCGAAGCTGCGACGAACTGCAAAGCAGGCGGGCCGGTCCAGCTCAGCACGGGTTTCCGTACCGCTCGCCAGGGCCGAGTCTCGGCGGCCCGTCCCGGGTCGGCATCGGGGACCGGATTGGCGGGGCGATCGGAGTCAGAGCCGTGACCTGGAACAATGCGGTTCCGGTGACCGGGCACAGAGTCGTAGTTCTGTCCGGTCGGCCTCCTGCTTTGCCCTTGGCCGTAGCTTCGGGAGTCCTGGGCCATGCCGTCTGACCCGCCCTCGCCGACCGGCAGGGATCTCGCAATGGTCGGGCGTTGACTTTGTCGCAAGTTATGACGCATCATCTTGATACAAAGCTTGCGACAAAGGAGGCGCTGTGACCCCCGAACCGTTACCGGACGCCGGCCCGCAGACGCGTGCGACCGATCTGCGACTGGCAGGCGAGTGGCTGGCCATGCACGACCTGGCCGGCACCCGCCCGACCCCACTGCTGGCCAGCCGGCTCGCGGTCCGCAGACGCGCCCGCCTGGCCGCTCAGATCATCCCGGCCGTGCTGATCATCGCGAGCGCGCTCGCCGCCGCTTCCGCCTTCGGCGGCTCCCCGCCGCATCGCCCACTGCCTCTGCTGGCCCTGACCGCGCTGGTGGCCGGGCTGCTGCTGGCACAATCACTGCTCGACCGGTGGGTGCGACGCGTCGACCAGCGGGCGGGCGCGACACTGTCCCGCAGGGCCACCCACCTGATCCAGCCCGGCTGGCGGGCCGTGCTCGGCAGGCCGTACGCCGCCTTCGCGGCCGCCACGTTCGCCGGAACGATGGCGCTGGCCGCAAGCGCCCTGGCCGTTCCCGACCCCACCCTGCGGCAGCCGGCCGTCGTCCTGCTGATCGCCCTGCTCGGCGCGACGGCCATCACCGCCATGCAGTTGCGCCACCTGCTCAGGCACCCGGTCGTGGCGCAGGATGAGGAGTCGCTGACCGCCGACGT
Source organism: Streptosporangium jomthongense (assembly GCF_042650425.1). Classification (NCBI taxonomy): domain Bacteria; kingdom Bacillati; phylum Actinomycetota; class Actinomycetes; order Streptosporangiales; family Streptosporangiaceae; genus Streptosporangium; species Streptosporangium jomthongense. The sequence goes on along the minus strand of NZ_JBHSBC010000035.1, from coordinate 5,019 downwards.
CATCATGCGCGTCGAAGACGCCCGCGAGCTCACCACGCCGAGCGTGCAGTGGTCGCTGCCCATGGTGCTGCTGTTCGGCACCGCGCCCGGCTGGTGGGGCGCCGCCGCGGTCGCCAACGTGGTCCTGGGCATGGTCGCGTGCATCGCCCTCCGCGTCAGGACGCCGTCGAGCGCGACGGTGGCCCGGCGGGCCATGAGCACCCGATGATCGTCATCGACGCGGCCTCGCCGGTGCCGCCGTTCGAGCAGCTGCGGGCCCAGCTCGCCCGGCAGATCCAGGACCGCACGCTGGCCGTGGGCGCCCGGCTGCCGACCATCCGCCACCTGGCGGCCGATCTCGGCCTGGCCGTCAACACGGTCGGCCGGGCCTACCGGGAGCTGGAGGAGGCGGGGCTGATCGAGACGCGCGGGCGGGCGGGCTCGTTCGTGTCGGCGGCCGGTGAGGAGGGCCGGGAGCGGGCCCGCCGGGCCGCCGCCGAGTACGCGGCCGTGATCGCCAGCGTCGGCCTCGACGCGGGCGAGGCGATCCGCATCGTACAGGCGGCTCTGACGTCCGGCCCGGCGGCACCGGCCTCGTCATGACCGCGACCCGGCCGCAGAGGTCACGTCGCCAGGCACACGACGCCGACGTGGCCCAGGACTCCCGAAGCTACGGGCCAGGGGCAAAGGAGGAGGCCGACCGGACAGGACTACGACTCTGTCGGTCAGCGGAACCGCATCGCCCCAGGTCACGGCTCTGACTCCGGTCGCTCCGCCGGTCCGGTCCTCGACGCCGGCCCGGGACGGGTCGCCGAAGTCCGGCTCTGACGAGCGGTACGGAAACCCGCGCTGAGCTGGATCAGCCCGTCTACTTTGCGGCTCACCGCAGCTTCGGGAGTCCTGAGCCGTGTGAGCCGTAGGGCAGCGGCAGCACGGTCTCAACGAAAGTGTCATCAGCCCAAAAGTCTGGAGTTCAGTCTCCGACCTGTCCGGTCGGATCCGGGCCGTCGAGTCCGGCGAGCAGCTCACGCAGCAGGTCGGCGAGGAGCTCACGGCGTTCGGGGGCGAGATGGCCGACGAGACGGTCCTCTGTGAGAAGCAGATCGGCGACGACGCGGTCGAGCAGGGCGCCGCCCGCCTCGGTGAGGGTGACCGCGCGCGCGTGGTAGCCCGACCCCACAGCGGTCCGTTCGACCAGCCCGGCCCTGACCGCCCGCTCCACACGCTGGGTGATCGCGCCACGCGTCACCATGCACGCCCCGGCCAGTTCCCCCGGGCTCATCCGGTACGGCGGGCCGGAGCGCCGCAACGTGGACAGCAGGTCCAGCGTCGCGACGTCCACCCCCAGCGCCGCGAGGGTGCGGCGGCGCTGGTCGCCGAAAACCTTGGCGGCCCACCAGACGCGGGTGACGATCCCGATCGACTCCACCGGAACACCTGGCAGTTCGCGCCGCCAGGCGTCCTGGATGGCATCGGCGCCGTCGCGTGGCGGCTCAGCGGCCACGCTCGGCGCCGCCGTTCACCTGGATGATCTGCGCGGTGACGTGCCCGCTGCCGGGCGAGGCGAGCCAGTGCACGGTCTCGGCGATGTCCCCCGGTGTCCCGGCCCTGCCGGTGTGGGTCTGCATGACGAGCGCCGCGCGGCGTTCCTCGCTCAGGGTGTCGCCGAAGAACTCGGTGTCCTCGACCAGTCCCGGGGCGACCGCGTTCACCGTGACGCCACGCGGCCCCAGGGCGGCGGCGAGGTCGAATACATACGGGTGCAGGGCCGCCTTCATCGGGCCGTAGGAGGTGCCACCCGAGCCTCGGAAGGCCGCGATCGAGGTGATGAACACGATCCGGCCCGACGGGTTCAGCAGATCGCGGAACGCCTCGGTCGGCAGCACCGCCGTCAGCACGTTGGCCCGGAAGTTGCTCGTCCACCGTTCCGCGACTCCGCCGGACCCGCCGTGCCGTTCGATGTTGCCGCCCGCGTTGTTGACCAGCACGTCGATCATGCCGAAGCGCTCGGCCAGGGCGGCGCGCACCCGTGCGACCTCGGCCGGATCGCTCAGGTCGGCCGCCAGCGCTGTGCCGCCGATCTCCTCCGCGGTCTTCTCCAGTACGCCGGCGCGGCGGCCGATGATCAGCACCTGGTCTCCGTCCGCCGCGAAGCGCGCCGCGATCGCCTTGCCGATGCCGGTGCCCCCGCCGGTGACCACGATCACACGTGTCATGCCATCCTCCTCAAGTTTAGGCCTAAAGTCAGATTAGCGGAGGAGGGGCGGTCCGTCGCTGGGTTGCTGTTGCGATTGGACCAAGCCGCCCAGCAGTACCCCGCCCGCCATCACCGATAGCTCTCGGACCGCCGCGCTGTGGCGTCTTCCTGCGCGTATTGGCGCTACTAGGAAGTCGCGCCCGGTGTGGAGGTCACGCGCTCGAGCTTGGTCCAGCCCGTCCAGCCTCGCTGCTTCAGCAGTTCGATCAGCCGGCGCGCCGGCGGCACAGTGGCGAACGCCAGCGTGTCCATCAGCTTGACGAGCGGCAGCTCGATATCGATGTCGTCGACATAGTCCTCGCCCCGCTCGTCGGCCATACGCGTGAGATAGGCGGCCAGCTTGTCGGCCAGCTCGATCAGCCGCGGATCGTCGTCGGCCCGGTCAAGGGCCTGGCCCAGGATGAGATAGAAGTCGACCAGCCGCGGATCGTCGAGCTGCTTCCGCTTGCGTGCCATCCACTCCGGGACTCGCTCGGGTGAGTGCGCGGCCAGCGGGATCCAGCCATCACGCTCGGCCTGAACGATCCGCTCGTCGACCCCGAGCGCCCGCATCCGGTCGAGATACTCGACCACTTCCGGGGGCAGGACCAGGCTGTCCCCGGAGGCGAGCCGGGCGATTCGCTCTCGGTGCCGCTGCCTCTCCCGGATCTCCGCCTGCAGTTGCCTGTCGATGTCCGCGACCGCCGCGGCGAACTCCTCCTGCCCGGCCCGTAGCAGCTCCCGCACCCGCGCCAGCGGAACCCCGGCCTCGGCGAGGGTCCGGATCTTGATCAGTTCGATCACGGCGCCGGCGTCGTATCTGCGGTAACCGGAGTTATCCCGTTCAGGCTCCGGCAGCAGCCCCTTGGCGTGGTAGTGCCGCACCGCACGCACCGTCACCCCCGCGTACGACGCCAGCTCGCCGATGGTCACCATCAGACCAGTCTCCAGGAACCGCTCAAGAGATCACCCGACCGGATGAGCCTGATGCATCAAGAATGATCTGCGCGATGTGCGGGGCACGGGTGAAGACCAGCTGGTGATCGGTGTCGAGCCAGCTGGTGGCAATGTGCGGATACTCGCGGACAAGCCGCTCGACGCCGGCACGCCAGTTCTGGTTGAACCGCGGCGCAGGCCCTTCGCCGCTGTCGCCGGCCATCGAGGTCGACATGATCATACTGACGGGCCGGTCGATGTTCCTGTACCGGTCGAGGATCTCGGACCGGATCACGTCGATCTCGAGGTTCAGGTCGAGGATCTCCTGGGCGCTGAGCAGCACCTGACGCGCGGTGCCCCGCTCGGCCTCCTGCTGATTCGCCAGGTCCTCCCACATGGCGCGGAACGCCGGCAGGGCTGCCTCGGTGATGAACGGTTCGGGCACCGGATTCGCCCCGTCGATGAGAACAAGCTCGGCGACGGTGTCAGGATGCTCGGAGGCGTAGTGCACGGCCAGGTCGGCGCCCAGCGAGTAGCCCACCAGTACGGGCGCTGTTGGGAGGCCGAGGTTTCCCAGCTCCGCCATCACCGCGACGAGATCATTGAGGAAGTCCTCGAAGGAGTACCGGTCGGCGGCCGAGGCGAGGCCATGCCCCCGCAGGTCGAAGGTCACCACGTCGTGATCGCGTCTCAGCAGCTCGATCAGCTCGCGCAGGTGGGCCTGGGTCGAGCTTAGGCCAGGGCACAGGACCAGCGGTCGTCCCTGACCGCCGCGAGACACCGGGATTGTGACGCCGTCGTGGTGGATCGTGAAGCGCCGGATCATCCTGTCGCCTCTCTCCGCCCGCCCTCCATCATTGTTGTGCTCGTCGTACAGCTCGGCGACCTCGATCGCCTTGGTTTCCGTGGTCATGCCACCATGCTGAAAGCTTGACCCTGCGTCAGGGTCAAGCGACGTGGCAACATGACGCCCATACATCCGCGATCGCCGGCTCGGCTCCTGCCGCAGCCCGCCAAGCCGCCGCCGACTTCCTTGGCTCCGAAACCGCGGTCCTCTCCAAAGCGCTTGTCGGCTATGCCCGGGTCTCTACCTGTGCTCAACGGCTGGACCGGCAGACCCACGCGCTCGAAGCCGCCGGCCGCATCCGCATCTTCACCGACAGGCTGAGCGGCAAGAACACCGACCGCGAAGAGCTCACCAAGGCCCTGGACCCCCTGCGGTCCGGCGACACCCTGGTCGTTCCCTCACTCGACCGGTTCGCCCGCTCCTGGCCGACCTCATCACGATCGTCACCGAGCCGCGCCGCCTTCCAGTCCCTGAAGGAAGCCCTCGCCGCGCCCGCCAAAGAAGAAGCCAGACGCCTCGGCGGGCAGTTGGCGCGGCCCTGGTGCTGCTCGGCTACGCCACCGCCGCCCGCTCCTCGGAACTGGCCGCGCTGAACATCGGCGACGTCGCCGAGACCGCCGAGGGGCTGGTGGTCACCGTCTACCGGCGCAAGATCAAGAAGTACACCGAGACGGCCGTGCCGTACGGGTCCAACCCGGCCACCTGCCCGGTGTGAGCCACCCGCACCCTGCTGGCCGCGCTCGCCGAGCACGGCCGCACGACGGGGCCGCTGCTGGTGCGCATCGACCGGCACGACGGCTGGGCGGATGCTCCCGCGCCCTGCTGGGGTATCTGGAAGATGCCGATCAATGGACCGACAATCCGGTGGTGGGGCTGTAGATGAGTGACGAACCGGACCTGTACGCCGCCCTGGCGACGATCGCCGCAGCGGCGCGGGCCGCCTACGCCGACGGCTCGAACCTGCGGGTCCGGTCGTCAGGCATCGTGCACGAGGTCGCCATGACGAAGTGGTTCGCCGACG
>NZ_JBHSBC010000034.1:86881-99202 GCF_042650425.1 Streptosporangium jomthongense | reverse complement strand
GCTCCCTCACTCCTCAGTCCAGACACCGACGCGCCCAAGCCGAAACTCTTCATTGCTGGCGCCGGTAACCCTGAACCAAAACGCTTCACCGCCGACGGGTTCTAGTCTGTGGGTATGCCAGAGCTTCCCGAGGTGGAGTCGCTCGCCGAGTTCCTGCGCGGGCACGCGGTCGGCAGGAAGATCGAGACCGTCGAGGTCTTCGGCTTCCAGGCCCTCAAGACCGTCGATCCCCCCGTCACCGCCCTGGCCGGGCGCACGGTGACCGCCGTGGCCAGACACGGCAAGTTCATCGACCTCGACTGTGACGGTCTCCACCTCGTCACGCATCTGGCCCGCGCGGGCTGGCTGCGATGGCAGGACGACCTCTCCCGGGCGAAGGCGGTCAGGCCGGGCAAGGGTCCTCTGGCGCTGCGGGTACGGCTGGCGCCGTACGAACCGGGGGAGCCGGAGCCGGGCTTCGAGCTGACCGAGGCCGGCACGCAGAAGCGGCTGGCCGTCTACGTCGTGCGCGACCCCGGCGAGGTGCCGGGGATCGCCGCGCTGGGTCCCGACCCGCTGTCCGACGGTTTCACCGCCGAGGTCCTCGGCGGCATCCTGAACGGCAGCCGCGCCCAGATCAAGGGCCTGCTCCGCGACCAGAAGGTGATCGCGGGCATCGGCAACGCCTACTCCGACGAGGTCCTGCACGCGGCGCGGACCTCTCCCTTCAAGGTCGCGGGGAGCCTGACGGAGGAGCAGGTCACCGCTCTCCACGAGGCCATCGTCACGACCCTGCGCACCGCGCTCGACCGGGCCAGGGGCCTGGCGGCCAAGGACCTCAAGGCCGAGAAGAAGTCCGGCCTGCGGGTCCACGGCAGGACCGGTGAGCCCTGTGCGGAGTGCGGCGACACGATCCGGGAGGTCTCCTTCGCCGACTCCTCCCTGCAGTACTGCCCGACCTGTCAGACGGGCGGCAAACCGCTGGCCGACCGCCGGATGTCACGCCTGCTCAAGTGATCACTGGGCCCACGGGGGCAGGATGGTCTGCCCGTTGAGGGAGGCGGTGATCCCGGCCGAGGTGCACACGGTGCCGGTCGCCCGCTCGGTCTGAGAGGCGTTGCGCAGCGCGAACGGGGTGTTCGGGGAGACGATCAGCGCGTCTCCCGCCTCGGCCACGTGCTCGACGCCGCCGAGAACGCCCACGACCCGTCCCGAGTGGACGACGAACACCTCCTCACGGTCGACGGTGTGCTCGGGCCCCGAGGCGCCGGGATTCATGTCGAAGGCCCAGACGGCCAGCTCGGACGAGCCTCGTGAGGGTACGGCCAGCGAGCGCGTGGTGGTGTCTCCGTTGGCGAAGGCGGGGGCGTCGGCCAGGGTCGCGACGGTCATGGTTCCTCCATTGGTAAACCTCGTTGTCTTTTCTGGATAGAAGGTAAACCAGGTTGTCTAGTTTGTCAACGGTAGCGCTATGCAGTCGAATGGTGGCCGCTTGTGGACGACTCGGGGGCTGCTGGGGCACTTTGCGCCACATCGGTCGGAGGACTTGGAACAATGGGTGCATGAGTGTTCCTGAGATCGAGGCGCAGGCCGTGCCGGATGACGCGTTCCTGCTTGACGTGCGTGAGCTTGACGAGTGGCAGGCGGGGCACGCCCCGACGGCCGTCCACATCCCGCTGGGTGAGTTGCAGGCCAGGGTTGAGGAGGTTCCACACGACGCGCCCGTCTACGTGGTGTGCAGGGTCGGCGGCCGTTCGGCGCACGCGGCGGCCTGGCTCAACCACATCGGCAGGGAGGCGATCAACGTCGGCGGTGGGATGCAGTCCTGGAGCTTCGCCGGCCGTCCCATGATCAGCGAAAGCGGCGCCGACCCGTTCGTCGCCTGACCGAGAAACAGCGAAGGCCGCGCTGAAAACCCTCCACGGCCCCTTCTCGAAAGCGCTTTCCGAACGTCACCGAGCATCCTCAGGACCTCTCAGGTGATCGTCAGCGCGACCCTCTCCCGGCGCGGGCCCGCCCCCCGCGCAACCCTTCCGCCCTCGTCCGATCGTGCCGTCGGCCATACGGTCCTACGCTTCGGTCAACGACGACATCGCCGCCGACGGGCCGATCGGAGACCCCATGGACGCCGTGACCGTACGGGCTCACGAACTCGCGGAAGCCGGGCGGCTGCCCGCCTTCGTCTACGACCTGGCCGCGCTGGACGAGCACGCCGCGGCCATCCGGGACGCGCTGGGTGACGTCGAGCTGTACTACGCGGCCAAGGCCAACCCCGACCCCGAACTGCTGCGGGTGCTGGCCCGGCACGTGGACGGCGTCGAGGTCGCCTCGGGCGGTGAGCTGGCGCACGTGCTCGGCGTCCTCCCCGAGGTCCCGATCGCCTTCGGCGGGCCCGGCAAGACCGACGCCGAACTGGTCGCCGCCCTGGACGCCGGAGTGGCCCGGCTGCACGTTGAGGGGCCCGGCGAGCTGCGCCGTCTGATCGCCACCGGCCGGGAGGCCGACATCATGCTCCGGGTCAACCTCGCCGTCTCACTCGGCGACGTGGCCCTGGCCATGGGCGGCGGCGCGACCCCCTTCGGCATGGACCCCGACGGCGTCACCGCCTGCCTGGAACTGCTCAACCGGCAGGAGGCGGTACGGCTTCGCGGTGTCCACGCGCACCTGGCCAGCGGCCTGGACGCCGAACGCATGCTCCAGGTCAACGAGCGGGTCCTCGACCACGCCCGCTCCCTGGGCGTGACCGAGATCAACCTCGGGGGCGGCATGGCCGTCTCCTACGCCGATCCCGATGCCCGCTTCGACTGGGCCGCCTACGGCAAGGGCCTGGCCGGTCTGCGTCGCTCCGGTGAGACGCTCAGGATCGAGCCCGGCCGGTCGGTCTCGGTGTACTGCGGGCGGTACGTCACCCGGGTCATCGACGTCAAGCGGGTCCACGGCCGCCTGTTCGCCGTCGTCGCGGGCGGTACCCACCACATCCGCACCCCCGCGACCAAGGGACACAGCCAGCCCGTCATCCCGGGCACTCCCGGCGAACCGATCACGATCTCCGGCCAGCTGTGCACCCCCAAGGACCAACTGGCCGAGAACGTGCCGATCGCCCTGGAGCCAGGGGACGTGGTGGAGTTCGCCATGGCCGGCGCCTACGCCTGGAACATCTCCCACCACGACTTCCTGATGCACCCCCATCCCGAGTTCCACTACCTCTGACCTCGGCTTCTCCGTGGGCCTTTCGAAGGCATGAGGCTCCGTGACGGGCGCGGGCCGGGGATTCCGGTGGTCCGCGCCCGTTCCGGGCTGCCTCAGAGCTGGGCGAAGTAGTCCAGCGGGAAGGGCGGGCGGGCCAGTGGGGCGACGGCCAGTCTCATCAGGGTGAGCGGGTTGTCGTCACCGGCGACGCGGTTGGCGTTGAGCGTGCCGCACGCCGTACAGCGATGGATGATCGCCCACTCGCCGTCCTGACGTGCGTGGATGGCGATCGGGGCCATGCCCGAGGCGCAGTCGGCGGCCCTGTCACCCGGGTTGTTGTCCAGGTGCCTGGACCACAGGCAGGTGGGGCAGTGATTGCGGTGCGCGGTTCCCGGCGCGTCGGTGGGCACGTCGAGGCGGCAGTTGACGCAACGGAAGGAAGTGATGCGGGCGCGATGGCGTGGCAATGGAGGAGCTCCAGACGAAAGTGGGTGACGAGTCGGCTGACTGTGCCGTCGTGACCCACGCGGGCTCACCCCCGCCGGAGCCTCCGGCGGGGACGTCGACCCGATCGAGGGCGCGCGACGGCGTCCTCGGTGCCCGCGGGCATTAACATCCCCCCTAATCTGCTCGGAGCCAGTGAAACAACCCATCGCGCCACGAAGCAACTGGTTTAACCCGGCGACGGCGTCCCGCGAAGTGCCAGAGGAGTATGCACCGTGACATCCGAGACCGACCCCGACGGGTGGAGTGCCGCGCTGACCGGGGCCTTCGAGATACTGCTCGGCGGGGAGCCGACCGTCGACCCCGCCGCCGGATACGGGGTGTACTACGCCTCGGACTCCCTCGACGAGTTCCTGTTCCCGAGTCCCTGGGCCACCCCTGGGGGGTTGTCGGGCCGGGAGCCGAGGTACCTTCCTGATTCGGACGGAGAGTATCCCTTCTCCCCCTGGACATGGCGGTTCGACCTGGGTGAGTCGCTGTTCCGCTTCGACGCCGACCTCCTGGCGGGGACGGGGCCGTGGGGTGCCGACGGGTACAAGGGCTCCCGGCCGTTCGACGACGCCTTCGTCGCCGACCTGCGGACCGTCTCGTCGATCGACGAGGCCGGTGAGGCGCTGGTGTACGGCGCGGAATTGGGACCGCTCCTGGGCCGTCACGGCGTCGACCTGACCGGCGAGGAGTCCGAGAGGCTGAACGGCTGGCTGACCGTGCTGCTGCGCGTCGCCACCGACGGCACTCTCCCCGACGCGATGAGGGCCGCCACGTTCACCGAACGCGGCCCCGAGCACCTGGTGCCGATCCACGACATGTCCGCCGAGGAGCCCTGGGAGGAGAGACTGAGCGCGGTCACGCACCCTGCGCTTCGCGACCATCTCCGCATGCTCTGTCTCTCCGAGCGTGACGCGCGCAGCAGGGGCGGCTTCTACTACGGCACCGACCACTGGCCGTGGACCGATGTCCTGGAAGCGGCCGACTGCTCCCTCGTCGCGGGCTGGGGGTTCGGCGAGTCCCAGGCCGGGGTCGCCGTCGTGCGCCTGCCGGCCGAACCAGGGGCGCGCTGAGCGCCTCAGGAGCGTGCGCGCGAACGAGGCGTTCCGGCAGGTCGTCGGCTGTGCGGTACGGCTGTCGGTGAGCTCCACCGGCATGCCACCCACCAGGGGAAAAGTCAGAAGCGGGCAAACGGCGCATCATGGGGCGCGAACTGGGGTGATCCCGGTTCGGCGCGTAAGCAAACGCCGGAACTCGGGGCAACCAGGAGGGGACGCACGAGGCCGAGACTGGTGAGCGGCGCGAAGGCTGCTTGAACTGCTTCGATGTCCGGGGCATGGTGCGCGTCCATTCCGCATCGAGGTCGATCATCGGGGAATCGAGGGGCCGACAGCTCGACTCATCTGCCACGGGATCGACCATCTCTTCGGACCGCTCTACCGATCGCACATGCGGCCAGGGGTCGAGCCGACACCCGTTTCCCAGTACAAGGGCGCTGGCTGACCTTGGGCGAATCGCCAGGCAGCTGCACAGTTGGGCAAGGGGGCGTACCAGCCGTGTTCCAGAAGCCTGTCGCGCGTGCTGGACTGTCAGTACACGGACCTACGATCTTCCCCGTGCCGATATCCGCGATCCCCGCGTCCCTGTCCTACGCCGATGCCGATACCCGCCTGGGCGGCGCGTTGTCCGCTGTGTTCGAGGGCGCGGGGGCGTCGCCCGGCTACGACGAGGTGCTGTTCTTCGACGGCGACCTCACCCTCGACGGAGATTTCCTGAACGCCGTCAACGAACTGCACGGCGGCGACGTCGAGTTGGTCGTGGTCACCGGCGACCTGAAGGTCAACGGCCCGATCGCGCTCTATGAGGACCGGCCCGGCCTGTACGTCGGCGGTCACACCCAGGCCGAGACCCTGGAGGGCGGCGAAGCGGAGATCTACATCCACGACGGCGCCTTCACCCACCTGGTCTACGGCTGGTACAACCACGGCTCTTTGCGGACCGGGACCGTCGACACCCCTTGGGTGATCGACTACGACCACGCCATGGACGTGTACGCCCCAGGCGGGCGCTGGGTGAACAATTACGACGATGACGAGGACGCCGACTTCGCCGTCGGGGACAGCATCGTCGAGGCGTTCGTGCCCGAGGTCGTCGACGCGGAGGACCGCTGCCTGGACGTCGACGAGTTCCTGAACCGGCTGCAAGCCGGGCTGCCGGTCCTGCGGTCCGGAGTCCAGACGACGGCCGAGTCTGCGAGTGACGGTGTCGTCGGGGCGCGCCTGGCCGAATGAAGCCATCCGGGTACGGCCACCTCTTCAAGCCGTACAGCTGCTGAGGGGGCCGATCCACCGGCCAAGGGCTTCCGGCTGTTCACCGGGGCGTTCACGCCGCCGTCGCCCGTGTGCAGGACCTGGCGTTCACGACGTTCGCGGGCCGGCGCCTCAGCCCGTTCACGGGCCTGCCGCTCCTGCTGTTCGCACGAAGCAGCCCCAGCTTCTCCCCGCAAGTCCCTCCGAAGGGGCCGGAGAAGCCGCCGTAGGGGGTGTCTGACGCCTGACGCGGCATTGTTTCCCGGGTAACGCGCGCCCGCGGGGATGGTCCCCACGGCAGGATTCCTCGGCACGGGCCAGCGATGTGCTCCCCGCGCACGCGGGGATGGTCCTCGCCATCCTTCGGTCGGCTGGCTCGGCGTGCGAGGCCGGCCGTACGTTCCGGCAGGTCGTTGACCGTGCGGTACGGCTATCGCAGCGAACGTGGCTGTACTCTCGCGGACGTCCGCGGACGCACCCCGTGCCGGTTCCCTCCCCAGAGGGGAAGTAGCCGGAAGCGGACTAATAGTGCATCATGGGGGCGCGAACTGGGCTGATCCCGGTTCGGCACGTAAGCAAACGCGGGAGCTTGGGGCAACCAGGCTGAGAGGGCGACTACGGCTGTCGCCGACCGCATGAACCTGTCCGGGTAATGCCGGCGTAGGGAGCGCGTCATGACGTCTGACGTCATCAATTCCAAGCATGCCGAGGCCCCCCTCACCCTCGACCAGGCACCTCCGAAGACCCTCGGCATGCTCGACCAGGGAGCGTTCTGGGCCAACCTGGGCGTCAGCCTGCTCGGCTTCTCCTTCGCGCTCGTCCTGATCAACCCGTTGGGCGGCGACAACCCGCTCACCTTCGGCGCCGCGCTGCTGGCGGCCCTGGTCGGCAGCCTCATCGGCACCGCGATGGTCGGCCTGGCCGCGGTTCCCGGGGTGCAGACGGGGCAGCCCGCGATGGTGCTGCTGCGTGGGCTGTTCGGAGTACGGCTCTCCTACGTGCCGACCGTGCTCAACGTCGTCCAGATGATCGGCTGGGGGGCGTTCGAGCTGTGGGTCGTCGCGATGGGCGCCCAGGCGATCTTCGGGCCTTCGGTCCCCTACGCGGTCTGGGTGGTCGCGGCAGGGGCGCTGACGATGGCGCTGACCATCTACCCGTTGGGAGCCATCAGGCTGCTCAGGCGGTTCGTCACGATCGGTGTGGTCGTCTCGGTCGTCTGGTTCGCGGTGGTCTTCCTGCGTGAGACTCCCGCGCAGAGCGGCGGCTCCTGGGACGCCTTCGCGGCCGCGGTCGACTTCGTGGTCGCCCTCTCGGTCTCCTGGGTGCCGGTCGCGGCGGACTACGCCAGGCATTCACGGTCGAGCCGGGCCGCCTTCACCGGCATCGTCGGCGGCTACACCGTCGCCCAGGTCGCGTGTCTGGCCGTCGGCGTCTACGCGGTCGCGCTCGCCGGGCACGCCGTGGTCCAGGAGAACCAGACTGCGGTGTTCGAGCCGTTCGTCGCGGCCCCGCTGGGCGCGCTGTTCTTCGGCATCCTCGTGCTGCGTGAGACCGACCAGTCGTTCGCGAACGTCTACTCGACCGCGATGTCGCTGCAGAACCTGATGCCGAGGATCGACCGCCGCGTCTTCTCCGTGGCCGTCGGCGTGCTGACCACGGCCATCGCCCTGGTCGTGGACGTCAACTCCTACGGCGCCTTCCTGAGCATCATCGGCGCGGTGTTCGTGCCGATGTTCGGTGTGCTGGCGGTCGACTACTTCCTGCTCGGCAGGGGCAGGAACTGGGACATCTCAGAGAACGCGCCCTCCCGCCTGGTCATGGTCCTGCCGTGGGTGCTGGGCTTCGTCACGTGGTGGATGCTCGCGGCGCCCTCGCAGGTCTCCTGGTGGGCGGCGATCTGGGACGGTGCCAAGCGGGCGGTCGGGTTCACCCCCCAGCCCTGGATGAGCGCCGCCCTCGGCGCCTTCCTGGTCTCCGGACTGATCACCCTGGCGATCGGGGCGCCGCGCCTTCTCGCCCTGAGGCGGCGCCGTGCCTGACCTGCCCTTTCGTGTCCGGAGGGCCTAGAGGCGGGCGGTGCTCTCCACCCGTAGGAGTCGTTCCTTGGCGGTCGCGCCTCCGGCGTAGCCGCCGAGGACGGCCTCGCTCTCGACGACCCGGTGGCACGGCACGATCACGCAGACCGGGTTGCTGCCCAGCGCGTTGCCGACCGCGCGCAGCGCCCTCGGCCTGCCGATCCGCTCGGCGATCTCCCGGTAGGTCGTCACCGTCCCGTACGGCACGGCCAGCATCATCTGCAGCACGGTCCTGGCGAAGGAGGTCGCGAGCTGGAGGTCCACGGTGACCGTGAAGGCGCGGAGCCTGCCGGAGAAGTAGGCGTCGAGCTCTCTGCGGACCGGGTCGAGCCTGCGGGGATCGGGGCCGATGAAGGAGCCGACCTCCCTGCTGACGCGTTCGAAGACGACGTTCTCGTCCTCGTAGCTGCACGCGACGACGCCCCGATGTGTCGCCGCGAGCGTCAGCCGTCCTACGGGGACCTCGATGGTGCCGAACGCGATGTCCGGGTGGGTGGCGCCCACATAGGTGGACGAGGTCACCCGCAGCAGGGCGTCGAGATCGCTGGCTGACCCGGATGCCATGGCCCCACCCTTCCGTGTCCAGGCGTGTGGTCACCGCAGCGTATCGGACGGATCGTCGCAACGAGTGTCAGCACATGCGGACGAAGTGCCAAGATCAGGCCAGTTGACGCGGCACTATGGTTCTGTGGGTGACGACAGGGCCGAAAGCGACGAGGGCGTCGGCCGCGCGATCGTCGCCAGTGCCCCGAATGCGATAGTCGTTCTGGACCGCGACCAGACGGTCCTGGCGTGGAATCCGGCCGCGGAACGTCTCTTCGGCTGGCCGGCCGGAGAGGTCCTCGGACGCAGGCCCCCGCTGGTGCCGGGGGAGCTGACGGCCGAGCACAACGCGGTGCTCGAACGGGTGCGCACCGGCGGCCAGGTCTCGCTGCGCACCAAGCGCTTCCGCAGGGACGGCAGCCTGCTCGACCTACGGCTCGACATCAGCGCGCTGCGCTCCGAGGCGGGCGCGTTGCTGGGGTACGTCAGCGTCTACCACCTGGTCCAGGACGACGAGAGCGCCCAGGAACGGGCGGTCCGCAGGGCCAGGCTCGTGCGCAGGCTCACCGACGTGGTCGCCGACATCAACGCCGAGCGGGAGCTGCCCGCCGTACTCGACCGGATCGCGGCCAGTCTCACCGAGCTGACCGGGGCCGACGCGGGCGGGTTCGTGCTCATCGAGGGCGACAGGCTCCGGCTGGTGGCCAGCCACCGGCTGCCCGAGTCGCTGCGTGACTCGACCGCGCACATGCGCACCAGCCTGGTCGGCAAGCTGCTGCGCACCGGCAGGACCGTGATGCTGGAGACGGGCGACCAGGGCCGCCTCGACGAGCTGATCTGGTCGCAGCTGCCCGGTCTGCACACGATCGCCCTCGGCCTGGCCATGGCGGGCGGCAGGCCGTACGGCGCGCTGTACGCCCTGTTCGCCAAGCACAAGGCGGGGCACGTCGAGCTGGAGCTGCTCGAACTGCTGGCCGGGCACGCGGGCATCGCCGTCGGCAACGCGATGGCCTACCAGGAGGCCGTACGGCAGCGCGCCCACCAGCGGGCGGTGTTCGACGCCAGCGCCGACGGCATCGCCGTACTCGACGGGCAGGGAAAGATCGTCCAGTGGAACCCTGCGGCGGCCGAGCTGACCGGGTTCGACGCGCTGGACGTGCTCGGGGGGCCGCCGCCGTTCGAGCTGCCGGGGCCGGGGGACAAGCTCACTCTCCAGCTTCCCTCGGGCATCTGGCTCGACGTGCTCAGCGCGGAGATCGTCGAGACGGGGGAGGTCGTGGTCGACTTCCGCGACGTCACCAGGGCCAAGGAGCTTGAGGAGGCCAAGGATCTCTTCCTGGCCACGACCAGCCACGAGCTGCGTACCCCGATCACCGTGGTGCAGGGCTTCGCCGGGACCCTCGCCGCCCGCTGGGACGGCATGACCGACGAGGAGCGCCGTTCCGCGGTGCGCATCATCGCCGAGCGGGCGCGTTCCCTCGGCAAGCTGAT
Organism: Streptosporangium jomthongense; assembly: GCF_042650425.1. Taxonomy (NCBI): domain Bacteria; kingdom Bacillati; phylum Actinomycetota; class Actinomycetes; order Streptosporangiales; family Streptosporangiaceae; genus Streptosporangium; species Streptosporangium jomthongense. Next base: position 89,124 of record NZ_JBHSBC010000034.1, on the reverse strand, counting down.
GGACAACCTGCTGCTCGGCTCGCGGGCGGGGGCGGGCGAACTGCCCCTGAAGATCGAGGGAATCGACCTCGGCAGACTGATCGTGGCGGCGACACTCGGTCTGCCTGATCTGTCTGATGTGCATAGGGTTGAGGTGATTGTCCAAGAAAACCTGCCCCCGGTGTCCGGGGACGCCATCGCCACCGATATCGTGCTGGGCCAGCTGTTGGAGAACGCGTTCAAATATTCACCGGACGGTGGCCTGATCAGGGTCGAGGCTTGGGCCGACGGTGACTGGGTGGTGGTGGTAGTGGACGACGAGGGTGTGGGCATAACGCCCACGAGCCGGGAGCGGATCTTCGATCGCTTCGTCCAGGGAGACACGGGAGACCGTCGCCGGTTCGGCGGGGTCGGCCTCGGGCTGTACATCGTCCGCAGTCTCGCCCGCGCTCAGGGAGGAGAGGTCTCCGCCCACTCCAGGCCGGGAGGGGGCACCCGGATGCGGCTGGCGCTTCGCATTGCCGACACGCCCAGCGCCCTTACCTGACCGACACGCCGTTCCGGTAACAAGCCGGTAACGGATGAGCTGATCTATTGTCGAATGTGTACAAGCTGTAATTGCCTCCCGGTTTCTAAGACCATCTAACGGGGCATTTCGGTCGTACTGGGGTGTGGTTCCTCAGGGGGAACAGGGATACGGGGAGGTGAGTGCGTCGAGCGTCGTTCTGTTGCCGTATGCACCGTCCAGCGTCGCTGTCGCACGCCAACGCCTCTGCTCTGACCTGCAGGAATGGGGGGTCTACGAGACCGCTATAGATGACGCGGTCCTCGTGGTCAGCGAGCTGCTGAGCAACGCGCTCAGGCATGCTCATCCGTTGCCGTCCGGTCAGATCAGAGTGGCATGGCGCTGGGCCGACGAGCACGTGGAGGTAGCGGTGAGTGACGGAGGGGCCGCCACGGAGCCGCGGGCGGGGCGTCCGACACTCTCCTCTCTGGGGGGCCGGGGGCTCGGCATCGTCGAATATCTGGCCACCAGCTGGGGGGTCAGGCACGAAGGGGAGATCACCACGGTCTGGGCGGTCGTCACCGCCGCCGACACCGTGGGTAACGAAAAGGTCTCCGTCCCCCAGCCCGCGTTGCGTGAATGCGGGTAGGGCGCGTCCCGCCTCACCGGAACAATGAGGCGGGGCACGACCGGCCATTCCTTTGCCGTCGGCGCCGACCTCGACGGCACCCGGCCCTCCTCGTCACATTCTGTGACGGCTGACGGATCACACCCCCGCGGGCACGGAGCGGTACAGCACCGCCCGCTCGGCGGCGGCCCACGCGGTCGTGACCAGTAGATAGATCCCCGCCGCGAGCGGGAGCACGGCCGCGCCCAGGACCGTCAGGAACGGCAGCAGCGGCAGCACCCGGCGCAGCACCCCGGAGCCGGGACCCTGCGGTACCGTCGCCGACCTCATCCGCCGTGAGGTGACCGCGGCGACGGCCAGCAACAGCAGGAAGAGGCAGGCGAACACCAGCGTCGGCCCGCTGATCAGCCCGAACCCGGAGACCACGCCCGCGAAGTGCTGCCCGAGCTGCACGCCGAACAGCCCGTGGGTGAGCAGCGCGTTCGCGTGGCCCGCGATCGTGGAGGAGATGAAGACCCGGTAGACGACCATGAGGACCGGCAGCTGCGCCAGCCCGGGAAGGAAGCCGCCGAACGGTGACACCCCCTCCTCGGCGTACAGGGCGGTCGTCTCCCGGTACAGCCGTGCCGGGTCCTTCGCGTGCCGTTCCCGCAGCTTGGCGAGCTTCGGCGCCAGCGCGGCCTGGGCCCGGGCACCCCTGGCCTGCATGACGCCGAACGGCAGGAGCAACAGCCTCACACAGACGGTGAAGACGACGATGGCCAGGGCGGCCGAGCCCAGCGGCTGGGCGAGGAGGGTGATGAGGTCGGCGGTGAACCCGATGACGGAGTCGAACATGAACAGAGCCCTTCTGACTGCCCTTTGACAGGGATGGAAGACAGCACAGAAGGCGCCCGCGCTTCGGGACGTCTGTTGTGTTACGCGGGCGCCGGGCCCGCTGACGGTGCTCTTGGCCGGGATCGTCCGGCCCGGTCGGGGTCACGCTGGCGGACGAACACGAGTCGTCCAGCCCTCTCCCGCGCGGAGAGGGCGAAGTGCCCGCCTGTCTTGGCGGCGGTGGGCACCCCGCGCAGGGCCCAGGCGAGCAGGAGCACGCCCAGGCCGATGACGGCGGCCGCCGTCACGGGGCCG
>NZ_JBHSBC010000034.1:0-86858 GCF_042650425.1 Streptosporangium jomthongense | reverse complement strand
CGCCACCGTCGAGAAGCCAGGCGAGCAGGAGGGTCACTTGGACATCTTGCTCACGATCGTGACCGCGGCGACCACGATGAGGGCCACGACGCCGAGTACGAAGACGAACTTGAGCAGTCCGAACACGGCGGGAATGACGATCCCGAGGACCACGTAGATCGCGAGAAGGGCGCCCACGACGCCCAGGACGGTACGAACCATGCCAGCAACCGTATGTTCCACGACGGCCTGGCGGGCGTGGGAAACCATAACGATCTCGTTCTTACAGGACGGTGACGGAGGGTGTCGATCATGAGGAACGGGCCTACGGTGTAACCATGAGCGCGCGGATTCTGGTGGTCGAGGACGACCCGGCGATCGCCGAGGTCGTGGCCCGCTACCTGGAACGCGACGGCCACCGGGTCGAGTGCGTCGACGACGGCGCCGAGGCGCTGAGACTCGCCCTGGCCGACCCGCCCGACCTGCTCGTTCTCGACCTGGCGCCATCCGGGACGGACGGCCTCCAGGTGTGCAGGAGGCTCAGGGAACGCCGGCCCGTCCCCGTGATCATGCTGACCGCGCTCGGTGAGGAGATCGACCGGGTCGTCGGCCTTGAGATCGGCGCCGACGACTACGTCACCAAGCCCTTCAGCCCGAGGGAACTGGCCCTGCGGGTGCGCTCCGTGCTGGGCCGGGCCCGTGGCGCCACCGCCCCCTCGGGCACCGGCGTGCTCGGGGACGGCGACCTGACGGCGGACGTCGGCACCCGCGAGGTACGGCGCGGCGGCCGGGAGATCACACTGACCGCCCGCGAGTTCGACCTTCTGACCCATCTGATGCGTCACCCCCGCCAGGCCTTCAGCCGTTCGGCCCTGCTCGACCAGGTCTGGGGGTGGTCCTTCGGCGACTCCTCGACGGTGACCGTGCACGTGCGCAGACTCAGGGAGAAGGTGGAGGAGGACCCGACCGCGCCGCGGCGCATCGTCACGGTCTGGGGGGTCGGCTACCGCTACGAGCCGTCCGCCCCGTAGTGATCCTCGGTGCGGTCAGTCCGCGGCGTAGGGATGGACGCCTCCCGGGGCGCGTCGTCCGGGTCGAGCTCGATCGGCAGCAGGCCTCGACGGTCGGGCTCGACACGCTGGTAGGAGACCGGCGTCCTCGGGCTGTCGAAGGACTCGGCGATGGCGCGGAACGTGGGACACGGCCACCGCCACATACAGCTGCGGCAACGCAGGATCGGATTGGCGGCGTCGCTGGTGATGCCGCCCGCGTCGCGTGGCTGGTGCAGGTCGAGCAGCCTGATGCCCAGCGTCGCGAGGCCGAGCAGCTCCTCGCGCGCGCCTTCGAGGAAGTCGAGGTCCGCGCTCGCCAGACGGGTTCTGATCGGGACGTATCCCTCACGGTTCACCAGGACACGCAGAGAGTGGGCGGCGTCGTGCCACGAGGTCGCCTTCTCGGTGCGGGTGACCATGGCCTCCAGGTGCTCGCGGAGACGTTGCCGTTGCGGATCTTCAGAAAGGTCGGTGTTCATCGATGCTTTCGGGCCCGTTTCTACTCAACGGCCGCCACTGACGTAGCGCGGGACGGTCTGGAGGCTCTCGGGTCTCTCCTTCTTTCCGGCCAAGCCGGTGTAGCTGTGCGTCAAGTTTTGCGCACCCAGAGTTTTCGTGAGGCCTAAACGGGGGACAAAGGGCCGACGACTCGGGACGCGTGGCGGAAACGTGACCGGTGGCCTTCGCGCCGCTAGTGTGCCCGCTGTGGAGCTAAAAGTCTCAACTCGATCACATGACGGGCACACCGTCATGGCCATAATCGGCGAAATCGACCTGTATACCGCGCCTGGCCTGCAGGCCGAGTTCACTCGGCTGCTCCAGGAGAGCCCGGCCACCCACGTGGTCATCGACATGTCGGGTGTGGAGTTCTGCGACTCCACCGGGATGAACGTGCTGCTGTCGGCGCTCAAACGGCTGCGCGAACGCGGCGGCACCCTGGAACTGGCCGCGCCGCGTCCGGCCGTCCGTAAGATCCTCCAGGTCACCGGCCTCGACTCGGTCTTCACCGTGTACGAGGCGATGCCCGAGAAGCTGCTTTCGGCGAAGCGACAAGCATGACCGGGACAGCGGTGATCATCCCGGCCAAGGACGAGGCCGACCGGATCGGCGCGACCGTGACCGCGGCACTGGAACTGGCCGGTGTCGACCTCGTCATGGTCGTGGACGACGGCTCGGCCGACCAGACAGGCCGGGTGGCGAAGGCCGCAGGAGCCCGGGTCATCCGGCACAGCCGAAACCGCGGCAAGGCCGCCGCCATGGAGAGCGGAGCGGAGGCCGTACGACTGCTCGACGGTGAGTCCCCCCGCCACCTGCTCTTCCTCGACGCGGACCTGGGGGAGACGGCCCGCGAGGCCGAACCGCTGATCAAACCGGTCACGGCGGGCGAGGCGGACATGACCATCGCCGTCTTCGTCACCCGGGTGAAGCTCGGCGGCCACGGGTTCGTGGTGAACCTGGCGCGGCGGGGCATCGAGCGCGCGACCGGTTGGACGCCGACCCAGCCGCTCAACGGGCAGCGCTGCCTGACCAGGGCCGCCTTCGAGGCCGCCCGCCCACTGGCCGGGGGGTTCGGCGTCGAGACGGCGCTGACGATCGACCTGGTCCGCAAGGGCTTCCGGGTGCGGGAGGTCGAGGTCGAGATGTCGCACCGGGCCACCGGCACCGACTGGAAGGCGCAGCTCCACCGGGCGAAGCAGTTCCGCGACGTCGCCTGGGCGCTTCTGGTCCGGGGATAGCCTCCCGGCCTGGGCACCACCCCGGGTGTGCTGGAATTTGCGGGTGACCCAGGACGTGACCGTGGCCGGCGACACACGGGTTGCCGCGCGGGGCACGCCGCGGGCGCTCGACGTCGCCGCGTTCGTCGCGCTCGGACTCTCGGCCGGGCTGACGGTCCTGATCGGGCTGCTCGGTCCCTCCGTCATGGTCCCCGAACTGGCCGGGCCCGCCTGGCAGCCGCCGTACTCGCTTGGGGTGCGGCCTGAGGCCCACCTGGTGATCGGTCTGGCGGCGGCGGCGATCCTGCTCGGGGGCGTCGGTCTCGCGGGTGCCCTGCGGGCCAGGTGGCGGCCTGATCCGCGCCTGCTGGCCGGGCTTGGCTGCGCCGTCGTCGCGTTGCTGGCCTTCCTGCCGCCCTCCGGGTCGGCCGACCATCTCAACTACGCCGCCTACGGCCGGTTGGCCACACTCGGCCACAACCCTTACGAGACGGCTCCCTCTGCTCTGCCCGCCGATCCGGTGCTCGGCGCGGTCGAGGAGTGGACGGGCGTGACCAGCGTCTACGGGCCGGTGGCGACGGCCGTACAGGCGTTGGCGAGCCTGGTGGGGGGAGAGTCGGTCCGGCTGACCGTCTTCGTGATGGCGCTGGTCAACGCCATGGCCTTCGCGGGTACGGCGTCGCTGCTCGACCGTTTCACCCGGGACGACCCGGTCCTGCGGGCCAGGGCGGCGTTGCTGTGGGCGGCGAACCCGCTGATGATCTACCACCTGGGCGCCGGGACGCACGTGGACACCCTGGCCGTGGCCTGCATGGTCGCCGCCCTGATGGCCAAGGGGGCGGGCTCCGGGCTGCTGCTCGGGGTGGGGATCGGGGTGAAGCTGAACGCCGGGCTCGTCGCCCTCGGCCCCGCCTGGGAGTTGCGCCGCCGTCCCGGCAGGCTCGCCGTCGTCGCGGGCACCGCGACGGCGACCGTGCTGGCGATCTACGCGGTGGCGGGGCCGCACGTGCTCGACCAGGTCGGCGCGGCCAGCAGGAAGGTCTCCCTGGCCACGCCGTGGCAGCTGGTCAAGACGGGGCTCCAGGAGGCGTTCGGGCCCGGTGCCTACTCGGCCTGGACCCAGGCGGGCTCGCTGGCGCTGCTCGTCCTGCTGGCCTGGCTGCTCCTGCGGGCCGCGCCGGACCACTCGGCGCCCGGGGTCGCCGTCGCGATCGTGGTCGCCTGGCTGTTCGCCGCGACCTACGCGCTGCCGTGGTACGACGGGCTGGCCTTCGCCCTGCTGGCCATGGTCGCCTGGCCCGCCCTTGAGGGCTTCCTGGTGGCCAGGGTCGTCATCCTGTCGCTGGGATATCTGCCCGCGAGGGAGGCGTTGCGCCCGGAGGACATGCTCTGGCTGCGGACCGTCGTCAGGCAGCAGGTGGTGCCGTGGTCCCTGCTGGCTCTGACGGTCGCGCTGGCGTGGTGGGCGGCGCGGTCCGCAGCGCGCGCACGCAGGCGGTCAGCGTCAACGGCACCGCGACCGTGAGGGCCATCGCCGGGATCGCGATGCCCGAGTCGTTCATCAGGAACCCGACCAGCGCGCACGCCAGCGCGCCGATCAACCCGGCGCGCAGCGGCGGCGCCGCCGCGTAGGCGCGGGCCAGCGCCGAGGCGCCCCACCGGGAGGGGCGGTCGAGCACCAGGAACAGGAACGCCAGCGCGACCAGCGACAGCAGGGACAGCGACCAGTTGCCGACCGTCACCCCGATCATGGCCCCGAACTTGCGGCTGACGACCGTCCAGGCCTCGCCGTCCAGCACCTGCTGCACGAAGGTGCCCAGGTGGGTACGGCGTTCGGCGGGCTTGAGCCAGTCGACGACCGCGATGGCCCCGATCAGCAGGGCGCCGGCCAGGCCAACCAGGACGAGCTTGAGCGGTGAGACCCGGCTTCCGACCAGCAGGATCAGGAAGACGGCCACCCCGATGAGGAAGGCGGGCACCCCGCCGAAGTCGGCGCCCCACGCGGGCCAGCCGTCGGCGAACACCGCCAGCGCGCCGTAGAGCAGGCAGAAGGCGAACGCCGGCAGGCGTCGTCCCCGGGAGATCAACCAGTGGGCGATGCCCGCCATGGCCAGGATCGTTCCGGCCGAGTAGACCGCGAAGGCGATGTTGCCGAAGCCGTAGAACCGCCCGCCGGTGACCGGTTCGTAGCCGGTGACCGCGTTCACCTGCAGGGACGATCCGGTCATCACGTCGCCGAGCAGGGTCAGCGAGGTGACCGAGGCGACCACGGTCAGCGGCCCCAGGACGCTCCTGCGCCACGGCCCGGTCAGGGCGACCCCGGCCAGGGCGCCCGCGATGCCGAGGATGGTCACGATGACCGACGCCATCGGGGCGGAGAACGTCCACCAGGGCACGAGCTGCGCCAGGAAGGTCGCGACCGGGATGGACCCGCCGACCGTCGCGACGACCCCGGTGGCGGCCAGCGCCCGCGAACCGCCCCAGCCCCGCCGTACGGCGAAGGCGGCCAGCAGGTAGAACAGCAGTTGGGCGCTGACGAAGACCGCGAAGAACGGCCCCTGCACCCGGCGTAGCACCTGGCTGGCCAGGTCGGCCTCCGCCAGGCTCCGCACGACCTCTCCGGCGGCTTCTCCCGTGGTCCGAGCGCCCTGCGTCGCGTTCGTCCAGGGACGCCCGACGGCGCCGTCGGGCACGCCGAGGCCGAGCAGGGTGAGCGCGGTCGCGGTCAGGTCGGTGTTGGTGACCAGCCCCTCCTGCCTGGTCGAGGAGGCCCCCAGATAGCCGGGACCGTACGGCCCGCCGCCCGGCGAGGGGCCGTCGGCGATCGCGACGTGCAGGTGCGCCGAGACCGCGGCGTCCGACAGGCCGCCGAGCAGGACCGTGCCGCCCTGGGGAAGTCCGGTCAGCAGCGCGCCCACCCCTCGGTCGGCGGCCGCGACGGCCTCCCGCCTGGCCTGGTCGGACAGCGCGGAGGGAACTCCGTCGGCGTCCACCGGGCGGGCGAGCCACGCCGTGGTGAGGTCGGGGATCTCCACCACGACCAGCCGGTACGGCGTCAGGTCACCAAGCCCCGCGACGTCTGGCGCATATTTACCGATTTTTCCGGATTTGTTGGCGGCGGCCAGGGCGGCTCCCGGCCCGGCCGCCGCGACCTTTCCTCCGGCGTCGACAACCCGCTGCCCCAGCAGCCCCAGGACCGGCCGGTAGGAGGTCTCGGTGGCGTTGAACGTCACCAGCTCCTGCCAGCCGGGCACACTCGCCCCGCCGTCCTGGTCGGCCACCGGCTGGGCGGGCGGAGCGCAGGAGCCTCCCGGGGCACCCGCCCGCTGCCCCGCCGAGATCGTCAGCCAGCCCGCGACCGGGCAGGTGAGGCTCCGCGAGGGCGGCGGAACAGCCCTGGTCGACATCGAGGCCGAGGCGCCCCGCTCGACGAGACGCCACAGGTTCGGCGTCCGCGTCCGGTCGAGATCGCCCCACTGGAGGCCGGGCACCCCGACCACCACGACCCTGGCGGGCCCCGCCTCGGCGTGGGCGGCGGCCGTACCGGTGAACAGGAACCCGGCGAGTATCGGCAACGTCAACAGGACGGCCAGCGCGGCGCGGACGTGCCCAGCACCGGAACCCATACGTCTCCCTCGTTGTCCACACCCCGTCGGCGACCCTGTCCACGGTCCGCCACGCCCACGGTAGCCTGCCTGGTCGTGAGGAATGGCTCGTGAGGAATGGCTCGACCGTGACAGGGCGGGCGCCGTGGGCACGGCTGCTCGCACGGCTGCCCGCGCTGCTGGTCGTGCTGGTCGCGCTCGCCCCGCTGGTGCTTCCCTGGCTGGGCAACGTCGACGACCAGCGCCTGGTCGACCTGGACGTCTACCGTACCGGCGGCCGGGAGCTGCTTGAGGGACGTCCGGTCTACGACTTCATGACGCCCGCGCCGCAGCTGCTGCCGTTCACCTATCCGCCGATCGCGGCGATGCTGGCCACGCCGCTGGCGATGATGTCCTGGCCGGTGGCGCAGTGGGTGTGGACCGGGCTGATCCTCCTGACGCTCGCCGTCACTGTCCGCTACGCCTTCCGCCCGGCCCTGGAACGCCCGGCCCTGGAACGGCCGGCTTTCGAACGGCAGGGCGGGTGGCGGCTGCCGCTGCTCCTGGCGCTGCTGACGGTCGCCTGCGCCTACCTGATGCCGATCAGGGACCAGTTCCGCTTCGGCCAAGTGGACATCCTGCTCGTCGCGCTCTGCCTGGCCGACTGTGTCGCCCCCAGGCCGCCGTGGCCGCGCGGCCTGCTGATCGGCCTGGCGACCGCGGTCAAGCTCACCCCGGGCGTCTTCCTGATCTATCTCCTGCTGACCGGCTTCGGCCCCGGTGCCAGGAAGGAGCAGCGTGACGCCTTCCTCATGGCCACCTTCACCGCCACGCTGCTGACGGTGCTGCCGTTCCTGGTCATCCCGTCCGACGCCGCCGACTTCTGGTTCGGCGCGCTGCTCGACCCGGAACGGCTCGGCGCGAACGCCGCGACCACCAACCAGTCCGTGCGCGGCATGCTCATCCGGCTCTACCTGCCCGACCAGCTCACCTCCCTGCTCTGGCTCGCGCTGGTCGCGGTGATCGCCTGGTACGGCTTCCGCCACGCCCGCAGGGCCCTGCTCGACGGGCACCCGACGACGGCGGTCGCCCTGGTCGGCCTGATGGCCGTACTGCTTTCGCCGGTCGCCTGGATCCACCACCTGGCCTGGGTCGTCGTGGTCCTCGGCGCGCTGGCGGGTGACGGCCGCGACCCGGTGCGCGTCCGCGTCGCCGCCGGGGTCTGGCTGTACTACGTGCTGCCCGTTCCCTGGTGGGGGGTGACGATCAAGGCGGCGGAGATCCCGGTCCTCAGCCCCGTGGTCGGCAAGATCGTGCAGAACGGTTTCGGCCTCGGCGCGCTCGTCCTGGTCTGGCTGCTCGGGGTGTGGCTGCCCCGCCGCAGGGCGGCCCTCCCGGGCGATGCGGCCCGCCTGAAAGCCTGATTCCAGGCACGTTTCCCGGTGGGCGGCGGATAACCTGTGGTCATGCCCAGACTCGCCTACCTGGGACCGGAGGGCACCTTCACCGAAGAGGCCCTGCGGACCCTGGCTCCGGACGCCGAGCGACTGCCCTGCGCCAACGTCAGCGCCGCGCTCGACGCGGCCCGCCAGGGTGAGGCCGACGGTGCCGTCGTCCCCCTGGAGAACTCCATCGAAGGCGGCATCGCCACCACCCTGGACGAACTGGCCTGGGGCGAGCCGCTGCTCATCGTCGCCGAGCTGCTGCTGCCCGTCGAGTTCTCCCTCCTGGTACGGCCGGGCACCCGCATGCGTGACATCAAGCGGATCTTCACCCACCCGGCGGCGATCACCCAGTGCCGTGGCTTCACCGCCCGTGAGCTGCCCGAGGCCGTGGTGGTCGCCGCCCCCTCGACGGCCGCCGCCGCCCAGGAGGTCGCGCTGCCCGGCTCGCCGTACGACGCGGCCATCGCGGCGCGTATCGCGGGCGACAACTACGGCCTGGTCGAGCTGGTCGCCAACGTGGGTGACCGGTCCGACACGGTGACCAGGTTCATCCAGGTGACACGCCCCGGGGTGCTGCCCGCGCCGACCGGCGCGGACCGCACCTCCCTGGTGGCCTTCCTCTCCGACGACCACCCCGGCGCGCTGCTGGAGATGCTCACCGAGTTCTCCGTGCGGGGGGTCAACCTGAGCCGCATCGAGTCACGGCCGACCGGTGACGGCATCGGCCGTTACTTCTTCCACTTCGACCTCGAAGGCCACGTGACCGACGCCAGGGTCGGCGAGGCGGTCTCCGGGCTGCACCGGGTCAGCTCCGACGTGCGCTTCCTGGGCAGCTACCCCCGCGCGGACGGCCTGACGCCCCAGGTCAAGAGGGGCACCTCCGACTCCGACTTCACCGAGGCCGCCGACTGGCTGGCCCGCGTCAGGGCGGGACAGGTCTAAGACAGCCCTAAGACGGGCTTAATAGGCGCACAGGCCGTGGCATGACGTCGGTAGCCTTGTGCTGTGATTGACCTGCGTACCCTTCGTGAGGAACCCGACCGGCTACGGGCGTCGCAGCGTGCCCGCGGTGAGGACGACACCGTCGTCCAGACGCTGCTCGACCTGGACGAGCGCAGGCGCGGCGCGCTGAGTCGCTTCGAGTCGCTGCGCGCCGAGCAGAAGAGCATCGGCAAGTCGGTCTCCCGCGCCTCCGGCGAGGAGAAGGCCGCGCTGCTCGACCGGGCCAAGGAGCTCGCCACGCAGGTCAAGTCAGCGGAGAGCGAGGCGGAGAAACTCGCGGCCGAGCTCGACCAGCTGCTCCAGACGGTGCCCAACATCGTCGAGGAGGGCGCTCCCCACGGCGGCGAGGACGACTACGTGGTGCTTGAGGAGGTCGGCGACAAGCCGGTCTTCGACTTCGAGCCGCGTGACCACCTCGAACTGGGCGAACTGCTCGGCGCGATCGACATGGAGCGCGGAGCGAAGGTCTCGGGGTCGAGGTTCTTCTTCCTGAAGGGCGTCGGCGCCCGCCTGCAGCTCGGCCTGCTCAACATGGCCATGCAGCAGGCGATCGAGGCGGGATTCGTCCCGATGATCCCGCCGGTGCTGGTCAAGCCCGAGTCGATGCAGGGCACCGGCTTCCTCGGCGCCCACGCGAGCGAGGTCTACCACCTGCCGGAGGAGGACCTGTTCCTGGTCGGCACCAGCGAGGTGCCGATGGCGGCCTACCACGCCGACGAGATCCTCGACGGCGCCGAGCTGCCCTACCGCTACGCCGGGTGGTCGTCCTGCTTCCGCAGGGAGGCGGGCTCCTACGGCAAGGACACCAGGGGCATCATCCGCGTCCACCAGTTCGACAAGGTCGAGATGTTCTCCTACTGCCGTCCCGAGGAGGCCGCGGCGGAGCACCAGCGCCTGCTGGCCTGGGAGAAGGAGATGCTCGCCAAGATCGAGGTGCCCTACCGCATCATCGACACCGCGGCGGGCGACCTCGGGGCGAGCGCGGCGCGCAAGTTCGACTGCGAGGCGTGGGTGCCGAGCCAGGGCCGCTACCGCGAGCTCACCTCGACCTCCAACTGCACCGAGTTCCAGGCCCGTCGCCTGGCCGTACGGTTCCGTGACAAGGACGGCAAGCCCCAGCACGTGGCCACGCTGAACGGCACCCTGGCCACCACCCGGTGGATCGTCGCCATCCTGGAGAACCACCAGCGGGCCGACGGGTCGGTCGAGGTTCCCAAGGCGCTGCGCCCCTTCGTCGGACTCGACGTCCTCGAACCGGTCAAGTAGTCACCCGGACCGGAGTCGTCAGGAAGGCCTCTCGCTGTCTTTGTGGCGGGGGGCCTTCATTGATCCCTAGGCAGGGTCTTCCGTGGCCTCTGGAGGGCCTTCAGGGCTTCCCACGGCGCCTTGACGGACGGTGATGGGAAAGGCGGAAGGTCCGGAAAAGGAGAAAGGCGGAGTTCGCGTTAAGCGAACTCCGCCTTACCTCCTTACAGAGGTCTATGGTCAGACGGCGCGGACCTGCGAGGCCTGCGGACCCTTCTGGCCCTGCGTGATCTCGAACTCGACTCGCTGGCCGTCCTCAAGGCTGCGGTAGCCGCTGCCCTGGATCTCGGAGAAGTGCACGAACACGTCCGGTGCACCGCCGTCCGGTGCGATGAAGCCGAAGCCCTTTTCAGCGTTGAACCACTTGACGGTTCCCTGAGCCATTAAAGCTCTCCCTCAGGATTTGAAACTTTGGGATTCACACCTCATGAACCCCCTGTGTCGTACAGCGGGCCCCGGGGTGGTTCAGTCAAACTGGCTTTCACAACGGGATTCAGCTAATACAACGCCATCACATCTAACACTATCCGGCGCGCCCGTGTTCCCGCCACGAGGAAGATTCCTCGCGGGCGCATCCCGGGGGCGGCGCCCTTCGGAGGACGGTGCAGACTGGAGCCTGTTATGGGAAGTCCCAGGCTCGTCGCAACAGACCTAGACGGCACCGCTCTGCGCTCCGACGGCACCGTCTCAGCCCGCACCGCAGCGGCCTTCGCCCTCGTCGAGAGGGCCGGGGCCACACTGGTCCTCGTGACGGGGCGTCCACCCAGGTGGATGCGCCCGATCGCCGCCGCCGTACGGCATCGCGGGCTGGCCATATGCGCCAACGGCGCGCTCGTCTACGACCTCCACGCCGAACAGATTGTGAAATCTCACCTTATCGACCCGGATGTCCTTCAAGAGGTGGTGAGCCGCCTGAGGGAGAAGGTTCCCGGGCTCACGTTCTCGGTGGAATACGAAGGCGGGTTCGCACGTGAATCCGGCTTCCTTCTCGACAGCCTGGACCGGGTGGCGGGACTGAACGGCGCGGAGACCGACACGCTCACCACCACGCCCTGCGCGAAACTCCTGGCACTGCACCAGGACATGAACCCGGACGCCCTCCAGGAGACCGTCTGCGAACTGGTCGGCCACCTGGTCACCCCGACCCATTCCAGTGGCCGCGCCATGATCGAGATGAGCGCCCACGGTGTGACGAAGGCCTCCGCCCTGGCCGCCCTCGCCGAGGGACGCGCCATCACCGCCGCCGAGGTCGTCGCCTTCGGGGACATGCCGAACGACCTGCCGATGCTGCGCTGGGCGGGCAGGTCGTACGCCGTGGCGAACGCCCACACGGAGGTGCTGGCCGCGGTCGATCACGTGACCGCGGCCAACGACGACGACGGAGTGGCCGAAATCCTTGAGAACCTCTACGGGGGGACCTACAGGTAGGGGCCGGAGCTGCTCTGCTGGTGGTTGTCCTGCTGCCCCATGGAGACCCCGCCGGGCAGTGCCCTGCGCATGTTCTCCAGCTGGGCGCGGGCCGCCATCTGCTGGGCGAAGAGCGTGGTCTGGATGCCGTGGAACAGGCCTTCGAGCCAGCCGACCAGCTGCGCGTGCGCCACCCGCAGCTCGGCCTCGCTCGGCGGGGTGCCGTTGCCGTCGTCGGTGAAGGGAAGCGACAGCCGTTCGAGCTCGTCGACCAGTTCGGGCGCCAGACCGTCCTCAAGCTCCTTGATGGAGCTCTGGTGGATCTCCTTGAGCCGCTTACGGCTGGCCTCGTCGAGCGGAGCCGCCCTGACCTCTTCGAGGAGCTGCCGGATCATGCTGCCGATGCGCATCACCTTCGCGGGCTGCTCGACCAGATCGGCGACAGAGCGACCTTCGCCTTCCTCCTCGGTCTGGAGCCCCTGCGGGCCCACGACCACTACATGGGGAGTGCTCTCCTCAGCGTTCATAGCTCTCAACCTACTAGCAGGATTTTCCCGACGTGTTCTCCAGATTCGAGGAGCCGGTGAGCCTCGGCGGCCTCGCTCATCGGCACGCGGGAGTGGACGACCGGACGGACGACCCCCGCGTCAACCAGGGGCCAGACGTTTTCCACGACGCCACGCACGATGATGCCCTTCTCGTCGACGGGCCGTGCGCGTAGCGTGGTGCCGTGCACCGCGGCTCGCTTGGTGAGAAGCGCCCCCAGGTCAAGCTCCCCTCTGGAGCCCCCCTGCATCCCTATCACAACCAGCCTGCCGCCGGTCTTCAGTGCCCTGACGTTCTTGGCGAGATACGGTCCGCCGACGATGTCGAGGATGACGTCCGCCTGGACCTTCTCCGAGAAGTCGCCCTCGTGGTAGTCGATCCCCTCGTCGGCGCCGAGTTCGAGGCAGCGGGCGATCTTCTCCGCCGACCCCGCGGTGACCACGACCCGCGACCCGAACGCCTTGGCGAGCTGTACGGCCAGCGTGCCGATCCCGCTGGCGCCGCCGTGGACGAGAAGCGTCTCGCCCCTGCGCAGCCGCGCGGTCATGAACACGTTCGACCACACCGTGCACGCGACCTCGGGAAGCGCCGCGGCCTCGACCAGGTCGACCCCCTCGGGCACCCGCATCACCTGTTGCCACGGCACCGCCACCCGCTCGGCGTAACCGCCTCCGCTCAGCAGGGCGCACACCCGGTCACCGGGCCTGAACCCCTCGACGTTGGACCCGACCTCGGCGACCACCCCGGAACACTCCAGCCCGGGGTACGGCGAGGCTCCGGGAGGCGGGGAGTACTGTCCTTTTCGCTGGAGGATGTCGGCCCGGTTGACCGCGGAGGCGGCCACGTCGACCAGGACGTCGTCCGGACCGAGCCGGGGATCGGGGACCTCCCGCCACACAAGCTCCTCGGGCCCACCAGGTTTGTCGATCACGATGGCGTGCATAGTTCCAACGCTATCCGCTGGGGATCAACTTGGTGGTTGCCCGCATTGACAAGAACACAGGGCGTTAACCTGCTATGTGTTTGCTGCCCTCTTTACACCCATCCCGAGGGGGAACACGGTGGCAAGGCACGATCGTGAGGAATCTCTCGAGGAACAGCTTGCCTGGCTCGACGCTATCAAGGAACAGGAGGAGGCGCCCCCCGTCACGGTGAAGAGCGGCGTGGTGGACGACACCGTCATCTCGCCCTACCCCAAAGACCCCTGGAGCGCGGTTCCCGCCGAGCCGGACACGGCGTCCTCGTCGCTGTTCCGTATGGTCGCCGACCCCTCGAACCACCTGGTGAACAGCCTCTCCGCGACCGCTGCGCCCGCCCCCGTCGAGGACGCGGACGCGGCCGAGTGGATGGAGGCGGGCGCCTTCAGCGTGCCCCCGCCCTCGCCGTCCCCGAACCGTGACGACGAGGCCTTCCTCGCGCCCCTGAAACCGCTGCCCCGCCAGGACACGTCCGACGGCCCAGAGGCCGTCCAGGAGGCGCCCTCCGACGGCCCGGGTTTCCTCGCGGCCCCCGCGGATCACGAGCCGGTCGCCGCCGACCTCTCCGCCGACCTCTCCGCCGATCAGGGTGATCACCTGCCGCCGGCGGAAGCCGATGACCCGCAGGCCGGCCCAGAAGAACTCGAAGGTTCCTCACCCGACCAGGTCTCCTTCGGGTCCTCCGAGCCGTCGGAGGACGCGTTCGAGCAGGGCTTCCCGCCGGTCGGTCACGGTCCGCTGGACGACTCGGAACCCGGGGGGCTCCAGCCCTTCACGCCCTCGGCCGGCAGGCAGGACGCCTTCCCTCTCTCAGGCCCCCTCTCAGGGGACCTCTCCTCCTCGGAGGGCGTCAACCGCGAGCCGTTCCCTGTCGCGGAGCCGCCACACGCGAGCGAGGAGCGGGCCGTACCCGACTCCGCCGACGAGGCGCCCGAGGACGACAGGTCGCCTCAGGCCACGGTGAGCGACGCGTTGCGGCAGGCGGCCGGGGGAGGCGCGCTGGGGCAGTCCCACCAGAGCAGTGCCTTCGCCCGTGACTGGGGCAGGGCGTTCAGCTCTGACGCCGCCTCCGCCGAGACGCCTCCCCAGGGGTCCTCCTCCTTCCTTGAGGAGCCACCGGCTCGGGAGGGGGCGTTGTTCCGGGACGTGTCGTTCTCCCGGGAGGCGCTGTTCGCCCAGGGGGAGCCGACTCTCAAGGACCTGCCCTTCCCCCAATCCGCGGCTTCCTCTCAGCCTGCGGCTCCTTCCCGGCCCGCGGCTCCTCAGCCCGCGGATCCGGAGCCTCCGGTCGTGCAGGAGGTCCCGTCCCGGGAGACGTCGGCCAGGGAAACGGTGACGCCTCGGGGGGTTTCGGCCGTCCCTGAACGTGATCTCGGCGCGCCTGGAAAGGACGCTGCTGAACCGGTGCGGGAGCCGTACCAGGCGAAACGCCGTCACTCGGCGCCGCCGCCGGCTTTCAGCGTGCCGTCCAGGCAGACGTCCGGATCGAGGCCGTCGGCCGACAGCCTCGACCCTGATTCGCTGCTCAGAGGACGCCGTAACGCGCCCTCCGGCGGCTGGCGCAGGCTGATCTACACGGCCTCGGCCGGGCTGATCAAACCCGGGGAGTCGCCCGAGGTCCGTCGTCGTCGCGAACTCGCCACCCGTGCCCGTACCCCCGTGGCCACCGGCCATCACCGCGTCGCCGTACTGAGCCTGAAGGGCGGTGTCGGCAAGACCACGACCACGGTCGGCCTCGGCGCCACCCTCGCCCAGTCACGCGGCGACAGGGTCATCGCGGTCGACGCCAACCCCGACCGTGGGACCCTGTCGGACAAGGTGAAGCTTGAGACCGCCGCCACCGTCCGTGACCTGCTCAACGAACGGAAGCAGATCAAGCGCTACGTGGACGTCAGGGCCTTCACCTCGCAGGCGCCGTCCCGGCTGGAGATCCTCGCCTCCGACCGTGACCCGTCGGTGTCCGAGGCGTTCAGCGCCTCCGACTACCAGGCGGTGGCGCAGGTCCTGGAGAACTTCTACTCGATCTGCATCACCGACTGCGGTACGGGCCTGCTCCACTCGGCCATGTCCGGTGTCCTCGGCCTGGCCGACCAGCTCGTCCTGGTGAGCTCCCCGTCGGTGGACGGCGCCCGCGCCGCCTCGGCGACCCTCGACTGGCTTGAGGCCCACCACTACGAGGAACTGGTCCGGTCGGCCACGGTCGTGCTGTGCAGCGTCCGTCCCAGGTCGAAGTCGACCGTGGACCTCGACCGCCTTGAGGCTCACTTCGCGGCCCGTTGCCGGGCGGTGATCCGTGTCCCCTACGACCCCCACCTGGAGGAGGGGGCCGAGATCGAACTGGACAGGCTCCAACCCGCAACCCGCGACGCCTACCTCCGCCTGGCGGCCTCGGTGGGAGACGGCTTCGCCATTCCTCAACAGGCCTGACGCGGTTTTGCCCAGACCCGGCTTCCTCAGCCGGGCCTGGACTTCTCGCTGTGGTTTCACCGTGGTCTTTCGGCGGGCGGTTCCAGTCGGGGCGCCGGTCGTGGGCACGCCCGGACCAGTGAGAGACTAAAGTGCAATCTGACGCGTTCTGACGCGCGTCACCCAGGAGAGCTCGCCTAGTGGACGATGGCGGCGGTCTTGAAAACCGCTAGGGCTGGTGACAGTCCTCGTGGGTTCGAATCCCACGCTCTCCGCTTTGCTTGAGAAACGGCGCCTGACCAGGTCTTGTGGCTTGGTGGGGCGCCGTTGGTCGTTTCGGGGCGCGCAGCCGTACGCCGTCGTGAGCGGCCTTCGGCCGGTGGTCGCGGAATGATGTTGGTCGCGTTTTCCCATGTCATTGCCGCCGGAAGGCTCGTTTCCCGCTGGAGGGCGGCCGCGGGCCGAATTCAGGGAAGAAGGCTCTTGGCCAGGACGACGCTGTCGTAGTTGGTGACGTCCCACTTCCACGTCCCGATCGAGGCGTAGCCGTGCCGCCCGTACCAGGCGAGGAGATCGGCGGCCTGGGAGGAGGTGTCGATCACCACCCTCGACGAGCCCAGATCGGCGATGCGGGCTTCGGCCAGGGTCAGGAGACGACTTCCCAGACCTGTGCCTCGCCTGGACGGGTCAACCGCGAGTTGCCAGAACGAGCCCGCGGCGGTGGGAGCCGGGTATCCCGGCGGGGTGTCGTACGTCCCCGTCACCGTGACACTGCCGACGATCGTTCCTTGCTCCAGGGCGATCCAGCACTCGCCCTTGCGCAGACGGCGCCGCGTGTCCTCGGGGGTCTGGTAGGAGGCGAAGAAGACGAGTCCGGCCGCCGCGTGGTCGGCGTACGCGCGATGCAGAAGCCTGGTCAGTTCTTCCACGGAATCGCCGTCGGTGAAGCGCCGCAAGGTGATCGATTCCACAGGACCATGGTGTCCCACGGCTGTCGCATCCAGTTGGCCGGTGTGCCTGAGTTCATCCCCAGATCCTTGACGATCGATTTCTCGGGGTGCCTACCGCACCGGCACGAAACTCTGGATCGAAGCCGCCGCTGGTCTCCCCCATGCCCCTTGGGTCAGACCTCCACGATATGAGGGAAGAGGCGCTCTTCTCGTATGTCCCGGCTGGAAGGCCGAAGAGGCGGCATCAACACGTGGTTAACGACAAGGTCGTGTGGTCGGTGCCATTGGCGAATGACGGTCCCGCTCAACATCACCGACCGAGTCGTCTTCGATCACCTTCGTTGACCCTTGGCGCTGCGGCAGTGGGATGGTGATCGGACGCAGATGGGGAGCGGGATGTTCTTGACTCGCGTCACCCAGGGCGTATCTTCCTTTTAGGAAAGTTTCTTAATGGAAGCGCCATTTACCTTCGGAATCGGAGGAAGCGCACATGAGAAAAAGCCGAGCCGCGGCTGTGTCCGCCACCGCCCTGCTCACCGCGTCACTGCTGGTGGGCTCCGCGTCCCCCGCCCACGCCGCCCCGACGGGCTGCACCACCTGGCAGGTGGGGTACATGGTCTACAGCAAGTGCACGGGCGGCACAGGCACGCAGGCGGTTCACGCGAGCGGCCTGCACGTGAACCCGGTATGGGGCCCATATTCTATGGACGGCCCTCGGGTGGGGGTGGGTGAGATATCGTCGGTCAACTTCCCGGGCACCGTGCAGTACCGAGGCGTCACCTTGTACGACTGACGCGACACCGGGCGACATGACGACGCCCGCTTTTCCCCTTCAGGAGGGGCGGGCGTCGCGTTCGACCACCACTCATCGGAAAGCGGCGCGTCCAGCACGGAGAGGAGAAGAAGGGCCAGATCTGGCACCGGTGCGCCAAGTTCGTGGGGCAGAAAAGTCGGAGGACTTTCCTGCGTGAGGTGCCATCTGATGGCTATTCCCATGGCTTCAGGCTTATTCGGGCCGGGCAGAGCGTCGCAGGCGCGGGGTCTGTGAAACCGTCGAGGCTGAGGAGTCCGGCGGCAGGAATTCGTGGCCTTCTCCTGAAATGATCGAACGAACGGTCGCCGGGGCGACCGAGAAGTAAAACGGGAGCCCTTTCGGGAGGCCGTACACCACCTCGCTCCGCCCGCACACGGACAGTTTCAATCGTTGATCCAGGTGAACCGATCGGGGCGGCGAGATCAGAGCGGGTTCGAATCCCACGCTCTTTTCTGCGCTGGAGAACGACGCCTGGCCAGGTCTTTTGGCTTGGTGGGGCACCGTTGGTCGTTTCCGGGCTGCGCAGCCGTACGACATCGAGAGCGGTCCTCGGCCGGTGGCCGTCGAATACACATGGAATGATGTCGGTCACGTTTCTCCAGGTCACGCGCGAGAATTCCGTGCCGGGAGCAGTAGGAGGACAGCGGTGGAGCAGGTGGACTGGAGCCGGATACCAGGGCCGCGCTGGTACCACCCCGAGAGCGCGCGAGCCGCCGTGGAGGCGCTGGGCCGGTCCTCGTCCGCTCAACAGGCCGCCCGTGCGTTGGCCGATCTTCGGTACGCGGTCACGAACGACCACGCCGGAACCCTCTATCCGGCCGCCGTTCCCGCGACGGGCGTGCTTCTGTGGGCGATCGACGAACGGCCGGGGGCACCCCGGCAGGAAGCGCTGAACGCGTTACTGGACTGGTGGGGATGCCTCCCCGAGCCGGGGTTCGAGACCTATGAGAATCCGCTGTCCGGATCGGTCGGCCTGGTTGAAGGGATCATGAGCCACGTCCGTGACGCCACGGACATACTCCGTCGTGTCGCCGACGATCGGTCAGGAGACGGTGGACATCGTCCCGCCGCGGAACTGCTGGCCCGACTCAACAAGGGCTGGAGCGAGGCAGTCGGCTGATCCGGGGGAAGCAAGGTCAGAACCAAAGCCGGTCGGCGGTATGGCTCTGCCCTTGTGGTCAAAGGTCCTGACTTTTCGTCTCATCCAAAGGGGAGACATGATCACAGCCCGTGGCCACAAGGCTGTGGGCTGCTGTCCCGTTGGCGCGGGGTCACTCGTGCCATGGCCCCGCCGACGGGTCCGGTGTCAAGGCGAGCACTCCCGTTCCCCGCACCTGGCTCTCACGCGTCAGAGTGAACGGGCTGACACTGTACGTCGCGGCGATTTCAGGAGCCAGTTCGAAGGCCGCCCAGGTCCACTGTAGGAGAGGGCGAAGTCAAACCATGTTTTGGTAGTCAGGAGAGAAAGCGGGGGCCCGGCCTCCATGTTGAATGCCTGGCCCCGCTTGGTCTCCTTCCGCAGGTTCACAGAAAGCTCTCGGCGAGCGCCTTGGTGTGCAGGGTCTTGGAATTCTCCCGGCCGCCGACTTTCCAGCGAACGACACAGGACGGCGCATTGTTCGCTGGGAAGTTCGCGACGGCATCCACGAGGAACTCGTCGGCCTCGGTTGCGCTCGATCTTCTGGCGCCGTCTCAACTCGTTGCTTAGCCGCGCTTGTCCAACCACCAGAGGTGGAGGGACCCATTGAAGTAGGCGGAGGATGTGCCGCCCACCGGCACCCAGTTGCCCACCACCACCTGTCGCTGGTTCTGACGGTCGATGTAGGCGATGTTGATGCGCTGTTCTCCGGTACCGGTGGTGCAGGTGCTGGCACCGTAGCCGCCCCATGTGTTCACGGTGCAGCTGTCGGGAACGGCGTGGGCCGGTGCGGCGGTGGTCAGCAGCAGGCCGAGGGAGAGAAGGGCGGTGGTGGAGAAGGCTGCCGCTCGTTTCCTGGATTTCACGTGCACTTCCTCCGGTATTCTCGAAAGTCGATCGCACAAACCTCGTTTAGGAAAGTTTCCTAAACAGAAGATACTTGTCCGGAGATCGGCGTCAAGAGGTGTCTCACCGGCGCCATGGACGTTGGGAAGACTCGCCTCACCAGAGGCAATGTGGAACGGCGGTTCTGGGCGTCGGGAAATCCGGCGTGAATGTGCTGTCCGCCCACCCCCGCCCGACCGGTGAGCGGACAGCAGGCCGCCCCCTCACGCCGGTTCTCGTGGATCTCGAAGTCCATCGCACCCCTTCATCCGGGGTGTTGCGACGACCGTTGGAACGGAAGTCAGGGCGGGGGCGCTGGTGCCGACGCCGGTGGTTGGTGTCGTCGGTCTGGCTGGGATGGACGATTTCGGGCAGTCCGCGGCGAGCTCGGTCAGGGTGCCTCGTTCGGCTTCGGCGGCGAATCGGTGATGCGCGGCGCGGCCGTCCTTTCCCCTCGGTGAGGTGCGGATTTCGCACGCAAAAATGTGATCTGAATCACAGGTAAGGTAGTTGGTATATTGTTTGTAATCTTTGTCTTGATTGCTGTGCAATGGAGAAATGGTCAAGATTGATTGCCGTACTTGCGGTGCCCACGCCGAGTTCCCCGTCTCCCATGTGGAGGCGAACAACAAGCTGCTCAATCAGTGGTGGGACGACGCTCACGTCGGCTACGACGACGCCGATGAACATGAACAGGAGATCACTCGGGCCTCGAACAGGTCATGGGAATTCTGAGCCTGAGGTCTGGGGCTCTTCCGGGCGGTGAACGCCCCGCTGCTCATATGGCGGCGGGGTGCGCTACCCGTTCAACAGCGTGCGGATCGCGGACTCCAGGTACCGGTGGCGCCACCTGTTACTTCGGGGGGCGGAGCCGGAGCCGGGCCACCTTCCACGCCTCGCAGTACGTCCTGACGTGTCCATTCGACTCGCCGCATGCGAGCCATGTCGCCGAATAGGCTCAGGCGGATTGCTCCCTGATGCTGTATCTTCGGCATATCTCACATGGCGAGGAGCTGCTGTGTCCTCCAACGAGCTGGTCATCCTCTTCGGTATCTCCTACGAGGCGATATTCGGCCTGCTCGCGGGCGTTGTCCTCGTCGTCTTCAGCGTTGGTTTCACCGCCGCGCTTATCCTCGTTCTTTTCGCCCTGTGCCGTCGGTTTTTCAAACGCGGACGAGGGTTTCGGTCCGGGAATGAACGCGCGGAGCATAATTTCGTGTTCGAGTGGCTGAAGTAGAGCTCCTGATCGCTGCGTTTGCCGTTTCGCCGGCGCACCAGGGCATGCATGCTTGAGCAGCACGTCCATCCCATGCTCCGCCCGTTCGGCCCGTTGAGCCGGAGCGACACGGCCGCGTGCCGCAGGTCATACGCAGGGCTGCTGGCGGAGAGACGAACTACTCGGGCGCGAGAGCGAAGGTCGGCGTCGTCTTCAGCGACATGTCCACGGTTCGCCTGCGCCGAAACCGGTCCGTGCATCCCGACACCCCTATCCAGGGGAGAGAGCCGACGGTTGGCGGTACGCCCAACGATCTGTCTTCTCCCGACCAGGAAATACGGGCGTGACGTCGTCGGCTCTCCCGAGTCGGGTTTCCCCTGGTGACGACCTTGCCGGCAGTTGGGCGCACCATACCGGTCACCGTCGGGGACATCGGCCGGCTCGTCCATCTGATCAGAAGTCGGCTCAAGCCCACGGTGTACCGTCCCGACGCCGCCCAACGGGGTCGTCGCCGCGACAGGCCTCACGCTCGACTCGCTGTGATCTCCGGTTCCTCCGCCGGTGGTCAGGAGACCCGGTTCCGTGTCCCGGAACCGGGCCTTCCACTTCGGCGGTGATCAGGAAACGCGGGCTGCCGGCGCGGTCCAGGTGTTGCACGCGGCCGGGGAGGCGGCGGCGAACCCCTTCCGCAGCCAGGCGACCCGATTCTTCCCGTTGCCGTGGCTGCGCTCCTTGTCGAACGCCTCGTCGCCGCTTTCCCGGTAAAGGTCCACAACCTCCTGCCAGTCCTCGTCCTGGTACTCCTGCGAGGCCCAGATACTGCGCATGAACGCCGCTCCCAGACAGTCGGCCTGCAGTTCGAAACGACGGCTCTGCGCCAGCGCTTGAGCTTTGGTGCGGGCCGGCATGTTCCAATAAGAGGCCGACATGCCGGTGAGATTCTGAACGTGATGGGCATATTCATGTGCGATGAGGTGCAGCGCCACCGGGTCGGCCGGATCCTCGATGGCGTATTCACCGATCAGGACCACCAACTGTCGCTTGTCGTCGCAGTAGCGGCCGGTGACGTTCTCGCCCCAAGCTGACCCGCACGCGCGAGTGGGTTTTGCTATGAACCGGATTTTTGGATTCCTGAACGGTAAGCCGACCTTCTTCAGCTGCGCGGACCATGAGGCGTTCAGGCAGTTCAGCATCGCGGTCAGGTGCTTTTTGGTGGCGGTGAAGCTGCCGGAGTCCTCCGGTTGGGTACCACAGGGCACCGTCAGCTTGCCGCTGCGGTACAGCGGGTTGCGGGTCAGCGCTTCGGTGCCGGTGGGGACAGGCACGCTGGCGGCGCCGGTACCAGCATGGGCGGTACCGGTAAGCAGTAAGCCGGCCAGAGCCCCGGCCAGCAGGAGGATACGGGGGATATGCACAGTGCCAAACTGTATAGAAGTGGTGATGCCCTCCAAAAGGCATTAATCCATGCCGGCTCGCCGGTGGTAGGGCGGTGGCGAATCAGCCGCATGTGCTTCGTACGACCCGAACATGCCCTCATGGTGCGTCACGCCAGATCCTGATGGTCAGGGTCCATCCACCGACTTCGAGGTGACGAAAACCCATGGCGCACAATGAGGGTGCCCCTCGACGTTTCTTGCTGAAATTCCTCGGTTGGCCAAGGTGGCCGCCGAAGGGGCGGAACAGCGGATGGTGTGTGAAGTCCAGCGGCTCGGTACGGCCTGCTTGGCGAAGCCGGGTCTCCAGGTGCGTTTTATCGGTGGTCGATCGGTGGTGTTGGAACCGCTACCACCGGAAGGCGCGAAGCCGTACCGTCCGGCGGTGTGGTCCGAGCGCCGACCGATCGAGGGCGCCCGGTGGTTCCACGATGTGCGTCCGGTACGGCGCGCTGCTATAGAAGAGGCCATGGCCGACACCAGCGCACCTCCGAAGCGGATCGTGTGGCTGGTCCCGTTCGTTGTCAACGCCCTGTTCGGCTACCTGGCGCCTCTTCCGCTGGGGCTCGTCTGGTACTTCCTGGCCAACTACCCGTTGGCCGCCCTGGGCCTGACCGAACGGGACCCCACCGACAATGACGGAATCCTGCCGCACCTGATCCTGCTCGGCGGTGTGGGGATTTTCATCGCCCTGTGGGCGGCGCTCAATCTCGCGGTCCGGGCACTTTCGAGATTGCCCGCGAAGCCGTACTGGTCGGCCTCGGTGGCCCTGTTGCTCGGTCCGTTCGTCGTGATCGGGTTGTTTCCCGCCGCGTACGGCCTGTGGAAGACGCCGCTGGACTGGTTGTGATCCGGCGGCACCGCCTCAGCGGGGAGCCGTGACCGCCGTCCCGGCAGGGGTCAGCAGGAAGACCTTGGGGCTGAGGCGTTCCATGTCGCCGCGGCGTCCGTAGATGAGGCCCGCGGCGAAGTCCACGAACTGTTTCGCCTGGTCATCCGTCACCGCGGTGAGGTCCATCACGACCGGAATGCCCTTGCGAAAGTAGTGCCCCACGTACAGTGCCTCGCCGTAGTCGCGTGGACGCACCTTCTTGACGACGCTCGTCACGGTGCCGGGTGTGGCCAGGACCGAGGGGACCAGCAGGAAGATCTTGGGGCTGAGGCGTTCCATGTCGCCGCGGCGTCCGTAGATGAGGCCCGCGGCGAAGTCCACGAACTGTTCCGCCTCATCGTCGGCGACCGCGGTGAGGTCCATCACGACGGGAATGCCCTCACGGAAGTACCGGCCCACGTGGCGGACGTCGTCGTAGGTGAGGGGACGAACTGTCTCAAGGATCACGAGGACAGTCTCCCTGAACCGGCGGGGACATCAAGGGCGCACGGTCTACGGGTGGGAGACGGATTCGCCTCCTGTGCCATCTCACAGAAGTGGGGCCACGGGCTGAAACGACGCCGTGACGGCGCAGGCGCGCCGTCAGGTCAGGAGCAGGGTTTTGCCCAGGGCGTCGCGGGACTCGATCGCGGCGTGTGCGTCTGCGGCGTGCTCCAGGGGGAAGGTCTGGCCGATGACGGGTCTGATCCGGCCCGTGACCGCGGCCGACATCACCTGCTGGGCCCAGCCTCGCATCTTCGGGCCGAAGCCGAAGAGCTGCTCGACGCCGATCACCTTGATCTGGCGCTGTCGCGCCTGGGCGGGGTCGATGGCCGTGACCTCGCCGCTGGCGGCGCCGTGGATGGAGAAACGGCCACCGTCCGCCGTCAGCTCGAACGCGGTCCGGCCGATCTCCCCGCCGACCCCGTCGAACACCAGGTCGGGACCCGCACCACCGGTCACCTCGCGCACCTGTTCCGCCCAGCCGGGGACGGAGTAGTCGACCACGGCGTCCGCGCCCAGCTCGCGAACCAGGTCCAGTTTCCGTGCGCCGCGCGCCGCCCCGACGACTCTGGCACCGGCCGCCCGGGCCAGCTGGGTCAGCAGGGTGCCGACACCGCCGCCCGCCGCCTCGACGAGCACCCACTCCCCGGGGAGGATCCCGGCCCCCTCGACCAGTCCGAACGCGGTGCTGCCGTCGGTGTGCAGGGCGGTGGCCTCGGGCAACCCCAACTCCTCGGGCACCGGGATCAGGTTCCCCACGTCGGCCACCGCGCGTTCGGCGAAGCCCCCGGTCATCCCGAGGTCGGAGATGACACGCCGCCCGGACCAGCTCGGATCCACGCCCTCTCCGACCGAGCTCACCCGTCCGGCGACCGTACCTCCCGGCACGTACGGCAGTGCGGGCCTGTTGTGCCACCTGTCGACACCGCGCCGGATCTGGGTCTCGACGAAGGTCACGCCCACGACGGACACCTCGACCACCACCTGGCCGGGGCCGGCGACCGGGTCCGGCGCCTCACCCGGGACCAATGCCTCGGGACCTCCGAAACGTGTCACCCGTACAACCCGCATGTCGACCACTCTCCCCGCACTCGGCTCGGTGCGGAGCAGTCTCCAACCTCGACTTGAGTTGAGGTCAACCCTGGTGGGCGGTCGGACGGACGCCGCGCGATTTCAGGGCCGGTCATGGTGGGGACCCGGTGAACGGGGCCGGTCAGGACGTGGATTCCCTTGTCAGCCGCTGGACCCACCCGGACAGTCCGGCCAGCCACTCCGAGTCCGAATCCAGGTTGTGACCGCCATTCAGCGAGATCAGGTCGGCGTGCCTCGACTGGCTTCCGGACGCCTTGGCCTTCAGGGCGTGCACGATGAGGTTGGCCTGCACGAAGCTTTCCAGCTCCGACCCGGAGAGCCCCTTCCCGGCTCCGGCCGTCTGCGCCTGCCGCGCGACCTCGTGATCGTAGTAGGGGGCGAGAAGGACGAGACCGTCGCGGATTTCGATGACACGGCGGTAGTAGCTGCGGTGAACGCTCTGCCATCGCAGCACCTCGCGCCACCGTGACGTCTTGCTCGCGGTCAGGGAGAGATCGGGGAACTCCTCGTGGAGAACGAGCCACAAGGGTTCCAGCTGTCGGTACAGGCCTCTGTGCCGGGCCCGGACGGGTATCTCCAGGATCATTCCTGCGGCCAGAGGGTAGCCGAGCCCCAGTGCGAAGCCGGCGATTCCGATTCCG
Organism: Streptosporangium jomthongense; assembly: GCF_042650425.1. NCBI lineage: Bacteria > Bacillati > Actinomycetota > Actinomycetes > Streptosporangiales > Streptosporangiaceae > Streptosporangium > Streptosporangium jomthongense. The sequence goes on along the minus strand of NZ_JBHSBC010000034.1, from coordinate 61,896 downwards.
ACCAGCAGTAGATAACCGGTGTTCGGGATCTGCAGCAGAGGCGAGTCAACCGTCGTTCCCAAGCCCTGAAGCAGCAGGACGGCGATTTTGAGGAACGCTCCGGCGATAAGAAGGTGGAGCGAGGCGTGGAAGATTCTCATCCCGAGGCGCACGTGGCGGCCGGCCGCCGCACGAGTGTACTTCCTCACCAGCTCCAGCGACCTCGTGAGGGTGTACGTCATGTAGGCCAGAGCGGTGATGAGAAAGATTCTGGCCTGGAGGTCGTAACCGTTCCGGAGATCCGCGGGGGCCTCACGCACCGTGGGCGAGGCGATGAACCAGGTGGTCACGAGTACGCCGCACGTCAGTAGCAGAAGAACGCGTTCACGGCGCATACGGCGAATGGCGTTCTGCCCGTATATCGAATAGAAGAAAAATGCGAGCACAAAATATGTGCCGAGAAGTGTGATGAGGTTGACGAACAGCTTCGGAGCCCCGAGCCGTACGCCGTCGAGAGCCGTCCTGACGCCCGGGAGGTTCACGAAGACGGACAGGAAGAGGCAGCCCACCCCGGCTGTGACGGCGCGCAGCGGAAGGTCCTCCGGGGCGCGGCGTACCTGGATGACCTTGATGGTCAGGATCGCGAAGACGACGAGGGTGATGACGGAGAGTACGAAGGAGATGCTCACAGCCATCCCTGGTGGTTGACCAACGACGTGTTCAGTTGTTCTCCCTGAGGGGCGTTCTCGTCCAGAAGGAGAGAGTGCGTGGCTTTGAGGACGCTGGCCCATTCAAGGATGATGGTGGCGATGAGTTCGGCTTCCCTTTCGTGGTCCGTGTCGTAGCACGTCCGCCGTAGTATTCGCGTGGCGGGGGGAAACGAGCTCGACGTCTGCGGTTCCTGGCCGGCGATGTTCAGCTCGTCGCTTGGGTGGTCGGCGAAGATGTGGCCCAGTTCGTGCAGAATAATATGGTCCTGGTGGGGTGCGGAGGTCCTCTCCTGGTAGAAGATGTAGTCGGCTGATTCGGTCTGTACCCACAATCCCGAGGGGCCCGGTACCTCGAAAGGGTGGGGCACGAGCCTGACCGGTCGGTTGCGCCATTCGCCGAATCTTCTGCACAGGTCGGCGACGTCAAGCGGAGGGCGGATGTCGAGCTGTCGGAGCAGTTCGCGGCACCTTCGTCGCACTGTGCTTTCCCGCATATCGCTCCCCGTGTCCACCCTGTTTCCCGTGACCAATAAGAGGTGCCGTTCTCGTAGGTTCTGATGTTGGTTCTCCGACGGCTTCCACGAGAGTGCGGAGATGTTTTCCCGACGCCCCTGACCAGGGCGGGAGGTTCGGGGCCGGGGCGGATTCTCCCGTCCGAACCTGGTCCGCGTACCGGTGGTCTCCTGCCCGTGTCCACCGGCGGCGTCCTGGTGACGAAGCCGGGCCTTTCCCGGCCATGGTGATTGTCGCGGGCACCCGTGGCGTGAGTGGCACCGTCCGAAAGGCAGATTTGTTCCTTTCCGAAACTCGGATCGAGAGCAATGCCCGGCCTCTCCCACGCCTCGGCTGGAACGGCACCGACCAGCCACACGATCATCTCCCCGTTGGGGAATACTCCCATGACATCGGTCCGGCGGTGGATTTCCTTGTTCAACTGCTCCTGAGAATTTTTGCCGCGCATCTGACGCCGGCGGCGAATCCCGATGGTCAGGTGAGTCCTGTGACCGACCCGTCCGCTGCCCCGTTCAACGCCATGGCAGGCGTCGTCGTCATAGGGTGAGGATTCCTGGTTTCCCGCAAGCGGTGGCGACAAGGCGAACCACCGGTCCCGTCCCGTTGCAATGTTCCGGCGGCCGGGAGTTCACGAAGCCACGCAGGCGCGGGCCGCTGCTTTTCGCATGGGTCTTGTCCGTGCCGATCCAGGGGCCAGGTCATCCCGCTGGATGCGGATCTCGGCGCCTTCCTCATTGACGCAGAACTACACAGTGTGGGAGGAAGCCACTAGACTCCTCCAAGATCCGGTCCGGGAATCGCTGCTGACCACAGGTAAACGGGGAATTATGAACAGTCCGAGTACGGACCCGCGTGACATCAATGCCACGATGATCGAGAAGATCTTGCACATGCCCCTTCAGCCTTATCGTGAAGCGGCATACGCGTTGCGTGTCATCCAGACGCGAGGTCGTCACACCGGGCAGCCCCGCCGGACGCCTATCGCCGTTGTCCAGCTTTCCGGTGAACATTACCTGGTCGCGCCGAACAGGCAACGACAGTGGGTGAAAAATCTCCTCGCCTCTGGTGAGTGTCACGTTCACGGTGAGGAGAGGGGGCCGTCGCGAACTCTTCTTGTCGAAGGCGAGGAGGCGGCCCGGGTCATCAGAACGTATCTGTCCGTTCTGGACCTTCCCTTCGCGACCGAGGCGTTTCCGTTCGGCGCGGGCGACAGTCTGGAGACGATCGTTCCTCATACCGTGCGCACCGCTGTCTTCCGCCTCGAACCCGCCGAAGGAACGGGGGAGACGGCGTTCGATCCCGCGGTGGAGGTCTGAACCGCGCTTCGCCGGCCGGGGCCACGGGTGGACGGCCACCACGTGACCGTTCGGAGTTCCCGGGGGCATCCGAAGATCGCGTGATGGCTGTGGGTGGTGGTGTCGCTCCCGGCGGTTTACCGTCGGAACCCTGGTGCAACCGTCAACGACCATGCGGAAGGCGCGACGGCCTTCTGCTGTGACAACGGGATGTGTCGCTGACTACGGTTGGGCATCGGGTTCGGCCTCGGAGTCGAACGGCGGCAGGCCTTCCATCTCACGGATCACATTGACGATCTTGGTGAGACTCTCCACCCCCATCGACGACAGCCCCACGGCTCGCATCGCGACCTTGCGTATACCTACGTTCTGCATCGCGATTCGCAGCTCCAACTCGGCGTCGACTTTGGCGGCATAGGCTTCGTCGAAGAAGTACGCCAAGTCGACGCCGAAGAAATCGGCGATACCGGCCAGATGGGAGACCGACAGGTCGTCGGTCTTGCCGGTCCGTATCCGCCAGAGTGTCGTGTGTGAGATCGGGGTGCCTCGCTCTGTGATCTCCCTGGCCACCTGTTCGTAGCTGTAAGAGGTCCCGTCTTGCTGAAGGACGGTCAGAAACAGGTGGTCAACTAGCTCCGCCAGTGGCTGGCGATAGGCCCTCGCAGACATGGCTCCCTCCGGTCGTAGTACTTGAGAGTGAGGCTTCTCGTAGCACTGGAAAGTGATGTCCCCCTCGGATGCCTCACGCAAGCTTGACACCGAATGTACCGCCGTGCAAACTTTCGATACGTTCATAACGTGCCAGATATGGAAATTTATTGGCATAACTGACGTGTTGGGGTGCGTGGCTGTTCGTTCCTGCATCCCGGAAGCTTGCTGATTCAGGCCGGCGTGCTGCCCCCTGGCGGCTGTGATCGGGGGATCCGTCGTCCGGCCGAACGAGATCGGGGCGAGGGGATTGTTCGGTGGGATGCCGTGACCGCTTCATCGATCAAACGCGACTGTTCCCGCACATGTACGCTGCGTGCCCGGTCGTCTACATGTCGGATGGGGCGTTTCTCCGCAGGGGCGTTTTTTAGGGGGTGCGGACGTGTGTGATCCAGGGCGGCCGCCTCACCGTTGCCGCGTTTTTCTTCGGACGGACTTGAAGGTGGATCTTGGGGGTGGCTCCGGTTCTCCCGGAACGGTTGCCGGCTCTGTGAGGCGATGCTGGAGATGCGTATTTCCTCGGAGGGGGCGGTGGGGAACAACCGGTGACGACATTGATCGGTTCCGCGGGCAGGGGAACGCGGGAGAAATCTCTCGGGACGGTGTCGGTCGCATGACCGGCCGACGGTCGGCCCGGTCACTGCCGATGATGCGGTGAACGTCGTACCGGTTCCGTGCGCCTTCCGGTGGATCTGATGTGCGGACGAGGTGGTCGGGGGTTCTCGTGCCTGACTCCCTGTCCGGGTGGCCGGGATGTGAGGGAAACGGTGTGACCGGGGGAATTCTCTCGACCTTCGCTATATCTCGATATACATTGATGTAATCGGCTGGAGAGCCTATGAGGTTCTGGGGATGCGCAAAGTTTCCTAATCCATTTGGGTTGTTTGCTGCAATGCAAAGGTGAGCTATGGCAACAGGCGCGACGGCTCCATTCCGTATCCTCGGCCCTATCGATCTGCACGACGGTGAAGTACCTATTTCCATTTCACCCGGCAGGCAACCGATCATCCTCGGTGCTTTGCTGCTGCAGGCCAATCACATCGTCAGTACCGAGCACCTCATCGACGCCGTCTGGGGTGAGGACCCCCCGCCGAGCGCGCGCGGCCAGGTACAGATCTGCATTTCGGCACTGAGGCGGCTGCTGGCCCTCATCCCGGCCAAGGGGGAAATCATTCGGCGTTCGCCCGGATACTGTCTGCAGATATCGCTGGAAGACCTGGACTCCTACCGTTTCGAAACGATGGTGAGGGAGGCCGACCACCTGGCGCAGGTGGATGCCGCCGAGGCGGCGGCCACATTACGGCAGGCGCTCTCCCTGTGGCGCGGCCCCGCTCTCGGCGGTGCCGTCAGCCGCCTGCTGGAGGGCAAGGCGCTGCGGCTGGACGAGGCCCGGCAGGCCGCGCTGGAGTGCTGCATAGACATCGAGCTGAGCCTGGGCAGGCATCGTGAACTGGTCGGTGAGCTGACCGATCTGGTGGAGCACACCCCGCTGCGTGAACGGCTGCGCGGTCAGCTCATGCTCGCCCTGCACAGGTCGGGACGGCAGGCCGACGCGCTGGAGGTCTACCGCATGGGGCGAGCCCTGCTGGTGGGCGAACTCGGCCTGGAACCGGGGGAGAAGCTGCAGCGGCTGGAGGCGGCCATCCTCCAGGGCGACGACTCGCTGCTGCTCGCCGATGCGGGAAGGGAGGCCGTCACGCTCACACCGGATCAGCCGGCGCCCTCCCTGCGGATTCCCCCGCACCAACTGCCCGCCGACATCCAGGACTTCACCGGCCACGACGACCTGGTGGACGCGGCCGAGGAGTTCCTACGCGTCAGTGGCAACACCGCGACGCCGGTCGTGGTGATCACCGGCAAGGCCGGTGCCGGAAAGAGCTGCCTGGCCGTACACGTCGCGCACCGTCTCGCGAAGGTCTTCCCCGAGGGCCAGCTCTACCGGGACATGCGAGGCAGTCAGCAGCAGAACGCGCCCGTGGCGGACGTGCTTGGCACCTTCCTGCGCTCGCTGGGGATCCACGGCCCCGCCGTACCCGGGAGTGTGGAGGAGCGGATCGCCATGTACCGCAGTCTGCTGGCCGACAAGCGGATGCTGGTGGTCCTTGAGGACGTGGTCAGCGAGACCCAGGTGATGCCGCTGCTTCCCGGCAGCGGCGGCTGCGCCGTCATCATCACCAGCCGGGCCCGCCTGACCGGCCTGCCCGGCGCGCTGCAGCTTGAGGTGGACGTCATGGAGGAGGCCAGCTCCCTGGCGCTCATCGCCAAGGTCATCGGAGCCGACCGGGTGGCGGCCGAGCCGAACGCCGCCTCCGCCCTGACCCACATGACCGGAGGGTTGCCGCTCGCCCTGCGGATCGTGGCGGCCCGGCTGGCCGCCCGCCCCCACTGGTCGCTGGCCTCGATGGTGCGAAGGCTGACCGACGAACGGTATCGCCTCGACGAACTGGCCCACGGTGAGATGGTCGTCAGGAAGAGCCTGTCGCTCACCTACGACGGGATGGGTGAGACGGCCCGTCGGCTGCTGGACCTGCTCGGCCTGGCGGAAGGCGAGACGATTCCCTACTGGTTCGCCGCGGCCGTACTCGACGGCGAGACGTATCGGGCCATGGACCGCCTTGAGGAGCTCGTCGACGCCCGGCTGCTGGACGTGGCGGGCATCGACGGCGGTGGTTACCCGCGCTACAAGTTCCACGGCCTCATCCGCGCCTTCTCACGGGAGAGGTTGGACGAGCACGAGGACGACACAGGCAAGACGGCCGCTCTCGAACGCGTGCTGGGCTGCTGGCTGCACCTCGCGGAGGAGGCGCATCGGCGGCTGTACGGCGGTGACTACACCCTGCTGCACGGGGACGCGCCGCGCTGGAGGTTGCCCGAGGACCAGCTCGACCGCCTCCTGACGCGTCCCCTCGACTGGCTGGAGCAGGAACGGGCCAATCTCTGCGCGGCGGTGGTCCTGGCCGGAGAACACGGTCTGGTCGAGGTGTGCTGGGACCTGACGGTCACCTTGGTCACCCTCTTCGAGACACGCAGCTACTTCGAGGACTGGCAGGACACTCACGAGAGCGCCCTCAGCGCCGCTCGGCTGGCCGGTAACGAGCGAGGCATGGCGGCGCTCATGTGTTCACTCGGCTCGATGCACCTCAACCAGCAGAGGCCGGCCCTGGCACGGCCCCTGCTGGAGCTGGCCTTCACCCGGTTCCAGGAGCTCGGGGAGACGCACGGAATGGCGCTGGCGTTGCGGAACCTCGCGATGCTCGAATACCGCCAGGGCTCACCGGACAGGGCAGAACACCTGTACAGGCAGGCGCTCACCGGTTTCCAACAGGTCGGCGACCTGGTCGGGGAGGCCCACGTCCTGGCCAAGCTCGCCCAGATCGAACTCGACGGGCGACGGTACGCGGAGGCGGAGGCGCAGCTGGGCCATGCGCTGAACATCGCCAGACAGACGGGCAGCCTCCGGGTGGAGGCCCAGGTGATGCACAAGCTCGGCAAGGCGCATCTTCTGAGCGCGAACTACAAGCAGGCCGAAGAGGTGGGGAGCGCCGTTCTGCGAATGGTGCGGGAGAACAGTGACATCATCGGCGAGAGCTACGCCCTGCACAGTCTCGGCGTCGTCTACGGTCATCGCCGGAAGTTCGATCTGAGCGAGCGGGCCCTGCGTCACGCGGCTGAGATCCGGGAAAGCGTCATGGACGATCTCGGCGCGGCTCAGATACGGCTCGACCTGGCTCGGGTCCTGGCCGTCCAGGGAGACGTCGTCCAGGCGCGGGAGCTGGCGGAGAAGGCTCAGGCGCTGTTCCAGGAACGGGAGGCGACGCAGTGGACAAGGGAGGCCGGGAGGATCATCGCGGACCTCGTCGTCCGAGAGCGAAGTGGAAGGCTCGCTGAGAGATGAACAGGCCGCAGCTCGAAACGGTGAACACGTCGGCGAAACCCGTCTGCTCGCCGGCGGTCGTCTCCGTCGTGCTGCCGATGACGACGACGTGCTCCCCGCAGGCCGAGACCATGATCCTGCTCACCGAGTAACGGCGGAGACCGGCGTGCCGCTGGTGGTAGCGTTCCAGTTCCTCTCTTCCGTAGATGGTCAGCTCCGGGCGGTGCAACACGGCGTCCTTCTCGAAGAGAGAGGTGTAGGCGTCGATGTCACCGGAATTGAGATACTCGTAGCTCAGCTGGGCGTGGTCGGCGGCCATGGTCGCCAGGTGGGCGCTACGGACGCTTCCAGGGGGCTGTTCGTCGTGCGGCACGAGGGTCAGCCCAGCAGGTTTCGCCGGGCCAGGTAGGCAACGGTGACGCAGTGTTCCGTCACCCGGCCGCCGAGCGCCTCCGCGGTGGCCTCGATGTCCCGCAGAAGGGCGTCCCTGACCGGTTCGGAGAGTTCCCGGACTGCGGCGAAGGTGGCGTACAGCCGGGAGAGCTCCTGGGCCGACATCGTCATCGGCCACTGGATCACCTCCGTCCGGATGCCCTCGAAGGAGGCGGCGCCCAACGCTTCGATCCAGACATCACGGTCGAACGGTCCGACAACATCCAGGACTCCCGCAGGGCGGTGGTGGCGAAGAACGGCGTTGAGCGCGCTGCGGAAAGGAGTGGGCCTTGCCGGGTTTCCGTAGACGGTCCACCACGCCGCGATCCAGCCGCCGGGGCGAAGCAGGCACGCGATCCTCCGCAGAGCGGTGGACCTGTCCAGCCAGTGCAGGCTTGAGGCGCACACCACAAGGTCGAAGTCCCCGCTGAGGTCGGGGAGCGTGTCGAAGTCACCTTCGATCACGGTGAGCGGCCGGTCGTGGAACTCGGCACGGAGCCGGGCCGCGAAGTCGGCCCCCAGTTCCACGGCGCAGACATCGGCGCCCCGGTCCAGCAGTTCCCGGGTGGCCTGCCCGCTGCCCGCGCCGATCTCCAGGACCTTGGCGCCGGGGCGCAGTGCGCCGGCCTCCTCAAGAAGCCGGTAGGCGCGGGTGGGGTAGCCGGGCCGCGATGAACGGTAGCCGTCCGCGTCCTTGTTGAAGAGCTCGCGACGCCGTACGCGATTATCAGTATTCATAATGAAAAATCCCTCATGTCTTTTTTGCCCCTTCTAGGGAGAGCACAGAAGGCACCTCTTCCGGGGCCACCAGCCGCAACAGGGACAGGCAGGCTCCGGCCCTTCCGGTGAGCAGCCCGGGAAAACGGCCGCCGTGCGCGTGTGCGACGACGGCGCCGCTCGCCACGAGATCCCGCCTCATCCGCCGGTACGGCTCTCGCCCCAGCCGGGGGAGGCGTTCGGCTGTGAGCTGGAGGAACTCCAGACCACCAAGCCCCCCGTGGCAGAGACCGTGGTCGGCGGGCGGGTTTTTCCTCGTGACCACGGGCAGGGCTCCGGCCACCTCTTCGACGAACGCCGGGGAGGGCCGCAGGCGGTGGGCGAGCAGCCGGGAGACTCCCGTTCCCGCGGCGCCACTGCACCAGTGAGGCTCAGCGGCCGTCATGCCCCGGCCGGAGGCCAGGGCTTGGAGTCCCGCCTCCTCTGCTCCGGCATCCTTCAGGGCCCGGCCGGACCTGAGCAGCGCCCAGCCGATTCCGGCCCTCCCGTTGGCGAAGCCGTCGTCCACGTCATCCCACGGAGAGCCCGTCAGCCGCTCGACGCAGAGGGCGATCGCCGGCTTCAGCCCGGAGAGGCCATGTCGTTCGTAGAGGTCGCAGGCCACCACGGCCGCCCCGGCCAGCCCTGAGACCAGGCCGGGTTCCCACCGCTCACCGATGTTCCTGATGAAGAGCGGGGTCCAGTGGTCGATGACGTCGAGGTGGGTCTCGTCGGCGGTCAGCACCGCCAGGTGCGCCAGGACGTAGAACGTACCCGCCATTCCCGTGTACGCGCCGACCAGCCGTTCGTTCCGCAGTTCGGCGAGAACCGGACGCATGCTCCGTGACGCCAGCCCAAGATAACGATCGTCCCCGTACACCTTCGCCGCGTAGCCAAACATGAGGGCCATACCGGACAGCCCGTCGTACAGCCTTGTGGGAAGTGCCCCATAGGTGCGTGGCTCGTCGCTCGCGCTGTCTCCGGCCAGACCGATCCAGGTACAGTCCGTTCTTCCGAGGATCGCCTCGTCGGCCAGCGCGTCGACGGCCTCACGGGTGCTGTCCCGCAGGCTCCTCCGCCCGGAAGCCGGGCGGGAGGAGGCGAGGACGGAGGGGGGCGAGGAGTGCGGCAGGGTGCTGAGAGCGGAGGTCAGGATGTCCAGCTGGGCGGCACGGTCCTCGGCGCCGAACATCCGCAGCCTGCGCTCGACCGCCTCACAGCCCGTCTCGTGGAAGAAGCCGTCGATCTCGCCGTCCTCCCCGAAACGGAGCGAGGTCGACGAGGCGCTGGTGAAGAAGCGGGGAACGTCCCCGGCCAGCAACTGGCCTCGCTCCGCCTCGGCCAGCAACCGGTCCCGCTCCGCCTCGGCCGGTTCGGGCCAGAGCTCCCCCGTCTCCAGGGGCTCTCGAAAACGACGAGGATGATGGAGCTCGCCCAACAGCACGCCGTAGACCTGGGTCGGCCGGGGCAGATAGCGGATCTCGGCGTCGCGGAACCGGCGGACCAGCGCGAGGAAGGCGGGCTTGTTCGCCGCGATGGCGTCGTAGGCGTCCAGGAATCCCCGGACGACATCGGGGACGTGGGCCGCGGGCTGAACCCGCCCGTGGTTCAGGAAGGGAAGGTTCCCGGTCTTCTCCAGGGTCGCGGGTATCAGCCCTGTCCGCATCACGTCGGTGAACGGCGCGACCAGGGCGAGCCTTCTCAGCGACCTCGGACCGCCCAGCCCACCGCCTATCGCACTGGTTTCCAGGGGGAGCTGCCGTCCGGGGACCATCGCGGTGGCCAGGACGCTTCGGGAGAGCGACGCGAAGGCCCTGTCCGCGGCGGAGTCCGCGGCGGCCGAGGAGGAGGGCAAGGGCTGGAGAACGGTTTCGAGATCGATCGGAACGGGGAACTCGCCCGCCGCCCTGAGGTTCTCCATGTGGATGTCGGTGGCGGCCAGACAGGTCAGCAGCGCGGCGCAGGAGCCGATCCGGCGGTAGAACCTGCTGATTGCCTCGCGACCGGAGGCGGGACTGTGACCGATGAACTCGCACCAGCCGTACCGGCCCCGGTTGATGACCCGCATCGCCCGTAGTTCGGCCCTGTCGCCGTGGTCGCCGAGACCGTTCAGGTCGTTGAGCAACGTGACGGCCTGGCCGTACAGCTCCTCGGCGTCGAGTGGCCGGGGCTTGTAGATGACCCGGACTCCGCCGTGGAAGGCCACCTCTGTGACGGATCGGCCGCCGTTGTGCGGATCCCCGAGGCCGCAGCGGAGCGCGTCGACCGTCGTCGTGCCCTCCGATATCCATCCATGCCGCCGAAGCAGAGGAAGATCGGTGGTGAGCCGGGAGAGCAGCTCCAGGGAGTTCGTCAGCCAGTTCTCCGCATGGCTCAGCAGAGCCCGGCCGAGCCCGGGGTACCTGCCGGAAAGAGTGGCGAGGTAGGACGGGTCACCCAGCAGGTGGTCGTTGTAATGGCGATATCTGTCCTCGGGCGTCTCTCCGGTGAGCAGCCCGCCGGTCCGTGACTCGTTGAGCTCGAAGATCAGAGTCTGGTGGCTGACGGAGACCAGGCCGTCGATCAGGTTCGCCGTCAGGGAGTCCCAGGCGTCCTCGGTGAGGACGTCCTCGAAGGCCGCGGCCTTCGCTCTCAGGAGGCTTCGGTGACGGTCGGCGAACCTTTCCACCAGCCCACCGAAAGGGACCTGGTCGTAACGGGTTCCGTAGAGCCTCACCGGGACCTTCACCCGGACAGGGCCGGCGGGGCGTGAGCGTATCTCGTCGATCACGGCATTCCTCAGGCGCGCCGGCCGGAAAGGAGCTGGCTGCCGACGAGTTCCCGATAGAAGCCGTCCGCCGCCAGCAGTTCCTCGTGGGTTCCGCTGGCACGCACCCGCCCGCCCTCCAACACCACGATGCGGTCGGCCCCCACCACGGTGGAGAGCCGATGGGCGATCATGACGACCGTGGTCGTCTTCGCCACGGCGGTCATCGTCTCCCGCAGCGCGAGCTCGTTGGCCGCGTCGAGCTGGGAGGTCGCCTCGTCCATCAGCAGGATCCGCGGACGACGCAGCAGGGCACGTGCGATGGCTATCCGCTGACGCTGGCCACCGGAGAGCGTCGTGCCCCGGTGGCCGATCCGCGTTTCGAGACCGTCGGGCAGGTTCGCGACGAACTCGGTGAGCCTCGTCCTGGCCAGCGCGTGTTCCAGCTCCTGTTCGGAGACCTCCTGCGTGGCGTAACACAGGTTTTCCCTGAGCGTGCCGGCCAGAACGGGGGCGTCCTGCTCGACGTAACCGATCTGCTGACGCAGTTCGGCCAGCGGCCACTGCCGCACGTCCTTGCCGTCGAGCGTGACGATCCCCGACGACGGCTCGTAGAAGCGCTCCAGCAGGGAGAAGAGGGTGGTCTTCCCGGCGCCGGACGCGCCCACGACCGCCGTGACCTCGCCGCCGGCGACGGTGAAGCTGACCTCGCGCAGGACGGGCTCCTCGCCGTAGCCGAAGGAGACCTTCTGGAAGGCGGCCGTGGCCTGCCGGTAGACGGGCTTGTCCACCGTGGCCGTGGGCCGCCCCTCCGCCTCGACCGGCAGGTCCTCCACTTCGCGCATGCGACGTACGGCGGCCAGGCCCACCTGCATCTCCGTGGCGCCCTGCACGAGGGTCGCGATCGGCTGGCCCAGGTTGAACAGGTACAGCAGAAACGCCACCAGCGAGGACACGGAGAGATCACCGGACGCGACCCGGGCGGCCCCGGCTCCGAGCACGGTGAGGAAGGCCACCTGGATGGCGAGCCCCGAGGAGACCCGGGCGAGCGCGGCCCACTTCGCCGCGCCGACGGTATGCCGCCACGCCTGGTCGACGGCGGTTCCCAGCCGGGATATCTCGGCGCTCTCCATACCGCTCGCCTTCACGGTGCGGAAGGCGCCAAGCGCCCGTTCCAGAGCCGTCGTGATCTCTCCGACCGACTGCTGCACACCCTGCTGGGCGCGCGAGATCCTGGGCATGGCCAGGCCGACCACTCCCAGAATGAGGATCAGGATGCCCGCGGTGACGGCGAGCAGCGGAAGGTCGAGCAGGGCCATCAGCGTGATGCCGCCGACGAGCATGAGGGCGCCGCTGAGCGGCTCCACCAGGGCTTGCGAGGCGGCGCCGCTCAGAAGCGTCGTGTCGGAGGTCACCCGTGAGATCAGGTCGCCGGGGCGGTCCAGCGCGTCGACCCGTAAACGCATGATCCTCGTGATGAGGTTGCCACGGGCGCGGCACACGACGGACGCCGCCACCCGTTCCAGCAGGTAGGTGCCCCACGCGGCGCAGAGCGCGCTGAGGACGACGAGCCCGACGAGTGCCAGCACCGGGCTCCACGACGTCCCTCCCACGCCGATCGCATCGATGACCTGCTTGGCGACCAGTGGCTGGGCGAGTCCGGCCGCGGTTCCCACGAGGTTCAGGGCACCGCCCGCCAGGAGCGGTCCGCGGTGTGGAAGGCTGTGGCTCGCCAGGAGCCGCCAGGCGGGCAGGCGTGTCCGGATGTCTCCCGTCGTGGCGTTCATCAGCCCATCTCGAATCGGTTGAGGCTTCTCATCGCCGTACGCGAGGCCACCAGGCATCCGGCGACGGCGGTGACCAGCCCGACCAGCCCGAAGGTGGCGAGGGTGCCCACGGGCATCGCCCGTACGGCCGCCGCGACGTCTCCGCCCGCCATGAGGAAGGCCATCCACGCGGTCGCCATCACCCCCAGCAACCAGGCGGGGACGACCGTCAGCACCATCTCGTAGACGACCATCACGATGATCTGCCGCGGGGCCGCGCTGATCTGGCGGAAGGAGTTGAACTCCCCGGCGCGGTCCACCGCGCTCAGCACCAGCGCGCTGACCGCGGCCAACAGGAGGAAGCCGCCCACCAGAACCACGGCGAGGATGCCGATGCTGGAGGTGCCGGCCGCGCGCTCCGCCACGTACCGCTGACGGAACTCCCCTGTCGACTCGACCTTGACCAGTCCGCTCCCTCCGGCGACGTCGTGGAGTCGCGACTGCGCGGCGGGTTCGGCCTGGACCAGGATCCGGTTGTAGGCGGGCGTGGCCACATGGCCCGAGAGGGCACGGCCGGGCAGCAGCAGACCCTCCTGGCCGCCCTTGTCCAGGCCGAAGACGGCCGTGACCGGCAGGACGACCGGGGACGACGCGCCCGTGATGCGTACCTCCACCCGGTCTCCGAGCGAGATGCCACGCTGCTGCGCGTAGGAGTGGCCCACGGCGACTCCCTCGTCGGAGAGTCTGCCCTGCTGGATCTGGAGGTCGAGCAGCCCGTCGACCTTGCCGGTGGTCACGGTCGCGTAGGTGGCGGCGGTGTCCTGGATCCCCCCGGCCGATCCCGTGCGTACGGGCGTGGCCTGAGCCCAGGCGTCCCACAGGCCGACGGTGGCCGTGACACCGGCGATGCCCGCCACCTCCTGCCGGGTCTTCTCACTGAGCCCGATGTAGGCGTCGCGGATCAGCGGCGTCCTGAGGATGTAGTCCGCGCTGATCCGCTCCGCCGCCTCCTCCGTCGTGCTGAGCGTGTAGAGCGGGAGGCTGCTCAGGGCCCATCCCGCGATCGCCACTCCCACAGCGAGCGGTGCCACGACCCCCGCGTACCGGCGGTGCTGGAACCGTACGTTCGCGGCGGCCAGATAGCCGCTGACCGAGGAGAGCGCGGTGATGGGGGCACGGCTGGCCCGGGCCAGTCCGTAGACCACCCAGGAACCGATGAACCCGATGCCGACCATGACCAGCCCGCTCGCCAGCACGCCGTAGACGCCACGCAGGGCGGGCGGCATCAGACCGGTCATGCCAAGGACCTGGACGGTGCCCGCGCCGGCCAGCGCCAGGACACCCACCACGATCTTGAGAGTGCTCTTCCCGGTCTGCTCGGTCACCGCGACGGAGTCGGCAAGAGCCTCCGCGGGCCTGATTCTCAACGCGGTGCGTGCCGTCAGCCAGGCGGCCACCTGGCCGGCCAGGATGGTGGCGACGAGGGCCAGGACCATCGGCTGCGCGCTGTAGCTCACCCGGAACGCCGGGTTGAAGATCTCCCTGGAACGCAGGGCGACGACGAGCAGTTCGGCCATCCCCAGCCCCAGGACACCTCCGACGACTCCGCCGACCAGCGTGAGGATCAGTGCCTCCGCGTGGCAGAGGGACCTGACCTGTCCCGGGGTGGCGCCGACCGCCCTGAGCAGGGCGAGCTGCCGGGAACGGCGGCGGATCGACGTGATCAGCGCGCCGCTGATCACGGTGATGGCCATGAGGGCGACGATCGCGGTCAGCATGCTCATGGTCTGTCCGGTCGCCCGGTCGTCGGGCAGGCTTCCCTCCAGTACGCCGCGGTCGGCTCCCGCGGCCACGCGCAGGGTCGGCAGTCCCGCCGGTCCCGGGGCGTCACCCCGGACCGTCTGGCTCAGCAGGGATTCGACCTCCGCCGCGACCGTCGCGGGGCTGAACCCGGAGTTGACGGAGATCCCCAGCGCGTCCACCCGTCCGGCGCCGCGTCCGGCCAGCTCGGCGGCGCGCTCGTCGGCGAAGAAGAGCGTGCGCTGGTAGGGCAGCGGCCCTGTTGAGGATCCGGGCTCCGCCGTCCCGGCCAGCCGGTAGGTACGGCTCGCGCCGGCCACGAGCACCGGCACCGGCTGTCCGAGAGACACCTCGGCCGCCTCGGCCAGCTCCCGGTCCAGCACCACCTCGTCGGGGCCGGCGGGCCACCGGCCCTCACGGAGAGCGAAGGGGGTGAGTTTCGCGCTCGCCGCGGCGTGACCGAACTGCGCGATTCTCGTGAGCGGAAGCACCGGCTGCCCGTGCCTGTCCAGCACGATCGCGGTGAACGTCAGCTCCGGCACGACCTCGCGGACGGAGGAAAGCCCCCGGACCCGCTTGACCGCTTCCTGGGTGAACAGCCCCGTGCCCCCTCCCGCCACGACGGGGACGGCCGAGTACCGTTCGACCGGTGCCTCCGCGTGCGTCGCCGAGTACTGGATGACGGCGAACGCGTTGATCAGGCCGGACCCGATGGCGATCATCAGGAACGCCCCGAGCAGCACGCCCGGCTGACGCCGCAGCGTGCTCCATGCGATGGACAGCATCAGTCCTCACCTGCCAGACGCGTCATGGTGGCGGCCACCCGCTCGGGGGTGGGCGCCGTCATGACGTCGACGATCCTTCCGTCCACGAGGAAGAGCACCTGGTCGGCGTGGGCGGCGGCGACCGGATCGTGGGTCACCATGATCACGGTCTGGGCGAGTTCGGTGACGGCGTCGCGCAGCACCGACAGCACCGCCTTGCTTGAGGCCTTGTCCAGGGCACCGGTCGGTTCGTCGGCGCAGAGGACGCGTGGCTTGGTGATCAACGCCCGGCAGATGGCCACCCGCTGCTGCTGCCCGCCGGACAGCTCGTGCGGCCGGTGGCTCAGGCGGTTGGCGATGCCGGCGCGACTGGCGAGTTCGTTCATCCAGGCCTGGTCCGTGGCACGGTGCGCCAGCCGGAGGGGGAGCGTGATGTTCTCGGCGGCGGTGAGCGCCGGGATCAGGTTGAAGGCCTGGAAGACGAAGCCGATCAGGTCACGGCGGATGGTCGCCAGCTTCTTCTCCGACATCCCGTTGAGGCGGTGCTCGCCGAGGAGAACCGAGCCGTCGGTGGGTTCGAGCAGTCCCGCCACGCACTGCAGCAAGGTCGTCTTGCCGGAGCCCGAGGGCCCCATCACCGCGGTGAAGGAGCCCGGCGTGAAGGACCACGTCACGTTCTTCAGCGCGGTGACGGTGGTCTCGTTCGCGCCGTAGACGTGACTCACCTGCTCCAGACCCACGGCGGATGAGAGCCGCTGTTCCACGGAGGTCTTCTGCACAGTCATGAGCGGACCGACACTTTCATGGTGATGAAGAAATGAATGATCTCGTCGGGGTTCTCACCGATGGGCTCCCCCTCCGCCTCGACCCACGCGTGGGCCTCGAAGGGGTGGGTGCTCACACCCGCGCACCAGTCCGGCCAGCTGCCCGCCGCCCGGCACATGAGGGCGATCGCGATGGATCGTTCGAGGCAGCGCGGGCCACCGTGCCTGAGGCTCAGGCCCACGATCGCGTTTCTGGCCCGCTCCGCCTCCTCCGCGGTCGCCGCCCTGGCCCCTTTGCTCAGGGAGCGGAGTACGGCGTGCAACCGGTAGGGGGCGCAACGGGCCAGCGGCCAGGCCAGGAGGATGGCGGCCAGCACGACGGGGCGTAGCCGCCAGGGGGGCGCGGTGGCCTGCTGAAGCGCCACCATCTTGGGACTCACCGGGTCACCAGCTTGGCCGCGGCCAGCTTCTCGATCATCTGCTGGACGTCGTCGGCGGCCCGGTCCGCCGCGTCCGGGTACCGTTCACGCAGCACCGCGACCGCCGATTCGAGGTCCCCCTCGGCCATGAGGCACTTCAGCACGATCGCCGCGGTGTCGTTGGTCTGCCAGTATCTGCCGCGGCGGTTGTCCAGAAGGACCGCCCCGGTGTCGGTTTCGGTGAACGTCACATGCGCGGGCAGACGCCAGGCCATCACGGTGCTCCTTCACGGTCGGCTGTGGATCGAAGCCAGAGTTCGACACCCAGCGTGGAGTCGAACGGCATGAACGGCCGTGCGTCCGCGTGCTCTCCGAAGAGGACCGGGCGGATCGCCTCAGGGTCGATGAGACCCATCCTGGCCAGGTGTGAGTCCTCGCACATGGCCCAGAGCTCGTGCCGGTGCCGGCGCAACCCCTCGTAGAAGTCGGTGCTTCCGTCGGCCTTGGTCTGGCGGTCGAGGACATGGGGGACCAGCCCTCGCATCGCGGTGGCGAGGACGGGTTTCATGTGGGTGGGCGAGATCCGGTCCTCAAGGCGGATGGAGAGCGCAGCCTCAAGAACACGGTCATCGGTGTACGGAGCCTCCAGCAGGATGCCGAACTGCTCCGCGATCCGGGAGACTCCGCGGATGATCCAGCCGTTCGCCTGTACGGCGCGGATCATCTCGTGCTGGACCGGCAGGGGGGAGAACGGTTCGGGGCCCGCGGCCGCCGCCTCGCGGATCAACCTGCGCGCGGTCAGCACGGCCTCCTCGGTCGCCCAGGGTGGCATGCGGAGGGACGGTTCCCACCCGGTCTCGTATCCCCAGACCCGCTGGTCGGTGAGCTGGTCGGTGCTCCTGGCCAGCCAGCGGGCGTAGGGCTTGATGGCGGACATCTGGCGCACCGTGGTGGCCAGGTTCCAGCGATATCGTGACGCGGCGGCCCTGATGTGTTGCATGGATCGTCGCGGTTGTTGGCGTGACAGAGAGTGCAGGCAGGTGGTGGTGGCGAAGAACAGCTCGTCGCCCCCCGTTCCCTGCATGTGTCGGGTGGCACCGGTTTCGGCGGCCAGCCGCAGCACGTGCTCGATGCGCGCGCGGGGGCGGGCCAGAGGAGCAGGCCCCTCAAGGTCGAGCCGGGCCTCGGCCAAAGGGGAGTACAGGGCGGGGCCCGTGCCGCGCGGTACGGTCAGATGCCGGGCGTGCGGCAGGTCGGTTCTGCAGAGGTCGGTCCAGTGCTTGTCGTCGTTCAGGCTGCCCGAGGCCTCGTAGTGGACGGTGACCAACTCGCTGCTCTTCCCGGCGGCGAGGAAACACAGGCTGGTGGAGTCCACTCCGCCGGAGAAGTCCGAGCTGAGGACGCCGGTTCCCCGGCTTCTGGCCGTGACCGCGGCGTCCAGGGCCTCGCGGACCTTCACCGCTCCCTCGGCCAGCGGGACCGTGGGCTCGGGAGGCGTCCACCAGGGCACCTGGCGATCGGCGCCGTTGGCGGAGATCTCCAGGTAGCACCCCGGTGTCAGGGCGCGGACGCCCTTCCACATGCTTACCTCGTTCAACGGCCACGGCGCTCCGAACGGGGTGAGCAGGTGCAGCGCCAGACGTTCCTCATCGATCCCGGCCCCCGTGAGCTCGGCCAGACTCTGCGGGCGATCCGCGGCGACGGTGACGCCCATGACGGTGCCGTAGAAGATCTGCCGGGCGGTCGAGATGCTGCCCTGTGCCCTTACCGTGCCGTTCACGGAGCCGATCAGGTGGAACGACCCCGCGATCGAGCTCGCCAGGGCGTCGAGGTCACGTATGGAGCGGACCCGGCGGAGCCGTTCGGCCAGGGCGGTCTCGGTGATGTCCACCGTTCCCAGAAGGGCGACCCTGGCGTGTGCCGACTCAGCCTGGACGATGTCGAAGTCGGGCCACTGGCCCAGAAGCCACGGTCGGCCGGAACGATGCGTCAACACTTTCTCGCCGAGCGCGGTGGGAAGGATACTCCTGATCCTGTCCGCTTCCGGATTGTCGGGAAAAATGATGAATTTCATCCCGGCCTCCTTTTCCGTGTTGGAGACGGTGTCCGGCGGCGCCGCCGCCGGACACCGTCGCGGCTAGTTACTCTTCGAATTAGTCGAAGTAGTAGCCCCAGATGCTGTCGGCCCACTTGCCGCGGTTGGTGAGCTGGGTGAGCTCGGAGAAGTCGCCAACCTCGACCAGAGCCGGAACCTCGTAGACGAAGGTCTTCTCGTTCATGTTTCTTCCTTTCGAAAACGCGTTTCGCGTGTTTTTTAGTTTTAACGGCCGGGGCGTTTTTTGTTTCGCCCCGTCCTTGCTGACATGTGAAACTCTCGCAGGCCCCGTTTCCCGCACGCTTCCTCGTCACTTCTTCGCCCGGCAGACGGCACCCGAGGGCAGGGTGAGGTCGGTCAGGTAGCGCACCGCGTGCTCGACCACGCAGTGGGCGCCCGGCATTCCGCCCAGGTAGATGACGTGACCCGGGCCGTCGTAGCGCACGGTCGCCGAGCCCGGTATGTGCCTGAGCAGGCGGCGGGTCGGCGTGTAGTCGCCCGGGTGGGTTCCCGCTCCGAGGAAGGGGGGAAGCCTCCTCGCGGGCAGTGGCCGGGGCGGATTGGCAAGGGGGACGGTCCAGCCGGTACACGCCAGGTTGGGATAGGACAGGGCACCGAAGTCGGGGGAGAGCCGTTCGAGAAACCCACGGTTTCCGCGGAGGGCCGGGTAACCGGTCCTGCCCCAGAGGCCGTCCGGGCACTGCAGGGCGAGAACCACCGGCCTGGTCCAGTGCCGCAGGTTTCCGAGGCTCGGCATCGCGAACCCCGAGGCGTCCCCCCGCAGGGCTCCCCGTACGGACGCCGCGAAGGCACGCCAGGAGCTGTCTCCGGCGACACCGGGCAGCAGGAGGACGGGAGCGGAGATCCTGAGGTGCCAGCCGGTGAGCTCGCGCCCGGCGAAGGCCCCCTTCAGCACGGGGACGGGGAACGCGTCGGCCCGGCGGACCAGCCGGCGCCAAAGCGACCTGACGTTCCTGCCGTGCAGTTCGCACGCGGTGGTGGCGGCGCACCAGGAGACGAAACGGTCGAAGGCCTGCTCGGTGCCGGTGAGCCACTCCCTGCCTCTGCCGGTCCACGCGTCAACGTGGTCGGGAACCCCGTCGAGGTAGGCGGCGCGGACGCGCTCGGGGAACAGGCGGGCGTAGGCCGTCATCGGCACCCCGCCGTACGACCTGACGGTGAAGGTGAGCCGGGTCTCGCCGAGGGCTCGGCGGACCGCCTCCATGTCCCTGGCCGCGGAGATCGAGTCGAGGTGGGTGAGCAGGCCGGTGCGATCGTCGCGCCTGCAGGCGGCGACCCCTCTGCTCAGGGCCCTGACCTGTCCGGCGTAGGCGGCATGGTCGCGCGGGTCGGTGAGCGTGGACCAGGTCCGGGTGCACGAGGCGGGAAGAGCCGACAGGGCCACGGTGGTACGCGGGTCGTAGCCGACGACGTCGAACCGCTGACGCAGCGCTTTGTGCAGCTCAGAGGGGCGCTTCAGCGCCTCCGTGCCGCTTTCCCCCGGCCCGCCGGGGATGTCGAACAGGGTGCCGATGCGCCTGTCCGGCGCGAGGGCCGGCAGCTTCATGAGCCGCAGTGCGATCGTCCGGCCCTCTGGACGCGCCCAGTCCACGGGAACCCGCAGACTCGCGCACTGCGCGGCCACGTCGTTCGGGCAGGGCCTCCAGTCGATCATGGGAGCCGCGGAGGCGGGTGTCACCGTGTACAGGGTCGTCGCGGTCATGAGGAAACCGGCGGCCAGCAGTTTCATGGTGCTCTCCATGAAGAAGCCGTGTTCTGCGGACTTCTTCAGGATCGCCGCTGACCTGCGGGGTTTCCTCCCCCTCCAAGAGGGTCCTCGCCCTGGGACCCGAGTCCTACGAGCCGGCCGCTCTGGGGGCCTGGTCCCCCGGCTTCACGAGTCCGGCCTCGTAGGCCAGAATCACTGCCTGGGCCCGGTCGCGTACCCCGGTTTTGGCGAAGAGGCTGGTCACGTGGTTCTTGACGGTCGATCTGGTGACCTTGAGAGCGGCGGAGATCTCGGCGTTCGAGTGGCCGCGGGCGATCAACACCAGCACGTCCTGTTCGCGGTCGGTGACGCCCGTCAGCCTGGGACGATGGCGTGGCGGCGGTGAGCGGACGAAGCTCTCGATCAGCCTGGTCAGCAGCCGGGGGGCCACCACGGACTCGCCCTCGTGAGCGATCCGTACCGCTCGCACCAGCTCCTCGGGGGGGATCTCCTTGGACACGAAACCGGACGCCCCGGCGTACAGCGCCTCCATGACATGTTCGTCGAGGTCGAAGGTGCTGATCACGACCACCCGGACGCCGGGATGCTCGGCGGTGATGCGCCTGGTGGCGGTGATGCCGTCGACGCCCTTGGGCATGTGGACGTCCATCAGCACCACGTCCGGAGCCGACCGCGCGCACATCCGGCACGCCGCGTCGCCGTCCTCGGCCTCGCCCACCACGACGATGTCCTCCTGGGCCTCAAGGATCATCCCGAAACCCGCCCGGATCAGCGCCTGGTCATCGACGATCAGCACCCTGATCGGCCGGGATGCGTGCACGGACACGGAAACCTCCCTCTGGAACGGACCCGATCTGCAGTTCCCCGCCACAAAGGGTGACACGCTCGGTGATTCCACGCAGGCCGAAGCCGTTCGTCTCCGACGTGTGCTGTACGGCCGGGCCGTCGTCGCTCACCTCCACCTCGACAGCCCCGGGAAGGTAGGCCACCGTGACGGTGGCCGCGGCTCCGGCGGCGTGTTTGCGGGAGTTGGTCAGCGCCTCCTGGACGATCCGGTAGACCGCGTTGTCCACGGTGGCCCCCAGCGGGAACGAATCTCCGGTCACCTCAAGCCGGACCCGCTGCCCGGCGCCCCGTGCCCGCTCCACGAGAGAGGGCAGAAGGGCGACCCCCGTCGCGTGGTCCTCACTCTCGGGTCTGTGCGTCTGCTCGGCGCGCAGCACGTGTAACAGGTGCCGCAGCTCCGCTATGGCGTCGCGGCCGTTCCGCTCAGCCGTGGCCAGCGCCGTCTCCGCCCGGTCGGGGTCCTTGCGCAGGATCGTCCGTGCCGCGCCGAGCAGGACGTTCACCGTACTGATGTGGTGGGCCACCACGTCGTGGAGCTCCCGCGCGATACGCGCCCGCTCGGCCCGTACGGCCGTCGCCTCCAGTTCGGACCGTTCACGTTCTCTCAGCTCGTGGCGTAGCCGCACCAGACACCCGAAGGCGACCAGCAGGAAAAGCGGACACAGCAGCAGCGCGGCGACGAGGAAGGCCACGGACAGCTGTCCGTCCGCGTCCCGGTTGAGGATCGGGGAGCCAAGGGCGTGCAGGACAACGAGCGTGCCGCCGTAGACCAGACCGGCGACCACCGCCGCCGTCCAGGAGACGCGGGGCGGAGCGTGCCTGCCGACGGCGTACAGGGCCACCGCCAGCGCCCCGGGCAGCACCGGATGCGACACCAGGAGCTGTGTCGCCAGGGCGCACACGAGGTTGACGACCAGGACCGGGACGGGTTGTGTCCGTCGCCGGAACAGGGCGACCGAGGCCAGCCCGCCGATGAGCGCCTGAACGATGAGAGCGGTCCCGCTCGCGCCGGAGGAGGACAGTATCCAGGCGAACAGGATGACCAGGCAGTCCGCGGTCCGGGATCCGCCGAAACGCCTACGCCGCACAGTTCTGCACTCTGCCCCCCTGTGGTTTGGAGATCAATGGCGACCTGTCGAGTCTTCCATCCCGGTGAGAACGCGGCTGACGGCCGCGTCGAGTTCGGTGATCTGATCTTCGGTCAGGGCCCGTTCCCTTGAGTGCGCCAGCACCATCGGAGGACAGTGATACGTGAACCGCCCACCGCTTTCCATTCCGGAGACCGTGAGCATCCGCGCATCGACGAGGGCCTCGATCCGCCATTCCGCCTCGGCCGGTGAGATCTTCTCCAAACACGAGGCGTCCTGGACCGAGACATCCTGTTTTCCGGAGTAGCCGATCTTCCTGAGCAGCGTCCTGGCCTCAGGGGACAGCGAGAGGTAACCGCTGTCGAGGGCGGCGCGGATGTCGAGGTCGTCATGGCGCAGCTCGGACAGGATTCTGCCGGGGTCCTCCAGGCGGGCGGCCAGGGTGGCGATGTCCCAGTGCGGTCTGGCGGCCAGTTTCGCGGCGATGATGTCCACGGCCAGAGGCAGGCCGTCACACAGTTCGATCACCCGATGGGTGGCCTCGGGCTCGGCCGCCAGGCGATGGGCCCCCACACCGTCGGCGAGAAGCGCCCACGCGTCATCGACGGACAGACCGCCCAGCGTGATCTGTACGGCTTCACGCAGCGAGGAGAGGGACGAACGGCTGGTGACGATGAGCGCGCACTCCCGGCAGGCCGGAAGGAACGAGCGGACCTGCGCCGCGCCGGCCACGTTCTCCACCACGATGAGGATGCGCCGACTGGCCAGGAGAGTGCGCAGGCGGCCGTTCTGTTCGTCCTGCCGTTTCGGCACCCTCGTGTCGCCCAGCGCGCGCAGCATGCCGGGCAGCACGTCGTCCGGCTCGGTGTTGTAGAGCTGCCCGTCGGGAAAGAGCTCCGCCGAACCGTGGGCCGCCTCCAGGGCCAGCGTCGTCTTGCCCGAGCCACTGGCTCCGGTGATCGCCACCGTACGGCTGCCCCGTTCCAGCGCCGTCCGGATCCGCTCCAACTCCCAGGACCGGCCGGTGATCTTCAGAGGGCGGGGCGGGAGCTGCCGGGGAACCGGCGCGTCCTCTGTCGGTACGGGTTCCTGGCGGAGGATCTGCTCGTACAGGTGCCGCAACTCGGGAGAGGGGTCGATGCCCAGCTGTTCGGCGAGCTCCTCACGGAGCCTGGTGAACGCGGCGATGGCCTCCCCGGTCCTACCGGCCCGGTAACAGGCCGTCATGAGCTGCCAGGAGAAGTGCTCACGCATCGGGTGTTCGCTGGTCAGGCGCCGGATCTCGGGGATCAGGTCGTTGTGGTTGCCGAGGGCCAGGTCGGCTCCGAAGCGCTCCTGGATCGCCGTCAGCCGCCGCTCCTCCCACTCCTCAGCCGCTGCCCTGAACACCTGGCTGTCCAACCCGGCCAGAGCCGGGCCACGCCAGACCTTCAGCGCCTCCTGCAGGAGCCTGACCTTGTCCCGGGGGTGCGCCGCGGTCCTGGCGGACTCGGTCAGACTCTTGAACCGCCACGCGTCGATCACCTCGGTGGGGGTGCTGAGCAGGTAGGAACCGTCCTGCTCGACGATGAGGACGCCCTGTTGCCGGAGTTCCCCGACCCCTCGGTGGATCTGGTTGCGCGCGCTCTTGACAGGACGCTCGCCGTAGAGCCCGTCCACCAGGGCGTCCATGCTCACCAACTGGCCCGGGGAGAGAAGCAGCCGGGCCATGACCGTCCTCGCCCGTCTTGTGGAGAGCCTGACCTCCCCGTCCTCCTTCCACAACGCCACGGCTCCCAGGAAGCCGAAGCGCGTCGCCCTGCCGGTGGACCGGCTCGTCCTCGCGCGTGTCCGCTCCGCTGACCGACCGCCCGCCTCTCGCACCATGTCTCGCCTCCTGCCGGTGGCAACCCTTTCAGGTTCCATGATGAGCAGGCGGCTGTCATGGCTCTATCGCCGTTCTATCGCGGGTTACTCGTCCGGGCGAGTAAGGCGCGGGATAGGGCCGCAAAGGACTTTCTCTCTACGTTCCTGCTGTCGCAGTCAGCGAGTTCAACCGAGGCGAAAGGCCGTAACCATGCCGGTCAGGAAATTGGTCATCACCACCATCGTCACCGCCGCCACCCTGCTTTATGCCGCGACCGCCGCCTGCGCCGGCCCTCTTCCGTCGGTTTCCCTGGTCGACACCCCCTGGGACTGATCTCCCACCGTGCTCGGGAGGACCGAGGCGGCGCGTTCGAGAGGCGCTTCGGAATTCGCCGTGGACGGGGTTTTCGGAAGCGCTTTCCGTTCGACGACCGGCCGGTGCGGGCCGGAAGTCACATGAAGTCCTTGCAGCGTGTCTGTTTTCCACCCGGTACGGTCACCCGCACGTCGTTCACCTTCATGTGGTTCCTGGTTGCCGTGGCGGTGGCGATCGTGCAGACGAGCTGTCCCGTGGCCAGCCGCGAGAGGCGGCCGACCGTCGGAAACGACTGCGGCTCCAGACCGGCCCGGTCCTCCGGCTTTTCCACCAGGTCGAGGTCGAGGGTCGACAACCGGCGGTCCGGTATCGCCGGAACGCCCTTGCTCCGTGGCTGGATCGTCGGTGTCAGGCGTTTCCTCATCTTCGAACCGCTCGTGTCCAGCGTGAACCCGTGGTCGCTCACCTTGACGGCCAGGCCATCGGGCAGCCGGGTGCCGAGGGAGAGCTCCCGCTCCCGATCGGTCGGCCCTCCGAGCAGCAGTTCGACGGCCTCGGAGGCCCCGAACGGAGCGTCGGGACGGCTGACCAGGATGAGATCGCCGTCCCGCACGAAGTACAGGGGAGTGCCCTGGATGAAACCACGGGCGGGTTCTCCGGCGCCGATCACTTCGCTGGGACCGATGCCGCAGGCCGTACAGGCCATGAGAAGTGCCGCGCAGATCGTGAGAAGGGGGGTTCTCATGTGCGTTTCCTCGGCAGGGTGAGGGTGAAGACGGCGCCAGGGCCGGGGGCGACGGTCAGGTCGCCGCCGTGCAGGAGGGCGTTCTCGCGGGCGATGGCCAGGCCGAGGCCGCTGCCCTCCGAGCGGGCACGGGCGGCGTCGGCCTTGTAGAAGCGTTCGAAGACGTACGGAAGGACGTCGGCGGAAAGGCCGGGGCCATGGTCGGAGACCTCGACCGTCGCGATGTCGTCGGTCGCGCGCACCCGGACGGTGACGGGCGGTTCGCCGTGCCGCAGCGCGTTGCCGACGAGGTTGGCGATGATGACGTCCACACGGCGTGGGTCGAGGGGGACGACGATGTCCGGCGGCAGGTCCACGACGACCTCGGAGCCCCAGCCGCGTGAGCGCAGGCAGGCGGCCACGGCGGCGCCGACGTCCACGTCGTTGAGGTTGAGGACGGCGGCGCCCGCGTCGAAGCGGGAGATCTCCATCAGGTCGTCGACGAGCCTGGTGAGCCGGAAGATCTCGGCGCTCACCAGCCGGGCGGCGGTTCCGGCGTTGGGGTCGAGCCGGTCGGCTCCGGCCTCCAGGACGTCGGTGACGGCGGTCGCGGCGGCCAGCGGGGTGCGCAGTTCGTGGGAGACGTCGGCGACGAACCGCCGTGACCTGGCCTCCATCTCACGCAGCTCGCCGACGGAGTGCTCCAGCGCGGCGGCGGTCGCGTTGAACTGCCCGGCCAGCCGGGCCAGTTCGTCGCCGCCCCGTACCGGCAGGCGGGTCTCAAGCCGCCCCTCACCCAGCCGGCGGGCCGCGCGGTCCAGGTCGGCGACCGGGCGCAGCACGCCACGCGCGGCCAGCAGTCCGGCCAGCACCGCCAGCAGTACGGCGGGCAGCGTGGCGGTCTGGGCGGCACGCAGTACGGCCGTCTCGTCGGTGGCGGTCTGCGAGAGCGATTCGACGAGATAGACGGTGATACCCGATGGTTCGCCGCCCGCGCCGAACATGACCCTGCTGCCGCCCACGAGGTACGGCACGCCATCGTCCACCACCCGCTGCCAGACCAGTTCGTCCCGCCGCAGGACTCTCGCACGCAGTTCACCGGTGATGCGGTTGTCGGAGGGGACCTCGCCGTCCCTGACCACGTACACGTCGCGGTTGCCGACCTCCAGGTCCTCGGCCAGCTGGTCGAGGACCTCGTCGTTCGCGGGCAGTGCGACGTCACGCGAGAGCAGCAGCACCCGGTACCTGAAGTCCTTCAGCAGCCGGTTCTGCGCTCCGGCCAGCAGGTTGTTCTGCGCCTTGTAGTAGGTCAGCCCGGCGGCCCCGACCGCGCTCAGCCCGCCGACCAGCACGAACGTGATGACCAGCCGGGCCCGTAGTCCTCGCAGCCAGGTCATACCGGCCCGAAGCGGTACCCGAACCCGCGCACGGTCTGCACGTATCTCGGCTCGCCCGGCACGTCCTCGATCTTGGAACGCAGCCGTTGCACGCACGCGTCGACCAGCCGTGAGTCGCCCAGGTAGTCGTGGTCCCACACCGACTCAAGCAGCTGTTGCCTGCTGAAGACCTGCCCGGGCACGGCCGACAGGTGCAGCAGCAGGCGCAGCTCCATCGGCGGCAGCGCGATCCGCCGCCCGTCCCTGTTCACGGTCAGGGAGGCGCGGTCGATGCGCAGCGTGTCGTAGGTCTCGACCGGAGAGGGCACACTCTCCGTACGGCGCAGCACCGCCCTGATCCGGGCCTCAAGCACCTGGGGTCTCACCGGTTTGATCACGTAGTCGTCCGCCCCTGCCTCAAGACCGCCGACCACGTCGAAGTCGTCGCCCCGCGCGCTGAGCATGATGATGGAGGTCGAGGTGGTCGCGCGGATGCGGCGGCAGACCTCGAACCCATCGATACCGGGCAGCATGAGGTCGAGCACCACCACGTCGGCGGCGAAGTGCGCCAGCAGCGCCAGTCCTTCCTCCCCGGACGCCGCCGACTCGACCTCGTGGTCCCTGCCCTTGAGGGCGATCGTCAGGGCGTTTCTGACGCTCGGGTCATCCTCGACCAGCAACACGCGTGCCATGCGTTCCAGTATCGACGGCCATGACTTGCGATTTGTCCGGTCTCGGAAGCTATTACACGTTCATGACATGGTGTGGACGGGTCGCTCATATGGACGGGCCAAGGTGATGGGCAGTCAACCGACCCATTGGAGAGAACCGTGTTGATCACCAAACGGCGTCTCGCCGTACTGGCCGTCCTTCCCACACTGGCGCTGAGTACGGCGTGCGGGGTACAGAGCTTCGCCAGCACGGCGAACTCCGGCGCGAAGGCCGCCACCTCCGCCGAGCCCGCCACGGCTCCCTCCGCCGCTCCGGCCACGTTGAGCTGGCACGAGGCCGCGGTGAAGTTCGCCGGATGCATGCGCGAGAACAAGATCAAGATCCCGGACCCGGTCAAGGGTCAGGACCTCGACACCAGCGCCGTGACCGACAGCACCCAGGCCCAGCTCACCGCCGCCATGAAGGCGTGCAAGGAGTGGGACTGGGTGATCCTCGGCGGCGGGCCGACGACCCCCGAGGAGGACGCCAAGTTCGCCACGTGGGCCAAGTGCCTGCGGGAGAACGGCGTCTGGCAGCCCATCGAAACGGATGAGCAGAAGCCCGCCGACTTCCAGGAGGTCAAGCCCAAGTCGGACGCCTGGGAGAAGGCCCAGAAGAAGTGCGCCCCGCTGGCCCCGCCCGCGCCGTACGAGGAGAAGTAGGGCGTGTCTCCGTCGTGAGACGGAGTCCGTGACGGCGCCGTGGCCAGGGATACCAGGGGACGCGTCCTGTCCTCGCGGGGGTGGGGACAGGACGCGTGCGCCTCCGGCAGCGTCGCGAGCCGACAGACCGGGTGGTCACTCCACCCGGTCTGTCCGGTTGTCACGGCGGGCCGCGGTCACCGGTAGCGCGACGGGACGACGGGTCAGCCCCTCACTCCACTCGACCTGTTCGGCCGGTACGGCCAGGCGCAACCCCGGCCGCCGGGTCGCCAGCGCCCTGAGGGCCTCGGTGAGTTCGACCCTGGCCAGCGCGGCGGCCAGGCAGCGGTGCGGGCCGTACCCGAAGGCCAGGTGCGGATGCGGCGGCTGCGTTTCGAAGCGGTGGATGTCGAACCGTCCCGGTTCGGGAAAGGCGCGGGGGTCGTGGTTGGCGGCGTTGAGGTCGGGCATCACGACGCTTCCCGCCTTCAGCACGCCGCAGGAGAGTTCGACGTCCTCGGTCAGCCGGCGCATGAACGCGCTGGCGGGCGGCCCGTCGTAACGCAGGATCTCCTCGGCCGCGGTCGCCGCGAGCTCCGGCCGGGCGACCAGCTCGTCCCACTGCCCACGATGGAGCATGAGACGGAAGACCCCCTTGGACACCATCGAGGCGGTGGTCTCGTGCCCCGCCGTGATCAGCGCGAACACGGTGTTGACCAGCTCACCCTCGCTCAGCCGGTCCTCCTCGTCACGAGCCTGCACGAGCAGGTCGATGAGGTCGTCACCGGGTTCGGCGCGGTGGCGGGCCACCAGCTCCCGGGCGTAGGCCATGAACTCGGTGTAGCCCTGGTACCGGGCCTGTTCGGTGGCGGTCGAGGTGGTGAGGAACATGTCCGTCCAGGCCACGAACCGGTCGTAGTCGTCATAGGGGACACCCAGCAACCGGCAGATGACCCGGCCGGGCAACCGCACCGCGAACGCCTCGACCAGGTCGAACTCCTCGCCGACCCCGTCGAGCAGCTCACCGGCGATCGCCGCGACCCACGGCCGCCACGATTCGGTACGGCGGGGCGTGAACGCTCCGTACATGATCCGCCGGTAGCGGGTGTGCTCCGGCGGGTCCTGGTTGATCAGCGCGTCGGGGTCGTCGTCGATGCCCACGCCGCTCACCAGCCGGGGCAGGCCGGGAAGGCGCAGGTTACGGCTTGAGGCCGCCGAACCGAGCAGGGTCCGGACGTCCTCGTATCTGACGGCGACCGGCACCATGTCCCCGCTCGGCATGACAGCCGGGTCGAGCGGCCCCTCCTCGTGGCGTCGCGCGTACTCGGGTGACGGGGTGCCCAGCGGCCCGGGGACGATGTCGTTCGAGATGTCGTTCGGGATGGAATCGGCGGCCATGGTGCCCCTCTCGGCTCCGGGCGCCACAGCGACGACCCTCCCGGAACGTACGCATACCACCGTTTACGGTCAATGCTTAACTTCCTCCGAAAACCGACTTTTCCTCATTTGCCGGATTAACCGGTCATTCTTTTCTGGGAGGCGGTCTGTCGGTTCCGTTGCCTAAGCTTCCCGGCCATGACCTTCACGACCCCTGACCCTCCGATCGATCTCGTCGAAAGGTTCCCCTGGATGAACGCCTACGCCAGGACGGCCGTCCGGCTTCATCCACGCCCGGGAAAGCCGACCATCCACGACAGTCACATCGGAGGGCCATTGATCTGGCCGGTCGCCGAACCGTGGCCCGCCTGTGACCGGGTCGTCCAAATACAGGTCGCGCCCTTTGGACAGCCTGGTTGGCTGGATCGGCGCGATCACCTTCCCGAGAGCCCGGTGCCCATGGTCGGGGTCGCGCAGTTCTACGCGCGTGACATTCCCGAGATCCCTTTTCCGGCGGGCAAAGACCTGCTCCAGGTGCTGTGGTGTCCCAATGACCACGACATGGAAGACATCGTTGGACCCGCCCCGCTACTGGTCTGGCGTCGAAGCGACGATCTCGTCGATGTGCTCGCGGAACCGCCCATGCGACACCACACCACCCCTGACCATCTTCCTGTGCCCCCGGTCCGTGGACCACGGTCACCGCCTGACCATCCAGTAGTCCCCAGACGATCACATGGGCCGCGATGAGGGAGTACACGGCGCCAGTCCACGACTCCTTCGACATGGTCACCGTCGGCGAGGAGCCGGTCTGAACGAGCGGAAGGTTGACTTTCGCACATCATTCACGTTTATTAGCACATGTGGAGGGTTCGAATCGGCTGCTGGAGATCATCTCCTGGTTGCGTACGGCGGAGCGGGTCACGGTCGGCGAGCTGGCCGAGCGGACCGGCTGTTCGGAGATGACCATCCGCCGTGACCTCGACCAGCTCGCCGAGCAGGGAGTGTTGCGTCGGGTGCGCGGCGGCGCGGTGAGCCTGATGCTGCGCGGGGAGGCGCCGCCGTTCGCGGTGCGTGAGCGCGAGGCCGTGGACGTCAAGCGGCGGATCGCCGCCAAGATCGACGAGCTGGTTGCCGACGGGGAGTCCGTCGTGCTGGACAGCGGGACGACCGTGCTGCGCGTCGCCCGCGCGCTGGCCGGCCGGAGGATCACCGCGATGCCCCTCGACCTCCACTCGGTGAACGCGCTGAGCGGCGCGGCCGAGGTGAGACTGCTGGTGCCCGGCGGGCAGGTCCTGCCCAGGACGTCGTCGTTCACCGGGCACCTGACCGAGATGTCGCTGCGCGCCCTGCGGGTGGACACCGTGATCCTCGGGGTGTGCGGGCTTTCCGCAGGGCACGGGCTGACGGCCCACGACCTGGCCGAGGTGCCGGTCAAGCAGGCCGCGATCGCCGCGGCGCAGCGGAAGATCGCGGTGTGCGACGCCTCGAAGTTCGGCATGACCGGGCTCGGCCATGTCTGCCCGATCGGCGAGCTGGACGCGGTCGTCACGGACGACGGCGCCCCGCCGGGAGAGATCGGGAAGATCGAAGCCGCCGGGGTCGAGGTGATCCTGGTTTGACCACGACGTTTGACCATGACGTTTGACCACGACAGGGGGAACGATGGGGCAGCGCTACGAGGCGGTCGTGTTCGATCTCGGCGGGGTGGTCGTCGACTGGAACCCCCGGCATCTCTACCGCAAGCTCATCGAGGACCAGGACCGGATGGAGTGGTTCCTCACCGAGGTCTGCCACGGCCCGTGGAACGCCGAGCAGGATCGCGGCCGTCCCTTCGCCGAAGGCGTCAGGGAGGCCGTGGAACGCCATCCCGACCACCGGGAGCTGATCGAGGCCTACTGGAGCAGGTGGCCGGAGATGCTCGACGGCCTCGTCCCGGGCACGTCGGAGATCCTGGCCGAGGTCCAGCGGGCGGGGACGGCGATGTACGCGATCACGAACTGGTCGGCCGAGACGTACCCGCTGGCCGTGGACCGCTATCCGGTCCTGAAGGTCTTCAGGGACATCGTCGTCTCAGGAGAGCTGAAGATGATCAAGCCGGATCCGGAGATCTACCGGTACGCGCTCGATCGTTTCGGCCTCTCTCCCGAGCGGGCGCTGTTCGTCGACGACAGCCCGGCGAACGTCAGGGGCGCCGAAGCCGTCGGCATGGGCGCGATCCTCTTCACCGACGCCGCGGCCCTGCGTGGTGAGCTGGAGCGGTACGGCCTGCTCTGAACCCCGGCGACCGGGGAACATACCCCCGAGAGCGCAAGGGGGTGTCTGATGGAGATCCTGAGGCGACCACCGACCACGAAGCTGCCCGCCGCGTGTTTCACCGGCGACGCCTGGGCGGACGTGGTCTACCGGGGCGATCACATGCGGGCCAACATGGTCCGCTTCGCCCCGGGAGCCCGTACGGCGTGGCACTCGCACGGCCTGGGCCAGACCCTGCTCATCGTCGAGGGGGTCGCGCTGATCCAGGCACGCAAGGGCGGGATCATCGAGGCCCGTCCCGGCGACGTCGTCCACACCCCGCCGGGTGAGGAACACTGGCACGGCGCGGCTCCGGACCGGTTCATGTCCCATCTCGCGCTGTGGGAGGACGACGACGTCTCCTGGCGCGAACACGTCAGCGACACCGAGTACAGCGGCCCCCGGACCGGCTCCCGGGGGTGAACGACCTGCTCAGAGGTCCGGTGGATTCCCGCCGACCGCGTGCAGGGCGTCGATGTAGCCGTCCCCGACGTCGAACCTGGTGATGTCCGTGGTCCGGTACTTGCAACAGTCGTACCCCCAGACCGCCCGGGGGCTGATCTCCTGGAGCCGCAGGTTCTTCTGCTTCGTGACCCCGTGGGCGCGGCCGATATAACAGACGTCCGGGTCGATCTTCTCGGTGTATACGCTCACCAGGGGAAACGCCCTGGTCAGCGTGTCGATCAGACCGGTCGTCGTGTCGAGGTCGATGCCCGGCGGCGTCCGGGGACGCTCCTCACGCAGCCGGAGGGCCCGGTGGGCGACCCGCGCGGCCTTCCAGTTGGAACGTGTCGCGTGCTCGACGTCGCGGAGCCGTACGACCGAGTGGCCGTCGAGGTGGAACCCGGCGGAGATGGTGTGGAGCAGTACCCACTTGCGTCCGAGCCCGACCACGTAGGCGTCGAGCCGGTCGGCGCCGTCGATGTCGCGAATGATCCGCACAGGTTTGCCGGATTCCAGCGCGCGCCGTAGACCTTCAACTGCCTGATGTGTGGCCATGATCAAGGATTGTCGTGGTTCACGGAGCGATGTTCAGCTGGTTTTGCGTGGGGTCAGGCGCCTTCGGGGGGTGGGGTCCTGGTCATGCCCCGGGGCATCAGGAGGAAGACCTTGTGCGACAGGCGGTCCAGGGCGCCGCCCCTGCCGAAGACCAGACCCGCCGCGAAGTCCACGAACTGCCTGGCCTCGCTGTCCGGCAGCCCGGTGAGGTCCATCACCACGGGGTTGCCGGTGCGGAAGTAGTGGCCGACGTGGAGGGCCTCTTTGTAGTCCTTCGGGCACAGTTTGATCACGGAGTTGGTTTTTCCCGTGTCAGGACATGGTCAAGCCTTCACATTGCGGGGGTACGGAGTCCTCACTCCCAGGTGTCGGGCGGGTCGATGACCAGGTCCTCGACGCGTGGCAGCGGGGCCGGGTCGCCGTCGCTGGAGTAGACCTCCAGGTGGGACAGGCGCCCGTGCCTGACGAAGAGGAGAACGCCGTCGTCGCGCCCACGCACGTAGGCGGAGGAGACCAGCTCCTTGCCCAGGGTGGGAGGCTCGTCCTCGGTGCGGAAGTCGATCGTCGCGCATCCGCACCCGCAGTTTCTGGTCACGACCACCGAGGGCACCTGTCTCCTGAGGTCTTCCGCACCGGGGAAGTCCCGGGCGAGAAGGGCCAGGATCACGGCCCGCTCATCGGCGGACAGAGGACGTTCGCTGGGCGACACATCGTCAATATATCGAACCGGCCGCATCTGACATATGCGTGATGATTTTTTGTGACCTTTCTCGCCGGGCTGATCGGCCCGTGGACGGCTTTCCCCGGGACAGGCCGGGCGGAAAACACGAAAGTGTGTCCGTTTCGTATTTCTATGGTAACGAGACTTGTGCCACGCATTGAAACTCTGCCATGGAGTCGGCTATTTCGGGGAATGCCCGGCAGGAAAGCGGCCGGTCAGCGGATTCGCCGCAGCGTCAGCCACCAGGACGCCGCCGCGGCCACCAGGCCCAGCAGGATCGACCCGACCACCAGCCCGTACGGCAGGCCGATCGCCTGCGGGACGACGATCATGATGATGAACACGGCCATCAGCAGCTTCGCCCAGCCGTACGCGGAGGCCTGGCCCTCGTCGCGGCTGCGGATCCAGCGGGGGAGCCGGTTGGTCGCCAGCACGTACAGCCCGAGCGCTCCGGTCGCGAAGGCGAACAGCGTCGCGATCCCGGTGTGCACATTCATCGGGCCCGGCCTCCGTCACTGGTCGTCGGCATGAGAATCGGCTGCGCGGCAAGGCATACGATCTCACGATATTCGTGACATACCGGCGATGCCACAGAGTTGACTGATGATTTGCGATATGGGGGTGCGCTAGGCCGTCTTCAGCGATTTATCGGGATGGTTGCCCATTTTCCACCCAGGCTGTGAAAGCCTTTACGGTGCTTTTCCTGGGCTTTTCTGGGTTTAAGAGCTAAAGCCGGGAAGAGGAGAACGGATCCCATGCGGAACGGTCAGCCCTGCATGAGGAACGACGTCGGCACGGAGCTGGGGTCCGGGGCCGTCGAGGGGACGTACGAGGGAACGGCGGACGGATCGGCAGGGGAGCCGTACGAAGGGGTCGCGGACGGATCAGTCGGGGCGCCGTAGGAGGGGCTGGACGAAGGGGTCGCAGAAGGGGCGGCGGAGGGGTCCGAGGCCCTGCCGCAGCCGCCGGCGGTCCGTCGTTCCTGGGCCAGCTGGTCCACGGTCTTGGTCCGGTAGTCGGTCTCCTGCTGCGCGGGAGGTGTGTACCGCCACTCGCCGCCCTCGAAGACGAAGCCGAACTCGCTCTGGTCCCCGGGTCCGGTCGCCTGCACCGTGGCGTGGTCTCCCTCGACCGCGACGCTGGAGATGGTGAACTGGCCGTCCTGGACGAGGGGCGGGCAGAGCTGGAACAGCCTGACGTAGTCCTCCCGTTTGATCACCGTCTGCGACTGGGTGCTCCACAGGTCCCAGAAGTCGCCGTAGGACCCGCTTGAGTAGGTGTCGAGCGCGAGCTGGGCGGCCTGTCGCGCCGACGACTCGGAGCGTTCGGCCTCCTGGGTAGGGAAGGTGTCCTTCGGCGTCGAGACGGGGTTGAGCACCATCACCAGCGCGATGGTCGCCGCGATGAGCACGCCGATGACCATGGTCAGGATGGCCGCGACGCCCCGGCCCGTCTCGCCCCGCTGTGGCCTGCCGTACTGCGGCGGCGGGTGGGCCACGCGAAACCTCCGGGGGGCCGATGGGACCGGTATGGAACGGGCGGTACGGCACAGTCGCGACTAAATCGATCTTAACCCCCGAATCCGGAGCCACCCCAGCCGACATAATGCCCACGTGTGGCAAACGATCGGTACGGCGGCCGTCGTCTTCGCCGGGACGAACGTGGACGACATCGTCATCCTGACCGTACTGTTCCTGGCGGCGAGAGCGAAGGCCACTCCCAGGCCGTGGAAGATCGTCGCGGGGCAGTACACCGGCATCGCGGCGCTGGTGGCCGTGTTCGCCGTCGCGGCGCTCGGACTGACCGTGGTTCCGGACCGGTGGGTCGGGCTGCTGGGGCTGGTGCCGTTCGGCCTGGGGGTGCGGGGACTCCTGGCGAAGGCGGACGACGAGCGGCCGGTCGCCTCCGGGGTGGCCTCGATCGCCGGGGTGACCATCGCCAACGGCGCCGACAACATCTCGGTCTACACCCCGCTGTTCCGTACGGCCGGCACCGCGGCGAGCCTCGTCACGGCCTCGGTCTTCGCGGTGCTCGTGGCGCTCTGGTGTGTCACGGCCTCCTGGCTCGGCTCCCACGGAAGGGTCATCGACCTGGTCGACCGGTGGGGGCGGTGGCTCGTTCCCGTGATCTTCATGGTGATCGGCGTGACCATCCTGGCGGGCACGCTCTTTAGCGAATAATGCACCATTCGTCCGAATTTGCACGGCCTCGAATGGGGAATAGTTCCACATGCGAGGACATTTACGGTTCTATCGCCATAGATGGTTCAAAGTGTGGATCGCAATGATGGCGCTGTCCGCCTCCCTGATCTTCATGATGGAAATGGTCGGCAACCGCGCCGTGATGCCCGCGGCTTTCTTCTACGGCGCCGCCGCGGGCCCGGCCGCTCTCCTCCTCGCCATCCACGACCGCACCCGCATCGGCGACAGCGTGCCGGGCACCACGCTGGTGGGGATGTTCCTGTTCGGCGGGGGTGTCGCCCTGCTGCTCGGCGGCTACTTCGACGCACTGCTCATCTCGGAGAAGGACAACCCCACGATCCTGCGCGTCGGCTGGATCGAGGAGGCGGCCAAGTTCGTCCCCCTCCTCGCGGTCGCGCTGACCGGGGCACACCTGACCAAGCCCGCGGGCGTCGCGCTCGGCCTGTCCTGCGCGACCGGCTTCGCCATCATGGAGTCGATGTCGTACGCCTGGAAGAGCATCAGGCACGACAGCGCCGTTGAGGCGGGGATGGTGTTGTTCATGCGGGGGCTCACCACCCCGTTCAGCCACCTGGCCTGGACCGGCCTGGTCTGCGCGGTCGCCTTCGGGGTGTGGCAGACCAGGAGACGGGTCGTGCTGACCAGCGCGGTCACCGCGGCCTTCGCGGCGGCGGCCGTACTCCACTCGCTCAACGACGGCCTGCTCATCCTCGACCTGCCCGGCGGCGTCAAGCTCTTCTTCCCGGTGGTCGCCGCGGTGAGCTACTGGCTGTTCCACCGGGCGACCCGCGACCTGGAGAAGGCCACGCTGTCGGAGACGGCACCGTCCTCGGCCTAGGAGGCCCTACTCGTACGGCTCCGCGGGCGCCGGTACCCTCGCCAGCCCGGTCCCCGCCAACTCGGGGTAGATCAACCCGTTGGGCATCTTGCCGAACGTGTGCGGGACCCACGTCCCGGTGACCTCGACCCAGGTGTCCCTCGGCGGTGCCTTGATCCCCTTGACCAGGACCTTCAGCGCGAAGGCGTCCGCCGCGCAGCAGGCGATCTGCATCCGGGTGACGTACCACTCGCCCCCGCGCCTGGCCGGGACGACGAAGCCGGTCAGCCGGACGGCACGGCCGGTGAGGGACTTCTTGTCGTCGTCCCACGCCCTGCCGATGAACTCGCCGATCGGCATGTCCACGGGACCGCCCCCGGCCAGCGGAGCGAAGGCGCCGGGATCCCGCTTGGGCAGCGCGGGCGCCTGCGACCTGGCCGCGGCGAAGGAACCGAGCGCGGGCGGCGCCACCAGGAGGATCGCGAAGACCGGCAGGCACAGCAACCACGCGACCCCGTGCCCGTGCCCATGTCCGTGATCATGAACTTGATCATGGTCATGTTTGCGCTTGGTGAACAGCCCCGCGACGCCCAGAACCACCAGCACGACCCCCGCCCCGACCAGGAACGGCCGGAAGCCCGGTTTGACGTAGTTCAGATAGCTCGTGGAGAACCCCGAGATCCACAACACGACGCCGCCGAGCAGCGCCAGGACGAGGCTCTGGGTCACGCGGCTCACAGCAGCACCTCTCCGAACAGGGCGCTCACCAGTACGGCGAGCGCGAACGTCACCGGGACGAACCTGACCGCGAACGCCCTGCCGAACGTGCCCGCCTGCAGGGCGATCAGCTTCAGGTCGACCATCGGCCCGACCACCAGGAAGGCCAGCTTCGCGGTCGCGGGGAACGCGGTCATCGAGGCCGCGACGAACGCGTCCGCCTCCGAGCAGATCGACAGCAGCACCGCGAGCACGGCCATCACCGGTACGGCCAGCCACGGCACCCCACCGACCGCGTCCAGCCACTCCCGGGGGACGGCGACGTTGAGCGTGGCCGCGGCCAGGGCTCCCACGACAAGGAATCCGCCCGCGTGCAGCAGGTCGTGCCGCATCGCCTCGCCGTACCTCGCGAGCCTGCCGCCCGCACCGTGTGGATGGGAGGGAACGCGCAGCCACTCGTGACGGCCGTACCGCAACCAGAGCCAGCCGGTCAGCACCGCGACGGCCAGCGACGCGCCGAACCGGCACAGGACCATCATCGGCTGCCCGGGGAAGGCGACGGCCGTGGAGACCAGCACCACCGGGTTGATCGCCGGGGAGGCGAGCAGGAAGGCCAGCGCGGCGGCGGGCGTCACCCCCCGCGCCATCAGGCCGGACGCCACCGGCACCGAGGCGCACTCGCACCCCGGCAGCACCGCGCCCGCCAGGCCCGCGACCGGCACCGCGGCGGCAGGACGCCTCGGCAGCGCCCTGGTCCAGAAGGACGCCGGGACGAACGCGGTGATCGCCGCGGACAGCGCCACCCCGAAGACCAGGAACGGCAGCGCCTGCACGCACACGGCGACGAACACCGTCGCCCAGGTCCGCAGGGCGGGCGAGGTCAGGTGGGGAGTGAGGGTGAGCCTGCCCACGACCAACAGGACGACGACGAACGCGAACCCCCACGGCAGTCGCGACGTGCCCCGCCCCCACGAGTCAGGCGGCAGAACCCCCTCGTCATCCCAGCCACTCCGGGACCCAAACATGATCCATATCGTGTCAGATCCCTACGGTCCATCACAGCTGGGACAACAGCCACCTGGGACCGGTCACGTCCGCGCCCAGCGCGACGACCCGCTCACGCAGCCCCCGGTCCGCGGTGACGACCAGGACGTGCTCCCACCCCGGCGCCTGCCGTACGGCCCGCACCACGGCGTCGTCACCGCTGCCGGGCGCGGAGATCATCGTGACCCCGGGAACCCCGGGGACGTCACGGGCCGCCCCCTCGACCACCACGGCGAACCTGGGGAACCACCTGGTCAGCGTGGGTGTCCTGGCGGGCAGCGCGCGCACGCCGCTGGCCGCCAGGGCGCCGACCTCGGAGACCAACTTGGCGGTGGCCCCCGCGCGGTCACGCCACCAGCCGTGTTCGGCACGGGCGCCGACGATGTTCGCGGCGTCGAGCACGACCAGCACGGGACCGAGCGCTCGCCCGATCACCGGCCAGCTTCCCGCGAAACCGGGATGCAGCGGCCTGTCGGGGATCTCGTCGGGGGTGAGCCAGCGCAGGTCGACGCTCTCGTCGTTGGCCGGCAGGGCGTCCAGCAGCCGGGGAGTCGCGGCGATCACCGTGTGGAAGGACCAGCCGCCGTGATCGTCGACGTAGACGCCCTGGATCCGCAGGTCGTCGCCGTCCAGCCCGGCCTCCTCGCCCGCCTCCCTGAACGCGCCCGCCACGGGGTTCTCGTGACTGTCGAGCGCGCCGCCGGGCAGGCCCCACGTGCCGCCGTGATGGCTCCACCCGGCACGTTCCTGCATCAGCACACGCGGGGTGCCGGCGTCGTCATGATGCACGGCCAGCAGTCCGGCCGCGCCGTACACCCCCCAGTGCCGATGGCCGAGCGCGCACTCGACCCACCCGTCCCCGTCCTTGGCCGCCATGCCCCCATCATCGCACCGCCTCTTCCGGCCGGTTCTGATCGCGGGGCGGGCGCTCAGTTTCCGCCCGCGGAGAAGTGCTGGTAGTCCTTGATGCCCGACCAGTCGCCGCCCCAGCCCCAGCCGACCCGGGCGAAGGCCTTGACGACCCGGTCGCCGGGGTTGACCACGCCGGGGGCGTCCACCGGGCGCTTGGCGAACTTCCTGGCGTTCTTGTGCGCAACCGAGCCGTCGGCCGAGACGTAGGGGTTCTCGCGGGGGTTGATGTCCACGGCCCTGCCGTAGGCGTGCTGGGACCAGTGACTCGACCCGGTCGCCGCGCGGCAGTTGAACGCCGAGGTGTTGTTCGCGTCGATGGAGTCGAAGTCGTCGCCCTTGTAGGCGTCGACGGGCTCCATCTTGTAGATGGGCCAGCGCCAGTCGTACAGACGGCCGAAGACCTTGGTGATGGCCTCGGTCGCGTCCTTGTTCACGACCAGCTTGCCGGTGTGGGGTTTGTCGTCGAAGCCCCAGTAGGTCATCGTGATCATCCGCAGGCCGTCGAGGGGGACGGGGCAGCCCGGCCGCCAGGAGTGTTTGACCTGCTCACGGGTGACCTTGGAGACCGTGGCCGAGAACTTCGGCGGGGCCGTACGGCTCGGGGTCGAGCCCGGAGCCGGGGGTGCCGTCTCCTGGACCGTCTTCTGGGCCGTCTCGTCGGCCGCGGAGGTCTGGGAGACGGGGGAACCGGAGGCGGGCCGCTGGGCGGTGGTCGTGCCGCACGCCGTCGCGAGACCGGTCGTGAGACAGGCGGTGGCCACCGCGAGCGTCGCCTGGATACTACGCATCACGAGTCGTGAGCCTCTCACTTGTCGTCGCCGCACGCCGGGCGGACCGTGGTAGTCGTCCGGCCACCTGACGTGACAAAGGGTAGCCGCCGCGCCCCACCGCCCCGTACGGTCGCCCGCGCCCTGACGTTCCTTGGCCGAGGTTTTTGGCGAAAATCCCGCGCAGGTGTTCGAAGGGGCGCTACAGTCGGTCGCACCGGATCGAACACGGGTTCGGGCGGTGTCTGCCCAGATGGGGGTGTGTCATGGCGATGCTCGCGGTGCCCGAGACGCCCCGTATCCCCGCGACGCACCCCTGCGCACGGCCTCGTGCGACACGCCGTAGCCCTTTCTACGGAAATCTACCTCGGCCGCTATATCCCGTCATAAAGTCCGAGACCGTGGACCCCGTGCGCAAC
Source organism: Streptosporangium jomthongense (assembly GCF_042650425.1). Classification (NCBI taxonomy): domain Bacteria; kingdom Bacillati; phylum Actinomycetota; class Actinomycetes; order Streptosporangiales; family Streptosporangiaceae; genus Streptosporangium; species Streptosporangium jomthongense. Next base: position 21,730 of record NZ_JBHSBC010000034.1, on the reverse strand, counting down.
CCGTACGCCCCCGGCGCGGGGCAGCGCCCTCCCGAGCTCGCCGGGCGTGACCGAGAGCTGCAGCAGTTCGAGATCGTCCTGGAGCGGGTGGCCCGCGGTCGTCCCGAGCGCAGCATGGTCATCACCGGCCTGCGCGGCGTCGGCAAGACCGTCCTGCTGAACACCTTCAAGTCCATGGCCATGCAGCGGCTGTGGGGCACGGGAAAGATCGAGGCCAGGCCCGACCAGTCGATCCGGCGCCCGGTCGCCGCCGCGCTGCACCTGGCCATCCGTGAGCTCGCCCCCCGGCACCGCGCGCCGGAGCGCATCGAGGAGTTCCTCGGCGTGCTCAAGGCCTTCGCGATGCGCGACCCGAGCGCGGCCAAGGGCACCTCGCACTGGTCGCCGGGCATCGACGTGCCCGCGAGCCGGGGCCGCGCCGACTCGGGCGACCTGGAGATCGACCTCACCGAGCTGTTCGTCGACGCCGCCGGGGTCGCCACCGACCTGGGGGTCGGCATCGCCCTGTTCATCGACGAGATGCAGGACGTGCAGGCGCCGGACGTCTCCGCGCTCTGCGCCGCCTGCCACGAGCTGTCCCAGAGCGGCGGCCCGCTGATCGTGGTCGGCGCGGGCCTGCCGCACCTGCCCGGCGTGCTGTCGGCCAGCAAGAGCTACTCCGAACGGCTGTTCCGCTACGCCAGGATCGACCGGCTCGACCGAGAGGCGGCAGACCTGGCGCTCATCGCCCCGGCCGAGAGCGAGGGGGTCGAGTTCACCCAGGAGGCCCTCGACGCCCTCTACGAGGCGGCCGACGGCTACCCCTACTTCGTCCAGGCCTACGGCAAGGTGGCCTGGGACCTGGCGCTGAGCAGCCCGATCACCGCCGACGACATCAAGGTCTCCGCGCCCGAGGCGGAGGAGGAGCTGGCGGTCGGCTTCTTCGGCAGCCGATACGAGCGGGCGACACCCGCCGAGCGTGACTACATGCACGCGATGGCCGCCATCGGGGACGAGCCGGTGGCCACCGCGGAGGTCGCCGAGGGGCTGGGTCGTAAGCCCTCAAGCCTCTCCCCGGCCCGTGACAGCCTGATCAAGAAGGGCCTGATCTACAGCGCCGAGCGCGGGTTCATCGCGTTCACGGTGCCACACTTCGGAAAGTTCCTGCGTTCCCAGCCCGTTTGAACACATGTTCGATATAGTGATGTCACGGTCTACACGGGGCCCTAGCCCTCTATACGGCTCTCTAGTGGGGAAGCTAGAGAGCCGTATAGAGCTGTATGGAACCGCTAGAAAGATCTAGAGCTCTCTAGCGTCCAGCCGATACGGGCATAGATTCCAGCAGAGACATCTCCTCGACCGGCTGACCGTCGAAGCCGACCATCGCCACCCGCACCGCCGGGTGCCGCCCGCTCAGATAGACCGCGAAGACCACCTCGACCGGCTCACCCGTGTGACCGCGCCCCTCGTAGACGAAGAACCGCCAGCACAGCTCACGCCAGCTGTCCACGGGCTCGGTGCTCGACAGCAGCCTCACGTGTGAGCGCCAGGTCGCGCTCGCCCGCAGCCGGCCGAGGGCGTGCGCGGGGTCGAGCGGGCGCTGCTCACACGGCGCGCGATACCGCAGCCGCGCCGCCGCCTCCTCGATCTCCGGCGAGAGTACGGCGAGGACCAGCAGCCCGCCCAGGGCGGCGACCGCCTGCGTCCAGTTCATACCGGACAACAGCGCCCAGCCCGGAATCCGCGGCGTCCAGACCAGCCCGAGGGACATGGCGGTCAGCACCATGGTGCGCCCCAACGAGCGCAGCCCGACCGGCACCGCGCTGACCTCGCCGAAACAGCCGCACCCCACGTCCGGACGGCGCCGCCGCAGCTCCCACAGCACGTAGGTCGACACGGCGAAGAACGCGGCCGTACCCCAGCGGAACACCGGATGGCCCGTCGTCACCAGCCCGGCGACCAGGACCACCTCACCGGCCGCGCAGCCGAGCATGGCGGGCGCGCGCCAGCGGTCGGCCACCAGCACCGCGGGACCGAGCCTGCTCAGCACGCCCGGCTCCGCCTCGCCTCTGGCCGTCCACACCTTGGCGAGCGCTCCCGCGACGAGCAGCGCGCTCAGCACCGGAAGCTGCGCGGCGGCGATCATCGTCAGCATCTGTGTCACCCCAATCCGACCCGGGCGTTGAAACACCCCTTGGTCAGCTCCCCGCCGAGCTCCACGAAGGAGACCGGCGACAGTTCCACGATCCGGCCACGGGGAGAGGTGCCGCATTCCAGGCAGCGGTCGCAGAACCGGCCCGCCAGGCAGCCGCAGGCCACGATCGGAAGCACCGAGGTCCGCCCGGCGCACACGTTGCGCACGCTGAGCGCGGAACCCAGCGCGAGGTACGGCAGCGCCGTACAGGACACGCCGGCGTCCTGGCAGTCGCTGTCGGCGTGTTCCAGCATGGGATAGGCCACGCCCCGCTCACCCCAGTCGAAGGTGTCGGACCAGGTCGAGGTGCCCGAGATGCGGGACTGCGCGCCGTACCCGGGAGGCGGTTTCGGCACGGAGGTCCACCGGTAGGGCGGCTGGGAGGTCGCGGGCAGACGGGCGTGGGCGACACCGTCCTCGCGGATTCCGATGGCGTCGAACAGGTAGCCGGGCTCGAACTGCGGGTGCCGTACCCGCAGGCGTCCCGAGGCGCCGTAGGGGATGACGATCGTGCGCCGCCCCCGGTGGGGCCCGCAGTACAGCTCGACCGTGAGGTCCCTGCGGCCGCTGCCGACGGACTGGATCACGCCGGTGATGCGGGTGATGTCGGCCCAGATCCGGTCGACGACCCGGCCGCCCTGCAGGGCCCTGACGATCACGTGGGCACCGACCGGCAGGTCGGCGGGGGAGACGTTCTCACCGCGCCATGCGGTCGCCCACGGCGCGATGACGAGCCGCTCCTCCTCCCCCTCGGGGGTCTCCACGACGATCAGGTGCGGGCTCACGTCCAGGATCTCGCCGGTGATCGAACGCAGGGGCTCCCCCTCCTCCGAGTCGGCCTCGGGGTCCGGCTCCCGCTCGTCGGAGGAGCCGGGGGAGTCGAGGGATCTGCCAAGCACGGCGGCGGCCAGCACACGGCGGCGGTCGGCGCTGCGATACGGCATCGTCACTCCCATGTTTCGCGAAGGTCTCCCGGTCAGCGTCACACGCTCACGGGAGTCTCGCCGTTCGCTTCGGCCAATAATCCTGTCGGTGGGGTGGCGGGGTAGCAAAATTCCCCCTCCCGGTGGAACGCGTCATTCCCCGTTCTAGGGCAAACCAGTACCTGACTCCGACTTGGGACACCTCTGCCTGGGGGAGGCGTTCTTTGCTGTTGACGGGACGAAATATAGGTTCCGGTTCAGCCGGTTTAGGGGCTCTGGCTGCGATTCTGGCCACGAGGCACACCTGACCACAGGCTGGTGATCGCGGTGAGCGGCGGAATCCATGAGGAGTTCCGCGAGTACGTCGTTGCTCGCGGTCCGACACTGCTGCGCGCGGCCCGTCAGCTCACCGGGCATCCCAGTGACGCCGAGGACCTGCTCCAGGCCGCCCTGTTCAAGACCTATCTGGCCTGGGGTCGCATCCACGACCACGCGGCGCTCGACGCCTACGTGCGCCGGGCGATGGTCAACATCAACATCTCCTGGTGGCGGCGGCGCAAGCTGGAGGAGTATCCCGCCGAGGAGATCCCCGAGCCCGTCCTCGTCAGCGGCTCGGGCCATCTGCCCGAGCAGGTCGAACAGGCCCTCGACCGGCTGCCGACCAGGATGCGGACCGCCGTCGTGCTGCGCTACTACGAGGACATGACCGAGCCGGAGATCGCCAGGGCGCTGGGCATCAGCGTCGGCACCGTCAAGAGCACGGTCTCCAGGGCGATGGCGCGGCTACGCGGCGATCTCACGGTTCCTGAGCAGCGACAGCCGCAGCCCCAGCGCTAGACTCCCCGGACTCCGCCCCGGCCGTCGCGCACGGCCGTACGGCGTCGCGGATCGTCCGCAGCATGTCGAGGAAGACATCGAGCTGCTCGGGGGGGAGCAGGCCGGTGAACCACTCCTCGATGTCCGCCAGGTGCCGGGGGAGCACCGCGGTGAGCCGGTCCGTGCCCGCCTGGGTGATCACGGCGTAGGAGGCCCTGCGGTCGGTCGCGCACGCCTGCCGTGCGACCAGTCCCTCACGTTCCAGCCTGTCCACGACCCGGGTCACCCCACTGGTGGACAGGCTGGTCTGCGCGGCCAGGTCGCTCATGCGCAGGCGCCTGCCCGGGGAACGTGCCAACCGGATGAGGGTCTCGAAGTCGATGTCCGAGAGCCCCGCCTCGGCGAAGGAGGTGTGGGTCTTCGCCAGCAGGCCGCCGAAGGCCTCGGCGAACAGGCCCATGGCCGTTAACCGGGAGTCGTCAAAGGAGGTCACCGTTCCACTTTAACCGATGATGGTTGACGTGGGGAATATTCCTCATGTAGAAATCTGTTGACGCAAACATCCGCACTGCAAGCACCTCTTCAGGAGTAGTCATGACCACTCGGACCTGGGAGAACCTTCAGCTCCCCGCCGCGGGTACCTTCAACCTCGACGCCGCCCACACCCGGATCGGCTTCATGGTCAAGCACATGATGGTGAGCAAGGTCCGCGGTCACTTCGACCAGTTCGCCGGAAGCGTCACCGTCGCCGAGAACCCCCTTGAGTCCTCCGCCGAGCTGACGATCAAGGCCGAGAGCATCAGCACCGGCGTCGCCGACCGCGACGGCCACCTGCGTGGCGACGACTTCCTCGCCGCCGAGAAGTTCCCCGAGATCACCTTCCGCAGCACGCGCGTGGTCGGCCACTCCGGCGACGAGTTCACCGTCCTCGGTGACCTCACCATCCGCGACGTCACCAAGCCGGTCGAGCTCACCGTCGAGTACGGCGGCGCGGGCACCAACCCCTGGGGCCAGTCCGTGTGGGGCTTCTCCATCACGACCGAGATCGACCGCGAGGAGTTCGGCCTGACCTGGAACCAGACCCTGGAGACCGGTGGCGTCCTGGTCGGCAAGAAGATCAAGATCGAGATCGAGGGCGAGGCCAACCCCGCCGCCTGACGATCGTCATGGGAGGGTCGATGGGCCCGCGTGGTGTCGTGGTCCTCGCCGCCTGCCCGGCGTCGTGACCTTCGTCGCCCGATAGTCGTCGTCCACAGGTTCCCTCCCGGCGTTCGGGATTCGTTGTCCACAGGCTCCTTTCCGGTGTTCGGGAGGGAGCCTGTGGATTTTCCGGTGAGATCACTCCTGTGGCCTTTGGGCACGGCTGGGCTTGGGGTCCGGCGCCCGCCTGTGTGGTCGGGGCAGTACCCTCCGGCTTTCCCGGGAAGTTGATATTCCGTCAGGTGGTACCGGACGTCTCGTCTGGCGGGAATCCCCAGACTCACAGCCGTGTCTGCCTGCGAGAATCGCTGATCGTCCACAGGTGTGCACAAAGTTATCCACAGGAGTGGATAACCGGTACACGCCTCCCCGACACGGCGTCTGCGGGAACCGCTTTGCTGCCTCGCCTGATGGCCGGTACTCTATGCTGAGCCACTCGGCAACCAGGAGGCTTCGCCTAGTCAGGTCTATGGCGCCGCACTGCTAATGCGGTTTGGGTTTACCGCCCATCCGGGGTTCAAATCCCCGAGCCTCCGCTGTGACAAGGGAGTTCGTGAGAGATCACGGGCTCCCTTCGTCATTTCAGAGATCACCACTGGCCTCCGGCCACATTGATGGCACGAACGCGGCGGCCGCCCATGTCGCCTGTTCCTGCGTTCCTCGGCCACTGAGGGGTGGACATCGCTCGTGAAGGCTGCGGTCGCGTGGCCGAGGATCATCGGGGATGACCTTGATGGAAACGTCGGCGGCGAGCGGCATCATGGTCGCACCAGGTTGCGACCCCTCGCAGGGTGATGAGGCCTCGGCGGGTCTGCCTGGGCGGTGCCTCGCTTGCCGGGTTGCGGCCCCTTTCTGGGGCGATGAGGACGCAACCCGGTGGCGTAGATGCTTGCGTTCGCCTAGTTGCGAACCCTCGCAAGGGTGATAAGGACCTCAGACGCCACCCTGGTGCTGCTGGCCCCCGTCGACATGTCACGAACCCTCAGGGGTGATGAGAATAAGGCCGGGCCACGAGGGGTGGTTGATCGCGAGCCCTCTCAGGCTGCTGAGCCACCAGTCTGCTCTCACGACGCCGACGGCCGCAAGCAACGACGGGGATGCTTTGTTGGGAAAAGCCAGCGGATCAGCGGGCCGTCAACGGCGTTGGGGCGGTAGTTCGCCCACCGGTGCGGCGGTGTGCGTTCCGCCGCTCGTGCAGCGCCACACGGCGATCTCGTTCTCCAACTCGGCGAGCAGGCACCGATCGTGCACCGGACAGGCGGGCCACATCTTCCACGTCGCCTCCACGACCACGTCCTGGGTGGCGTCGGCCACAGACTGGAGCACCTGTTGGGCGTCCCCGCCGGGCCCGAGGCCGCTGCCATGGCAGATGCCCCGGAACTCCACCCGTGCCAGCCCCATGGCGTCCCGGTCGGGGACGACCATCCGAAGCGTCCCGGTGATCCCCGCGGCGCGGACGTCGCGCTCCACGACCTTCAACGCCTCCTCCAGCGGCACCAGCAGGTCCGGTTCCAGGGCGAAGGTCGGCGCGAAGCCGATGTCGTCGAGGAAGGCCTTGCCCAGCCGAGCCAGGCCGGCGTCCGTCAGCTCGGCGGCGGGGCGTTCGAGGAGCTCCCGGGTGACGGAAGTGGGCATGTCCCACTCCTCCACCAGGCGGGCCAGCTCGACGAGAGGCCCGGCATCGAGACCACCGTCGCGCAACGCCGTGTAGAAGCGGACGCTCAACTCCTCGACGGCCTGGTCGAACTCATCGTCCTGCTCGTAGGGATGCATGCCGCAGTGTCTCCTGCCTCGCAGATCCCGGCAAGCGAGATTTCACCCATCGCCGTTGAATATCCGGTGATCTCTGACGTCATCCTTTTCGCCGGCCGGAGCACAATCCTCGGTCGGCGTTCGACACGCATCCGCTGATCTTCACGCTGCGTCAGGGAATCAATGGTCACCAGTATTTCGGATCGCAGTACAGGGTGTTCAGAGCCGTTCAGGGGACCACACATGCCCTCTGACCTGGGTTGACCGTCTGGAATGGCCTGAGGGCGATCTCCGAGAAGCCGGGCCGGGCCATGTCGGACCGACCGGTGAGTCGCTGGACGGGCTGGGTCCCTCATCGCGCGGCAGTCGCAGCATCTCCTGGCGCACCGGACTGGCCGGGACCGTGAAGATTGGATCCTCGGAGTCCGTACGGCCGGCGCCGATGACTCAGCCATCGGCGGAAACCGGAGTGACCGGCCCAAGGACAGGAGAAAGCGAGGGCCTCGCCCCACCGGGATCGACAGAGATGCCGCCACGGTGATGGCCATGGGTGTACGGCACCGCGCGCTGAGCGATCTCGTACGAGGCGTGGGCGGTCTGGTCAGCGAACGCGGCGGTGAGAAGGCCGCCCCACTCCTGCCGGTCCGCAGGGCGCGCTGGCTCCGCCGGTCCGCGACGGTAGGGACGTCCCTACCGTCGCGGACCGGTCCGCCTCCCCCCTTACTGTCTCCCTGGCGGGATCGTTCGCCGAGGTCTGCCCTCCTAGCGTTGTGACCAGCGCCGACGTGGCGCGAGAACCTACCGGGAGAACCTCCTCATGCGCACCACCCCGTCCAAAGCCGCCGCCGCTCTCGCCCTCGCCACCACGGGTCTGGCTCTCTTCTCCGTCCCGGCGCACGCCGGGCAGAAGCCCGCCCCGAGCACCACGGCCTCGCTCCAGAGGTCGATGGACGCGATGGTGCGTACCGGTACCGCGGTCGGAGTGCAGGCCAGGCTCAGCGAGGGAGACCGGCAGAGCGTCCTGCGCTCGGGAACGGCCACGGTCGACGGCGGGCGTCCCGTACCGACCAACGGGTCGTTCCGTATGGGCAGCGTCACCAAGGCCTTCGCCTCGGTGACCGTGCTGCAGCTGGTCGGCGAAGGCCGGATCGGACTGGACGACCCCATCGGCAAGTATCTGCCCGGCCTGTTGCCGCGTGAGAACGACATCACCGTACGGATGGTCCTCCAGCACACCGCCGGGATACCCGACTACACCAGCATGAAGGAGTTCCCGACATCGGGTGACGCCTACCTGAAGCTGCGCTTCAACCGGTTCACCGACGAGGGCATCGTGAGGACCGCGCTGACCAGGCCGCTGGACTTCGAGCCCGGCACGAAGTTCTCCTACTCCAACACCGGCTATGTGGTGGTCGGGATGCTGATCAAGGCGGTGACCGGCCACAGCTGGCAGAGTGAGGTCACCGAGCGCGTCATCAAGCCGCTGGGGCTGCGCGGCACCTCGGCGCCGACGTACTCCACGACCATCCCCGGGCCACACGCCCACGGATACCTCAACAAGAGCGACGGCGAGTACGTGGACGTGACCCGGCTCAACCCGAGCATCGCCGGCGCCGGGGGAGCGATGATCACGACCACGGCGGACCTGACGACCTTCCTCAACGGCCTGGTCACCGGCAAGCTCCTCAAGCCCGCCCAGTTCACCGAGATGAGGAAGACCGTTCCCATCAAGGTCCAGCCGGGGGACTACGGCCTCGGCCTGATCTCCATGTCCACCTCGTGCGGGCGGAAGATCATCGGTCACAACGGAGGCATTCCGGGCTATCTCACGAGCGCCTTCACCACCCTGGACGGCCGCACGAAGATGGCCCTCTCCGTCAACCAGAAGCAGTCCCCGGCCGACATGGCTGCTTTCAGCAAGATGATCGACTCCGCCTTCTGCTCCTGAGGGGGCGCGGCCCGGCCTCGGTCGAGAATGATCAACGAGGCCGGGGCCGGGAAGGAGCGACTGACGTCGACGCCTCCGTGCCGTGTCGCCCGTCCGTTCATGTGGTGAAGGGGAACCCGGCCCCTTCCCGGCGTTCGCTCACATCGAGGCGCGCCATCCCGAAGGATCATGCGATGGCCGTCCTCATTCGCGGCGCCATGTCATCTGGCCGGGGAAACTCATGCACCACGTCCGTCGGCGCAACCTGCGTCGCCGTCGCTGTCGCGTAGGGAGTGGATCATGCTCTGCAGGATCCGGAACGCGGCTGACTGCTCGGTCTCGGTCAGGCCGGCCAGCATTCTGACCTCGACGGCCCGGACCGCCACGGTCGCCTTCTCCAGGCTCCGCCGGCCGCGAGGGGTGAGCCGTGTGGGAAGGACCTTCCCGACGGGAGCCTCCGCGGGCCTGGTCACGTAGCCGTCCCGTTCCAGGGCCTGGAGCAGCACGTTCATCGACTGCCGTGTCACGAACGCGCCCCGCGCGAGCTCGGAGTTCGACAGGCCCGGCCGTTGGGCCAGCAGTTCGAGACAGGAGTAGTGCGTCACGCTCATCCCGAGTGGCCGCAGCACCTCCTCCATGGCCACGCGCAGGGCGCTCGAAGCCTCTTTCAGCAGGTAGCCCAGTGATTTGTCCAGGTCAACGCCGGGGCCGTTTTGACTCATGTCAGAATTCTGACATACATTGCTCCGTGTCAGGAATCTGACACGGAGAGAAGGAGCACCACCATGCCCGTCACCGGCCCCGACTTCATCTCGCTCCAGGCGCGCGACCTCGACGCTTCACGGGCGTTCTATGAGCGGTACCTCGGCCTCGTCCGCTCGCAGGCCGGGCCGCCGCACGCCGTCGTCTTCGAGACGAAGCCGATCGCGTTCGCGCTCCGCGACGTCGTTCCCGGCACCGATCTCGCATCCGTCGCCCGGCCCGGCATCGGCGCCGCGATCTGGCTCCACGCCACCGACGTCCAGGCCATCCACGACGCTCTCGTCGCCGACGGTCACACCGTCGTCTCCGCGCCGATCGACGGCCCCTTCGGCCGGACGTTCACCTTCGCGGACCCCGACGGTTACCACGTCACCCTCCACGACCGCGCCTGACAAGCCGAACCGGCCCCGGACCGCGTCGTCACGGACCGGGTTCCGCACGCCGGAGACGGCCGGCCGCTCAGGGGTTACGGTTACCGAGAAGCTCCGCAGATGGCCGGCCGCTCAGGGGTTACCGAGAAGCCCCGGAGACGACCGGACGCTCAGACGCCGCCCGGAAGCTCCGCCTTGAGGCGGTCGGCGATGTCGGCTCTCAGGGCCTTCTTGTCGATCTTCCCGACCTTGGTCCAGGCGAGTTCCTCGACGACGACGAGCCGTTCCGGAAACTTGAAGCGGGCGACCTCCGCGCTCTCCATCTGCCCGCGGATCTCCTCCAGAGTGACCGTCTCCCCGGCCCGCGGCACGACGTACAGGCACACGCGTTCCCCCAGCAGGGGGTCAGGCATGGCCACGGCGGCGACCTGGCTCACCGAGGGGAGCTGGTACACGAGGTTCTCGATCTCCTCGGCGGAGATCTTCTCCCCGCCACGGTTGATCATGTCCTTGTCGCGACCGGCCACCACGAGGTCACCCTCGGGCGTGCGCAGGCAGATGTCACCCGTACGGAACCAGCCGTCGTCGGTGAAGGAGCGGGCGTTGTGCTCCGCCGCCCGGTAGTACCCGCGAGGCGTGTACGGCCCGCGGGTGAGCAGGAGCCCGGCCTGACCGTCCGGCAGGTCCCGGTCCTGCTCGTCCACGATCCTGATCTCGTCAAAAGGCGACAGGGGACGGCCCTGCGTGGTGCACACCGTCTCGGCGGGGTCGTCAAGGCGGGTGAAGTTGAGCAGCCCCTCCGCCATGCCGAACACCTGCTGCAGCGTCGCCCCGAGCACGGGCTTCACCTTGTACGCCAGCTCGTCCGCGAGGCGGGCGCCGCCCACCTGGATGACCCGCAGACTGGCGAGTTGTCCGGCACCGTGCTCGGCCGCCCGCTCCAGCCAGCGGCCGGCGACCGCGGGCACCACCGCGGTGTGCGTGACGCCTTCCGCCGCGATCGTGGCGAAGGCCCGTACCGGCTCGGGCGAGGGCAGCATGACCACCCGCCCTCCGGCGAGCAGTACACCCAGGATCCCCGGGCAGGCGAGCGGGAAGTTGTGCCCGGCGGGCAGGCTGACCAGGTAGACCGACTCCGAGGTGACCCCGGCGACCTCGGCGCTGGCCCGGGCGTTGTAGGCGTAGTCGTCGTGGGTGCGGGCGATGAGCTTGGGCATGCCGGTCGTGCCCCCGGAAAGGAGGAAGAGGGCCACGTCCCGGGAGGAGGGAGAGGGCATGTCGAAGCCGGCCCGGTCGGTCGGCGGGCCGCACAGGCTCCGCAGGTCCACACTTCCGGGTTCGATGTCGTCCCCGGCGACCAGCACCCGCCATCCGGCCCCGGTGGCGGCGCGTACGTCGGCCGCGAGGTCGTGGGCGAGCCGTTGGTTGTCGAAGTCCTTGGTCCGGTCGGGGACGGCGATCGCCACGGCCTCGGAATGGACGGCCAGATAGGTGAGTTCGGCCCGGCGGTGGGCGGGCAGCGCCATCACGGGCACGACGCCCGCGCGCAGGCACGCCAGGAGGAGGACGACGAACTCCCACGAGTTGCCCAGCTGCATGACGATCCGCTCGCCCCGGGCGATGCCGAGGCCACGCAGGCGTACGGCGGCGGCGTCGGCGCGGTCGGCCAGCTCGCCGTAGGTGAGGCGGAGCCCGGTGCCGTCGGTCAGCGCCGTGGCGTCCGGGTCGCGGTCGGCGACCTCCCGCAGCAGGGTGCCGATCGCGGCCCCGGCCCAGAGGCCCTCCTCGGTGAAGCGGGTGACGTCGGCCTCGGGCCAGGGCACGGTGTGCTCAGTGATCGGTGTAGGCATCGTCGGCCTTCCTGGTGAGGATGACGGCGTCAAGCGCGATGAGACCTTGTGGCGTGAGCCGTAGCGGATTGACCTCGATCTCCTCCATGAGCGGATTGGCGACGAGCAGGTCGCCGAGCCTGGAGACGATCGTGCCGAGGGCGTCGGAGTCGAGGACGGGGCCGCCGCGCCACCCGGAGAGCAGGGCCCGCCCGGCCAGTTCGGACGGCATGCCGGCTGCCTCGCCGGGGGAGACCGGGGCGAGCCTGATGGCGACGTCGGCCAGGGCTTCGGCCACGGTGCCGCCCAGCCCCACGAGCACCACGGGTCCGAAGACGACGTCGCGTCGGGCGCCGACCATCAGGTCGATCCCGGCGGGCGCCATGGCCTCGACCAGGTAGCGGCGCGCTCCCGCCGCGTCCAGTTCGTCGAGTGCGGCGTCCAGGTCGGCGTGGGAGGACACGCCCAGGTGCACGCCTCCGATCTCGGTCTTGTGCAGGACGTCCGCGTCCAGCAGTTTCACGGCCACCGGAGCCCCGACGAGGTCGAACGCGGCGTGGGCCGCGGCCCGGTCGGCGCAGGCGTGGCGTGGCATGGTCGCCACACCCAGCTGTTCGAGCAGGTCCTTGCCCGCGTTTTCGTCGTATCGGGCGGCCAGGCCGGTCGGCGCCGCCCACGGGGTGGAGACGGCGGGGCGGGCCATACGCGCTCGGGCGTCGGCCAGCAGCGCGGCGGTGGCCGCGGCGACGCCACGGGCGTCGTCGACCACGGCGACGCCCGACTCGCGCAGGGCTCTGCGGTCGCGGACGACCTCCTCGCCCACGCCCGCCAGGCCGAGGACGACGGGGACGTCCGCGGTCATGCCGTTGGTGAGCGCGGCGACGACGTCGACCGCGTCCGGTTCGTGCAGGACGTAGCCCGCGAGGACGTCGACGCCGGGATCGGCGCCGACGGCGGCGAACACCGCTCCCAGCTCGGGTCCGGGACGGCCGGTGTCGACCGGGTTGCGCTGGAAGGTCAGCGGTGGCAGCAGCCCGGCCAGGGTCTCGCGGGTGCCGGGAGTGAGCTCGGGCACCCGGACCCCGCGACCTCGCAGGTCGTCGAGGAGCAGCAGGCCGGGACCCGCCTGGGCGGTGACGACGCCGACCCCCGGGGCGGCGTGGGGACGGCCCCGGGTCACCGCGAGCGCGCCGACGGCGTCGACGAGTTCGCGTTCGTCGTCGACGAGGACCGCACCCGCCTGGGCCAGGGCCGCGCGCGTCGTGCGCCACGAGGTCGCGAGCGCCCCGGTGTGGGACTCGGCGAAGGCCCCGACGTCGTGACGGCCGACGACCAGGGCGACGACCGGCCGGGTCGCGGTGAGGCGGCGCACGCTCGCGACCAGCCGGGGACCGTCCGCCACCGACTCCACGTGCAGTGCGACGGCGGCGGTGCGGGGATCGTCGGCGAGGTGGTCGAGGACGTCGGGAGCCGTGACGTCGGCTCCGTTCCCGAGGCCGACGGCGAGGCTGACGCCGTGCCCCGCCTCGGTCAGCGCGAACGCCAGGGCGTGGTTGACGCCGCCGCTGGCGGCGACGACGGCGACGGCGCCAGGTGCCACCCGGTGGACGCCGGGGACGAAGCTGGCGGTCACCCGCGCGTGGGGAGCGAGGAAGCCGCTGGTGTTCGGGCCGAGGAGCCGGAGGCCCGAGTCCCGGGCGATGGCGCCGAGCCGTCGCTGGTGCCCGACTCCGGCGCCGCCCGCCTCGGCGAACCCCCCGCCGCACACGACGGCGGCTCGCACGCCCGCGGCGGCCGCCTCCGCGAGCACGTCGGCGCAGGCCGCGGCGGGGACGCAGAGCAGGGCGAGGTCGACGGGTCCCGCTGCGGCGGCGGCGCCGACGGACGGGTACATGGTGTCGTCGCGCGCGTTCACCCGTGCCAGGAATCCGTCGAAGCCGGACAGCGAACGAGCCATGGCGGCGCCGAGTTTGCCCGGGTCGCGGGAGGCGCCGACGACCGCGATGCCCCGGGGGGCGAACAGCGGGCCCAGCGGGCCGGAATCGTTCACGTGAGCACTCCGACCAGGTCAGCGCGACCGGAGAGCACCGTGGTCAGTGCCCGGTCCCGGTCGTGATCCCGCTCGATCAGCAGCGCGGGAAGTCCTGTGCGCATCCGTACCTCCTCGCACAGCCGGGTGCGGGTCAGAGCCGTGCCACCGTGTACGGCGACTAGCACCGCGCCGGTGGTGAAGCCGGACAGGTGGGGCAGGTCGGCCTCGTCGTCCGGCGCCTCCAGCAGGGCGCCCCACGCGCCGGGCAGCGGAACCGTGGAGAGCGGCAGATCACTCTCCCCCAGGACGGCCGTGGGGGCACCGTCCGCTCCGGCCACGACGTCGAGCAGCCGGCCGGACGCCGACCAGCCGGTCACCTCGAAGCGCGTCTCCAGCGGGTCGGCGCCGTGCAGGTCCCGCCACCGGCGGTGGGTCGAGTCGGTGAACTGCGGCGCACGCCTGGCCAGCCGTGCGTCGGAGATGCTGCGGGACATGAAGTGGTAGGCGAACTGCCACGGCTCAAGGGCGTCGTGGTAGTCGCCGAAGTTCTCCCACCAGGCGAGACTTGGCCGCGCCGAGTCCTGGATGCGCAGAACCGGTGGCTTGGCCGTCCGTTCGTAGCTCGCGAGGGCGGCCGCGAGGTCGCCCGGGTTCCCGACCAGCGCCCGCGAGAGCGCGACGGCGTCCTCCATGGCCATCTTGGTGCCGGAACCCACGGAGAAGTGCGCGGTGTGTACGGCGTCGCCGAGCAGGATGACGGGCCGTGGGGCCAGCGCGTACCAGTGGCGGGTACGGCGCGTGCGGAAGTTGCCCCATCGGGAGTTGTTGGTGAGCAGCCGTCCGCCCTCGATCTGCTCGGCGAACAGTTTCTCCAGGTACTCCTTGGAGCGCAGGTCGCTCGCCCCGGGAGGTTGGTTCACGTCGAACGCGTCGAGACCGGCACGCCGCCAGGAGGCCTCGTCGGTCTCCACGATGAACGTCGACATGGTGTCGGAGATGGGATATCCGTGCACCGCGAAGACGCCGTCAGGGCCGCGTTCGTGGACGAAGGTGAGCCCGTCGAAGAGGTGGTCGGTGCCGAACCAGATGAACTTGGCCGAGGCGGTCTCCACCTGTGAGCCGAGGCCGGGACCGAGCGCTTCGCGGATCCGCGAGGAGGCTCCGTCGGCGGCGACCACCAGGTCGTAGCCCGCCAGGTCGTCCAACGTCACCTCGGTGGAGAAGCGGAGGTCAGCCCGGACGGAGCGGGCGCGTTCCTGCAGGATCAGGAGCAGCGTGCGCCGGACGACCGCGGCCATGCCGTTGCCGCCGCACCTGATCCGCTCGCCCTTCAGCCGGACCTCGATGTCCTCCCAGTGCCTGCCGTGCTCGGCCAGGGCCTCGCGCAGCACGGGGTCCGCCTCGTGGATCGCCTCCAGGGTCCGGTCGGAGAAGACCACCCCGAAGCCGAAGGTGTCGTCGGCGCGGTTGCGCTCGAAAACGGTTACCTCGTACGACGGGTCCGCCTGCCGGATCAGTGCGGCGAAGAACAACCCGCCGGGGCCGCCGCCGACCACCGCGATGCGCATGGCCCTCTACTCCTTGGTCGTGCGGCCGAGGATCTGGCCGAACACGGCGCCCAGCGCCGCCTCCGGATCGTCCACCGCGGAGGCGGACCGCCAGGCGACCATGTGGTCCGGGCGGACCAGGAGAACCCCGTCCTCCGCGACCTCGGAAAGGGTGCGGTAGTCGCCGTAGCCGTCCTCGTAGTCGCAGCCGCGGCCGATCGACCAGGCCCGGATGGGCACGCCCAGACGCTTGGCGACGCGCTCGGCCGCCTCCCGCCAGGCGGCGCCGTTGATGCCGGTGAGCAGGGTGAACCGGCCCCGGCCGCACAGGTCGAAGGTGGAGACGCGCCGCTGGTCCCTGGTCAGCCACACGTGCGGCAGGTGGCGTCCCGGACGGGTCGAGGCGAAGTAGTAGATCTCCTCGTCACGCGGCGCGGGCTGTTCGGGGGTGCCGTCGGGCACGATCGCGGCGGACGTGTAGTGCTGGTTGGTCTCGACGCCGTGCGTGTTGAAGCCCATGATCGTGTTCTGCAGCGCGGTGTCGAACTCCTGCCGCAGTCGGCCGCCCTCGGCCGTCGGCTGCAGCAGGGCGTCGAGGGCGTCGTGCAGTTCCTGCGCGCCGGAGGCGGGCGGCAGACGCAGCGCCATGAAGATCTGCGGCATCAGCCCGTCGCTGCGCTTGGCGCGCTGGACGATCTGCTTGGCGACCGGCAGCCGCTCGTCGCGGTAACTGTCGAGCAGCGTGGGTGCGGCTTCGCCGCGCAACACCATCGCGAGCTTCCAGCACAGGTTGTAGCTGTCCTGGATGGAGGTGTTCGAACCGAGGCCGTTCATGGGCGAGTGCCGGTGTACGGCGTCGCCGACGCAGATGACCCGGCCGGCCATGTTGTCGGTCGCGTAGACGTCGTTGACCGCCCAGGTGGAGATCGACTCGATCTTCACCGGCACCTGGTCGTCGCCGATCAGCTGGTGCGCGATGCGGACGCCGTCCTCCTCGGTGAGCGAGGGGTGCCCGGCGTTGACGTCGTAGCCCCACACGCCGATCCACTTGGTCCACGGGCGCACCATGCGCAGCACGCCGATGCCGTTGCCGTCGTGGCCGACGCCCGGCTGAACGAACCAGTACATGTCGCCCGGACGGTGCTCGACGAAGCGGGTGAGGTCCGCCTCGAACACCACGTTGATCGAGCCTCCGAGCCCCATCTTGCCGACCAGGGGCAGGCCCGCCTGCGCGGCGACCGTCGAGTTGCCGCCGTCCGCGCCGATCAGGTACTTGCTGCGGATGCCGTACTCCTGGCCGGTCAGCCTGTCCCTGACCAGGGCGGTCACGCCGTCGTCGTCCTGTGTGAACGTCAGCAGCTCGGTGTTGAAGCGGACGGACGACCCCCGTGAGGCGGCGGCGTTGACCAGGATGGGCTCCAGCACGTGCTGCGGCAGGTCGCACACGGAGCACGGGCTGGCGAGGTCGTGCTCGGCCTTGAAGTGGGGGTGGGTGTACCACGTGCGCAGACGGCCGAGCTCCCGCCCGGCGAGGCTCGTGGCGTACACGTGCTCGCCCATCAGGTGCTGCGGAGTCGCGTTCTTGACCACCTCCCCTTCCAGCCCGAGGTCACGCAGCACCTCGACGCCGCGCTGGTTGGTGATGTGCGCGCGGGGCGTGTTCGAGACCCCGGGGTACTTGTTGAGCACCACGTTGGGGATGCCGTACGTCGAGAGCAGCGCCGCGGCGGTGGCTCCCGCCGGACCGGACCCGACGATCAGTACGTCCGTCTCCACGACGGGGGTGAGGGTATCCATGTCATGGCTCCAAAAAGGTGCGGTCAGTGCCGGTGGCCCCAGAGGTCGGGGCCGGGGATCTCGGTGACCTGCCAGGTCTCGTCGTCGATGAGGACGCCGCCGCTGCCGAACTCGGTGTGCACACCGACGGGGGACTCGGCGTAGAAGGAGAACATCTGGTCGTTGCTGTGCCGTCCGAGCGTCATGGTGACCGGGACGTCGCGGTCGAGCACGAGGTCGTAGGTCCGGCCCACCTGGTCCATGTCGGGGACCTCAAGCATGAAGTGGTGCAGGAACGGGTGGTCGATGCCGAAGAACGGGCCGTCCACGAAGGCGATGCTGTGGTGGCGCGGGTTCGTGTGCAGGAACGTCGCCTGGAACGGCACCCGCATCGTGTCGCTGATCTTGAAGCCCAGGACGTCGGTGTAGAACCGCTGCTGGGCCGCCACGTCCGGGCTGGCGAGTACGACATGGCCCAGGCCGAGGTCACCCGTGACGAACCGTTCGACGTCCCGTGCCGAGGTGAACCGCCCCTCGCCCAGCGAGGCGCCGTGGAACAGCTCGACCCGGTTGCCCGCGGGGTCGAGGAAGTGCGCCATGTCGGCCACGCGCCGGATCTCCAGCTCCCGCTGCGTCGCCTCGTGGGCCACGACGCCGTGGTCGCTCAGCTCGTTGAGCGCGGCGCTCAACGCGTCGCCGTCGGCGACCTCCCAGCCGTAGTAGGCGCCGCCGTCCTGCTCTCCGGCCTCGACGGTGATGCGGTGGTGCATGTCGTCGATGCGGAAGTGGGTGGCGCCGTCCTCTCCCTCGACCCGTTGCATGCCGAGGATGTCGGTGGCGTAGGTGGTGAAGGCGTCCGGCTCACGCGCGGACAGGCCAAGGTAGCCGAGCTGCTTGATGTCCATGCTGTGCTCTCCTAGTCGTACGGGGTCAGAACGCGTCGGTGAGGAAGCCGCGCAGCAGCGCCGCGTACTGGGCGGTGCGCTCGATCTGCACCCAGTGACCGCACTTCGGGAAGACGTGCAGTTGCGCGTTGGGCAGGTGCTGCTGCAGGAAGACGCTGGAGTCGGGGGTGACGAAGCGGTCCTCACGGCCGTGCACGATGAGGAACGGATGCGGCATCCGACGCAGCGCGGACGGCGGTACGGCCATCTCGGCGGGGGAGGAGGAGAAGAAGCGCTCGAAGGAACGCCGCACCTCGGGCCGCATGACCTCCTTGTAACGCGTCTCGGTGATCTCCGAGATCGACGTGCCCAGGGCGTCCTCGTCGTAGACGAACCACCTGGTGAGGTTCTCCAGCGCGCTGATCGTCGGGTCCTTGTAGAAGGACACCATCCGCATGACCTCAGGCGTCGGCTGCGAGTGCCCGCCCGCGCTGCCCATCAGGGAGATCCGGGCGAAACGGTCCGGTGCCGTCATCACCAGGTGCATGGCGAGGGCGCCGCCCATCGAGTTGCCGACCAGGTGCGCCCGCTCGACACCGAGGACGTCCATCAGGGCGAGCACCTGCTCGACCCGCATGCGCATCCATCCGGTCAGGCTGCCCGGCATGTCCTCGGGGTGGTCGGTGCGGCCGTAGCCGACGAGGTCGGGGGCGACCACGTGATAGTCGTCGCTCAGCGCGGGGATGAAGCTGCTCCAGTTCGACCCCGCGTTGGCGCCGGGGCCGCCGCCGTGCAGAAGAATTACGGTCTCGTGGCTCTCCTCCCCGCTTTCCAAGAAGAAAGTGGAATAGCCATTGGTTTCGACGGTGCGCTCGGTCACTGGAATGGGCTCCTTCCTGTCACGCACGGGCATTGCTCAGGATGGTGCGTTGATCGGTGAACGGCCGGGATCGGGCCTGCCAGGCGACGGCGGGACTTGCCTCTTTCGCCCCTGGTATTGCTAGCTTGTGCGTTGTCGCACCACCGTAGACAGACACCACGTTGATGCGCTTCGTACGATGTGTCGTTAGTTGTCGGTGTTGATCCGACGTTGTGTCGCAGGAGAGGAGCAACCCCTGTGAGCCTTGATGACGCCGTCCAGGACCTGGCTGACCGTCTCGGCGTGGCGCTGGTGGTGCTCGACCACGACCTGAAGATCGCGGCGTTCAGCGTCCACGACACCGACGCCCGGCTGGCCCGGCTCGCCCGGTTGCTCGCGGGCTCGACGGCGCCGGTGACGAATTCGCTGGTGGAAGGGCATCGGCTACGCTACGTGAAGCACGGTGTGCGGGTGCCTCAGGCCGACGGGGAACTGGTCGTCCTGCCGCTGCGTCATGAGCAGCAGCTGCTCGGCTACGTCTACTACGTCGAGGATCGGGAGGCGCCGCGCGTCGACGATCTCGAAGTACTGGAATCCGCCGCGCCGGAAATGGGCGCGCTGCTCTCACTGCGGATCTCCGAGCGGAGGCACGACAAGGAGAATTCGAAGAACCTGCTTGCGGCATTGCTCGGAGAATCGCCGGAGGCCCGTTCGGCGGCGGCGGAGACCCTCGTGCGGGAAAACCTCATCGATGACGTCGAGAATTACTCGGTTCTCGTTCTCCAGGCCCCTGAGTCGTCCTCAAGGTCGGTGACGAGACTTGCCGTCGAGGCGACCCTCGAATTCACCATGAGATCGACGACCGTGAAGATCGTCGGTGCCGTTCTCGGAGCCGAGGGAATCGTTCTCTTTCCGCGTCCGGTCAACCACGACAGGCTTGAACGCGCCCTCGCCGACCACGATCTGGAGGAGGTCGTGGCAGGTGTGGGCAGCGTGAAACCGTCGTTGCCGGAGGCGGTCGACTCCTACCACGAGGCCCGGCTCGCCCTCCGCGCCTCCCGGCTGGACAGGCGTCGTTACGGCAGGCGGGTCTTCTGGGAGGACCTCGGCATCGACCGTCTGTTCCTGCAACTGCCGCTCGACCGGCTGACAGCGAGCCAGCTCCCCGCCGGAGTGCGCCGCCTGCTGGGCGCGCCCCAGGGTGCCGAACTCGCGACGATCCTGGAGGGCTACCTCGACAGCGGCGGCGAGATCCAGGGTACGGCGCGGCGTCTGCGCATCCACCGCAGCACGCTCTACTACCGGCTTGACCGCATCCGCGAGATCATCGACTGCGACATCACGGACGGGGCGACCCGCCTGGAACTGCACGCCGGCCTCCGCATCGCCCGCCTCGCCGGCCTGTGGCCACACAGGTGAGTCTCCGGCGCCCGCGTCGCGACCGGCTGTGAGATCAGAGGGATGGAAGGGTCGGCTTCACCTCACGCCCGCATTTCTCGATCAGCGGGTCAGCCACCGTGGAGACCCCAGCGATCCAGGCCCGTATAGACGAACGCGGTCCGGCACGCAGGAGCGGAAAGGCACTCCGCCTCTCCTCTGTAGATCGCCATAAGCGAGTCCGGTCCCCTCCACCAGGTGTCCGCCAGCCCTGCCACCTCCTGTACGGGCTCATAACCTTCGAGCTGGATCGCTTCAACCTCGTCGCCTGTGATCTTCGTGATTTTCGCGGCCCACATCGACGCGTGGTAGGCCAGCGCGACCGACTCCACCCAGCCCTCGACGGTCGCGTGCAGAGGGGTCCAGAGCTCGCTGTGAATACCGAACTCATCACCAGGACCGATCATGAAGGCGTAGGGAACCGACGTCCGCTGTCCGCCCGCGTCGAACCACCAGCCTTCGGCCGGTGAACCTTCCGGAATATCCGAAGACAGAACCCGGGGACCACCCTCGTAATGCGGAGCCGGCGGGAGCGCGAATCCACCCCAACGAGCCTCGTACTCCACGGCCCGATCGATCTCGTGTGCCGGGATGCCTAACGCGATCCACCTGTCCCGAAATCGATCGCCCTTCGAAGGTCTCACCCGGAAGCCATGAATTTTGACAAAGTCGCGGGCCCTACGAGTGAGCCCTTGAGGAACGTCGGTGATGTCATGATCCATATCTCTCAGGGCTTCCTCGTGCGGGGCCGTAGGTCTGGCCGTCCCGCCTGCGGCCCCAGCCGTTTCACGTGCTGTGCCTGGCGTTGGCTGTTCCGCTCTCGGGGGAACTATCTGTGCGGCCAATCACGCCCGGACCGTTCACGGTCATGCTTCAGAGCCAGGCGTACGGCGAAATAGATGACCAGGAACTGAATGAAAGCGCCGAACAGCATGAAGATCAAGCTCATGCCTGAAACACCGAGATTCATGGTCTCTCCCTCATAGTCGGCGATCAGCCTGCCTGCCCCGGCCCACGCTGTCCACTGTCGTTTCCGTGGCAGGCGCTGTCTTCGCGGTGCCGAAGCGGTACCACCCGGACCACCGGCCGGTGGAACCACGTTTGAACGAGCACGTTCGGGTTTGCCGCCCATCCGGGTTCGAAGCCCCGAGCCTCCGTACGCGAAAGGTCTCTCTCGGGCTAGGAACGGGACAGGGCTCCTCGGCCGCTCGGGGTGGACAGTTTGAATATGGAGATGCCCCGTGCTCCACCGGCGATCACGATGTTCGGCTCGCTCCAGCACAGGCCGAACATCGCTGTTTCACCACGTACGACGGCGATGCATGACGGGTCATCACTGATGGCCCAGATCCGCACGCTCCCGTCGTCGGAGGCGCTGGCCAGCCAGGAGCCGTCTGAGGAGATCGCCACGGCGTTCACTCCGCCGGTGTGGCCGGTGAGGG
>NZ_JBHSBC010000033.1:0-28621 GCF_042650425.1 Streptosporangium jomthongense | reverse complement strand
CCCAAGGGCATCACGATCACCCACCAGAACGTGATCGACCTGGCCCACAGCCGCTGCTTCGACGGGATCACCTCCAGGAGTGTGCTGCTGCACTCGCCGACCGCGTTCGACGCCTCGACCTACGAGTTGTGGGTGCCGTTGCTGTCGGGTGGCCGGGTGGTCGTGGCGCCGTCGGGGCAGCTCGCCACGGCTGATTTCGTCCGGTTGTTGTCCGGTGGTGGGGTGGACGCGCTGTGGTTGACGGCGGGGTTGTTCAACCTGGTGGCGCAGGAGGCGCCGGAGTGTTTCGCGGCGGTTCGGCAGGTGTGGACCGGGGGTGACGTGGTCTCTGCGGCCTCGGTTCGGCGGGTGCTGGAGAGTTGTCCCGGGTTGACGGTGGTCGACGGGTACGGCCCGACCGAGACCACGACCTTCGCCACCTGCCATCGCATGGACGAGTCCTCGGCCCCCCAGGCTTCGGTGCCCATCGGCCGTCCGCTGGACAACATGCGCCTCTACGTGCTGGACGAGGCCCTGCGGCCGGTCCCGGACGGGGTCGCGGGCGAGCTGTACATCGCCGGTTCGGGCCTGGCCCGTGGGTATGCCGGCAGGCCCGGTCTGACGGCTGAGCGGTTCGTGGCCTGCCCGTACGGCGGGCGGATGTACCGCACCGGGGATCTGGTGCGGTGGAACGCCTCGGGGGAGATCGAGTTCGTCGGTCGTAGTGACGACCAGGTGAAGATCCGTGGTTTCCGGATCGAGCCGGGTGAGGTCGAGGCGGTGGTCGGGGGGCTTTCCTCGGTTGGTCAGGTCGTGGTGGTGGTCCGGGAGGATCGTCCGGGCGACAAGCGGCTGGTGGCCTACGTCACCGGGGAGGCCACTTCCGAGCAGGTGCGTGAGTATGTGGGTGCCCGGTTGCCGGGGTACATGGTGCCGGTGGTCGTGACGCTTGGGGCCCTGCCGGTCACGGCCAACGGCAAGATCGACCGCCGCGCCCTGCCCGAGCCCGAGATCTGCGTCACCGAGGGGCGTGAGCCGCGTACGCCGCGGGAGGAGATCCTCTGCGGCCTGTTCGCCGAGGTCCTCGGGGTCGAACGGGTCAGCCTGGATGACGGCTTCTTCGATCTGGGTGGGCACTCGCTGCTCGCGACCAAGCTGGTCAGCCGGATCCGCACCGTCCTCGGAGTCGAGCTGCCGATCAGAGCGCTCTTCCAGAACCCGGACGTTGCCCGCCTGGAGCGGTACCTGGCCACCGAGCAGGCCGGTGCCGTACGGCCTGCCCTGACCGCCATGACCCGGCCCCAGCACGTCCCGCTGTCCTTCGCCCAGCAACGCCTGTGGTTCATCGAACAACTCGAAGGACCCAGCGCCCTCTACAACACGCCCTTCGCCGTACGGCTCCACGGTTCCGTCGACACCCGGGCGCTGGAGGAGGCCCTCGGGGACCTGGCCGACCGGCACGAGGCGTTGCGGACGGTCTTCCCGTCGGTGGACGGCGTGCCGTACCAGAAGGTGCTTGAGGACGTCCGGCCGGTGCTGCACCTGACGGGTGAGCTTTCCGAGGTCGTCGGCCGCGCCTTCGACCTGGCGGCTGAGCCGCCACTGCGGGCCTGGTTGCTGTCGCACGGCGCGGACGAGCACGTGCTGGTCCTGCTGCTGCACCACATCGCCGGGGACGGCTGGTCACTGAGGCCACTGTTCGACGACCTGGCCGCCGCCTACCAGGCACGACTGGCCGGGGACACCCCTGACTGGGCGCCGCTGCCGGTGCAGTACGCCGACTACGCCCTCTGGCAGCGCGACCTCCTCGACACCCTCCAGGACGAACAACTCGCCCACTGGCGCAACGCACTGGAGGGGATGCCCGAGGAGCTGGCGCTGCCGTACGACCGGGCCAGGCCCGCTGTCCCCAGCCACCGGGGCGACCTCGCCGAGTTCAGGGTGGACGCGGAACTGCACGGGCGGCTGGTCCGGGTGGCGGCCGAGCGGCAGGTCAGCCTGTTCATGCTGTTGCAGGCCGCCGTCGCGACCCTCTACAGCCGCCTCGGAGCCGGAACCGACATCCCGCTCGGCACCCCCACGGCCGGACGCACCGACGAGGCACTCGACGACCTGGTCGGCTTCTTCGTCAACACCCTCGTCCTGCGGACCGACCTGTCGGGAAACCCGACCTTCACCGAACTGCTCGACCGGGTCCGTACGACCAACCTGGACGCCTACACCCACCAGGACGTGCCCTTCGAACGGCTCGTCGAGCACCTCAACCCGCCCCGTACGCCCGCCAGACACCCGCTCTTCCAGACCGTCGTCACCTTCGACAACCAGACCCGCGCCGAGCTGGACTTCGCCGGGCTGCGCGGGACCATGGAGCCGGTCGGTGAGGCGCACGCCCAGTTCGACCTCAATGTCACCTTCACCGAGACCCCTGACGGCCTGACCGGTGCGATCGGGTACGCCTGCGACCTGTTCGACCACGGCACCGCGACGGCTCTGGCCGAGCGGCTGGTCCGGGTGCTGCGGGCGGTGGCCGACGACCCCGAGCTGATGGTCGGCGCCGTCGACGTGCTCTCCGACCAGGAGCGGGAACTGCTGCTGGTCACCCGGAACGACACCGCCGTGGAGACCGACTTCGGCCGTTGCGTCCACGAGCTGTTCGAGGCCGAGGCCGCCGCCCACCCCGGCACGGTCGCCGTGGTCCTCGGCGAGACCGGTGTCACCTACGCCGAGCTCAACGCCCGCGCCAACCACATCGCGCGCACCCTGCTCGACCGGGGGCTGGTTCCCGAGGAGCCGGTCGCGGTGCTGATGGAGCGGAGCGTCGAGCTGGTCGCCGCGATCCTGGCCGTGGCGAAGGCGGGCGGCACCTACGCGCCGCTCGACCCGCGTTATCCGCTGCCCCGGCTGCGGCACGTGCTGGACGCGACGGACGCCCGTTTCGTCCTGGTCGACACCGAGCACACCGGGCACCCGATCGCGCAGGACCCGCTCAGGAGCGTCCTGGAGATCACCGGCTCCGGAGCCGTGGCGGAGAACCCCGGGTTGAGGATCCACCCCGACCGGCTTCTCTACGTGATGCACACCTCGGGTTCGACCGGCCTGCCCAAGGGGGTCGGGGTCACCCACCGCAACGTCGTCGACCTGCTGGCCAACCCGCAGTTCCTGACCGGCGCGCACGAGCGGACGCTGCTGCACTCGCCGACCGCGTTCGACGCCTCGACGACGGAGGTCTGGGTTCCGCTGGTGACGGGAGGCCGGATCGTGCTGGCCCCGCCGGGCGCGCTGGACGCGCACACCCTGGCCAGGACCGTCGCCGAGCACCGGGTGACGCTGGTCCAGGCCCCCTCGGGGCTGCTCAGTGTGCTGGCCGCGGAGTCGCCGGAGAGCTTCCGCGAGGTGCGGCAGGTGTGGACGGGCGGGGACGTGGTCTCGCCCGCCGCCGTCCGCGACCTGATGGCGACATGTCCTGAAATAACGGTTGTCGCGGTTTATGCCCCGACGGAGACCACGGCCATCAAGACCTGCCACGTCATGACCGCCGAGACCGGTGTCCCCGCGACGGTCCCCATCGGCCGTCCGATGCGCAACACCAGGGTCTACGTCCTGGACGCCGGGCTGCGACCGACCCCGGAAGGGGTCGCGGGTGAGCTGTACATCGCGGGTACCGGCCTGTCCCGGGGCTACGTCGGCAAGCCCGGCCTCACCGCAGAGCGGTTCGTCGCCTGCCCGTACGGCCCGCCCGGCGAGCGGATGTACCGCACCGGGGACCTGGTCCGCTGGAACGCCTCCGGCGAACTGGAGTTCGTCGGCCGTGTCGACGACCAGGTGAAGATCCGTGGCTTCCGGGTCGAGCTCGCCGAGGTCGAGGCGGTCCTGGCCGCTCACTCCTCGGTACGGCGCGCCCTGGTGGTGGCCAGGGACAACCGGCTGGTCGCCTACGTCACCGGGGAGGGCGATCCCGAGCAGGTGCGCGCCTACGCCGCCGGCAGGCTGCCGGACTACATGGTGCCCGCCGCGGTCATGGTGCTGGACGCGCTGCCGGTCACGGCCAACGGCAAGGTCGACCGGCGCGCGCTGCCTGAGCCGGACTTCGGCACGGCCGGAGAGGGACGGGGACCGCGCACCCCACGGGAGGAGATCCTGTGCGGCCTGTTCGCCGAGGTCCTCGGCGTGGAGCGGGTGGGCGTCGACGACGGCTTCTTCGACCTGGGCGGACACTCGCTGCTCGCCACCAGGCTCGTCAGCCGCATCCGCACGGCCCTGGGCGTCGAGGTGTCCGTCAGGACCCTCTTCCAGCACCCCGACGTCGCCGGGCTCAGCCGTCACCTGGAGCAGGCGGGACGGGACGACGTCCGCCCGCTGCTGCTGCCGGTCGTCCGTCCGGAACGGGTGCCGCTTTCCCCCGCCCAGTCGCGGCTGTGGTTCATCGAGCAGATGAAGGGCACCGGTGGCCTCTACAACTCGCCGCTGGCACTGCGCCTTTCCGGCCCGCTCGACCTGGCCGCCCTGCGGGAGGCGCTCGGCGACGTGGTGGAACGGCACGAGGTGCTGCGCACGGTGTTCCCGGTCGAGGGCGGCCTGCCGTACCAGGAGGTGCTGGCCGGGGTGCGTCCCGAGTTGCACGTGCGGGACGTCAGGGACGAACGGCACCTGCGTGAGTGCCTCGGTCTGGCCCAGGGGCACGTCTTCGACCTGGCGGTCGAGCCTCCGCTGCGGGCCTCGCTGTTCGTCATGGGTCGTGGAGAGCACGTGCTCGCGCTGGTCATGCACCACATCGCCGGGGACGGCTGGTCCATCGGGGCGCTGCTGCGCGACCTGGGAGAGGCCTACGCGGCGCGGCTGGCCGGGGAGGCACCCGGCTGGGCGCCGTTGCCGGTGCAGTACGCCGACTACGCCCTCTGGCAGCGCGACCTCCTCGAAACCGTCCAGGACGAGCAGCTCGCCCACTGGCGGCGGACGCTGGAGGGGGCGCCCGAGGAGCTGGCGCTGCCGTACGACCGGCCCCGGCCGACGATCCCGACGAACCGGGGCGACTCGGTCGAGCTGCGGATCGGTCCGGAGACGCACGCCGCTCTCACCGCCCTGGCCAGGAGGGAGAACGCCAGCCTGTTCATGGTGGTCCAGGCGGCGCTGGCCGTACTGCTCGGCGGGCTCGGCGCGGGCACCGACCTGCCGGTCGGCACCGTGATCGCCGGGCGCACCGACGACGCGCTGGACGACCTGGTCGGCTTCTTCGTCAACACGCTCGTCCTGCGGACCGACCTGTCGGGCGACCCCACCTTCACCGAGCTGCTCGGCCGGGTGCGGACGCTGGGCCTGGACGCCTACGGTCACCAGGACGTGCCGTTCGAGCGGCTGGTCGAGGCGCTCAACCCGGCCCGTTCGATGGCCAGGCATCCGCTCTTCCAGGTGATGCTGACGCTGCACGACACCACGGGAGAGGCTCCTGAGCTGCCCGGCCTGCGTGCGGAGGTCATGGAGCTCGAGACCGACGTCGCCAAGTTCGACCTGTCCTTCGGCCTGTGCGAGACACGCACCGGAGACGGCCTGACCGGGGTGCTCGAATACGCGACCGACCTGTTCGACCGGATCACGGCCGAGGAGATCGCGGGACGGTTCGTCCGGGTGCTCGAAGCGGTGGCGGCCGATCCCGGCCTGCGGGCCGGTCAGGTGGACGTGCTGACCCCCGCCGAACGTGAGCGCCTGCTGCGCGGTACGGAGTTCACCCCGGCGCCGGGCACGCTGAAGGACCTCTTCGAGGCGCAGGCGGCCCGCACCCCGGAACGGGTCGCGCTGACCTTCGGTGAGGAGGAGCTGACCTACGCGGAGCTGGACGCCAGGGCCAACCGGCTGGCGAACCTGCTGGTCGAACGCGGGGTCGGTCCTGAGGGCCTGGTCGCCCTGGCGCTGCCACGTTCCGCGGACCTGGTCGTGGCGATCGTCGCGGTCATCAAGGCGGGTGGCGCCTACGTGCCGATCGACCCCGGCTACCCGGCCGACCGCATCGCCTACACCCTCGACGACGCGGCCCCGGTCCTGCTGGTCAGCACGGCCCCGACCGTGGCCGGGCTGCCCGCGACCGCGCTGCCGTACGTGCTGCTGGACGAGCTGGACCTCGGCGGCCACACGGTGACCGGCCCGGTGACCGGCCCGGCGCCGGAGAACCCCGCCTACGTCATCTACACCTCCGGCTCGACCGGCAGGCCCAAGGGCGTGGTCGTCCCGCACGGCAACGTGGTCCAGCTGATGGCCGCGACCGAACGTCACTTCTCCTTCGGTCCCGACGACGTGTGGACCCTGTTCCACTCCTGCGCCTTCGACTTCTCCGTCTGGGAGCTGTGGGGCCCCCTGCTGTACGGCGGACGCCTGGTGGTCGTGCCCTTCGAGGTCAGCCGCTCGCCGAGGGAGTTCCTCGGCCTGCTGGCCAGGGAGCGGGTCACCGTGCTCAACCAGACCCCCTCGGCCTTCTACCAGCTCGTCCAGGCCGAGGCGGAGGACCAGGAGACCGGTTCGAAGCTGGCGCTGCGCAGCGTCGTCTTCGGCGGTGAGGCACTCGACCTGAGCAGGCTCGCCGACTGGTACGGCAGGCACCCCGACGACGCGCCGGTCCTGGTCAACATGTACGGCATCACCGAGACCACGGTGCACGTCTCCTACCGGGCCCTGGACGCCGCGACCGCGGAAGGGCAGAGCCGCTCGCTCATCGGGACCGCCATCCCCAGCCTGCGCGCCTACGTTCTGGACTCCGCGCTGCGGCCCGCCCCGGTGGGGGTCGCCGGGGAGCTGTTCGTCGCCGGGGAGGGCCTGGCCCGGGGCTACCACGACCGGCCCGCGCTGACCGCGGAACGGTTCGTGGCCGACCCCTACGGCCCGCCCGGCACCCGGATGTACCGCACCGGGGACCTGGCCCGCCGGACCCGCGACGGGGAGCTGGAGTACCTCGGCAGGATCGACGACCAGGTCAAGATCCGGGGCTTCCGCATCGAGCTCGGCGAGGTCAACGCGGTCCTCGGCGCCCAGCCGGGTGTCGCGCACAGCGCGGTCGTCGTCCGGGACGACCGGCTCGTCGGTTACGTCGTCCCCAGAGGCGGTGCCGGGATCGGGGCCGGGATCGACGTGGCCGCGCTGCGGGCCGTACTGGCCGCGACGCTGCCCGAGCACATGGTGCCCGCCGCGCTGGTCGTCGTCGACGCGCTGCCGCTGACCCCGAACGGCAAACTCGACCACCGGGCGCTGCCCGCCCCCGAGTACGCCGCCGCCCAGGACGGTCGAGGACCCCGCGACGCGCGGGAGGAGGTGCTCTGCGAGCTGTTCGCCGACGTCCTCGGCCTGGACAGGGTGGGCGTCGACGACAACTTCTTCGACCTGGGCGGGCACTCGCTGCTCGCGGCCAGACTGGTGGCGGAGGTCCGGCTCAGGGCGGGGCTCGACGTGGGCGTCCGCGACCTGTTCCAGGCGCCGACCGTCGCCGAACTGGCCGCGCTCGGCGGTTCGCCGAACCGGGAGGCCTTCCCCGTGCTGCTGCCGATCAGGGCACGCGGGACGCGCAACCCGCTGTTCTGCGTGCATCCGGCGGCGGGCATCAGCTGGGTCTACACCGGCCTGCTGGGGCACATCGACGCGGACCGCCCGATCTACGGTCTCCAGGCGCCCGGCCTGGGCGACCTGTCCCTGCACCCGGCCAGCGTGGAGAAGCTGGCCCTGACCTACGTCGAGCAGATCAGGGAGGTTCAGCCGGAGGGTCCCTACGCCCTGCTCGGCTGGTCCTTCGGCGGGGTGGTCGCGCACGCGGTCGCCGCCGAGCTCCAGGCCATGGGTGAGCGGGTCGAACTGCTCGCGATCCTGGACGGCTATCCGGAGCTCGACGAACGTCCCGCCGACCGGGACCCCGCCCTGCTCGCCGCCATCCTCACCTCCCTCGGGCAGCCCGTGGGAGAGATCCCCGCCTGGCCGGAGACCCCGCAGGAGCACGCCGCGCTCGTCGCGCACGGTCAGGGACCGCTGTCCGGGCTGAGCGGTGAGGCCGTCGCCCGCGTCATCGGGGTGTTCCTGGCCAACCTGGCGCTCGCCGCGGACAGGCCGAGACGGGCCTACGACGGCGACGTGCTCTTCTTCCTCGCCGCCGCGGACCGTCCCGGCGACGCCCCCGACCCGGCGGCCTGGCACCCGCACGTGACCGGCCGCCTCGACATCCACCCCGTCCCCGTCACACACGGCGAGATGACCGGCGCGGACGCGCTGTCGGTCATCGGTCCCGTGCTCGACTCGAACCTCTGAACCCCTCCTGAGATTGGACGAAAAATCATGAACAAGTACGACATTCCCGAGCAGTGGCACGGCCAGGCGTCCACCCCGATCGCCCCCGCCGACGCCTACAACGGATACATCGCCGCGAACGTGGTCTTCGCCCTGGACCGCCTCGGCCTGATGGAGCGGATCGGCAGGGGCGACAGGCTCTACACCGAGGACTACGCGGACAACGGGCGGGCGGTGGCCCTCCTGCGCGCCGCGACCTGCTGCGGCTACCTCAAGGCCGACGACGACGTCTACATCCCCACCGAAGCCGGCCAGGAGATCGCCCGCTCGCGCGGCTACTTCACCTGGGCGGTCGGCGGCTACAACGAGGTGTTCGCCAACGCCGGGCAGCTCACCGGGGGCTTACGCCACTACGACCCCAGCGACATCCACCGCGAGGAGTCGATGGTCGCTCTCGGCTCCGCCCAGTGCGACCAGGCCATGTTCGCCGCGCTGCTGGACGAGGTGCTCGACGACGTCGAGTTCGGCACCATCGCCGACCTCGGCAGCGGCAACAGCGCCCGGGTCAGCCGGGTCGTGGCCCAGCGGCCCGGAACCCGCGGCATGGGCATCGACATCAGCGAGCCCGCGACCCTCATGGCCAGGCGCGACATCGCCGCCGCCGGCCTGCAGAACCGGGTCCAGGCCGTCCAGGCCGACGTGCTCGACGTCCTCGACAGGCAGCGGCAGCTGGAGATCACCGGCGAGGTGGACACGGTGATGAGCTTCTTCCTCCTGCACGACCTGCTCGCCGACCCGAAGACCCGCGCCGACATCATGCCGCGGATGCGGGAGGCCTTCCCCAACGCGCGCAGATTCATCCTGGGCGACACCATGCTCCGCGACCGGATCGACCACGAGAGCATGCAGCCGATCTTCTCGGTCGGGTTCGAGCTGGCCCACGCCATGATGGGCATCCCCCTGCACACCAGGTCCACCTACGACCGGCTCTTCACCGACGCGGGCCTGCGCATCGCCAGGGTCGAGCCGTTCGCCACCCCGCACTCCTGGCTCTACGTCCTCGACGTGGTGTGATGATGAAGCACCTTCTGGCACAGAACGAGAACCCCTTCGGGCCGCTGCCCTCCGTCCGCGCCGCCCTGGTCCGGGCGATCGACGGCCTCAACCGCTACCCCGAGTTCCGGCCCGCCTCGCTGACCCGGACGATCGCCGACTGGCAGGGTGTCCAGGACTCCGAGGTGATCGTGGGCACCGGCTCCGCGGGCGTCGCGCATGACCTGTTCCGCGGTCTGCTGCGCCCCGGCGACGCGGTCCTGCACAGCGACCCCTGCTTCGACGTCTACCCCATGCTCTGCGCGATGGCCCAGGCCGAGTCGGTCGCCGTGCCCCTCGGCGCCGACGCCCGGCACGACCTGGCCGCCATGGCCGGGAGGATCGACGAACGGACCCGGCTGATCGTCCTGTGCAACCCGCACAACCCCACCGGGACGGTCTACACCTGGGACGAGCTGACCGCCTTCTTCGCCCTGGTCCCGCCCTCGGCGGTGATCCTTCTGGACGAGGCGTACGTGGACTTCGCCCCCGACCTGGGGGCGCCCGAGGTGGCCGACCGACTGGCCGACTGGCCCAACCTCGTGGTCCTGCGCACCTTCTCCAAGTCACACGGCCTGGCCGCGCTGCGGATCGGCTACGCGCTGGCCAACGCCGAGATCGTCGAGCGGGTCACCCCGCACCAGGTCCCCTACACCCCCGGACAGCTCCAGCTCGCCGCCGTCCAGGCCGCGATCGCCGCCGACGACGAGGTACGGCAGCGCATCTGGCTGATCTCCTACCAGCGTGACCGGCTGCGCGGGAAGCTGGTCGAACTCGGCTGGTCGGTCACCCCGAGCAGGACGAACTTCCTGTGGATCACGGCGGGCGACCCCGCCCGGCTCGACCTCGCGCGAGCCGCCCTCGAACGGCACGGCGTGGCCGCCCGGACCTATCCGGGACGGGCCATCCGGCTGGCCGTCGGCGACCAGGTGGCGAACGACGCGGTGATCACCGCACTGTCCACCCTCAAGAACGAGAGCACCATGCCTGTTGACGTCACCCTGGACCACATCGAACTCTACGTCGAGGACATCGCCTCGCAGATCGACCGGCTCACCACGGGCTACGGCTTCGACCTGCTGATCCCGCCGAGCCGCCGCGCCGGCTACGAGGAACAGCTGTCGGCGCTGCTCGGCCAGGGCGGCATCCGCATCCTGCTCACCCAGCCGTTGTGCGCCGAGCACCCGGCCACGGGCTACCTGAGACGGCACGGGGACGGCGTGGCCGACATCGTGCTGCGGGCCACCGACGCGGGCGCCGTCTACACCGAGCTGATCGAACGCGGCGCGGACGGCCTGTCCCGGCCCGCCGGACGCGCCGGATGCGTCGTCGCCACGGTCTCCGCCTTCGGCGACGTCGCGCACACCCTCCTCGAACGCGCCCCCGGCGTCCCCGCCGACCGGATTCCCGGGCTACCCGACCCGCTGTCACCGGGCGCGGGAGGGGTCGGGCTGCGGACCATCGACCACTTCGCGATCTGCCTGCCGCTGGGCGAACTGGACAAGACAGTCCGCCGCTACAACGAGGTCTTCGGCTTCTCCACCATTTTCTCCGAGCGGATCGAGATCGGTGCGCTGGGCATGGACTCGACGGTCGTGCAGAACGCCGACCGGACCGTCACCTTCACCCTGATCGAGCCGCTCTCGGTGAACTCCGGCGGCCAGATCGTCACCTTCCTCGCCGACCACGGCGGCGCAGGGGTGCAGCACGTCGCCTTCGACTCGCACGACATCGTCGAGACCGTCGGCACGATGGCCCGGCGGGGCGTGCCCTTCCTGCGCGCCCCCGAGGTCTACTTCGACCGGCTGCTCGACCGGCTCACCCCGATGCGCCACTCGGTGCAGCAGCTCCAGGACCTGCACCTGCTGGCCGACCAGGACCACGACGGCCAGCTCTACCAGATCTTCACCCGCTCCGAGCACCCACGCGGCACCCTGTTCTTCGAGGTGATCGAACGGGCCCGCGCCAGGACCTTCGGCAGCAACAACGTGCGCGCCCTGTACGAGGCGGTCGAACTGCAGAACAGCGCCAGGGAGAGCACGGGGAGCCCGGGGAGCCCGGGGAGCGCGGAATGACCCGGCTCGCCGTGACGGACTTCGCGGCCGAGGCGAGAGCCGTACTGGACACCTCGGTCTGGGACTGGCTCGACGGGGGCGCCGAACGCGAGTGGACGGTCGCGGGCAACAGGGCGGCACTCGACCGCGTCGCCCTGGTCCCCCGCGTCCTGGCCGACGTCTCCGGCTGCGACACCAAGACGACGCTCGTCGACAGCGGGGCGAGCCTGCCGGTGGCGATCGCGCCGGTGGCCTACCACCGGCTCTTCCACCCCGAGGGGGAACTGGCCACCGCGCGGGCCGCCGCCGCGGCGGGCGTGCCCTTCACCGTCGGCACGCTGAGCAGCGTCGGCCTTGAGGAACTCGCCGAGACCGGCGCGGTCCTGTGGTTCCAGCTGTACTGGCTGCGCGACCGGGGCCGCCTCCTCGACCTGGTACGGCGGGCCGAGGAGGCGGGCGTCGAGGCGCTGGTCGTCACGGTCGACGTGCCCTTCATGGGGCGGCGGCTGCGGGACGCGGCCAACGGCATGACCCTGCCGCCGACGGTCCACGCCGCGTTGCTGGACGAGGGCTCCTCGGGCCGCGCCCACCGGTCGGCCCGGGACTCCTCCGCCATCGCCTCGCACACCGCCGAGATCTTCTCCCCCGCCGTCACCTGGCACGACATCGCCTGGCTGCGCGGCCAGACCCGGCTTCCCCTGCTGCTCAAGGGGGTGCTCGACCCCGAGGACGCCGTGCGCGCGGCGGCGGAGGGGGCGCGCGGCGTGGTCGTCTCCAACCACGGCGGCCGCCAGCTCGACCAGGCCGTCCCCGCGGCCATGGCGCTGCCCGCCGTGGCCGAGGCGGTCGCGGGGCTGCCGGACTCACGCTTCCAGGTGCTGGTCGACAGCGGCATCCGCAGCGGCTCCGACATCCTGTCGGCCCTCGCGCTCGGCGCCTCCGGCGTCCTGCTCGGCCGGCCGGTGATCTGGGGCCTGGCGGCCGGAGGCGAGAGCGGCTGCGCGCGGGTGCTCTCCCTCCTCGAAACCGAACTGCGCAACGCCCTGGGGCTCGCGGGCTGCCCGGACCTGCGGTCCGCGACGCGCCTGCGGGTCGCCCGCATGCCCTACTTCCCGGGAAAGACGCCATGACCGTACGGACGCCACTCCGAGACGACCTGAGCCTGGACGACCTGCACGGCTCGCTGACCGACCCGGCCATGAGCTCGATGAACCTGCTCAACGAGATATCGATGCGTTACCCGGCGGCGATCTCCTTCGCCGCCGGGCGACCGGCCGAGGACTTCTTCGACGTCGCCGACGTCCACGAGTACCTGGAGGTCTTCCACGACCACCTGCGCACCGAGCGGGGCCTGACCGAGCGGGAGGCCCGGAGCCTGCTGCTCCAGTACGGCAGGACCAAGGGAATCATCCACGACCTGGTCCGTGAACACCTGCGGGTCGACGAGGACGTCCACGTCCCCGCCGAGTCGATCGTGGTGACCGTCGGCTGCCAGGAGGCGATGTTCCTGGTGCTGCGGGCGCTCGCCACGACGCCGCGGGACGTGCTGCTGGCCGTCTCCCCCACCTACGTCGGCCTGACCGGCGCCGCCCTGCTGACCGGGTTGCCGGTCTGGCCGGTGCGCGGCGGGGAGGAGGGGCTGGACCTGGCCGACCTGCGCGCCCAGATCGACCGCGCCAGAGCCCGGGGGCTGCGGCCCCGCGCCCTCTACCTGGTGCCGGACGCGGCCAACCCCACCGGGGTCAGCCTGCCCCCTCACGTGCGTCAGGAGGTGCTGAGCCTGGCGTCGGCCGAGGACATCCTCCTGCTTGAGGACAACCCCTACGGCTTCTTCGGCGGGGGCGAGCCGCTGCCGACCCTCAAGGCCATGGACACCGAGCGAAGGGTCGTCTACCTGGGATCCTTCGCCAAGACCGCGCTGCCGGGCGCCAGGATCGGCTACGTCGTGGCCGACCAGCGGATCTCCGACGGGTCGCTCCTGGCCGACCGGCTGGCGATGATCAAGAGCATGACGACGGTGAACACCTCGCCGATCGCCCAGGCCGTCATCGGCGGCGCCCTGCTCAAGCACGGCTGCAGCCTCCGTGCGGCCAACCGCAGGCAGATCGACCTCTACCGCAGGAACCTGCGGCTCGTCCTCGACGGGCTGGCCGAACGCTTCCCGCCCGGACGCGGGGTCACCTGGACCACCCCGTCCGGCGGCTTCTTCCTCGTGGTGACCGTCCCCTTCCCGGTCGACGACGAACTGCTCGAACACTCGGCGAGCCACCACGGCGTCATCTGGACGCCGATGTCGCACTTCTGCCCGGACGGCGGTGGGGAACGGCAGCTCAGGCTCTCCCTCAGCCAGGTCACCCCGGAGACGGTCGGTCAGGGCCTGGACCGGCTGTCCGCCCTGATCGAGGAACGGCTGCGCTGAGCGGGACCTCCAGGTGCGGGGTCCCGCTCTTCCGCCCACGGCCTCCGGGACGCGGTGACCGTCAGCCCGGTGGAGGATGATGCAGGGATGCTGATCCGTATTGAGGCGTCCGAGTTGCCGGGACGGGAGTGCGAGCGGGCACCGGGTTTCCCGGGCTACCGGAACATTCACGTGGGAGTGCAACGAAGGGAGCACCCCGGCGAGTTGCTCGACCCGCGTCCGGCGGACGTTGCCTCGGTGGTCTGGGAGCTGGAGGCGACCACGAGCCGCAGGGAGACCGGGTGGGACCTGCGGGGCCCGTATGTGCAGGGCAGGCCGGGCGGCCGGTTCGTGTACCTGTCGTGGGGGGCGGTCGACGACGCCGGGGTGTTCTCCATGTTCCGCCGCGCGAAGCTCATGCTGGACGGAGTTCCCGCGGCCGTGCTGGACACCGCGGTGGAAGGCGGACTGCTGGTGGCGCGGCTGGGGCTGACGGACTCCCACGGTCACCCGTTGTGCGCGGCCGTCCGCCCGCCGCTGGTGGAGTGGTCGGCCCCCGCTCGCTGAAACCCGCCGCCGGCGGGACAGGCGCCAAGGAGACGGCGGTTCAGTAGCCGATGGTGAAGCGCCGCTGGACGAATCGAGGCAGTTCCGCCTCGTCGACGAGGGCGACGGCGGCGTCCTCCGAGGAGATGCGGCTGCGTCCGTCCGCGTCGAGGACCGGCTGGTCGCCGCCGATCCTGAATCGGCCGGTGCGCGGGCCGGGGGCGATCTCCTCTGCCGGGCTGAAGTAGGTCCACAGCCGGTTGGAGGTGCGCAGGACGTTCAGGGCGTCCCGGTGCCCGCGCACGGCGGCCGCGTACTCTCTGGGCAATCCCAGCTGGTCGAGGCTCCGGTGCAGGAGTTCGTCGGAGTCCGCCCGGGTGAGGCCGGGCTCGATTTCCAGGCTGCCCGCGCCGCCGATCACGATCAGCCGGGTCCGGGGGTGGCTCTCCAGCGCCTTGAGCAGCGCCCGGGCGGCGCCGGCGTAGACCGTGGGGTCGGCGATCGAACGCGACACGGTGTCGTCGAGGTCTCGGGCGGCGTTGCCGGGCTGGTATCCGCTGATCAGGACATCCATTCCGGGCAGGACCGCGGCGATGCTTTCGGCGTCGAGGACGTCAACGGTCTTCCAGACGATGTTCTCCCGGTTCTTCTGCTCTTCGCCGATCCGGGTGGCGTCGCGGGTGAGCGCCGTGACGTGATGCCCTCGCAGGAGGGCTTCGGTGACGACACGGCTTCCGATGCCGCCGGTGGCTCCGATGATTCCGATGCGCATGGGTCTCCCTGTTCATTGAGTGGCGTGAAGGAACTATACGGCGTGAAGTTTCCGTACGCCAGTCATCCAAGTGACGCTGTAGAGTGATCGCTGTGGGAAGCATGGGAGGACGACGCGAACGGCTGCGGGCCGAGACCACAGCGGAGATCAAGCAGGTCGCGCTCAAGCTGATGGCCACGGGCGGACCCGACGCGATCACCCTGCGGGCCATCGCCCGCGAGATGGGCATGACCGCCAACGCGATCTACGGCTACTTCGCCACCCGTGACGACCTGGTCACCACACTGATCAACGAGGTGTACACCGCACTGGCCGACGCCGTGGACTCCGCATGGGCCGAAGCCGCCGCCGCTCATCCGGCCGGTCGGATCCAGACATGGGCGCGAGCGTTCCGGGACTGGGCCCTGGCCAACCCCGAGGGATTCCGCCTCATCTACGGCGACCCCGTGCCCGGTTACCAGGCACCCGAGGGCGGTGCCGCCCCGGACGCCGCACACCGGGTCTGCACCGGCATCGCCGCCCTCGCCGACGCCGCCTGGCCGTACGCCGAATCTCTTTACGCGCACAGCGACTTCCAGTGGTCCGACTTCGACGACGGGCTGCTCGGCAAGGTTCGTCCGGCGTTTCCCGACCTGCCACCGGCCGGCGTGGCACTCGCACTACGCATCTGGGGCCATCTGCACGGCCTGGTGTCACTGGAGATCTACGGACACCTGCACACCCAGACGATCAACCCCGACAAGCTCTTCCAAGAAGAACTGACCCAGCTCGTCCGATCACTGGGCGTTGCGCCCGAGACATGACAGCGACCGCGGGCCTGCCCCGGGCCCAAGCACGTCCGCGTCGCGACGCGGTCCTCTCGTCGCCCACCCCTGAAGCCCGTAGACGGACGAGGCACGCGGGCTTGGCCGCCGCCCAGAGGGATGTCGGCATCAGGGGCCGGAAAGCCGAGCCGACGTCGACCGATGAGGACCGCACCTGTGAGCGCCGCCGGATCACTCACCCAGCGTCGACGCGGGAACAAGGAACCGCCGAGTACGGCCTACGGCGGCCGGTACAGGCGAGCCGAGGCGGCGGGTCGCCAAGGGCGGGCCAGGACAAGCCCGGGTTCGCGGTGATCGTGCGATGGGAACCACCGGGTCACCGGCCCCCGGCGTGGTTGATCGAACCGGAAGCCGATGGGGGACGTCAAGGCAGCGGGTATACGAGGGCGTCCCCTCCGCCCTCGGGGCCTCCGCTGATCAGGGCGACCCCGGTGGAGCCCTCGTAGACCGAGCCGCCGCTGTCTCCTTCGGCCGCCTGAACGGTGGTGAGGGCCAGGCCGTAGACCGGCCCGTCACCGTAGTTGGTGGTGACGTCGAGACTGACGACCGTGCCACAGGTGGTGCCGGTCGTGGCGCCGGTCTTGCACAGCTCCTGGTTGATCGACGGCCTGCCGAACCGGGTGATCGGCTGGATGCTCCCGTCGGCCTGACGGACAGCCGAGGGATGCTGCCAGCCGGTGGCGGGGGTGATGTAGGAGATGTCGCCGCCCGGATAGTGGAAATCGGTGATCCTACCCAGGAGCTGGCCGGCCAGGCCCCAGGTGATCCCAGCCTTGCGGCAGTGTCCTGCGGTGAGGACGGCCGGCTGCCCGTTCCTGGTGACGTTGAAGCCGGTCGTGCAGTAGACGCCGCTCTGGGTCACGATCTGCTGGCCCCCGTAGACGGTCTCGGCCAGGGCGGCGGAGCCGGTCATCGGCGGACGGAGCGGTGCCGTCGCGGTGGAGACATAGGGCCTGACGGGCTCATCCACGGTGAACGTGCTGGTGAGATCGGAGGGGCCGGCCGTCAGGAAGGATCTGGTCGTGACATCGAGGGGACCTTTCAGTACCGCGATGCGGACCTTGCCTTCGGCGGCGTTGATGTACCAGTACTGCGCGTTGCCGGCTTTTCCCTGTTCGGCGAGCCGGTCGAGCTGCGTCTTCAGCGCTGTCAGTTCGGGAAGCGGGACTGTCGTCCGCGGGGTGCCTGAAGCGGCGGAGGCGGGGAGCGCGTATCCGGAGACGATCACTGTGAGGACCGTCGCGAGGGCGTGGGAGAAGAGTCGGGGGAAGCGCGATCGCACAGTGGACTCCTGTAACCAGAAGGGTTCAGTAACACACAGATATCTACCAACTACTTAGAGTTACCAAACCTGGGATCTACGTCCGGCGGGTAGGAGGTCCTTCCTGCGACCGTGTCCTCAACCGTCAGGCAACCCGCTCCAACGCCCCAACAGGAAGGCGGAGCGACCGCCGGTCAACTGAGCCGAGCCGATTCGGGTCCGATCCGGCGAGCCACGGGGCGGGACCATTCAGCCGAAATATGGCGAAAAGGAAGGTCCCCGTCCCCGCCGATCGGTGCTCACCTGAAGGTGCCCTCTCACTTGGCCATGAGGAGCCACCCATGAGAATTCGCCGCTTACTCGCGGTCCTCCTCGCGACGGCGTTGAGCACCGGCACCCTGGCCGCACTCGCGCCCGCCCCCGCGATCGCGTCCACCGGCCGCCAGGCCAGTGCGGTCACGAGCATCGTGTGGATGCCCTACTGGAACTACGAAGTCGGCGACCTCGTCTACGGCCTGACCAACCGTTCCGCTATGTACAGGTGCCTTGTCGACCACTTCTCCATGCCCGAGTGGGCACCGGAGGACACCCCCGCCCTGTGGCAGCGCATATGACCTGTCTCCTCTCCTTGGCGGACTTCTGCGGCGTCACCCACCGGGGAGAGCGAGCAGGACGGTCGACGGGCCTTCGTCGGCGCGGGTTCGAGCCGTTGACGTAGGCGGTCCGCGCAGGGTCGCAGCGTACAGCCGGTCCCAGGACCGGACGAGATCGCGTACGGCTCGTTCGACACGAACCATGAGTGGTACCGAATGCGTACGCGTCGCCGTCGAACGCCGTGATTTCTCGACAGCGACCACCGTCAGCGCAGCCGTGACACAACCATGACACGGCGCGGACGAGGCCGGGACGCGGCCGATCGACAGTGGACGAGGTCGACGGCGAGAGAGCAGGGCCTCGAACCGCTCCTGACCTGAACCGTTCTCCGTGGGCTGGAAGCCCTGCCTGCCAGGTCGGAGGCGGTCTGCGGCACGGTGACCGTACCGGTCGACGGGTCGAAGCCGAACGGGCCGCCTGCCCAGGGGCCCGGCCCGATGTGAGGCCATGACCCGGTGCCTGCGTCGGGCCGGGGGCGTCTCCCCCGTCAAGCAGGGCGAGATGAGCCGGCCGTGACCGTCCTTCGGGCGGAAGGCCACGGCGAAGATGATCACGAAAAGGAGAAGGCGTGACTGATGACAGGAACCGGGGTTGGCGTTCGCCGGTATGGGGCGCCGCCGGTGTCGTCATGTTGACGATGGCCTGTGCCGGGCCCGCCACCGCCGCTCCGGCGCGGGCCGGGAACGTGCAGAGGGCGATGGAGGAACTGGCCAGGGTCCCCGGGGTCGTGGGGGCCGTCGGCGGGGCCTACGTCGATGGGAGATCCATCGGGCTGGGCAGCGCAGGCTCCCGGTTGCTGAACGGCAGGGGCGGGAGGATACCCACGAACGCCCGCTTCCGGATCGGGTCGCAGACCAAGGAGATGGTGGCCACCGTGGTGCTGCAACTGGTCGAGGAGGGCAGGCTGGGCGTGGACGACAAGCTCGGCGACCTGCTGCCGGTGGTGGCGAAGGAGAACCTGGTGGCGCGCGCCGATGAGATCACGGTACGGCAGATGCTCCGGCACACCTCCGGCATTCCCGACTGGTACGCCAAGGAGCCGAACCCGGACGGGAGCGAGGGAGACGTCTCGTTCGACGTGTTCGACTTCACGACCCCCTATCAGCCGCTCGATCTGGTGAAGTGGAGCCGCGGTCGGCCCCGTACCGGGGAACCGGGTGAGAAATACTCCTACTCCAACACCAACTACACCCTCCTCGGCATGATCATCGAGAGGCTGACCGGCCACGACCTGGCCACCGAACTGCACAGGCACCTGTTCGGCCCGCTCGGGATGACCAGGACCTACCTTCCCGTCAGGCCGCCGGAAGGCATCAAGGGGCCACACGGCCATGGCTACTACCCCGACGCCGACGGCGAACTGCGCGACGTGGACCGGTTCAACGCCGGTTTCGGCGGAGCGGCCGGAGGGGTGGTCTCCACCGCGCACGACGTGAGCGCCTTCAAAAGGGCGTTCTCCCAGGGCAAGCTACTGCCGCCGGCACTCCAGCGAGTCCTGACGGACCGGTTGCCCAACGACCCACCCCCGGGTGGGGGCGGCCCCGCCTTCTGCGACGGCGAACTCGACGGCTTCTTCATGGGCGGGAGCACCGCCGGATACCTCGCCATGACCTTCTCCACGAAAGACGGCAGCCGTCAGCTCTCGATGTCGACCACCCTGAGCGTCAAGGACATCAGCGGGCCGGCCGAAGGCATGTTCAAGGCTGTGGAGACCGTCTTCTGCCCATCCTCGTCAGCTGATTGATAATGATCCGTTCTGGGTCTATCCCGTATTGGTCTTTCCCTCGTCTGCACATCGAGCCCTAACCTGCGCATATGACGCTTCAACTGACCGCAGCACCGGAC
This sequence comes from Streptosporangium jomthongense, assembly GCF_042650425.1. Lineage (NCBI taxonomy): Bacteria > Bacillati > Actinomycetota > Actinomycetes > Streptosporangiales > Streptosporangiaceae > Streptosporangium > Streptosporangium jomthongense. The sequence goes on along the minus strand of NZ_JBHSBC010000033.1, from coordinate 8,943 downwards.
ATCGCACTCACGCACACCGCCGATTTCGAGTCCGCTCTCACGGGTCTCGCGAAGGCCGCGGCCACCGAGCCCGGTGTGCTCGACGACGGATTCCGGCGCGACCCGACCCACCCGGGTCCTCCCCGATGTCGTGACCTTCGTCGGCGACCTCCCGCTGCGGCCGGCCACCGACTCCCACGCGCTCCTCGAAGCCACCTCCGTCCTCACCCAGATTCCGATGCTCCGCACCCAGCGAGGCCGGCGGCAGTTCTCAGCGGGAGCTTCCAGGTCACCCGGAGCGTTCTGGACGGAGGTCGTCATGCATAAGTTGGTGGTCCTGTACTCCAAGCCCGCCGACCCTGACCACTTCCGCGACTACTACGTGACCAACCACCTTCCGCTGGTCATGGATTGGCCCGGCCTGCTTGCGTGGCGCTACAGCTTCGACGTGGCGGCCACGGGAGAAGCGCCGTATTTCGCGGTCTTCGAAGGCGACTTCGCTGACGCCGCCGCCATGGCCGCGGCACGGGAGTCGCCGCAAGGCCGGCGACTGGCCGCCGATGTCGCCAACTACGCCACCGGCGGTGCGGTCATCATCCACTATCCGGTGCAGGACGGCACCGGCTGAGGCAGGACGGTACGCTCCGGTGCGCGTTCGGTCGGCCGTCGCGGCCGGGTCGGGCTGTCGGTGCGACGCCGTTCGCGGTTGCCGGTTCGTTGAGCGTCAAGGGGGGGCCGATGTCCTGGCCGGATGTCACGGTGGTCGATGCGTGCGTGCGGCGTGACGGCCGGGGCGGCAGCCCCACGGCCGTCACCGACCACGACCCGGCGGCGACGGACGCGGACCGGCGTGCGGTCGCTGCTGCGGCCGGCACCTCGCACGCGGCGTTCCTCGGCCCGGAGCGGACGCCGGACGGTGGCCGGCCGGTCCGGTTCTTCACCGCCACCGCCGAACTGTCCGGCTGCGGCCACGGCACCGTTGCCGCGCAGGCCGTCCGGTTGACCCGCGCCGCGCTGGGCGAGCTGAACGACCGCCAACACACCGGCGGGCGCACGTTCGACACCGTGGCGATCCGCCGACCCGCCGGCATCGAGGTGTGGTTCGACCAGGGCCTCGTCGCGCTGCGTCACCCGGCGCCGGACGAGAGCGCCGCGATCGTCGCCGCGCTCGGGCTCACCGCGGACGACCCGCATCCGACCGACGCGCCACGGATCGCCGCGCCCGGCGCACCACGCATGCTGGTACCGGTCCACGACCGGTCGGCGCTGCTCCGGGTCCACCCACACCTCGGCAGGCTGACAGCGGCGTGCCGGCGGTACGGGCTTCTCGGCTGTTTCGTGTATGTACCGCCGGTGGGCGACCGACCGGGTGCGGCGCGGATGTTCGCGCCGGCGATCGGCGTCGACGAGGACGTCGCCAACGCCAACAGCACCGGCTGCCTGGCCGCCCACCTGCTCGACACGACAGGGGCGCAGACGGTCACGATCGAGGTGGAGCAGGGCGACACCCTCGGCCGACCGGCCAGCGTGCTCGCTTCGGCCCGACGCGAACCGGCGGGCATCACGACCCGGGTCGGTGGGTTAGCGGTGGTCCGCGACGGACACCGAGGCGACGACTAGACCGTCCTCTTCTACGATCCGCGCATGGGGCTTTCGCGATGGCACTCATCGGCCTGGTCCGTGTCAGCACCGACAAGCAGAAGACCAGCTTCGGGAGGAGGACGCCCACAAGGTCAGCCAAGGCGCGGGCCGGAAGCTTCTTTCGTCTCCCTACCTACCTTTTGGCGTTCGACCCCGACCCCTGCCGCTTGTCGGCCTGGGAAACCCCGAAACGCTGGGCCTCCCGGTCTGATCGATGCCCTGCGGCACGCCCGTTGCGTCCGCTCCATGACCTGCGGCGCGTCGGTCGCGTCCGTAGAGGTCGCCGGTCCTAAGGCAACAGGACAACGGCTGAGCGGGCTTCGAACCCCAGGGTCATGTCATGTCGCGCCGATCGCGCAGGATTTCGACGCCGTCGCCGTCAAGTTCATCGCAGAACACCGAGCGTCCGGTCGTGGCCATCACCAGCGCCAGGGTGGTGCCGGACACCAGCGGGCCGGAGCCCGTGGTGAAAGGGCCGTCGGTGGCGACGAGCCGCAGGCCGGCGATCCGTCTCTTGGCGGCGACGACCAGGTCCGAACTCCGGTAGTAGTCGGCCACCCGGGTGAGGGTCTCGATCGGGTAGTCATGGCGAATTCCCAGCGGCCGCCGGATGTCCTCGGCGTGCACGATCGTCTCACCCAGCATCGCGATGACCGGGAGAGGCGGCTTGGTGGTGCTCGTGATGACGCGGCGGAACCTGTCATGCGTCTCGGCCGCGGTCGCGCCCAACTGTTCGGCCAGCCGCATGGCGACCTGCTTGTCGAAGTCGAACCGGTAGCGGATCACCCCCGTAAGCCACCGCACACCATTGAGGCTCGCCCCTGCGGTGAGGTGCGCCAGCACCTCCCGCACCGTCAATCCGGCGCACAACGACGGCGTCGTCCACTGCTCGTCGACCAAGTCCACCAGGTCGCCCGCCAGAGCCGCTCGCTCGGCATGCACCAGCGGCCAGAGGTCGGCCACGTGAGCGCCCCGTGCTTTGGGTGCCGGATCGGTCATGTCAGACGGCCTTTTCTCGTCAGTCACAGGAGCCCTCGCGTCAGGTTGGTTAGGACGGTCGAAGGTGAAGACTTCCGCCAGGGGACGAAATCGTCGCTCATGAGCGACGATTCCGGCCAGCTTGCCGATTCAGGCCCTTCTGGATCTGTCCCCAGCGGGATCCCAACGCCCGCGATCCCGCCTCTGATCCGAGGGGCGCCGATGACGGAACCGTGACAGCGGCAGACCGGGACGAACCCACTGCCCAACAGACGGCCGCCGAGCAGATCCGCCACCCTACTTGCCTGATGTGGCTACCGGCCTTCACGTGGCTGGCCAGCCAGTTCACTCAGCTACGACCCGACGATGCCTCGGGAACCCTTGAGGAGTTCGGCCGGGCGCGGTTCGACGCCTGCCTTGACCACCTCGTCGCCACCGTCCCCGGGGCGGTCGGTTAGGGGTCGAGGAACCTCCGTGCCGGAGCGTGCGCCAAGCGTTCCGAGTCTTCCTGGGGGTTTGACCAGGGGTGAATAGTCCGCTGAATTCTTCGCGGGTCGCGTTTGCCGGCCTTCGGAGGATGTCCTGTCTGACGTGGTGAGTGCGGCGCGGACCGGTCGACCCCACTCGGGCCGGGTGGTCAAGTCCGCTCCCTTCGCCGAGTGGTTTGCGCCGGTGCCGTCCGCCGGGTTCCACATCGTTCTCCAGGGAACGTGCTGGCTTCTCCCTTCGCAGGGTGAGCCGATCGCGCTCGGACCGGGTGACGTGGCGTTCCTGCCGCGCGGATCCGCACACGGGCTGGCCGACGACCCGTCCACCCCGGCGAGCGATCCGCCCGCAACGTTCACCGGAGTCCGTGATGACCGCGCCGACGAGACGTCAGCCAAGCGGCCGCCCACGGTGGTCATGCTCTGCGGCGCCTACCTCCTGGACGGCTCCAGGCCACATCCGCTCCTGAACGACCTGCCCGAGGTCATCCACCTGCCGACACGGGTAGGGTGCCACAGGGAACTCCGCGCCGCGATCGAACTCCTCGGCGTGGAACTGGACAACGACGCCCGCCCAGGCTCCGACACGATCCTGCTCACCCTGCTGGATCTTCTCCTGCTCTACATCCTGCGCGCGTGGTTCGAACAACGGCGCCTCTCCAGCCACTCCGCCACCGGCTGGGCCGCGGCCCTGCACGACCCCGCAGTCGCCGCCGCCCTCCGCGCCATCCATGGAGACCCCAGCCGACAATGGACCGTCGAGGAGTTGGGCGCGCAGACACGCCTGTCCCGTGCCGCCTTCGCCCGGCGATTCATCCACCTGGTCGGCCAGCCACCGCTCACCTACCTGACATGGTGGCGGATGACCACCGCCGCCCGGCTCCTGCGCACCTCCGACGCCCCCGTCAACACGATCGCCCAACAGGTCGGCTACAGCTCGCAGTACACCTTCACCCATGCCTTCAAACGCCAGTACGGGTCACCGCCCGGCGGTTACCGGCGCCACGTCGGCTGAAGCACGACACCCGCGTCGGGATCTTCGAGGTCCGGCGGCCTATGACAGTCGGTTAACGGCGTCCAAGAGGCCGCGCGAGCCCTGGAAGCCTGTTCGTGGCGAATCCAGACAGGAGAACGGGCGGGCTTCCCGGTGCTCGGGTCCGGCGGAACGACCCGTTGGCGGCACGTCATGCAGCCGAAATATGGAAACCGGGAATCCCCGGCTTCGCCGACCGTCCTCCTCCGAAGGCGTTTTTCCACCCAGCCGTCAGGAATCGGTAACACCCCGATTCGGCCGGTGGGTGGGAACGCGGGCGCCGCGACAGCCACACCCCGTCGTCGCTGGGGCCATCGCACGGCTGCCGCGCCTGCGGCGTCGCCGAGCGTGATTGGGAAGTCGTTCGATCGCCCCGCCCTGGCTGAGACGGCCCTGTCACACTTCGCCGACGACGCGACCTGACCGTTTCCGCGGGACGCGTGCTAAGTTGGCCACATGACCAATTTGGCCGATCGACCAAACTCGGCGCGAGGCGACCGGCGTCGCGAGCAGCTGGTGGAGACCGGCATCGCGCTCCTGGACGAGCAGGGGTGGCCCGGCGTCACCACGCGCGCGGTGGCCGAGCGCGCCGGAACCAACCCCGGCCTGATCCACTACCACTTCGGCGGCCTGCCCGGCCTGCACGCGGCGATCTTCCGGCGGGCCACCGACCTCATCATCAACCCGCTCGTCGAGGAGTTGCTCGGCGCCGACGACGAGCGGGCCGCCCTCACCACGATCGCGACCCTGCTGCCCCGTACGGCGGGCGACGGGCCCACCCGGCTGGCCGCGGAACTGATCGTCGGAGCGACCCGCGACCCCACACTGGGCGCGGTGCTGCGCGACGAGCTACGCCAGGCCCGGGGGCGGATCGCCGAGCGCCTGAGCCGGTCGCATCCCGACTGGCCGCCCGGCCGGTCGATCGGGATCACCACCCTGGTCGTCGCCGCGATCGACGGGCTGATGCTGCACTACATGATCGACAGCGAGCTTCCCATCGGCGAGGCGCTGGCCGTGGCCGAGCAACTGCTGCCCGGGGAGGACGGATGAGGGTCCTCATCAGCGGGGGCGGGATCGCCGGGCTCACGCTGGCGTACTGGTTGCGGCACCGCGGCATCGAACCCGTCGTGGTGGAACACGCGCCACACGGTCGCCTGGGCGGGTACGGGATCGACTTCTTCGGCACCGGATACGACGTGGCCACCCGCATGGGCGTCCTCGACCGGCTGACCCCGCACCGGTTGCCGGTCGACGCGGTCGAGTTCGTCGACGCCTCAGGGCGTTCCCAGGCCAGCCTGACGCCGGAGCTGCTGGAGCGGATCATCCGGGGGCCACACCTGCCGCTGATGCACTCCACGCTGGAGGGCGCCCTGCTCGACGCCGTCGCCGCCGAGGTGGAGATCCGCTTCGGGGAGAGCCTCGCCGAGGTCCGCGACACCGGCACGGCCGTCGAGGTCGGCTTCACGGGCGGTGGCAGGGAACGGTTCGATCTGCTGGTGGGGGCCGACGGCGTTCACTCGCGGACCCGGGAACTCGTCTTCGGCCATGAGGAGCGGTTCGTCCGTCACCTCGGCTGCCGCCTGGCCTCCTACCCGGTGACCGACCGCTACGGCTGGGGCCGGGTGCGCGCCCACTACACCGAGCCGGGACGTCAGGTCGTCGTCTATCCCGATGATGAGCCCGGTCGCCTGGTCACCCTGCTGTTGTTCCGCTCGTCGTACGGCGAGAGCGTTCCGCGTGAGCGGCGCCTGGACCTGCTGCGGGCGCGGTTCGACGGCGCGGGCTGGCTCACGCCGTCGTTGCTGGACGACGCCCCCGCAGGGGAGTCCATCTTCATGGACACGATGGCCCAGGTCGTGATGCCCGCCTGGCATCGTGGCCGGGTCGCCCTGGTCGGCGACGCGTGCGGCTGCATGACCATGGTCTCGGCCCAGGGCGTGTCCATGGCGATGGCCGGGGCGTACGTGCTGGCCGAGGCGCTGGCGTCCGAGCCCGGCCACGAAAGAGCCTTCGCCCGCTACCAGGCGCGGATGCGTCCCCAGGTACGGCGTCGCCAGCGCAACGCGCTGCTGTTCGCCCGGATGCTGCTGCCCGTCACCCGAGCCGGGCTGACGGTCCAGAGCCTGGCCAACCGGCTCATCACACGTCACCTGTTCGCACCCGTCCTGCGCCGGCAGTTCGGCGCGGACAGTTTCCTGCCCCCGGCCACCGTCGAATTCGAGAGAGGCTGAATCATGGAGATCGTCAACAGGCCCGCCCCGCCGACCGGGATACGCCGCAGGCTGTGGCGGCTGCCCATCCTGCTGTACCGGGCGGGTCTGGGGGCGCTGATGGGCCACCGTGTCATGCTGCTCACCCACACCGGACGGGTCTCAGGACGTCGCCGCCAAGCCGTCATCGAGGTCGTCCATCACGACGAGCACGGCTACTTCGCCGCCTCCGGGTTCGGAGTCAAAGCCGACTGGTACCGCAACGTCATGGCCGCTCCCGAAGTGACGATCCAGGTCGGCGGCCGCGTCCTCCAGGTGACGGCCACCCCCGTCGAGACCGAGGCGGGGGCCGAGATCATGGCCCGGTACGCGCCCCGCCACCCCGCCGCGGCCCGTCGGCTCTGCAAGATCATGGGCTTCGCCGTTGACGGCAGCCAGGAGGACTACCGCGAGGCGGGAAGACACATCCCCTTCGTCTGCTTCACTCCGCGCCAGCCCCACAGCGGCTGACCAACCGGCGACCGCCGCCGGATCAAACGCTTCACCGACCTCTCCCGAAAACGGGCGAACTCCCGCGAAATTCCTCTGGCCGATGCGTTTCGCCACTGTTACCGCCAACGTCTGAGCGTCGAGCTGTACCCGAACCTGGAAGAGAGGCTCGCGCCGGAGCTCACCATCGGCGCCGACCCGGCTCTGCGTGCGCTCGCCGGACCGATCTTCGATCCGCCCTCCGCCGGAGGCCTGACCGCCTGACGGGTGACGGGCGCCGCCGCCGTCCTCGCCAGTCTGTTCGCCACCCGGCACACCCGCACCGAGAAGGAGACCGGCGAGCCGATCGGTGCCGGAACGGTCGACCGTCACGCGCCTCCGGCAGCCGCCGTACTCGTGGCCGGTGCGGCGAACCTCGCCGTCGCCTTGCTCGGTCTGGCCGTACGGGGACCGCCCGTCTCCGGGGCCCCGACCTCTTCGACCTCTCGCCGGCGGGGACGGGCTGGGTGTTCACCGTGGTCACGGCGCTGGTCGAGACGGCCCGCGCCACAACGCCATCGCCGTCCCCGGTCTGGCCTTCCTCCTGCGGGCGGCGGCCATCCTGTGTCCGGTCGCGGTGCCCTCCCTGGGACCGCGGTGCATCCTTTTGTCGGCGCCGCCCGCCCGCAAGTCCCCGAGGAATCGGTGTCCGGCCCGTACGGCGGAGCGAGCGGGCAAACGACGGCTGTCCTCCAGGCCGGGCAGGGGCAGCCCGCCCCGAGGTCACCTCCCGCGCGGCTCGCAAAGTTCGCGAAAGCCGGTGTCTCCTGACTGGTGGCTTCGACATTCGTAACGGCGGTACCGGATGGCGGGAATGGCAGGCATGCCGTTCCTCCCGCGCCGTCGTCCTTCCCGCCGGCAGGCCGTCACACTCCCGCCACTGCGCACGCCCCGGTCGGCCCTCTGGTGGGTTGCCTGCGTGACCGTGCTGGTGGCCGTCGCGGTCGCCGCCACGTTGTGGTGGCTCCTGGCCGACCCGGCCGCGACCGTTTCCATCTCGAACCCCAGCACCGGTGGAGCGGGGAACGCGCGAGGAGAGGTGCTACGCACCGCACTGGCCGCCGGGGCCGCCGTCGGGGCGGCGGTCACGCTGGTGCTGGCCTTCCGCCGCCAGCACCACCAGGAGGTCACCGCCGCGCACACCACCCACGATGCCGTCGAGCGCCGGGTGACCGACCTGTATACGAAGGCGGTCGAGCAGTTCGGTCATGAGGCGGCCGCGGTACGACTGGCCGGTCTGTACGCCCTGGAGCGCCTGGCGCAGGACAACCCTGGCCACCGGCAGACCATCGTCAACGTCATCTGCGCCTACCTGCGCATGCCCTTCAACCCACCGCCCGACGGCCCCCGGCAGGACCTGACGCCCGCCGTCCCGCGCGCCGCCATCGCCGGAGCCTCCGCCCCTGCCTCAGGGCGCGACTCGCATGAAGAACTCCAGGTTCGGCTGACCGCCCAGCGCATCCTGGAAGAACGCCTCCACGACGACCGCCCACCGGCTGATCGCACCGCCGAACTGGCTGGCCCCCGGTTCTGGGAGGGCATGCGCATCGACCTGACCGGCGCCACCCTCACCACTCCGAACTTCCGCAACTGCCACGTCACGGAGGCCAACTTCCACAGAGTGGCCTTCACAGGGGACGCCACGTTCCACGGGGCGACCTTCGCCGGGAACGCCGATTTCAACGGGGCGACCTTCACCCGGGACGCCGGATTCAACGGAGCAACCTTCTCCAGGAACACCGGATTCAACAGGGCAACCTTCACCAGAGACGCCAGGTTCAACGGAGCAGCCTTCACCAGCGGCGCCTATTTCCACATGACGACCTTCGACAAGACCGCCTGGTTCGACAAGGCGACCTTCAACGGGAAGACCAGGTTTAACAGGGTGACCTTCACCGACGTTGCCGGCTTCTACATGGCGGCCTTTCCCCAAGGCGTCGAATTCTTCGACGCGACGGCTGCTCCCGTAAACGGTCACGTGTGGCCGGATGGATGGCGCCTGGAGGTGACGTCCGATGGCAAGGGTTATCTGGTCGCAGACGCGGTTGACGAGCCCGGACCGGTTGACGCGCCAGACGAGAAGGCTTGA
>NZ_JBHSBC010000032.1:862454-925103 GCF_042650425.1 Streptosporangium jomthongense | reverse complement strand
AGATGCGCGACACCGACGAGGACGTCTTCCGCGCCGCCGAAGAGCTCGGCATCGACCTGTCCCGGCGCGAGCCGAGCAGCGTCGAAGAGGTCTGATCTAGAAGCTGAGGAGGGGAACAACACATGCTGGACGTCAACTTCTTCGACGAGCTTCGGATCGGCCTCGCGACGGCTGACGACATCCGCCAGTGGTCGCACGGTGAGGTCAAGAAGCCCGAGACCATCAACTACCGGACCCTCAAGCCCGAGAAGGACGGACTCTTCTGCGAGAAGATCTTCGGTCCGACCCGGGACTGGGAGTGCTACTGCGGCAAGTACAAGCGCGTGCGCTTCAAGGGCATCATCTGTGAGCGATGTGGCGTCGAGGTCACCCGTGCCAAGGTGCGTCGTGAGCGGATGGGCCACATCGAGCTGGCCGCGCCCGTCACGCACATCTGGTACTTCAAGGGCGTCCCGTCCCGTCTGGGATACCTGCTCGACCTGGCCCCGAAGGACCTGGAGAAGGTCATCTACTTCGCGGCCTACATGATCACGCATGTCGACAAGGAGATGCGCGACCGCGACCTGCCGTCGCTGGAGGCGAAGATCTCGGTCGAGCGCCAGCACGTCGAGCAGCGTCGTGACGCCGACGTCGAGGCCAGGCAGAAGAAGCTCGAAGGCGACCTGACCGAGCTTGAGGCCGCGGGCGCCAAGGGCGACCAGCGCCGCAAGGTCCGTGAGGGCGCCGAGCGCGAGATGCGCCAGCTTCGCGACCGGGCCCAGCGTGAGCTGGACCGTCTCGACGAGGTCTGGAGCCGCTTCAAGAACCTCAAGGTTCAGGACCTTGAGGGCGACGAGCTGCTCTACCGCGAGATGCGCGACCGTTTCGGCCGCTACTTCCGCGGTGGCATGGGCGCCCAGGCCATCCAGGAGCGCCTGACCAACTTCGACCTCGAACTTGAGGCCGAGAACCTCCGCGAGACGATCCGCAGCGGCAAGGGCCAGAAGAAGGCCCGCGCGCTCAAGCGTCTCAAGGTCGTCTCCGCGTTCCTGAACACCCGCAACTCGCCCAACGGCATGGTGCTGGACTGCATCCCGGTCATCCCGCCGGACCTGCGCCCCATGGTGCAGCTCGACGGTGGCCGGTTCGCGACCTCGGACCTGAACGACCTGTACCGCCGTGTGATCAACCGGAACAACCGCCTCAAGCGTCTTCTCGACCTCGGCGCCCCCGAGATCATCGTGAACAACGAGAAGCGGATGCTCCAGGAGGCCGTCGACGCGCTGTTCGACAACGGCCGTCGCGGCCGTCCGGTCACCGGTCCCGGCAACCGCCCGCTGAAGTCCCTCAGTGACATGCTGAAGGGCAAGCAGGGTCGTTTCCGTCAGAACCTGCTGGGCAAGCGTGTCGACTACTCCGGCCGTTCGGTCATCGTCGTCGGCCCGCAGCTGAAGCTGCACCAGTGCGGTCTGCCCAAGCAGATGGCGCTGGAGCTGTTCAAGCCGTTCGTGATGAAGCGTCTGGTCGACCTGAACCACGCGCAGAACATCAAGTCGGCCAAGCGGATGGTCGAGCGTGCGCGCCCGGTCGTGTGGGACGTCCTCGAAGAGGTCATCACCGAGCACCCCGTGCTGCTCAACCGCGCGCCGACGCTGCACCGCCTGGGCATCCAGGCCTTCGAGCCGCAGCTGGTCGAGGGCAAGGCCATCCAGATCCACCCGCTCGTCTGCACCGCGTTCAACGCGGACTTCGACGGTGACCAGATGGCCGTGCACCTGCCGCTGTCCGCGGAGGCGCAGGCCGAGGCCCGCATCCTGATGCTGTCCACCAACAACATCCTGAAGCCGGCCGACGGCAAGCCGGTGACCATGCCCACCCAGGACATGATCATCGGTCTGTACTCCCTGACCACCATCAAGGACGACGACGAGGACGCTCCGGGACACGGCCGGGTCTTCGGTTCGGTCTCCGAGGCGCTCATGGCCTTCGACCGGCGCGAGCTGGACATCCAGGCCAAGATCCAGATCCGGATGAAGGGTGACGTCCCGCCGCCTCGCGGTTGGGCCGCCCCCGAGGGCTGGGAGCCGAACGAGCCGTACCGGCTGGAGACCACGCTGGGCCGCTGCCTGTTCAACCAGACGCTGCCCGCGAACTACCCCTACGTCAACTCGCAGGTCGGCAAGAAGCAGCTGTCCGCGATCGTCAACGAGCTGGCGGAGAAGTACCCGAAGGTCGAGGTCGCCGCGGCGCTCGACGCGCTCAAGGACGCGGGCTTCTACTGGGCGACCAGGGCCGGTGTGACGATCTCCATCGAGGACGTCATCGCGCCGCCGAACAAGTCCACGATCATGGAGACGTACGAGCGCAGGGCCGACAAGGTCCAGCGTGAGTACGAGCGCGGTCTCATCACCGACGAGGAGCGCCGTCAGGAGCTCATCGAGATCTGGACGCACGCGACCAGTGACGTGACCGACGACATGCAGAAGGCGTTCCCGAAGACCAACCCGGTCTGGATGATGGTCCAGTCGGGCGCCCGAGGAAACCTGATGCAGGTCCGTCAGATCTCCGGCATCCGTGGTCTGGTGTCCAACACCAAGGGTGAGACGATCCCGCGTCCGATCAAGGCCTCCTTCCGCGAGGGCCTGTCGGTGCTGGAGTACTTCATCTCCACCCACGGACAGCGAAAGGGTCTGGCCGACACCGCGCTGCGGACCGCCGACTCGGGTTACCTGACCCGTCGTCTGGTGGACGTCGCACAGGACGTCATCGTTCGCGAGATCGACTGCGGCACCGACCGCGCGGTCCCGCTGAACGTCGGCGAGCGCGACGCCCAGGGCAACCTGGTCAAGGCTGAGAACGCCGAGAGCAACGTGCACGGCCGCATCCTGGCCGAGGACGTCGAGGTGGACGGCAAGATCATCGCGAACGCCGGCGTCGACATCGGCGACGCCCAGGTCAGCGCGCTGGTCGAGGCCGGTATCGAGACCGTCAGGACCCGCAGCGCTCTCGTCTGCGAGGCCAAGATCGGTGTCTGCGCCACCTGCTACGGCCGTTCGCTGGCCACCGGCAAGCTCGTGGACGTCGGCGAGGCGGTCGGCATCATCGCCGCCCAGTCGATCGGTGAGCCCGGCACCCAGCTGACGATGCGTACCTTCCACACCGGTGGTGTGGCCGGTGCGGACATCACCCACGGTCTGCCCCGTGTCCAGGAGCTCTTCGAGGCGCGCGTCCCCAAGGGCGTCGCCCCGATCAGCGAGGCCGAGGGTCGGGTCCGCATCGACGAGACCGACAAGACCCGGAAGATCGTGATCGTCCCGGACGACGGTTCGGACGAGATCGCCTACCCGGTGTCGATGCGCTCGCGCATGCTGGTCTCCGAGGGACAGCACGTCAAGGTCGGCCAGCAGCTGATCGCCGGTGCCGTCAACCCCAACGAGGTGCTGCGCATCCTCGGCCCCCGGGCCGTGCAGCTGCACCTGGTGGCCGAGGTCCAGCAGGTGTACCGCTCGCAGGGTGTGTCGATCCACGACAAGCACATCGAGATCATCGTCAGGCAGATGCTCAAGCGCGTGAACGTGCTTGAGTCGGGTGACTCCGACATGCTGCCCGGCGAGCTCGTCGAGCGGCCGCGCTTCGAGCGGGTCAACCGCGAGTGCGTCGCCGAGGGCGGCACCCCGGCCTCCGGCCGTCCGGTGCTGATGGGTATCACCAAGGCGTCGCTGGCCACCGAGTCCTGGCTGTCGGCGGCGTCCTTCCAGGAGACGACGCGGGTGCTCACCGACGCGGCGATCCACGCCAAGTCGGACTCGCTGCTCGGCCTCAAGGAGAACGTCATCATCGGAAAGCTCATCCCGGCCGGTACCGGCATGCCGCAGTACCGCAACATCCGGGTCGAGCCGACCGAGGAGGCCAAGGCCGCGATGTACACCGTCGGCGGTTACGACGGCTCCGCGGCCGACTACACCTTCGGCTCCGGCTCGGGTGAGGCCGTACCGCTGGAGGAGTACGACTTCGGTCAGTACAACCGCTAGCCGGTAGGCAACGGATCGACGACGGCGCCCGGTTCCCCGAAAGGGGGACCGGGCGCCGTCGCGTCCGGATGCTTTTTGACCGGAACGTTGCCCGGAAAGCCACGAGCTCGTAACCGGAACGGCCGGAGGAGTCCTTGAAGGTGGGTAAACTGTGGCCTGGACCCGACAGCGGCCGGCTGGAAATCGGCTGCGGAGTCGCGACACGAACACGGGCGCTCGCAACGGCGACCGGAGGGCGCAACCGTTTTGACGTGTTGCGTTGGACTAGGTAGTCTTTCCGTTCGTGCCCGTGGCTTCATGGGCTCTCATGCGTGCGCGTCGATAGGTCTCCCGTCTGGGAGTTGACAGAGGCGCCGTATGGCTTCCTCCACCGGAGCGGCCCTCCTCGGGAAGTGGCGCGACAAGTGCGCGACACGCCCGAGCGCGTGGGTCGGAGTGGATGGAAAAACCGCAGGTCATGACACCGGCAGTGCCTGCAAAAGCAACGACATTCGAATCACCGGCAAGCACGAACGGAGACGCGGTGCCTACGATTCAGCAGCTGGTCCGCAAGGGCCGCCAGGACAAGGTCACCAAGACCAAGACCCCGGCGCTCAAGGCCAGCCCTCAGCGACGCGGCACCTGCATGCGCGTTTACACCACGACCCCCAAGAAGCCGAACTCGGCGCTCCGTAAGGTCGCGCGTGTCCGGCTCACCAACGGCATCGAGGTCACGGCCTACATCCCCGGTGTGGGGCACAACCTTCAGGAGCACTCCATCGTGCTCGTGCGTGGCGGTCGTGTGAAGGACCTGCCGGGTGTTCGCTACAAGATCATCCGTGGTTCGCTGGACACCCAGGGTGTTCGTAACCGTAAGCAGGCCCGTAGCCGTTACGGCGCGAAGAAGGAGAAGTAAGAATGCCTCGCAAGGGTTCTCCTGGCCGTCGTCAGCTCATGGCTGACCCGGTCCACAACTCGCCCCTGGTCACCGCCCTCATCAACAAGGTGCTCCTGGACGGCAAGCGCTCCATCGCTCAGTCCATCGTGTACGGCGCCCTTGAGGGTGCCAGGGAGAAGACGGGCAACGACCCGGTCGTCACCCTGAAGCGGGCTCTGGACAACGTCAAGCCGACCCTTGAGGTCCGCAGCCGCCGTGTCGGTGGCGCGACCTACCAGGTTCCGGTCGAGGTGCGCGCCGCGCGCAGCACCACCCTGGCCCTGCGCTGGCTGGTGCAGTACTCCCGCGCCCGCCGCGAGAAGACCATGACCGAGCGCCTCATGAACGAGCTGCTCGACGCCAGCAACGGCCTCGGCGCCAGCGTCAAGAAGCGCGAGGACACCCACAAGATGGCCGAGTCCAACAAGGCCTTCGCCCACTACCGCTGGTAACAGCGGGTTCGACGAGACGACGAGGACGCGAGAGAAGTGGCCACCACGACCGCTCTTGACCTGGCCAAGGTCCGAAACATCGGCATCATGGCCCACATCGACGCGGGCAAGACCACGACGACCGAGCGCATCCTGTTCTACACCGGCATCAACTACAAGCTCGGTGAGGTCCACGAGGGCGCAGCCACGATGGACTGGATGGAGCAGGAGCAGGAGCGTGGTATCACCATCACCTCCGCTGCTACGACCTGCGAGTGGCTCGGCCACACGATCAACATCATCGACACCCCGGGTCACGTGGACTTCACGATCGAGGTGGAGCGCTCGCTCCGCGTCCTCGACGGTGCCGTCGCCGTGTTCGACGGCGTCGCCGGTGTGGAGCCCCAGTCCGAGACGGTCTGGCGTCAGGCCGACCGTTACGGCGTGCCCCGCATCTGCTTCGTCAACAAGATGGACCGTGTCGGCGCGGAGTTCCACCGCTGCGTCGACATGATGGTCAGCCGTCTGCACGCGACCCCCGCGGTCGTCCAGCTTCCCTGGGGCGTCGAGGCCGACTTCAAGGGCGTCATCGACCTGGTGAAGATGAAGGGCCTGCTCTGGAGCGCCGAGGCGGCCAAGGGCGAGATGTACGAGATCGTGGACATCCCGGCCGAGCACGCCGAGGCGGCCCGCGAGTGGCGTGACAAGCTCGTCGAGACCGTCGCCGAGAACGACGACGAGCTGATGGAGCTCTTCCTTGAGGGCGTCGAGCCCACCGAGGAGCAGCTGGTCGCGGCCATCCGCCGCGCGACGCTGGCCAGCGCCATCAACCCGGTCCTGACCGGCACCGCGTTCAAGAACAAGGGCGTTCAGCCCCTCCTCGACGCGATCGTCGCCTACCTCCCCGCCCCGACCGACATCCCGGCCTTCAAGGGCCACGCGGTCGGCAACGAGGAAGAGGTCGTCGAGCGCCACGCGGATGTGAACGAGCCGTTCGCCGCGCTGGCCTTCAAGATCATGAGCGACCAGCACCTGGGCCGTCTCACCTACATCCGCATCTACTCGGGCACGCTCGAGACCGGCACCGCGGTGGTCAACTCGGTGAAGGGCCGCAAGGAGCGGATCGGCAAGATCTACCAGATGCACGCCAACAAGCGCGAGGAGCGCTCGTCGGCGCACGCCGGTCAGATCGTCGCCGTCATGGGTCTGAAGGACACCACCACCGGTGACACCCTGGCCGACCCGGCCAAGCCGGTCGTCCTGGAGTCGATGAACTTCCCGGCTCCGGTCATCAACGTCGCGATCGAGCCCAAGACCAAGGGCGACCAGGAGAAGCTGGGCACCGCGATCCAGCGTCTGGCCGAGGAGGACCCGTCCTTCCAGGTCCGTCGTGACGAGGAGACCGGCCAGACGGTCATCTGGGGTATGGGCGAGCTCCACCTGGAGATCCTCGTCGACCGGATGCGCCGTGAGTTCAAGGTCGAGGCCAACGTCGGTCGCCCGCAGGTGGCCTACCGCGAGACCATCCGCCGCAAGGTGGAGAAGGTCGACTACGTCCACAAGAAGCAGACCGGTGGATCGGGTCAGTTCGCGAAGGTCATCATCGACATCGAGCCGCTGGGCGAGGGCAACGACGGCTACGAGTTCGAGAACAAGGTCTCCGGTGGCCGTATCCCGAGGGAGTACATCCCCTCGGTCGACGCGGGCGCCCAGGAGGCCGCCGAGTTCGGTGTTCTCGCCGGCTACCCCATGGTCGGGGTCAAGGTCACCCTGCAGGACGGTGCCTACCACGAGGTTGACTCGTCCGAAATGGCCTTCAAGATCGCCGGCTCGATGGCCTTCAAGGAGGCCGCGCGCAAGGCGGACGCCGTAATCCTGGAGCCGATGATGGCCGTTGAGGTCACCACGCCCGAGGACTACATGGGTGACGTCATCGGTGACCTCAACGGTCGCCGCGGGCAGATCCAGGCGATGGACGAGCGCGGTGGCAACCGTGTCGTCAGCGCGCTCGTGCCGCTCTCTGAGATGTTCGGCTACGTGGGTGACCTCCGTAGCAAGACGCAGGGACGCGCGAGCTACAGCATGCAGTTCGACTCCTATGCGGAAGTGCCTGCGCACATCGCCAAGGAGATCGTCGCGAAGGTACGGGGCGAGTAAGCCCGGTATCCGCCTCGGTGACGGACGGCGAGAGGATCGCCAACCGCCACCGGGGCGTACGGGCGAGGTTCTCATCGGCGGGTCCCCTCGGGGACGCGCCACCCGAACCCGAGTGAAAAGACGCAAGTCAAGTCAGAATCTCTAAGGAGACAGAGCAGTGGCCAAGGCCAAGTTCGAGCGGACCAAGCCGCACGTAAACATCGGCACCATTGGGCACATCGACCACGGCAAGACCACTCTGACCGCGGCGATCACCAAGGTGCTCCACGAGCGTTACCCGAACCTCAACGAGGCGACCCCGTTCGACAAGATCGACAAGGCGCCGGAGGAGAAGGCTCGTGGTATCACGATCTCCATCGCGCACGTCGAGTACCAGACCGAGCAGCGTCACTACGCCCACGTGGACTGCCCCGGTCACGCCGACTACGTGAAGAACATGATCACCGGTGCGGCTCAGATGGACGGCGCGATCCTCGTGGTCGCCGCCACCGACGGTCCGATGCCGCAGACGAAGGAGCACGTCCTCCTGGCCCGCCAGGTCGGCGTTCCCTACATCGTTGTCGCCCTGAACAAGGCCGACATGGTGGACGACGAGGAGATCCTGGAGCTCGTCGAGCTCGAGGTCCGTGAGCTTCTCTCGGCCCAGGAGTTCCCCGGCGACGACCTGCCGGTCGTTCGCGTCTCCGCGCTCAAGGCGCTGGAGGGCGACGAGAAGTGGGGCGACAGCATCATCGAGCTCATGACCGCGGTGGACGAGAACGTCCCGCAGCCGCAGCGTGAGACCGACAAGCCGTTCCTCATGCCGATCGAGGACGTCTTCTCGATCACCGGTCGCGGCACCGTCGTCACCGGCCGTATCGAGCGCGGCATCATCAAGGTCAACGAGACCGTTGACATCATCGGCATCAAGGACACCAAGACCACCACCACGGTCACCGGTGTCGAGATGTTCCGCAAGCTCCTCGACGAGGGCCAGGCCGGTGACAACGTCGGTCTGCTCCTGCGTGGCATCAAGCGCGAGGACGTTGAGCGCGGCCAGTGCATCATCAAGCCGGGCACCACGACCCCGCACACCGAGTTCGAGGCCCAGGTCTACATCCTGAGCAAGGACGAGGGCGGCCGCCACACGCCGTTCTTCAACAACTACCGTCCGCAGTTCTACTTCCGTACGACTGACGTGACCGGTGTTGTCAACCTGCCCGAGGGCACCGAGATGGTCATGCCTGGCGACAACACTGAGATGAGCGTCCAGCTCATCCAGCCCATCGCCATGGAGGACGGTCTCAAGTTCGCCATCCGCGAGGGTGGCCGCACCGTCGGTGCGGGTCGCGTTACCAAGATCATCAAGTAGTTCGATCGCGGAGTGGCGGTCGGCCCTCATCCCAGGGTCGGCCGCCGCGCCACGAGGAGGCTCGTGCCGTACGGCCCGCGTCTCACGCCCCACGAGAACCGTGATCTCGCAGTTGGTTCGGCCGCACCGTGACCGAACTAACCGCCAGATCACGGAAGAAAGCGCAGATCATCTGCGTCTGCTCCGTGGGACACATTTAGCGGCAACAGGCCGCACGCAACTTTTTCAGACGACAGCGAAGGACACCGAGGCCATTATGGCGGGACAGAAGATCCGCATTCGGCTCAAGGCCTATGACCACGAGGTCATCGACAGCTCGGCCAAGAAGATCGTCGAGACGGTCACGCGGACTGGCGCTAAGGTCGCGGGCCCGGTGCCGCTGCCGACCGAGAAGAACGTGTACTGCGTCATCCGCTCGCCGCACAAGTACAAGGACAGCCGCGAGCACTTTGAGATGCGTACGCACAAGCGGCTGATTGACATCATCGACCCGACGCCGAAGACGGTCGACTCGCTCATGCGACTCGACCTCCCCGCCGGCGTTGACATCTCGATCAAGCTCTGAGGGAACGCACTGACATGGCTAAGCAGATCAAGGGCGTCCTGGGCAAGAAGCTCGGCATGACCCAGGTCTTCGACGCGGACAACCGGATGGTCCCGGTGACCGTCGTTGAGGCCGGTCCGTGCGTCGTGACCCGTGTCCGCACGCCCGAGAAGGACGGCTACTCCGCCGTACAGCTCGGTTTCGGGCAGGTCGACCCGCGGAAGGTCAACAAGCCGCTCGGCGACTACCTGCGCAAGCACGACATCACCCCGCGTCGTTACTTCACGGAGATCCGTACCGACGACGCGAGTGACTACACCCTGGGCCAGGAGGTTCTGGCCGACACCTTCGAGGCGGGCCAGTTCGTCGACGTGACGGGCAAGAGCAAGGGTAAGGGCTACGCCGGTGTCATGAAGCGTCACGGCTTCAAGGGTCTGGGCGCCTCGCACGGTACCCAGCGCAAGCACCGTTCGCCGGGTTCCATCGGCGGCTGCGCCACCCCGGGCCGCGTTTTCAAGGGCCTGCGCATGGCCGGTCGGATGGGTAACGTCCGCACCACCATCCAGAGCCTCAAGGTTCACGCCGTGGACGCCGAGAAGGGCCTCATCCTGATCAAGGGTGCGATCCCCGGCGCCAACGGCAGCCTGGTTCTCCTCCGCACCGCTGCCAAGAAGGGGGCTGCCAAGTGAGCACCATTGACGTCCTCGACGCGAGCGGCGCGAAGTCCGGTACGGTCGACCTCCCCGGCGACGTCTTCGGCGCCAAGGTCAACGTTCCGCTGATCCACCAGGTCGTCGTGGCCCAGCTCGCCGCTCGCCGGCAGGGCACGCACAAGGCCAAGACCCGTGGTGAGGTCAGCGGTGGCGGCAAGAAGCCGTACCGCCAGAAGGGCACCGGCCGCGCCCGTCAGGGTTCGACCCGCGCTCCGCAGTTCACCGGCGGTGGCACCGTCCACGGTCCGGTCCCGAGGGACTACAGCCAGCGGACGCCCAAGAAGATGAAGGCCGCCGCCCTGCGTGGCGCCCTGTCCGACCGGGCCACCGGCGGTCGTGTCCACGTGGTCAGCTCGCTGGTCACCGGGGAGACCCCCAAGACCAAGGTGGCGCTTGAGGCGCTGCGCAAGGTCACGCAGGCCCGCAGCGTCCTGGTCGTCGTCGACGAGGGCGACGAGCTCACCTGGCTGAGCCTGCGCAACGCTCCGGAGGTCCACCTGCTGGACGCCGGGCAGCTGAACACCTACGACGTGCTCTGCTACGACGACGTCGTCTTCACTCAGGAGGCGTACGACCAGGTCGTCGCGCGCCTGAGCCAGAGCGGGAAGGAAGACGCCTGATGGAGAAGATCGCCGACCCGCGTGACATCATCATCAAGCCGATCGTCTCCGAGAAGAGCTACGGCCTGATCGACGAGAACAACAAGTACACGTTCCTGGTGCGGAAGACCGCCAACAAGACGCAGGTGAAGATCGCCATTGAGCAGATCTTCGGCGTCAAGGTGGTCAGTGTGAACACCATCAACCGCCAGGGCAAGCGCAAGCGGACCAAGTTCGGTTACGGCCAGCGCCCCAGCACCAAGCGCGCGATCGTGAGCCTGGTCGAGGGTGACCGTATCGACATCTTCGGCCAGGTCGGCTGACCCGCTCGCTGAAGTAAGGAACAGGGAGAATGCCCCCCGTCTACAGCGGGGGGCATTCGACCGGATTAACCGACGAAGGATGAACGAAAAAGATGGGCATCCGTAAACTCAAGCCGACGACCCCGGGTCGCCGCGGCGCCAGTGTCTCGGACTTCGCCGAGATCACGCGCAGCACGCCCGAGAAGTCGCTGCTTGCCCCCTTGCACAGCAAGGGAGGGCGCAACGTCCACGGCCGGGTGACCGCTCGTCACCAGGGTGGTGGCCACAAGCGCGCCTACCGGATCATCGACTTCCGGCGCCATGACAAGGACGGGATCCCGGCCAAGGTCGCTCACATCGAGTACGACCCCAACCGCACCTCCCGGATCGCGCTGCTGCACTACGCCGACGGGGAGAAGCGCTACATCCTCTGCCCGACCGGTCTGAAGCAGGGCGACAAGATCGAGAACGGCCCCACGGCCGACATCAAGCCCGGCAACTGCCTGCCGCTGCGCAACATCCCGACCGGTACCTTCATCCACGCGGTGGAGCTCCGTCCGGGCGGCGGCGCCAAGCTGGGCCGGTCCGCCGGCGCGCAGATCCAGCTCCTCGCCAAGGAGGGGCAGTACGCCACGCTGCGTATGCCCTCCGGCGAAATGCGCCAGGTCGACGTCCGCTGCCGGGCCTCCATCGGCCAGGTCGGCAACGCCGAGCAGGCGAACATCAACTGGGGTAAGGC
Source organism: Streptosporangium jomthongense (assembly GCF_042650425.1). NCBI lineage: Bacteria > Bacillati > Actinomycetota > Actinomycetes > Streptosporangiales > Streptosporangiaceae > Streptosporangium > Streptosporangium jomthongense. Next base: position 913,341 of record NZ_JBHSBC010000032.1, on the reverse strand, counting down.
CGGCCGCATGCGGTGGAAGGGCAAGCGCCCCACCGTCCGCGGTGTCGCGATGAACCCGGTCGACCACCCGCACGGTGGTGGTGAGGGTAAGACCTCTGGTGGTCGTCACCCCGTGAACCCGAAGGGCAAGCCCGAGGGTCGTACCCGTGCGGCGAACAAGGCCAGCGACCGGCTGATCATCCGTCGTCGGACCAAGCGGAAGAAGCGGTAGGAGCAGCCAAAATGCCACGTAGCCTTAAGAAGGGTCCCTTCGTGGACGACCACCTTCAGAAGAAGGTGGATGCCCAGAACGAGAAGGGCACTAAGAACGTCATCAAGACGTGGTCGCGGCGCTCCATGATCGTTCCCGACATGATCGGGCACACGATCGCCGTTCACGACGGCCGCAAGCACGTCCCGGTCTTCGTGACCGAGGCGATGATCGGCCACAAGCTCGGTGAGTTCGCGCCCACGCGGACCTTCCGCAGCCACGTCAAGGAAGACCGCCGCAGCCGGCGGTAAGCGCCTCACAGGACGGCAGGTCATGCCGGCCGTCCCACACGAAGCAGAAGGTTAAGAGGAGTAAGCGATGGAAGCCAGGGCTCAGGTGCGGTTCGCGCGCCACACGCCCATGAAGGCCCGCCGTGTGGTGGACCTCATTCGCGGGCTGCCCGCTTCGGAGGCGCAGGCCGTGCTGCAGTTCGCTCCCCAGGCGGCGAGCGAGACCGTGTACAAGGTGCTGTCCAGCGCCATTGCGAACGCGGAGCACAACTTCAAGCTCGACCGCGACACGCTCTTCGTGAGCCGTGCGTGGGTCGACGAGGGCCCGACGCTGAAGCGGTTCCGTCCCCGCGCTCAGGGTCGTGCCTATCGGATCAACAAGCGGACGAGCCACATCACCGTGATCGTGGAGTCCCGCGAGCCGAAGGGGAGGACCCGCTAGTGGGTCAGAAGGTCAACCCGCACGGGTTCCGCCTCGGCATCACGACCGACTTCAAGAGCCGGTGGTATGCCGACAAGCTCTACAAGTCGTACGTCGCCGAGGACGTGGCGATCCGCCGCATGCTCAAGAAGGGCATGGAGCGGGCCGGCATCTCCAAGGTGGAGATCGAGCGGACCACCGACCGGGTTCAGGTCGACATTCACACCGCCCGTCCGGGCATCGTCATCGGCCGCCGCGGCGCCGAGGCGGACCGGATTCGCGGTGACCTTGAGAAGCTGACCAAGAAGCAGGTCCAGCTGAACATCCTTGAGGTCAAGAACCCCGAGATCGACGCTCAGCTCGTCGCCCAGGGCGTCGCCGAGCAGCTGTCCAGCCGTGTCTCCTTCCGCCGCGCCATGCGCAAGGCGATGCAGTCGGCCATGAAGAGCGGCGCCAAGGGCATCCGGGTGCAGTGCTCCGGTCGTCTCGGCGGCGCTGAGATGTCGCGTTCGGAGTTCTACCGCGAGGGCCGCGTGCCCCTGCACACGCTCCGCGCCGACATCGACTACGGCCTCTACGAGGCCCGCACCACCTTCGGCCGCATCGGCGTGAAGGTGTGGATCTACAAGGGTGAGGCTCCGACCAGCCGCGCCGAGCGCGAGGCGGCCGCCGCCGGTGCCCGTGCGGGGCAGCGTCGCGACCGTGACGACCGTCGTGGTGGCCCCGGTGGGGACCGTCCGCGTCGTGGCGGCGCCGGTGGCGACCGTCCGCGTCGTGGTGGCGCCGGCCGCGGTGACCGTGGCCCCAGGAACGAGGCGGCCTCCCAGGCCACCCCCGAGACCGGCCCGGCTGCGCAGCCGGGTGCTGAAGGGAGCTGACCATGCTGATCCCGCGCAGGGTCAAGCACCGCAAGCAGCACCGGCCCGACCGTCACGGCGCCGCCAAGGGTGGCACCAGGGTCGTGTTCGGCGAGTACGGCATCCAGGCGATTGAGCACTCCTACGTGACCAACCGCCAGATCGAGTCGGCTCGTATCGCCATGACCCGTCACATCAAGCGTGGCGGAAAGGTCTGGATCAACATCTTCCCGGACCGTCCCCTCACCAAGAAGCCCGCTGAGACCCGCATGGGTTCCGGTAAGGGTTCGCCGGAGTGGTGGATCGCCAACGTCAAGCCCGGTCGCGTCATGTTCGAGCTGTCGGGTGTCGCCGAGCCCGTGGCCCGCGAGGCCATGCGTCGCGCGATGCACAAGCTCCCGATGAAGTGCCGGTTCGTCAAGCGTGAAGTGGGTGAGGCGTGATGGCTAAGGGCCTGACCGCCGGTGAGCTGCGAGCGGAGGACCAGGACACCCTGGTTCAGAAGCTGAAGGAAGCCAAGGAGGAGCTGTTCAACCTCCGCTTCCAGGCCGCGACCGGCCAGTTGGAGAGCCACGGGCGGCTGCGCGCCGTCCGCCGCGAGATCGCCCGTATCTACACCGTGATGCGCGAGCGGGAGCTTGGCATCGTGACGGTCGAGAAGGAGTCGGTCGATGGCTGAGACAACTGAGAACACGAACGAGGCGCGTAACTACCGCAAGACCCGCGAGGGTCTGGTGGTCAGTGACAAGATGGACAAGACCGTCGTCGTCGCTGTCGAGGACCGCGTCAAGCACCCCCTGTACGGCAAGGTCATCCGTAGGACGACCAAGTACAAGGCGCACGACGAGGCCAACTCGTGCGGCGTCGGCGACCGCGTTCTCCTGATGGAGACCCGGCCGCTGTCCGCCAGCAAGCGCTGGCGGGTCGTCGAGATCCTCGAACGCGCCAAGTAACAAGACGCGCCTCGTGGGGGGTGACCTGATCACCCCCCATGACGGTGTCCAAGGGAACGGGGACGATCCTCGTTCCGCCTGCGGCGGCGGTGGTGCGGACACGGACGCTCATCCGGGCACGGGAAGTGCCCGGCGGGTGGCCGGCCGTACGGCTGTCGCCGGGGGAAAAAGACCACAGCAGTTCCGCAAGGCTTGCCCGGCACACGGGTGAGAACCGGCGAGACAAACAGGAGTTATAGGTGATTCAGCAGGAGTCGCGACTCAAGGTCGCCGACAACACGGGTGCGAAGGAAGTCCTTTGCATTCGTGTGCTCGGTGGCTCGGGTCGGCGCTACGCGGGAATCGGCGACATCATCGTCGCCACGGTCAAGGACGCCATTCCTGGCGGCACCGTGAAGAAGGGCGACGTCGTCAAGGCGGTCATCGTCCGTACTGTCAAGGAGCGCCGCCGGCCCGACGGCTCCTACATCCGCTTCGACGAGAACGCCGCCGTGATCATCAAGGACAGCGGCGACCCTCGTGGGACGCGTATCTTCGGCCCCGTCGGACGCGAGCTGCGCGACAAGAAGTTCATGCGCATCATCTCGCTCGCCCCGGAGGTGTTGTAATGCCGAATCTGCATGTCAAGAAGGGCGACCTGGTCCTCGTCATCGCCGGCAAGGACAAGGGCGCCAAGGGTCGTGTGATCGCCGCCTACCCGCGCGAGGACCGCGTGGTCGTCGAGGGCGTCAACATGATCAAGAAGCACTCCAAGGAGACCCACCAGGGCCCGCGTGGCGCCAAGAGCGGCGGCGTGCAGACCATGGAGGCTCCCATCCACGTGAGCAACGTCAAGAAGCTCAAGGGTGACGAGAAGCCCGCCAAGAAGGAGTCGGCGAAGGCGGACTCCGACGAGTCGGGTGAGGACAACTGATGACCGCCAACACCACCGAGGCCGTCGCGACGAGGCCCCTCCCGCGCCTCAAGCAGCGTTACCGCGAGGAGATCATCGCGAAGCTGCAGGAGCAGTTCGGGTACGAGAACGTCATGCTGATCCCCACGATCACCAAGATCAAGGTGAACATGGGTGTCGGCGAGGCCGCGCGTGACTCGAAGCTCATCGACGGCGCCGTTCGTGACCTGACCTCCATCACCGGCCAGAAGCCGGCCGTCGTGCGGGCCCGCAAGTCCATCGCCCAGTTCAAGCTGCGCGAGGGCATGCCGATCGGCGCCCACGTGACGCTGCGCGGCGACCGCATGTGGGAGTTCCTCGACCGTCTGCTGTCGCTGGCGCTGCCCCGCATCCGTGACTTCCGCGGTCTGTCGCCGAAGCAGTTCGACGGCAACGGCAACTACACCTTCGGTCTGACCGAGCAGGTCATGTTCCACGAGATCGACCAGGACAAGGTCGACCGTCAGCGTGGTATGGACATCACGGTCGTGACCACCGCTAAGACCGACGACCAGGGCCGGGCGCTGCTGAAGCTTCTCGGTTTCCCCTTCAAGGAGGCCTGATCATGGCGAAGACGTCGCTGAAGGTCAAGGCTGCTCGCAAGGCCAAGTTCGAGGTCCGGGCGTACACTCGGTGCTCGCGCTGTGGTCGTCCCCGCGCCGTCTACAGGAAGTTCGGCCTGTGCCGCATCTGCTTCCGCGAGATGGCGCACCGGGGCGAGCTGCCCGGCATCACCAAGTCGAGCTGGTAGTCTCCGCGCGGCCCGGTGGGTCTCTCACCGGGCCCCCGCGGTGCCAGCCGTACAAGTAAGTCGATATTCACCGGGCGCTGTCTCAAGCGCCCATGACCGCACCGAAGGTCCCCTGGGGAAACCGCGGTGAGGAAGGCCACCGGCCATGACGATGACCGACCCGATCGCAGACATGCTCACGCGTCTGCGAAACGCGAACTCGGCGTACCACGACACCGTGGCCATGCCGTACTCGAAGATCAAGGCGCACATCGCCGAGATCCTCCAGCAGGAGGGTTACATCCAGTCCTGGAGCGTCGAGGACGCCAAGGTCGGAAAGAACCTCGTGGTGGAGCTCAAGTTCGGGCCGAGCCGTGAGCGTTCGCTGACGGGCCTGCGCCGGGTTTCCAAGCCCGGTCTGCGGGTCTACGCGAAGAAGGACAACCTGCCCCGTGTCCTGGGAGGACTGGGCGTCGCGATCATCTCGACGTCCGGTGGCCTCATGACCGACAAGCAGGCCGGCAAGCGTGGAGTGGGCGGGGAAGTCCTCGCCTTCGTTTGGTAGAAGGGAGAAATCACAGCATGTCGCGAATCGGACGGCTGCCCATCCCTGTACCGAACGGCGTGGACGTCGCCATCGACGGCCGGGAAGTCACGGTCAAGGGCCCCAAGGGCACGCTCTCACACAAGGTCGCTGAGCCGATCGACGTCGCCAAGGGAGACGACGGTGCTGTCACCGTCAGCCGCCCCAACGACGAGAACAAGGTCCGTGCGCTGCACGGCCTGTCCCGCACGCTGATCGCCAACATGGTGACCGGTGTGACCCAGGGTTACTCCAAGACCCTGGAAATCGTGGGTGTCGGTTACCGCGTGCAGGCCAAGGGCCCGACTCAGCTTGAGTTCGCCCTCGGCTTCAGCCACCCGGTGATCGTGGACGCCCCCGAGGGTGTCACCTTCCGCGTCGAGAAGCCGACCCTGTTCCACGTGGACGGCATCGACAAGCAGAAGGTCGGCGAGGTCGCCGCGAACATCCGTAAGCTGCGCAAGCCCGACCCGTACAAGGGCAAGGGTGTGCGCTACCAGGGCGAGGTTGTCCGCCGCAAGGTCGGAAAGGCTGGTAAGTAGGCATGGCTGGCAAGACTGCGTTCGGCAAGCACACGGCCGCCCGCGCCGTCTCGCGGGCCCGCCGTCACGGCCGAGTCCGCAAGAAGGTGGTCGGTACGGCCGCGCGTCCGCGCCTGGTCGTCAACCGCTCGACGCGGCACCTGTTCGTGCAGATCGTCGACGACTCACAGGGTCACACGCTGGTGAGCGCCTCCACCATGGACGCCACCCTGCGCACGGTGACCGGTGACAAGACCGAGAAGGCGAAGCAGGTCGGCGAGCTTCTCGCTCAGCGGGCCAAGGCTGCCGGGATCACCGCGGTCGTCTTCGACCGTGGTGGAAACCGTTACGCGGGCCGCCTGGCGGCTCTCGCGGACAGCGCCCGCGAAGCCGGGCTGGAGTTCTGATGGCCCGTACTGACAAGAGCAACGAGAAGAGGAACCACTGATGGCTGGAGCTCCGCGTCGCGGTGGCGCCGCCGGTGGCGAGCGGCGTGACGGTCGTCGTGACGATCGCCGCGGTGGCAGCGCTGACAAGGGCGTCTCGTACATCGAGCGCGTAGTGAAGATCAACCGAGTGGCCAAGGTCGTGAAGGGTGGTCGTCGCTTCAGCTTCACCGCCCTCGTCATCGTCGGTGACGGCAACGGCATGGTCGGCGTCGGCTACGGCAAGGCCAAGGAAGTCCCCGCGGCCATCGCCAAGGGCGTCGAAGAGGCCAAGAAGCACTTCTTCCGGGTGCCGCGCATCCAGGGCACCATCCCGCACATTGTGCAGGGTGAGGAGGCCGCCGGCGTGGTCTTCCTGCGCCCGGCCTCGCCCGGTACCGGTGTCATCGCCGGTGGTCCGGTGCGCGCCGTACTGGAGTGCGCGGGCATCCACGACGTGCTGTCCAAGTCGCTCGGCTCGGACAACCCGATCAACATCGTGCACGCCACCGTGGCCGCTCTGAAGGGCCTCAGCCGCCCCGAGGAGATCGCGGCCCGCCGTGGCCTGCCCCTGGAGGACGTCGCTCCCAAGGCGATGCTCAAGGCTCGCGCCGAGGGTCTCGCTGAGGCCGCGGCGGCCAAGGCGGTGAGCTAACCGATGGCACGTCTGAAGATCACTCAGGTCCGCTCGAAGATCGGCGGCAAGCAGAATCAGCGTGATTCGCTGCGTTCGCTCGGTCTCAAGCGAATCGGCGACGTCGTCGTCAAGGAGGACCGCCCGGAGATCCGCGGCATGGTCTCCGTGGTGACGCACCTGGTCACCGTGGAAGAGGTCGACTAGACATGGCAGAGAACACTCCGCTCCGTATCCACCACCTGCGTCCGGCTCCTGGCGCCAACAAGGCCAAGGTCCGCAAGGGTCGTGGTGAGGGCTCCAAGGGCAAGACCGCCGGTCGTGGCACCAAGGGCACGCACGCGAGGACCGGGGTTCCCCTCGGTTTCGAGGGTGGCCAGGTTCCGCTGCAGCGTCGCCTGCCCAAGCTGAAGGGCTTCTCCAACGCCCTGTTCAAGACGACCTACCAGGTCGTCAACCTGGACAGGCTCGGCGAGTTGTTCCCCGAAGGTGGCGAGGTCACCGTCGAGGCCCTGGTCGCCAAGGGCGCGGTTCGCAAGAACCAGCTCGTGAAGGTCCTGGGCACCGGTGACATCTCCGTGGCGCTGAACGTGCAGGTGCACGCCTTCTCCGCCAGTGCCAAGGAGAAGATCGCCGCGGCCGGGGGCTCTGTCTCCGAGCTGTAGGACATGGAATTTCACGCATGAAAACGAGGCGCGGGGGCTCATTATGGGCCCCCGCGCCCGTAGTGCGTTAGAGTTCGCTGGACAGCGAGACTCAACTCGTTTCCGTGAGCTCGTTGACACGAGATAGCAAAGATGGACCACCCCCGCACCATCGCTGACCGACATCGCCTTTCAGGCGCGCAGGAGGGCCCGTGCTGACCGCGTTTACCCGAGCGTTCCGTACGCCGGACCTGCGCAATAAGTTGCTCTTCACCTTGGGCATCATCGCGCTGTTCCGGCTGGGTTCGGTGCTTCCGACCCCGGGTGTGAATACGGAGAACATCAGCCGCTGTCTCAGCCAGGCTCAGGCTGGGGATGCGGGCAACATCTACGGAATGGTACAGCTCTTCAGCGGTGGCGCCCTGCTGAAGCTGTCGGTGTTCGCGCTCGGCATCATGCCGTACATCACCGCGAGCATCATTCTGCAGCTCTTGGTCGTGGTGATCCCGCGCCTCGAAGCCCTCAAGAAGGAGGGCCAGGCGGGCCAGACCAAGATCACCCAGTATACGCGGTACCTCACGGTCGGTCTGGCTATTCTCCAGTCGACCGCCTTCATCGCCCTCGCGCGCACCGGCCAGCTGTTCCCGCAGTGCCGTGAGGAGATCCTGCTCGACAAGAACAACATCTTCTCGATCGTCACCATGGTGATCATCATGACCGCGGGCACCGCGGTCATCATGTGGCTGGGCGAGCTGGTCACCGACCGCGGCGTCGGCAACGGCATGTCCATCCTGATCTTCACCCAGGTGATCGCGGTCTTCCCGGTCGAGCTGATGACCATCGCCCGCACCCGCGGCATGTTCGTCTTCAGTGTGGTAATCATCACAGGCATCGCGATGATCGCCCTGGTCGTCATGGTCGAGCAGGCTCAGCGCCGGGTCCCGGTGCAGTACGCCAAGCGCATGGTCGGCCGCAGGATGTACGGCGGCACCTCCACCTACATCCCGCTGAAGGTGAACCAGGCCGGCATCATCCCGGTGATCTTCGCCTCCTCTCTGCTCTACCTTCCGCAGCTGGTCACGACCCTGTTCAGCAACGCTCAGGAAGAGCCGAACGCGGTCGTGCAGTGGATCCAGCAGAACCTGGTCACGGGCGACACCCCCGCCTACATGATCACGTTCTTCCTGTTGATCGTCTTCTTCACCTACTTCTACGTGTCCATTACCTTCAACCCCGTTGAAGTCGCCGACAACATGAAGAAGTACGGTGGGTTCATCCCGGGCATCCGTCCGGGCCGCCCGACGGCTGAGTACCTCAACTATGTGCTCACGCGACTCACCGCTCCTGGCTCGCTCTATCTGGGGCTGATCTCCATGGTGCCGATCGTCGCACTCGCCCTCGTCGGCGCGACCCAGAACTTCCCGTTCGGAGGGACGAGCATTCTGATCATGGTTGGTGTCGGCCTGGACACCGTGAAGCAGATTGAGAGCCAGCTGCAGCAGCGCAACTACGAAGGCTTCCTGAAGTAGTGCGTCTCGTCCTGGTCGGGCCCCCCGGAGCGGGTAAGGGGACACAGGCCCAGTTCATCGCATCGAACCTGTCCATCCCGAAGATCTCGACAGGTGACATCTTCCGCGCCAACGTCTCGGGCGGCACGGAACTCGGCAAGCTTGCCAAGGAGTACATGGACCGTGGCGACCTCGTGCCCGACGAGGTCACCATCGCGATGGTCCGCGACCGCCTCTCGGAGAGCGACGCGCAGGACGGTTTCCTGCTCGACGGCTTCCCCAGGAACGTGCCCCAGGCCGAGATCCTGAAGAAGATGCTTGAGGAGTTCGGCGTCGCGCTGGACATCGTCCTTGAGCTCGTGGTCGACGACGAGGAGGTCGTGCGCAGGCTCGCGGGCCGCCGGACCTGCAGCCAGTGCGGCCGCATCTGGCACGTCGACTTCGACGACAAGAAGGACGACGTCTGCGACGCCTGCGGCGGACGCCTCTACCAGCGCGACGACGACAAGGAGGAGACGATCAGGCACCGCCTGGAGGTCTACCAGGAGCAGACCGCTCCTCTGGTCTCCTTCTACGCCCAGGAGCGCATCCTGGTCGGAGTCGACGCCACCGGTCCGGTGGAAGAGGTCACCCAGCGCGCGATGGAGGCGCTGAGCCCGTACACCGACTAGGGACACTTGTCTCCCCGGCACGCCATCCATGGCAACCCCATGGGTGGCGTGCTGTCGTTTAGGGCACAATCGGGGGAATTGGGCTCCCCGACTGCCCGTTGAATCACCCCAGGGGGTGCACACGTGTTCAAGAAGAACAAGCATGGAATTCAGATCAAGTCGCCCGAGCAGCTGGAGAAGATGCGGGCAGCGGGCCTCGTGGTCGGCCGCACGCTGCAACTGCTCCGCGAGAACGTCCGGCCGGGCGTGACGCCGCTGGACCTCGACGGCATCGCGGAGAAGGCGATCCGGGACGAGGGTGCCATCCCCTCCTTCAAGGGCTACCAGGGTTTTCCCGCGACGATCTGCGCCTCCGTGAACCACGAGGTGGTCCACGGCATCCCGAGCGACCGGCGTCCGCTTCGCGAGGGCGACGTCATCTCCATCGACTGCGGCGCCATCCTGGACGGCTGGCACGGAGACTCGGCGATCACCGTCCCGGTCGGAGAGGTCGACCCCAAACTGACCGAGCTGATGCGGGTCACGGAGGAGGCCATGTGGCGGGGCATCGCCGCGCTCACCGTCGGCCGCCATCTGTCCGACATCGGCCACCAGGTCGAGAAATACGTCCGTTCCCAGGGTCGTTATGGCATCCCCCAGGAGTACGGCGGGCACGGTATCGGCACCGAGATGCACATGGACCCCTGGGTGGCCAACCATGGCAAGCCGGGCAAGGGCCTGCGTTTCGAGCCGGGCATGTGCTTCGCGGTCGAACCGATGGTCAATCTCGGCACCGACAGGACCAGGGTGCTGGCCGACGACTGGACCGTCGTCACCGTCGACGGGAAGGCCTCGGCGCACTTCGAGCACAGCGTTGCCGTGACACATAATGGACCTTGGGTACTGACCGCTCTTGATGGCGGAAAAGAGCGGCTTGCCGAACTGTTGGGCGATGCGGGATAACACGTACCGCCCGCTGATGAGCGGATGTGGTCGACCATGATGCCTGGCCCGGAGATGCGAGCCTCTGACGGTGACCGCGACAAGGTCGCGGGAGTGCTGCGTGAGCACTACGCCCAGGGCAGGCTCACCGGCGAGGAGTTCGACGAGCGGCTCGAACGGCTCTACTCCAGCAGGACCTACGGAGAGCTGGCCAGGCTCACCTCCGATCTTCCCGACGTCGACCTGAGGCGGATGACCGCCGCCCCGGTCCCGGCGAACCCCTCGCGTGAGGCCCAGCGCAGGGGCGTGGCGGCGATGTGGGGCTCCTGGGCCGTGGCCAGCGGTGTCAACTGGGTGATCTGGCTCATCATCGGTGTCACGAACGGCCTCGACTTCCCCTACCCGTGGCCGCTGTGGGTCATGGGTCCGTGGGGCGTCATGCTGCTGGTCGCCACGGTCCTCGGCGGGCGGGGCGGCCACCCGAACCGGTGACGCCAGAGGTCCCATACGCGAAAAGCCCTCTCATGATCCGGTCATGAGAGGGCTTTTCGCGTTGTGTCAGTTCTTTACCGCCGGAGGCAGTTGAGGCTGGTGAGAAGGGGTAGGTGATCGTTGCCGGGGCACCGTCGTGAGGTGGGGGTGGATGATGGGCCTCAGACGAGACCCTGTGGCGGCGGTGAAGGTCCTCCTGGGCGCCGGAGCGGTGATCGTGTTCGCGGGAGGCGCCGCCGTACCGGCCGATGTGCGGGTCACGCCTTCGACGGTCACGCCCGGACAGTCGGTGGCCATAGCCGCGGGGGGCTGCGTCGCTCCGGCGACCGCCTACTCGGCCGCCTTCGCCTCGACCTCGGCGCGACTGAGGGGCAGGGCCGAGACGATGCGCGGGACCGCCCGCATCAACCCCCACGCCGCACCCGGTACCTACGCCGTCACCGTCCGCTGCGTCAGGGGCGGACCGTATGACGGCACCTTCGTCGTCGACGAGCCTCGCCCGGTCCTCGCTCCGGACACCGGGGGCGGCGGCCTGGCGATGCACGCCCCCGGCGGCGCCACCCGCACCGCCTGGCTCTTCGGAGCCCTGGCCATGGTCGTCACGGTCCTCGGGTCGGCCCTGGCGCTGACGCGCGGGCACCGTGGACAGGGCGGCCACTAGACCTCCGTGCCCGTCCGGAACCGTCAGCGCGCGGCATCGGCGGGGCCGCGCCCCGGCCGGGCACGGATTCATCCACCGTTTCGTCCTGTTGTGGGCGCTGGCTCTCGCGGCGGGCTGCGGCGCCGTACCGGGAGGCGAGGCTGTGAGGGGTCCCGCGCGCTCTGTGGCGGCCCAGGCCGGGTCGCCGCCGGGGGAACGGGCAATGGGCGGGCCGGGCTGGCCCGCGCCGATCACACGCCCGCTGGGCCGCGCGGAGCCGACACGCGTGGTGATCCCGCGCATCGGGGTGGACGCCCCGCTCGTGGTGCTCGGCGTGGAGGGGGACGGCAGGCTCGCCGTACCGCCGCTCGACCACGCCGACGCGGCCGGCTGGTACGGCGGCGGCCCGGCCCCGGGGGAGTCCGGCTCCGCGGTCATCGTCGGCCATCTCGACACCAGGACGGGACCGGCGGTCTTCGCCAGGCTCGGCGAGCTGGACCCCGGGGACGCGGTCGGGGTGGTCCGTGCCGACGGCACCGTCGCGGTCTTCGCGGTCGAGCGCGTCGAACAGGCTCCGAAGGACCACTTCCCGGCCGAGCGGGTGTACGGCCCGACGGACGGGCGGCGGCTGAGACTGGTCACCTGCGGGGGCAGCTTTGACCAGGTGAGCCGCTCCTACGCCGACAACGTGATCGTCCACGCCCGGTACCGGGCGGGGTACCGCGCTTCGGATCTGCGGTATTCTGAGTAGCGGTTGTGTCAAGGTACCGGCCGTCTGTTTCGCATTTCATCGCCCGGTGCCGTACACTCCTTCTTCGGTTCACTATGACTCATTGCGCATCGACGGTGTCGCAACCGTCGCTCTCATCGAAGCGCTGGGTCGCGGCTGCGTAGTGTTCCAAGAGCCTCAGACGACCGATCAGTGAAACGCGAGGGACATGGCCAAGAAGGACGGCGCCATCGAGATCGAGGGCACTGTGGTTGAGTCGCTCCCGAACGCGATGTTCAGGGTGCAGCTCGACAACGGCCATAAGGTCCTGGCCCACATCAGCGGGCGGATGCGGATGCACTACATCCGAATCCTTCCTGACGACAGGGTTGTCGTCGAACTGAGCCCCTACGACCTCAGTCGTGGGCGGATCGTCTACCGATACAAGTAAGCGTCTGAGGGACGAATAAGGACTATGAAGGTCAAGCCGAGCGTCAAGAAGATCTGTGACAAGTGCAAGGTGATTCGCCGGCACGGTCGCGTCATGGTGATCTGCGACAACCTGCGCCACAAGCAGCGTCAGGGCTAGTCCAGAAAAGGCCCACACGGAGTCCGCTCATCAGTGGCGGACTCGACCCATGTCGGGCCACAAAGTAATCGCGCCCCACACTCGCGCAGGCGACCTTCGGGTCGTACCACGCGGGAGACCCCCGGTCGGAGGCCGGGGCCCTCACCCCGGGCATGGGGAGGGGAAGCGGGGCGTAGGACCTCCGCCACAACGAAGGAGAATGCCCGACCATGGCTCGCCTGGTTGGCGTCGACCTCCCCCGCGACAAGCGGCTGGAGATCGCTCTCACCTACATTTACGGAATCGGCCGCACCCGCGCGCTTGAGACCCTCAAGGCCACCGGCATCAACGGTGACCTGCGGGTCCACCAGCTCACCGACGAGGAACTGGTGCCGCTGCGCGACTACATCGAGGCCAACTTCAAGATCGAAGGTGACCTCCGCCGTGAGGTCCAGGCCGACATCCGTCGCAAGATCGAGATTCAGTGCTACCAGGGCATCCGGCACCGCCGTGGCCTCCCGGTGCACGGTCAGCGCACGCAGACCAACGCGCGCACCCGTAAGGGCAAGAAGAAGACCGTGGCCGGCAAGAAGAAGCCCGGTAAGAAGTAGTCCGCGTAGCCGCAGGACCGAACACCTCAGGAGTGAAGGCAAGCAATGCCTCCTAAGAGCCGCCAGGGTGCCCCGAAGAAGGTGCGCCGCAAGGAAAAGAAGAACGTCGCTCACGGGCACGCCCACATCAAGAGCACGTTCAACAACACGATCGTCTCGATCACCGACCCGAACGGGAACGTGATCTCCTGGGCCAGCGCCGGCCATGTCGGGTTCAAGGGCTCCCGTAAGTCCACCCCGTTCGCCGCGCAGATGGCCGCCGAGAACGCCGCCCGCCGCGCCATGGAGCACGGCATGCGCAAGGTCGACGTCTTCGTCAAGGGTCCCGGCTCCGGCCGTGAGACCGCGATTCGTTCGCTGCAGGCGACCGGCCTTGAGGTTGGCTCCATTCAGGATGTCACCCCGGTGCCGCACAACGGCTGCCGTCCGCCCAAGCGCCGTCGCGTCTGACGCCCAGGAGAAGATAGAAAATGGCTCGTTACACGGGTGCGGACTGCAAGCTCTGCCGCAGGGAGAAGACCAAGCTCTTCCTCAAGGGCAAGAAGTGCGAGTCCGCGAAGTGCCCCATCGAGATCCGTCCTTACCCGCCGGGTGAGCACGGCCGCGGCCGTCCGAAGGAGTCTGAGTACCAGCTCCAGCTTCGTGAGAAGCAGAAGACCCGCCGCATCTACGGCGTCCTCGAGAAGCAGTTCCACAACTACTACGAGGAAGCCAACCGCAAGTCCGGCAAGACCGGCGAGAACCTCCTCCAGATCCTGGAGAGCCGTCTCGACAACGTGGTCTACCGCGCCGGCTTCGCCGAGTCCCGCGACGCCGCCCGCCAGCAGGTGCGCCACGGCCACATCCTGGTGAACGGCAAGAAGGTCGACATCCCGTCGTACCGCGTGCGTGAGCACGACATCGTCGAGGTGCGCGAGAAGGCCCGCAACCTTCTGCCCTACGAGGTGGCCCGCGCCACCGCCGGTGACAAGACCTACCCGGCCTGGCTGGGTGTCGCTCCCGAGGCTCTGCGCGTGCTGGTCCACCAGCTCCCGGTCCGTCAGCAGATCGACACGCAGGTCCAGGAGCAGCTGATCGTCGAGCTCTACTCCAAGTAGTGGCTTCGAGGGTGCCGTACGGTTCGCCGTACGGCACCTATGCTGTTTATCCGAGCGACGTCAAATAGCGGGCGTCGCCATGCAGGGGGAGTTTCCACATGCTGATCGCTCAGCGTCCCACTCTCCTCGAGGAATCCCTTGAGGAGACCCGCTCCAAGTTCGTCATCGAGCCGCTGGAGCCGGGCTTCGGTTACACCATCGGCAACTCGCTGCGGCGCACGCTGCTGTCGTCCATCCCGGGCGCGGCCGTGACCAGCATCCGCATCGAGGGCGTGCTGCACGAGTTCTCCACGGTTCCCGGGGTCAAGGAGGATGTCACCGACATCATCCTGAACCTCAAGGAGCTGGTCGTCTCCTCCGAGCACGACGAGCCCGTGGTCATGTACCTGCGCAAGCAGGGCCCCGGTGACGTCACCGCCGCCGACATCGCGCCCCCGGCCGGTGTCGAGGTGCACAACCCCGAGCTGCGCATCGCCACGCTGAACGGCAAGGCGAAGCTGGAGATGGAGCTGACGGTCGAGCGTGGCCGTGGCTACGTCTCCGCCGCGCAGAACAAGCAGCCCGGCCAGGAGATCGGTCGCATCCCGATCGACTCCATCTACTCGCCGGTCCTCAAGGTCACCTACAAGGTCGAGGCGACCCGTGTCGAGCAGCGCACGGACTTCGACCGACTGATCCTGGACGTCGAGACCAAGCCCTGCATGAAGCCCCGCGACGCGGTGGCCTCCGCGGGCAAGACCCTCGTTGAGCTGTTCGGCCTGGCCAGGGAGCTCAACGTCGAGGCCGAGGGCATCGACATCGGCCCGTCGCCGACGGACGCGGCCCTGGCCGCCGACCTGGCGCTGCCGATCGAGGAGCTGAACCTCACCGTCCGCTCCTACAACTGCCTCAAGCGCGAGGGCATCCACACCGTGGGTGAGCTCGTGGCCCGCAGCGAGCAGGACCTCCTGGACATCCGCAACTTCGGTGCCAAGTCCATCGAAGAGGTCAAGCAGAAGCTGCACGAGATGTCGCTCGCGCTGAAGGACTCCCCGCCCGGATTCGACCCGAGCGCGGTGGCCGGTGGCGGCTACGACGATGACGACAGCGCCTACGTCGAGACCGAGCAGTACTGATTTTCATCTGACGGGGGCCGGCCGACCGGCCCCCGGCCTGACCGCGGTACCTCGTACGGCCGCGGCGGGTTAACTCTCAAGGAGAACGAAATGCCCAGGCCCACCAAGGGTGCCCGTCTCGGCGGCAGCCCGGCTCACGAGCGGCTGATCCTGGCGAACCTCGCCACCCAGCTGTTCCAGCACGGCCGGATCAAGACCACCGAGGCGAAGGCCAAGCGTCTGCGCCCGCTGGCGGAGAAGCTGATCACCAAGGCCAAGAAGGGCGACATGCACAACCGTCGCCAGGTGCTGACGGTCGTGCGTGACAAGAGCGTCGTGCACCACCTGTTCACCGAGATCGCGCCGACGTTCGCCGAGCGTCCCGGTGGCTACACCCGCATCACGAAGGTCGGCCTCCGTAAGGGCGACGCCGCCCCCATGGCCGTCATCGAGCTGGTGTCCGAGCCGCTGAACACGGTCACCACCACCCGCCAGGCCCCGGCCGCGGCTCCCGCCTCCACGGAGGAGCCGAAGGCCGAGGAGACCTCCGCGGTCGAGGCCGCCGAGGCTCAGGCGGAGGAGGCCCCCGCGGCCGAGGCTCCCGCCGAGGAGACCGAGGGCAAGAAGGACAACGCCTGATCTTCCAGGCTCTCCGGACGGGTCCGGCTTCCTCCACACCGGAGGTGCCGGGCCCGTTCTTCTTTTCCCGGGTCCTCCCGGGGTTCTTTCACCCGGGGTTCTCTCAGGAGGGACGACATCGTGGTACGGCTGCGCCTTGACCTCGCCTACGACGGCACCGGCTTCTCAGGCTGGGCTCGGCAGCCGGGGCGCAGGACGGTCCAGGGGGAGATCGAGGAAGCGCTCGGCAAGGTCTTCCGGTTGCCGGAGCCCCCGTCGCTGACCGTGGCGGGACGGACCGACGCCGGAGTGCACGCCAGAGGACAGGTGGCCCACGTCGATCTGGAGCCCGAGGTGTTCGGCGCGCTGGACAGCAGGTACCAGGCGGTTCCCCTTGAGGATCCGGTCGCCGACCGGTTGCCCGTCCTGATCAGGCGGCTGGCCGGGATCCTGCCCGCCGACGTCAGGGTCCACCGGGTCACCGTGGCCCCCGAGGGCTTCGACGCCCGCTTCTCCGCGATGTCGCGACGCTACGCCTACCGGGTCTGCGACGCCCCCGGCGGGGGCGACCCGCTGCGCCGTCACGAGGTCGTCTGGTATCCCCGCCCTCTCGACCTGGACCGGCTCAACGCCGCCGCGTCGGCGCTGCTGGGCGAGCACGACTTCGCGGCCTTCTGCAAGAAGCGCGAGGGCGCGACCACGATCCGTGAGCTCCAGCGGCTCGACTGGGTCAGGGAGGGGGACCTGCTGGTGGCGACGGTCGTCGCGGACGCCTTCTGCCACTCGATGGTCAGGGCGCTGGTCGGGTCGCTGCTGCCGGTCGGGGAGGGGCGCCTGCCGGTCGACTGGCCGGGGCAGGTGCTGACGCGTGCCGTACGGGACTCGGCGGTGCATGTCGCGCCCGCGCACGGTCTGTGCCTTGAGGAGGTGCGTTACCCGGAGGGGGAGGCGCTGGCGCGCCGGGCGGCGCTGACCCGGCGGGTGCGCACGCTCGGAGCCTCCGAGGCGTGATCCGGTCGCCCGGCCGTACGGCGGGCGCGATCTGGTCGGGGCCGTGAGGTCTCGGGTGAACCGCGTCGTTCGTCGCGGTCGGTCGCGGGGCCGGCGCCTGCGATCTGTTGACGGTGGGGACGTGATCGGCTCCGGTTGCGTTCGCCGTGGTCCGGTCGGCCGGGCCGGGTTCATCGACCGTCCCTCATGACCGCCCTGGGAAGCACCGGGCTCGCGTCGGTCCGGCCGGAGGCCGTCAGGGTGGTCCACGCGGTGACTTCGTCCCTGTCGCGATCGGAGAACCGTTGCTGTACGGCGGCAGCCGGTCGGACGTGCGGTCGCCGGCTTTCGCCCGCCTCAGGGACTCAGATGGTCCGGCGGCGAGGCGGAACCACGCGATGACGAGGTGATCTGTCATGGAGACTTCGGGCCGTGGAACATCGTCTGGCAGGGTGAACGCCCGTGGGAATCCTGGACTGGGACTACGTCCGGCCCAGGCCGCGACTGCACGACATCGCCTACGCGCTGGAATACGTCGCGCCGTTCCGCGACGACGCCGAATGCCTGCGCTGGCTGCGTTATCCCACGCCCCCCGACCGGCGTCACCGCCTGGAGCTTTTCGCCACGGCCTACGGCCTGACCTCGACCACGGGTCTGATCGATGCGGTCATCGACGTTCAACGAGACGTCATCGAGCAGGTACGCCGGCCACCAACCCCAAGCCCACTGGGTCGCCGACGGCTTCCTCGACGAGGCGGGCAGACGGCTGGCATGGAGCCGAGCCAACCGCCACCTGCTCGAATAGCACGATCGACGACCGCAGCGCGGGGCGGCATCCGTCACCCGCGACCGTCCCGCGCGTGCTGCCTGGCCGTACGGCGGGCGCTGTCCTCAGGGGTGGCCCGCTCTTCAGGGGCGGTCTGCCGTGTGACCGGTGCCGGTCAGCTGGTTATACGGCGTTCGATGACCTTGGCGGTCTCGTCGCGGAAGGCGCCGCTGACCTTGCCCAGGTGCTTCTCCTTGGCCGTCGGGGTGTGGCCGTCGCTGAAGGTGGCGTAGCTGAAGACGATGTAGCGCCCCCAGACCAAGCCGGCGGCGTAGCCGCCCGCGATGCCGACGCGCTCGGCTCCGCTGCCCGAGCCTCCCGGCAGGCCACGGAACCACAGGTTGCTGCCCAGGTTCTTCGTCCGGTCGACCTCGACGGCCGACTGCAGGGTGGGCAGTACCGCGATTCCCGTGGTCACGGCGTACTTGCGTTTGCTGTCGACGTACGTGGCCCGAAGCACCTGGCGGCAGTCCTGGGTGGCCAACGTGTTGGCGAACCTGCCCGCCGCGGCCTCGTCACACTTGTCGGTCACCTCAGTCTTGACCCGGACGAATGTGGCACCGGCCAGGGTCACCTTCTTGGTGAAGGCGTCGGCCACGGTCATCTTGCCCGGGTCTGTCTTCTCGGAGTTGAGGATCTCGGTCTTGATCGGGTCAGGCTCGGGAGGGGCGTTCGGGTCGTCGGTGGGTTCGACGGGCGGGGCGGTGGGGGCCGGGGTCTCCGCGCTGGCCGACCGCCTGGCGTTGAACGACTGGTAGGCGAAGAAGGCCCCGGTGCCGGTACCGCCGACCACGACGGCGACCACGGCCGCGAGCAGGACCGTGTTGACGCGCTTGCGCGGCGGAGCGGTGGGGAGCGGCGGAATCTCCTGGACGACCGCGGACGGTGGGGTGAACGGCCCACGCTCGACCTCGGCCGGCGGGCGCGGGGCCGACGGCCTGCCAGGAGGGGGATTGCCCGCCGGGGCGGCGAGCGGCGCCGTGACCACCGGTATGCCCCTGGGCGGGGTCGGATGGTCGCCCTGCTCCGGAGGCGGGGCCGACGTCCTGTCGATCACACCGGGCGCGTCGGCCCCCAGGGGAACGGGAGCCTGGTCCGGCGCGGCGTTCCCCACCGGGGGCGGGCCTTCGAGGCCGGGGGCCTCCTGTTCCCGCCCCTGAACGGGAGGTTGGGGGGCGGCGTCCGGCCCGGGCGCCGGGGAGCCGGAGTTGTCCTGCGCGCGCCCACGACGCACGGGGAGCGGGGCCTGGTCGCTCTTGCGGACCCTGACGGTGCTCTCGTCGTCGGCGATTGCGCCCTGTGGCGTCTCGTTCTCGGCGCCCTCGGTCCAGACAGGCTCTCCGGAGGCCGCGGGCCACCGCGAGGCGTCGTTGGGGTCCTGTCCCGGGGAGGGCCACACCTGCATCCCCGCGGCGGCGGCCGTGAAGGCCGGAGGAGGCTGCCAGGACGGCGCGTCGGGCTCGACCGGCGCCGCCGTCGGCGGGCGGTCCTCCTGCTGGGGCTGCGGAGGCGCGCCGGGCGGGGTGCCCTGCGGGGACGTGTTGAACGGGGTGTTCTGCCAGGACTGCGGGGGCGTGTCGCGCGGAGCGTCCTGCCAAGGCTGGGAAGGGGCGTTGACGGGGCCGCTCTGCGGTGGCGTGCCCCAGGAGAGCGGCGGTCCCGCCGGTTCGGCCGGAGGAGCCCACGGTGTCTGGCCCTGTGGTTCTCCGGTCACGGGACCCCATGGCTGCGGCCCCGGCGGCGCGGGCGGCGCGGCGGGGACGGGAGAGGCCCCAGGCGGTGATTCAGGACGTGGTTCAGGCAGCGGTCCGGGCGGGGCCCACGGCTGGGCCGGAGGGCCACCGGGGACGGGCGGTGCCTGCCACGTGGGTCCCTGCTGGGCGGGTGGTGTGTTCCAGGGCGGTCCTGGAGGCTGGGCCGGCGCGGGCCCCGGCTGACCTGCGGGGGACCACGGCGCGGGACCGGCCTGGACGGGGGGCTGCCCCTGTGACGCGTACGGGATGGGGGCCGGGCCTTGAAGGTCGGTTCGTCCCTGCGGCACGTACGGGGTGGGGGTCGGCCCCTGTGGTGTGTTCGGGACAGGGATCTGTCCCTGGGGGGCGATCTGAGCGGAGTGCTGTCCTTGCGGCGCGTTCGGGACGGGAGGCTGCCCCTGGAGGACAGGCCGGTCCTGCGGTCCTGATGGTTCCTGAGGTCCGGCCTGAGAGGGCGGCGGTCCTGGACGCGTGTCGGGAGCCGGGGGGGTCCAGGAAGGCGGGGCGCCCCACGACGGCGGAGCGGCCGGGCCGGACGGCTCACGGGAGGCGGCGGGGCCGCTCCATGGCCGGGTCGGCGGCTCTTCGCGGGAGTTGTTCCACGGTGGGGCGGGTTCCCCGGGGGCCGCCGACGGCTGTGGAGGCAGGCCGGAGGCACCGTTCGGGTCTCCCTGCCCGGGGTTCTCGGTCCAGGAGATGACGGCGGGCACCGCGGGGGAGCCGTCCGGCCACGGCCGGGCCGGAGGCTCCCCGGTCCCCCCGGGAGGGGAGACGCCGGGGCCGTACGGCTGAGCGGTCCCGCCCGGGTGCCGTCCTTCCTGCCGGGCACCGGGCCACGGGGTGGGAAGGTCGTCCTCGGGGTCGGAGAACCAGTCGTAGGGCGTGCCGCCGTCGCCGGGCACCACCCATGGCTGGGCGGCTCCCGGCGAGGACTCCGGCCATGCCGGAGACTCGCGGAGCTGGTCGTCACCTGTGAGGTCTGTCCGCGGCACGTGCGGCGAAGGCTGACCGAAACTCGGCGGGGGCGTCGCCGGTGCGGCCGAACCGTCGGCTTCGCGCTTGTGCTCGGACCCGGATTCCTGGCCACGCATAGGTGGAAGAGTAGCGACAGCCAGAGATCATCATGTGGGTATGGGTGTTCCTGGCCGGATCGCCCGCCAGTTTTATCCGGGGAAGTTGCCGTATGAACCTTTGGTCAGGGGCGCTTTCCGGTCAGCGAACGGGATTCGAGGGCCGGGGTCACGGTGGCGTCCACGGTTCCGAAGGCCGCCTGGTTGAGCCGCTTGACCTCGGACTTCTTGGGCAGGTGGCCGTCCTTGAACTGGAACCAGACCATCACGGCGTAGTGCCCGTGCCGCCACCCTCCGGCGAACGCCTCGCCGGAGCCGAGAGATTTGGTGACCTTGTCCTTACCGGGCAGCGCCTTGAGGTACTCCTTGCGCGACTTGCCCGCCCCCGCCGAGACGACCTTGGCAGCCGCGGCCGACGTCTTGAGGTTGGCGACGCCCACGGTTCCGATGATCTTCCCGGAGGCGTCGCGGAAGCTGGCCCGCAGCAGCTGGGTGCACTTGCCCGCCGCCAGCGCCTTCTGGAGCTTGTCGCCGACCACGGCGTCCTTGCACTTCTTGTCCACCCTGCGGACCGTCATCAGATAGCTGCGGCCGCCGTAGGAGACCTTCTTGCGAGGGAACAGCTCGTTGAGCGTGAGCGCGTACGGATCGGTCTTTCGGGCGGCCGCGAAGCCGAACTTGCCGCCGGGAGGCTGGGGGACGACCGGGGCGCTTGAGCTCCGTGTGGGGGCGGCCGTGCCGGGGGAGGGCGTGGAGTCGGAGTTCACGAGCATGGTGAGGCCGACGCCACCCGCGACGAGCACGGCGAGCGCGCCCAGCACGACGTACAGCGGCCGCCGCGAGCGCGGACCCTCGTCGTACGGGCTCCACATCTTCTGCCCCCGCGACATCTTCTGGCCCCGTGCCGGGGGCTCGGGGGCGGAGGGGCCGGAGGCGTCGGGGGCCGGTGCGGGAGGCCGTGCCCCCGGAAGGGGGCCCGGCACGGTGCCGGGGGCGGAGGTGCGTCCGGGGGCCGTGCCGTACGGCGGCGTCTCGGCGGGGCGCTCTCCCGTGCCGGGGCCCTGCGGAGCGGGGTCGAACCAGTGCTCTCCCCGTGCGGGCGGGACCTGAGCCTCAGGGCCATCAGGCTGGACGTACGGCTGGCGGCGCGGCGGTTCCCCGGGAAAACCCATGCCGCAGAGACTAGCCCGCTCCCCGGGCCGGTTCACTCAGGAGTAGCCGAAGTCCTGAGTCCACCAGGGGCCGCTGATACCGCCCATCACGCCCACCCCGGTCGCCTTGAGCGAGCAGTTGAGGATGTTGCCCCGGTGGCTGGTGCTGGCCAGCCAGCCCCGTACCGCGTCGGCGGCCGTGGCGAAGCCCCGGCCGATGTTCTCCGCGCCTCCGTTGCGGTAGCCCGCGTCCTCCATCCGCTGCCAGGGCGAACGTCCGTCGGGGGAGGCGTGGGAGAAGACGTCGCTGGCGGCCATCTCGGCGGAGTGGGCCCTGGCCGACTGGACGAGCCGCCTGTCGACCCGGAACGGCGCGCATCCTGCCCGCCTGCGCTGGACGTTGACGAGCCTGACGAACTCCCTCTCCAGGGAGCTCAGCGGGGCGGCGGAGGTGACGGTGTTCTCCCTGCCGCCGATGTTCTGGTTGTCCCCGCCGATGATGTAGCGAGGGCCGTTGTCGGTGCCGAGGTCGTCGAGGGGGGCCCGGGGCAGGTTGGTGGCGCGGGGACTCGGGGACGTGTTCGGCCTCGCGGGAGAGGGGGTGGGACGGATGACCCGCCCGAGAAGGGGACGGCCGGCGGAGTATCCCTGTTCGGCGGAGACCGTCTGCGTCGGTCGTGCCGGTCCCGCGTTGTTCAGATAGATCTTCGGGGTTTCCTCGTCACGGCTTCCCCGCCCGATGAGATACCCCAGGAGCAGCACCGTCATCAGGCAGGCGAACAGCCCCATACGGCGCAGACCGGTCCGCTGGGTGTCGCGAAGGTGAGGGAGCTGCCACATTCCGCTGCCAAAGATAGAGATGTTTGTGCTGAGGAAGAAGAGAATGTCAAGAACGTGTTGGAACCGTTCTATGAAGAACGAGAAGACCGATCGTGGCGGTGGTCCGGCGGGGTGACGCCGTACGGGTAGACTGCTCGGGGACACCGGTGGGACGCGGCCTGGTTTTGACCCGTGCTCGTCCGCGCCGGTACCCTGCTAGTTCGTTGTGTGCGAATTGGTCCCCTCGGTGGACCGATGCGCGGCGCGTCCGGCGTCATCTCCTGCGTCTTGGGAGACGGAAGGTCCGGGCTGTCGTGTGCCCGCACCTACCGACCATGTTGCTGTCATCTCCGACAGCGCCGAAGACGCGAGCAAAGAAGGCATACGACCGTGCGCAC
The DNA here is from genome assembly GCF_042650425.1 of Streptosporangium jomthongense. NCBI lineage: Bacteria > Bacillati > Actinomycetota > Actinomycetes > Streptosporangiales > Streptosporangiaceae > Streptosporangium > Streptosporangium jomthongense. Next base: position 890,225 of record NZ_JBHSBC010000032.1, on the reverse strand, counting down.
GTACACACCCAAGCCTGCCGAAGTCGAGCGTCAGTGGTTCATCATCGACGCCACCGACATCGTGCTTGGCCGGCTGGCCAGCCACGTCGCGATCCTGCTCCGCGGTAAGCACAAGCCGATCTTCGCCAACCACGTCGACACCGGTGACTTCGTCATCGTCATCAACGCCGACAAGGTCGCGCTGACCGGCAACAAGCTTGAGCAGAAGAAGGCGTACCGTCACTCGGGCTACCCCGGTGGCCTGCGTTCGATGACCTACGGCGAGCTCATGGAGAAGCGTCCCGACCGCGCCATCGAGAAGGCCGTCAAGGGCATGCTCCCCAAGAACGCCCTCGGCCGGAAGATGATCAAGAAGCTCAAGGTCTACTCGGGTTCCGAGCACCCGCACCAGGCTCAGCGCCCGACCCCCTTCGAGCTCACCCAGATCGCCCAGTAGCCACCGGCTGACTATCGCCAGCAGCGTTGGCCGGACGGCCTGCGCCAAGAAGGAAAGTAAGAGGAGAACCGTGGCTGAGCCCACCGGTGTCGAGACGCCCATCGAGGGCGAGCAGGAAACGTACTCCACGGAGGAGTTCCCCTCCGAGTACACCTCCGAGTCCACTGTCAGCGGCGAGGCCGCCGTCCGTAAGCCCATCACCACGGGCAACTCCTACGGCACCGGCCGCCGCAAGGAGGCCGTCGCCCGTGTCCGCATTGTGCCGGGCACCGGCAAGTGGACGATCAACGGCCGTCCGCTCGACGTCTACTTCCCGAACAAGGTCCACCAGCAGATCGTCAACGAGCCCTTCGTGACGCTCGGCGCCGAGGACCAGTTCGACGTCATCGCCCGCATCGACGGCGGCGGCGTCACCGGCCAGGCCGGTGCCCTGCGCATGGGCCTGGCCCGCGCGCTGGCCATCCTGGACGTCGAGGTCAACCGCGCCCCGCTGAAGAAGGCCGGCTTCCTGACCCGTGACGCCCGCGCCACCGAGCGCAAGAAGTACGGCCTCAAGAAGGCCCGTAAGGCTCCGCAGTACAGCAAGCGTTAAGTTGGGGCGCCTTTTCGGCACCGACGGGGTACGTGGGGTCGCGGGTCGCGACCTCACGGCCGAGCTCGCCATGGACCTGTCCGTGGCGGCCGCTCATGCCCTCGGCGATGCCGGGGCGTTCAACGCCAGCGTCGGGCGGCGTGGCCGCCCGGTCGCCGTCGTGGGCCGGGACCCGCGGGCTTCAGGAGAGTTCCTGGAGGCTGCTGTGGTCGCCGGCCTTGCGTCGTCTGGCGTGGATGTTCTCCGGCTCGGCGTGCTGCCAACCCCGGCGGTCGCGTATCTGACCACGGCTCTCGGAGCCGACATGGGCGTGATGATCTCCGCCTCCCACAATCCCGCTCCGGACAACGGGATCAAGTTCCTCACCCGCGGCGGCTACAAGCTGCCCGACGCGGTGGAGAACGAGATCGAGGAACGGCTCGGCGAGAAGTGGGACCGCCCCGTCGGCTCGGACGTCGGCCGTGTCCGCGAGGCGTACGGCGAGGCCGACCGTTACGTCTCCCACCTGCTGTCCACCGTCTCCGGCCGGTTGGACGGCCTGAACATCGTCCTCGACTGCGCGCACGGGGCCGCCCACATGGTGGCGCCCGAGGCACTGCGCAGAGCCGGGGCGACCGTCGAGACCATCGGGACCCGTCCTGACGGTCTCAACATCAACGCGGGCTGCGGTTCGACCCACCTGGACAAGCTCCAGCAGGTCGTGGTCTCCAGAGGGGCGGACGTCGGCATCGCCTACGACGGGGACGCCGACCGCTGCCTGGCGGTCTCGCACACCGGAGAGGTCGTCGACGGCGACCAGATCATGGCGGTCCTCGCCACCTCCATGCACGCGGAGGGCAAACTGGTCGGCGACACCGTGGTGGCCACGGTGATGTCCAACCTGGGCTTCAAGATCGCGATGCGGAACGCGGGCATCGACGTGATCGAGACGGCCGTCGGTGACCGTTACGTGCTCGAAGCCATGCGGGCCGGTGGTTACAACCTCGGTGGGGAGCAGTCGGGACACGTCCTGCTGCTCGACCACGCCACCACGGGGGACGGTCTGCTGACCTCACTCCACCTGCTGTCGGTCGTGGCCCGTACGGGCAGGCCGTTGGCCGAGCTCGCCTCGGTGATGACCCGGCTCCCGCAGATCCTGGTCAACGTCAAGGATGTGGACCGCGCCAAGGCCTCCGCGCCCGAGTTGTCCGCGGCGGCCGCCGCGGTCGAACTGGAGCTGGGGGAGAACGGACGGGTGCTGATCCGTCCGAGCGGCACGGAACCCATGATCCGTGTCATGGTCGAGGCCTCCTCCGCGGAGCAGGCCGAGCGGATGGCGGGCCACCTGGCCGACGTCGTCCGTACGGCCTGCGTCTGAGGGATGTGACGGCCGGTCCGTGAGGGCCGGAGCCGTGGCGATCGTNNCGGCGTTTCGCCGTTCACGGGGGTGCGCCGCCGGATCGCCGTGCCGTCCGGGGCTCTTTCGCGGACTTTCTTGTTTCGCTTTCCCAAGGGCCGTGTTCCGGTACTTGAGGTGTTCCGTGGCACGCCATGGGACTGGTTTTTCGGTTCATCGCTGATATGTCATCGATGGATTCCGCGATTGTCGTTGGCGATTTCTGCGCCTTCGGGTCACGGCCACGCCACGGCCCGTTCGGACGATGAGCGGTGGCCGATCGGGGAGACGCCGTAGGCGGCGCGGAAGGCACGGCTGAAGTGGGCGCTGCTGGCGAAGCCCCAGCGGGCGGCGATGAGGTGGATCGGCTGGGAGCGCAGGGCGGGATCGGCCAGGTCGCGGTGGCAGTGCTCCAGGCGGCGTTGGCGGATCCAGGCGGCCACGGTCAGGCCCTGTTCCTGGAAGAGCTGGTACAGGTGGCGCACGGAGATCTGGTGGGCGGAGGCGATGGCCTCGGCGCCCAGCGTGGGATCACCGAGGTTGCGCTGGATGAAGGCGTGGATGCGCTTCTGCAGCACCTGCCGGTCGGTCTCCGGCGGCAGGACGGTGTCGAGGTGGTGGGCGCACACCGCGGCGAACAGGTCCACGGTGACGGCAGAAAGGCGGGTGGCGTCGGCTGCGGTGTAGCCGGAGGTGTGCTGTACCAGCGCCTCCAGGTGGTGGCGTAGCAGGGCGCCGACACCGTCACGGGCGGGCAGCAGGGTGGCGGCGAGAGAGGTGAGCCTGTCGGCGGGTAACGGGAGCACGGCCTTGGGGATCTGTAGGACGACGCCCTCGAAGCTGCCGGTGTGGTCGGCGACGATACGGCCGTGATAGGGGTGCGAGGTGTCGCAGAACGACATCTCCCAGGGGCCGGCGGTCGTCTGCCTGTCGAACTGGGTCGTCTGTGTCGCGCCACGCCGGGCGAACGAAAGGCAGTACGTTTCGGGGTCGGACCGGCGGACCAGCGCGGAGGTGCGGTACAGACGCAGGGGCGGGCAGGTCATCACGTGCACCTGCACCGGGCCGAGGGCGAGCACGTGTGTGGTGGCGCGGAAGTCGGCCTCCTGGTCGCTGCGCGCCAGGACGGGCACCAGGGCCCGCGACGTCGTCTCGTGCCACCGGGCGAACCGGTCGGAGGCGGGGAGCTCCTCGGTGCGGAGCACGGTCCCGATCATCGCCGGTTCTCCGCGTGGCGTTTCGTACCTGTCGAAAGAAGTGTTACCGGTCCCTCGTTTTCACCGATGTACACGAAACAGGCCCCTTCGCATCTCAGATTCTGCGGGTTACCACACTGGTTGGATGCGGGCGACCGATGGATTGTTGGGAGAACCGGAACATCCGGGCCTGCCCGGCCTCTGCGGCGGCATGATGACACGGAGAGAAGGGCCCCACTCGTGGACCGTCCCGGGACGGCTCGCAAGTGGGGTCCGGTTGTGCGTCAGGGACCCTGGCCCGTCGACGGTTCCGGCAGGCCTCGCAGGGGTCGCCTACTCGTCGCCGGTCAGGGAGAAGGAGCGTAGGCGCTGGCCCGCCCAGAGGACGGCTCCGGCGGTGATCAGCAGGAGGGCGGTCGCGGCGAAGCCGATGGTGAGGTCGCTGGACAGGAACGACGAGGACGAGACCTGGTCGGCGACGGTCTGCGCCCACTGCTGGATGGAGTATCTCCTGGCACCGGGGACGAAGTTGCCGACCACGCCCTCCCAGATGAGCGCGTAGGCGATGCCGACCGTCACCGCGTGCCTGGTCAGGACGCCGAGCAGCATGAACAGCGCCGCGTAGGCGAAGCCCCCGGCCAGGGCGCCGATCGCGAAGCCGAACGCGATGCCGGACTCGAAGCCGACCAGCAGGTAGGCCGCGACGAGGGTCGGCACGGCGGCGAACACCGCCAGGACCGAGGCGGCGACGAGGAACTTGGTCCGCGCGACGGCCGGGCGGGAGATCGGCTTGGACAGCAGGTGGACGATCGTTCCGTCGTCGATCTCGGGGGCGATCACACCGGTCCCGGCGATCAGGCCGAGCAGGGGCAGGATGGCGCCGAGGGCGAACTTCTGCATGAACTCGACCGCGATCCGCTCGCTTCCGCCGCTGATCATCCGCAGCAGTACGGCCAGGGCGATCAGCAGGACCGGCAGCAGGACCAGCAGCCAGATCCTTCTGCGGCCGAGCAGCGCGCGGTAGGAGATTCCGGCGATGACAGCGTTCATGGGTCAGCTGCTCCTGTTGATCAGGTAGGAGAAGACGCTCTCCAGGTCTTCGTCGGCGGGGGAGATCTGCCAGATCCGCACGTCCGCGTCCCTGGCGACCCTGGGCAGCAGCCAGGTGAACCGCCGGAAGTCGACCGCCTGCACCTCAAGGCCCGTCTGGGTGAGGGAGACCGAACTGGAGGAACCGTCGGCGATGAGGGCCGAGGCCAGCCGTCTGTCGTCGCTCGACCGGACCCGGAACACGTGGGGCCGGTCGGTCATCCTGCGGCGGATCTCACGGAAGTCGCCGGTGGCCGCGTGGCGGCCCGCGACCAGCACCTCGATGTGCTGGGCGACCCGCTCGACCTCCTCCAGGATGTGCGAGCTGAACAGGATGGTCTTGCCCGCGGCGCCCATGGCGCGCACCAGGTCCATCAGGTGCATGCGCTGACGTGGGTCCATGCCGTTGAACGGCTCGTCGAGCAGCAGCACCTGAGGGTCGTGCACGAGCGCGGCGGCGACCTTGATCCGCTGGCGCATGCCCTTGGAGTAGGTCTCGATCCTGCGTTCGGCGGCGGTCTCCATCTCGACCGTGGCGACGGCCTTGCGGGCGGCGCCCTCGGGGTCGGACAGCCGGTGGAGCCTGGCGCTGGACAGCACGAACTCCCAGCCGGTCAGGAAGCCGTAGGCGGCCTCGCGCTCGGGGACCAGGCCGATGGAGCGGTAGACCTCGTGGTTACGCCAGATCTTGACGCCGTCGAGGGTCACGGTGCCGCCGGAGGGGGCCAGGAATCCGGCCATCATGTGCAGCAGCGTGGACTTGCCCGCCCCGTTGGGGCCGAGCAGGCCGGTGACGCCGGGACCGACGGTCATGGTGACGTCGTTGACGGCCACCACGTTGCCGTACCAGCGGGAGACCTGGGCCAGTTCGATGTTCATCGCGCGGCCGCCTTCCGGTAGCGGGTGACCAGGGCGATCACGGACAGGGCGATCAGCGCGACCACCACCAGCGACTGCAGCGCGACGGCGCCGCCACCGCTCGGGTAGACGACGGGGGAGGAGGGGGCGGCACCGAAGATTCCGACGTGCACCGCCGCGTCGACCAGGAAGAACGGGTTGATCATCAACGCCCAGCCGGAGGCGGTGTAGTTGTTCACCGACTCCATGGTCGCCGAGACGAGGGTCGAGACCGCCGAGGTGAGCAGGTAGAACGCGATGACGGAGGCCACCCCGAGGCCGCGGCGCGGGGTGAAGGAGGCGATGGCCACGCCGACGCAGGACAGCAGCAGCGCGTAGACGAACGCCCCGGCCATGGCCGTCAGGTAGTTGCCGGTGGGCGAGGAGCCCGGCATGTCGACGACCAGCTCACCGATGTAGAGCACGGTCAGCGGTACGGCCAGCAGCAGGAACATCGCCGTGACCATCGCCGCGAGCTTCGCGCCGACGTAGTCCCACAGCGTCACCGGGCGGGACAGGTAGAGCGGCAGCACCCGGAAGCGCAGGTCGGGCGCCACGGCGTACGGCGACTGCGAGGCCAGGAAGACCGCCAGCACCGCCTGCATGGTGACGCCGTAGGAGGTGTAGGTCATCACGCTCTGCCGCAGCAGTGCCATGACCGCGATGGAGACGACCGCGGGCAGCATCATGGCGCCCACGATGAGGAAGGGGATGATCTTCGCCCGTGCGGTACGGCCGAGGCCGAACACCCCGCGCAGGCTGTGCACGGCCAGCGCCACGGTGGCGTGCCTGCGGCCGAGCCGTACCCCGTCGTAGTGGCGGTATCCGATGTCGTGGATGACACCCGTCGGCTCAGACATCGGCGGACTCCCTGCTGACCGGCTCTCTGAAGACGTCCTCGATGCGCTGGCGCCCCTGCTCCATGCGGACCAGGCACAGGTCGAGGTCGCAGACGGCGTCGCGGAGCGTGTCGAAGGTCTCCGGCGCGCGGACCTGGACCAGGAGGGCCCGGCCGTGTTCGGCGACGGTCTCGCCCAGCTCGGTCAGGCGGGCGGCCAGCGCCTGGCGGCCCTCCTCGACCTCGACCGTGACCGTCTGGGTGGTCTGGGTGAACTCCGCGATCGAGGAGGAGCGCAGCAGCCTGCCGCCGTCGATCACGATGACGTGGTCGCAGACGCGTTCGAGTTCGCCCAGCAGGTGGGAGGTCACCAGCACGCTGATGCCGAACTCGGTGCCGATCCTGCGGATCAGCGCGAGCATCTCGTCGCGGCCCTGGGGGTCGAGACCGTTGGTCGGTTCGTCGAGGAAGACCAGGCGGGGGTCGTGCACCAGCGCCTGGGCCAGCTTGACCCGCTGCTTCATGCCGGTCGAGTAGCCGCCCATCACGCGGTAGCGCTCCTCGTACAGGCCCACGTGGCGCAGCACGTCGGCGGCGCGCTCTCTGGCGGCCGTACGCGGCAGGCCGGACATCTGCCCCATGTGCACCGTGAACTCGGTGGCGGACACGTCGGGGGGCAGGCAGTCGTGCTCCGGCATGTAACCGACGACCCGGCGGATCTCGGCGCCCTGGGTCGTGGCGTCCATGCCGAGCACCTGCGCCCTCCCCGCGGAGGGGTCGAGCAGGCCCAGCAGGATCTTGATGAGAGTGGACTTGCCCGCGCCGTTGGCGCCGACCAGGCCGGTGACGCCGGGACCCACGCTCACGGTGAGCTGGTCGAGCGCCGTCACCCGGGGAAAGCGTCTGGTTAGTCCCTCGGTGGCGAGGATGGTCATGCTCGGACCCTACCTAGCGGATGGGGGTAATTCCTCACCCACACGGACGAGTGGCGCATCGTCCGAAAGTTCGGTCGGGACGTCTGTCTCTCAGGGCTTTTCCCAGGGTGTCCCCCGGTGGGGCCGCGCGGGCAGCCGTACTCCGAACCTCGCCCAGTAGGCCCGCTGGGCGAGGAGCGTGGCCGTACCGGCGATGATCATGCCCGCGATGTTCACCGCGAGCTGGATGACGGAGGCGGTCATGTCGTCCCAGTGGGCCAGGGAGGCGGCGACCGCGAAGTATCCGGCGGCCGGGACGGTGGTGACCGAGATGAAGACGCCGACCAGGGCGGACGACTTGCCCGCGGTGACCGAGAGCACCCCGGCCGCGCCCGCCAGCAGCGCCACGATGAACGACCACCGGTCGGGTTTGACGATGAACTCGATCTCGTCGTGCCGGCTGAGGCTGGACGGCCCGATCCAGCCGAGTCCCCGGGAGACCAGGGCGCAGGCGAGGGTGACCGCGATGGCGAAGGCGAAGCCGACGGCCAGCGCGCGCAGGGCTCCGGCGATCAGCCGTCCGTCACGGCGCAGCAGGCCGAAGCAGATGGCGGCGACGGCGCCGAACTCGGGACCGAGGACCATCGCGCCGACGATGAGGATCGGTGAGTCGGTGACGACGCCGATGCCCGCGAGTTGGGTGGCGATCGCGAGGAAGGCGAGGAAGGCCCAGGTGATCCTGGACTCGGCGGCGACCCGGGTGGCGAGCTCCGACCAGATCACGGCGTCGTCGCTCTCGCCGGGGGCCTCCTGTTCGGCGCGGTCGGCCGCCTCGGAGATGGACAGGTCGATCTGCTCGGCGGAGATCGAGCCCTCCGCGCGCAGGCCGAGGTGCTGGAGGTGTTCGATCACCTCGTTGGCGGCCTCCCTGGCGACGTCGAACTGGACCAGGTCACCCCTGGGGGAACGGGCCACACCGGGCAGCACGACGAGGTTGGTCACCCCGACGGCGTCGTCGAGCAGCCCGAGCACGTCCTCGGTGTGTCCAGGGGGACTGATCACGCGCAAATGCAGCACGGGGCAACCCTAGTGCGGGCGCCGCGTACCCTCTCGGCACCGTGGTCACGAGGCGCGTAGGGCGGGACGGCGGGCCCAGGTGATCCATCGCCACAGCCACTCGACCGGTCCCTGGCGGTAGTGGCTGAGCCAGAGCGCCGACCACACCCACTGGACGGCGATGATGACGCCCGCGATCGCCAGGACCGTGGCCGTCGACCACTCCTGCGGAACCCCGCCAACCAGACGGGTGGCCGCCAGGACGAGCACGGTGGCGGTCAGGTAGTTGGTCAGCGCCATCCGTCCCAGCGGCGCGAAGACGCTCTCCAGTACGGCCCGCAGCGGCGTCCTGAGCAGCACGAGCGTCCCGCAGACGTACACGCCCGCGATCAGCAGACCCGCCAGCGCCAGGGTGAGGGTGAACCGTACCTCCCTGACCTGCAGCCACACCACGGGCACCGCGAGCACGGCCAGGAGGAGGCCGAGCGCCGCGGGGACCCGGGTCGAGCGCTCGATCCGGTCGGTCACCCCGTACCGGGTCAGCGCGGAACCCAGCAGGAAGAGTCCCGGCACCAGCGAGAACGGCCCACCGGCCAGGGCCGGCGCGCCCGTGAGGAGTACGGCCGCGAGCCCCGCCACCGCCCACCGGGGCAACCAGGTCGAGGGCAGCAGCACCACCAGTCCGACGAGGGCGTAGACGGCCAGGATGTCGCCCTCCCAGAGGAGCAGATGGTGCGCCACCCCCATGGCGAGCAGGGCCAGCAACCTGCGTGTCAGCAGGAGCCGGGGCCGGGCGGTTCGCTCCCCGGCCGAGTTCAGCAGCAGCGAGAACCCGACGCCGAACAGCAGCGAGAAGATCGGATAGAAGCGCTGCTCGACGAACAGACCCAGCCAGAGGTCCGTGGGACTCGCCTGTCCCTCCAGGATGACCGTTCTGCCCGCGTTGGCGATCGGCTGGACGTTGGCCAGCAGGATCCCGCACAGCGCGAATCCGCGGATCACGTCCAGCGCCGCGATCCGCGGACGTCGCTGACGGAGTTCATATGACATGGGGCCTCATCCTGCGGACCACGACCCGCCTCTCACATCGGCGCAAAGCAGGGCCGGAACGGTACTTTCGGCCGGTACCGGCCGGGTGGCCCCCTCTCCTAGCCTTGGACACCGTGCAGGCACCCGATCGGCTCAGGGCGTTGGCCGGCGCCGGGCTCGGCACTGTGTCCGGCATCGTGTTCGCGGCGGCCGTCGCCTTCCAGGCGTACCGGATCGCCGACAGCTGGGGCGCGGGGCACTGGCCGTTGGACGCGGTCACCGGCGCGTCGGTGTGCGCGCTCGCCCTGGCCCGCCGCCGCGACCCGCTCAGGACCGCCGTCGCGGGCCTGACCGTGGCGGCGCTCGCCGTCCTCGTCAGCGGGCTCGTCCACCTGCCGGCGGAACCCGGTCCGGCCGCCTCCCTCGGTCTGGCGGTGCTCGCCGGCTCCGCGGTCAGGACGCTCCCCGTCCGTACGGCCTGCGGCGTCTCCGTCGGGGGCCTGGCCGTGGTGGCGGGCGGTCTCCTGGCTCATCCCGGCTCGGCCGTACCGGTGCTGGGCGGCCTGGTCTGGTTCACCGGCCTGGCGACCGGCCTGACCTTCCGGCTGCTCGCCGTCCGCCGCCGTGCCGTCGTCGAGCGGATACGGCGTGCCGAGCGCCTTGAGCTGGCCAGGGAGCTGCACGACGTCGCCGCCCACCACATCGCCGGCATCGTGCTCCAGGCTCAGGCGGCCCGGCTCGTCACCCGTAAGCACCCGGAGAGGACGGAGGGCTCCCTGGCCGACATCGAGACCGCGGGTTCCGAGGCCCTGGCGGCGACCCGCCGCGTGGTCGGCCTCCTGCGCGACGGCGCTCCCGTCGGCCACGAACGGCTCGACGAACTGGTCGAGGGCTTCGAGGGCCTCAAGGGCCGGGTGCGTCTGCGGCTGGAGGCCGAGCCGTCCGGCTGGCCGCCCGAGGTGAGCGGCACCGTGTACCGGGTCGTACGGGAGTCGCTGACCAACGTCGCCCGGCACGCCCGGCACGCGGGCACGGTCGCCGTCGACATCACCCAGGCGGACGCCGTCGTCACCGTCGAGGTCACGGACGACGCCTCACGGGCGCCCGCCCGCCTTCGTCGTGCCGGGTACGGCCTCATCGGGATGCGCGAACGACTCGAAGCCGTCGGCGGCACCCTGACCGTGGGTCCCCGCCCGGGGCCGGGCTGGTCCGTCCGTGCCACCGTTCCCACGGGTGGACGCCGATGACGTCACCCGCGCCCTCGAAGCCGCCCGCGTTCCCGAGGCCGGCCGCGCTCTCGAAGCGGCTCGCGTTCCCGAGGTCGGCTGCGCTCCTGGAGCCGGCTCTCTCAGAAGGGCGTCCATGACCATCCGGGTGCTGCTGGCCGACGACCAGCCGATGATCCGGGCCAGTCTGCGGATCATCCTTGAGGACCAGCCCGACATCACCGTGGTCGCCGAGGCGGGCGACGGCGTCGAGGCGATCGAGCGGGCCCGCAGGACGCGCCCTGACGTGTGCCTGGTGGACGTCCAGATGCCCCGCCTCGACGGGATCGAGGTGGCCCGCGCCCTGGCCGAGGCCCCGCCCAGGGTGGTCATGGTCACCACGTTCGACCTGGACGAGTACGTCCACGGCGCGTTGCGCTGCGGCGCGGCGGGGTTCGTGCTGAAGGACGCCGGTCCGTCCCTGCTGGTCGAGGCGGTGCGGGCCGCGTACGCCGGGGACGCGCTCATCTCACCGTCGATCACACTGCGGCTGCTGCGTCACCTCGCCACCCGGGGCGCCCGGATCACGACCGGGGCGTCCCCGGCGCACTCCCTGACCGCGCGGGAGGTCGAGGTCGTGCGGGCGATCGCCAGGGGGCGCACCAACCAGGAGATCGCCGACGAACTGTTCATCGCGCTGAGCACCGTCAAGGGACACGTGTCAGGCGTCCAGACCAAACTGGGCGTACGCAACCGGGTGGGGATCCTGGCCTGGGCCTGGGAGAACCACCTGACGGGCCAGGAGTGAGCCTCAGATGCGGCGTAGCCGTACGCGGCGGACGGAGTGGTTGGGGCCCTTGTAGAGGACCAGGCCCGCGCGGCCTCTGGTGGGGGCGATGTTCTCGACCAGGTTGCGTTCGTTGATGTCGCGCCAGATGTCCTTGGCGAAGGCGGTCGCCTCCTCCTCGGACAGCTCGGCCAGGTGCCTGAAGTAGGACTTGGGGTCCTCGAAGGCCGTACGGCGCAGCTTGTGGAAGCGGTCGACGTACCAGTCACGGATGTGCTCGACCTTGGCGTCCACGTAGATGGAGAAGTCGAAGTAGTCGTTGACGGCCAGCGCCGTCGGAGGAGCCGGTTGCAGGACGTTGAGACCCTCGACGATGAGGATGTCCGGCCTGCGCACGGTCTGCACCGCGCCGGGGACGATGTCGTACTCAAGGTGGCTGTAGACCGGGGCGCTGACCTCGGGCAGACCGGCCTTGACGTCGGCGACGAAGCGCACCAGGGCCCGCCGGTCGTAGCTCTCGGGGAAGCCCTTCCTGTGCATGATGTCCCGCTCGGTGAGCACCGTGTTCGGGTACAGGAAGCTGTCGGTGGTGACCAGGTCGACCCTGGGGTGCTCGGGCCAGCGGGCCAGCAGGGTGTGCAGCAGCCTGGCGGTGGTCGACTTGCCGACCGCGACACTGCCCGCGATGCCCAGGATGTACGGCGAGGGCCGCTGCCCGGCGCCGAGGAAGGTGCTGACTGCCGCGCCGCGTTGCCTGGCCCCGGTGAAGTGGAGGTTGAGCAGCCGGGTGAGCGGCAGGTAGATGTCGGTGACCTCGGCCAGGTCGATCGGGTCGTCGAGGCCGCGCAGCTCCGCGAGCTCCTCCTCGGTGAGCGTCAGCGGCGTGTTCTTGCGGAGCTCGCCCCACTGCTTGCGGCTCAGCTCCACATACGGCGTGCCGTCCAACCCGTTGGCCATAGCTCCGAAGCCTACTGATCGGTCAAAAGTGCCTTTCGGTGGGGACGGCTTTGCCCGATACCGGGCGGGAATCCCGAGCCTGCGGGCACGTTCTCCCTATCTCGTTCGGACGAAAGGGGGATCCCATGTGCGGAATCGTGGGGTACGTCGGCGGGCGGCGGGCCGTCGACGTGGTCGTCGAGGGGCTGGGGCGGTTGGAGTACCGGGGATACGACTCCTCGGGGATCGCCCTCGTCGGGACCGACGGGGAACTCACCGTCGAGAAGCGGGCGGGCAAGCTGGCCAACCTGCGCTCCAGCCTGGCGGGGTACCCGGTGCCGCCGGTGACGACCGGGATCGGGCACACCAGGTGGGCCACCCACGGCGCGCCGACCGATCGCAACGCCCACCCGCACACCGACTGCCACGAGCGGATCGCGGTCATCCACAACGGCATCGTCGAGAACTTCGCCGAGCTGCGGGCCGAGCTTGAGGACAACGGCCACAAGATCGACTCGGAGACCGACACCGAGGTGGTCGCGCACATGCTGGAGGAGTTCGCCGACCTGGGGCTGGCCGAGGCGATGCGCCGTACCTGCCGGCGTCTTGAGGGGGCCTTCACGCTGCTGGCCGTCTCGGTCGACGAGCCGGACACGGTGGTCGGCGCCCGCCGCAACTCACCGCTGGTCGTCGGGCGCGGTGAGGGGGAGAACTTCATCGGCTCCGACGTGGCGGCCTTCATCGCCCACACCCGGGAGGCGATCGAGCTCGGCCAGGACCAGGTGGTACGGCTGCGCGCCAACGAGATCACGGTCACCGACTTCGAGGGTCGTCCCGTCCCGACGCGGGACTACCACGTGAACTGGGACGCCTCGGCGGCGGAGAAGGGCGGCTACGACCACTTCATGCTGAAGGAGATCGCCGAGCAGCCCCGGGCGGTCGCGAACACGCTGCTGGGCAGGATCGATGTGGACGGGCTGCTGACGCTGGACGAGGTACGGCTGTCCGCCGAGGAACTGCGGGAGATCAACAAGATCATCGTGATCGCGTGCGGCACCTCCTACCACGCCGGACTTATCGCGAAATATGCCATCGAACACTGGGCGGGCATCCCGTGCGAGGTCGAGCTGGCCAGCGAGTTCAGATACCGCGACCCGATCCTCACCCGCGACACGCTGATCATCGTGATCAGCCAGTCCGGGGAGACGATGGACAGCCTGATGGCCGTACGGCACGCCCGCGAACAGCACTCCCGGGTGCTGGCCATCTGCAACGTGAACGGGTCCACGATCCCGCGTGAGGCGGACGCCGTCCTCTACACCCACGCGGGCCCGGAGATCGCCGTCGCCTCGACCAAGGCCTTTCTCACCCAGCTCGTGGCCTGCTACCTGGTCGCGCTCTACCTCGCCCAGGTCAGGGGGACCAAGTTCGGCGACGAGATCTCCCAGATCGTCGCGAGGCTGTGGGAGATGCCCGCGCGGGTCGAGGAGGTGCTCTCCACGATGGAGCCGGTCAGGGAGCTGGCCCGTTCCCTGGCCGACGAGCGCTGCGTGCTCTTCCTGGGCCGTCACGTCGGCTTCCCCGTCGCCCTTGAGGGGGCGCTGAAGCTCAAGGAACTCGCCTACATGCACGCCGAGGGCTTCGCGGCCGGAGAGCTCAAGCACGGGCCGATCGCGCTGATCGAGCGGGGGCTGCCCGTCGTGGTCGTGGTGCCCTCGCCGTCCGGTCAGCGGGTGACCCACGAGAAGATCGTCTCCAACATCCAGGAGATCAGGGCCAGGGGGGCCAAGACCATCGTCGTCGCCGAGGAGGGCGACACCTCGGTCGAGCCGTACGCCGACACGCTGATCCGTGTCCCGGCGGTGCCGACCCTGCTGCAGCCGCTGGTGGCCACCGTGCCGTTGCAGGTCTTCGCCTGCGAGCTGGCCACGGCCAAGGGTCATGACGTGGACCAGCCCCGCAACCTGGCCAAGTCCGTCACGGTCGAGTAGCCGGGGGCCCCACGGTGATCGCCCACTGCCGGGTGCCCGTGAGGAAGGCGCCGACCACCAGGGGCAGGCCCACGACGCCCACCGGCAGGTCGCCCCAGGCGGTCATGGGGACGTCGACCAGGCCCCAGGCGTAGGCGAAGACCGCGTTGCCCGTGGCCAGCGTGTGGGCCGACCGGGACCGGGTGGCGAGCACGGCCGCGACCACGTCGGCCGGGGCCGCCGGGATCGGGCGCAGCCGCAGGGAGCGGACCAGGAGCAGCGTTCCACCCGTGACGGCGGCGCCGACCCCCGTCCAGGGCAGGGCGGGGGAGGGGGTTCCCGTGAGGGCGACGCCGATCCCGATCAGCAGGCTCGCCGCGCTCAGTGCGGCGCCGCCGTACAGGAACGCGCGGGCCTGGGGGGACAGCAGCCGGGGCGGGGCGGTGACGGCCGCGACCGGCCCCGGAGCCCGTCTGGAGCCGATCGCCAGCTCGGCCCCGAGCACCCCGAGGAACCAGCCGCTGAACGGGTCGATCGACATCCCGAACGGCAGCCCGAGGTCGGTGAAGGGGATCAGGGGCATCGTGAGGAAGAGCCCCGCGACCAGCCCCGGGGCCCGCCACACGCGGGTGGTCCGCAGGTAGTGCCGGACGACCGGTTCGGCGCCGGGGGTGATCGCCAGCGCGTGGCGCCTGGCGAACGCCGTGATCCGCTGCGGATGGACCGGACCCGACCAGTAACGGGCCGCGAAGGCCATCAGGACGGCCACGACGGCCAGCGAGAGCATGTGATCACCTTAGAAGCGGAGACCGACATATCTGGCCATGGAGGATGTGTCCACAACCTGTGGATAACATCCATGGATTGCCGGGGCGGGAAAGTGGGTACCGGGGACAGACCCTAGCCTGGAACCGTGATCGTAGGCATCGGGGTCGACGTCGTGGACGTCGCGCGGTTCGCGGCGTCGCTCGAAAGGACGCCCTCCCTGCGGGCCAGGTTGTTCACCGAGGCCGAGCGCGGGCTGGCCGTACGGTCCCTGGCGGCGCGGTTCGCGGCCAAGGAGGCCGTCGCCAAGGCCCTCGGCGCCCCTCCGGGGCTGAGCCACCTCGACGCCGAGGTGCTCTCCGGCGCGTACGGCAGGCCGGAGCTGCGCGTCCACGGCGCGGTCGCCGAGGTCGCCGTGGCCCTGGGCGTCGTCCGGTGGCACGTGTCGCTGACGCACGACGGGGGTGTGGCCGTCGCCTACGTGATCGCCGAGGGCTGACCGTACGGCCTCACGGTGTGGCGTGGGCCGGACGGGATACCGTCGGATCATGCTCAGCGCTCACACCTCCGATCAGGTCAGGACGGCCGAGGCGGCCCTGATGGCGAAGCTGCCCCACGGCACGCTCATGGACCGGGCCGCGACCGGCCTCGCGGTGACCTGCGCGGCGCTGCTCGGCGGCGTGTACGGCTCGCGGGTCGTGCTGCTGGTCGGCTCGGGGGACAACGGGGGCGACGCCCTGTTCGCCGGGGCCCGCCTGGCGGCCAGGGGCGCCAGGGTCGAAGCGGTCCTGGCCGGGATCCGGGTCCACGAGGCCGGCCTGGCGGCCCTGCGCCGCGCCGGGGGACGCGTCCTCGACATCAGGGCGGCCCAGGACGGGTGGCGTGAGCGGGCGCGCGCGCTGCTCGGGGCGGCCGACCTGGTCATGGACGGCCTGCTCGGCATCGGCGGAACGGGGGCGCCGCGTGAGCCGTACTCGACGCTGGCCGGGCTGACCCGGGAGGCCTCGGGGCGGGCGGCGGGTGACGGGCCCCTGGTCGTCGCCGTGGACGTGCCGAGCGGGGTCGACGCCACCACGGGGCGGGTCGAGGGGGAGGCGGTCGAGGCGGACGTCACGGTCACCTTCGGCACCTACAAGCCCGGGCTGCTCGTCAGCCCGGGGGCGCGTCACGCGGGACGGGTGGAGTTCGTCGACATCGGGCTCGGGCCGTACACACCGGAGCCCGAGGTGACCGCGCTGACCGGTGCCGACGTGGCCGCGCTGCTGCCCAGGCCGGACGCCACGTCCGACAAGTACCGCAGGGGGGTGGTCGGCGTCGCGGCGGGGAGCCACGGCTACACCGGGGCCGCGGTGCTGGCCGTCGGCGGGGCCGTCAGGTCGGGAGCGGGCATGGTCCGCTACGCCGGGGTCGCCGAGCCGGTGGCGCAGGTGCGCGCCCGCTGGCCGGAGGCGGTGATCACAGAGCTGAAGCCGGGGCAGGGGATCGGCGAGGTCGGCCGGGTGCAGGCGTGGGTGCTCGGTCCCGGCCTCGGGACGGGACCGGAGTCGCTGGAGGTCGTCCGCGCCGTGCTGGCGAGCGAGGTGCCCGTGCTCGTCGACGCCGACGCGCTGACGCTGGTCGCCCAGGACAGGTCGCTGCTGCGCCGTACGGCCCCGGTGCTGGTCACCCCGCACGCGGGGGAGCTGTCGCGGCTGCTCGGCGTGCCCAGGGAGCGGATCGAGGCCGACCCCCTGGACCACGTACGGCGGGCGGTGGCGGAGCTGGGCGTGACCGTGCTGCTCAAGGGCTCGACCACGCTCGTGGCGCGGGACGGCCTGCCGGTCAGGGTGAACCTCACCGGCAGCCCGTGGCTGGCGACCGCGGGCACCGGGGACGTGCTCGCCGGGATCGCGGGGACGCTGCTGGCCGCCGGACTCGACCCCTACGACGCGGCCTCGTGCGCCGCCCATCTGCACGGCCTGGCGGGCGCGGACGGCCCCCTGTCGGCCTGGGACGTTCTTGAGGCCGTCCAGGGCGTGCTGCGGTCTCTCCTCGAACCCGGTTTCCGGTCGAGATAGGCGGGAGTTTCGGACAGGGTCGGGAGGGCAGGTGAACACCTCGTCCCGGCCCCCTGCCGGGGCGATGATGCGTCGCCGGAAACGTCCCAAAAGAGGTGCCTTTGGCATAGGTTAGACCGCTGACCTGGGAGACTGGGGGAATGAGCATGCCGATGACCCCTGCCGAGGCGAGGGTGAACCTCTCCGCCATCAGGGAAAACGTGGCCTTGCTGAGGGAGCGCTCTCAGGGTGCGGAGACCATGGCCGTGGTCAAGTCCGACGGTTACGGCCACGGCCTCGCCGCCTCCGCCAGGGCCAGTCTCGCGGGGGGCGCGACCCGCCTCGGCACCGCCTACATCCGTGAGGCGCTGGCACTGCGGGCCGAGGGGATCACGGCGCCGGTCATGGCGTGGATCATCCCGCCGGGCGAGCCCCTTGAGGAGGCGATCGTCCAGGGGATCGACCTGTCGGCGGGCGCCGTGTGGCTGGTGGACGCCATCGCCGAGGCCGCGGGCCGTACGGGCAGGACGGCCAGGGTGCACCTGAAGGTGGACACCGGCATCCGCAGGGGCGGCGCGTCCGGCGCCGAGTGGCCGACGCTCGTGGAGCGTGCCATGAAACGACAGGTCGAGGGCACCGTCGAGGTCGTCGGACTCTGGTCGCACCTCGCCTGCGCCGACATGCCCGGCCATCCGTCCATCGACATCCAGCTTGACGCCTTCGACGACGCCGTGGCGGTCGCGAAGCGGGCGGGCATCGGCGGCTCGCACGTGATCCGGCACCTGGCCAACTCCGCGGCGGTGCTGACCCTGCCCAGGGCGCGTTACGACATGGTCCGCCCCGGCCTGGCGGTCTTCGGGCTGAGCCCCATCCCCGAGATGGGCGACTTCGGGCTGCGGCCCGCGATGACCCTGGTCGCGCGGATCGCGATGGCCAAGCGGGTGCCCGCGGGCGCCGGGGTCTCCTACGGCCACACCTACCTCACCGGGCGCGAGACCACGCTCGGCCTGGTCCCCCTCGGCTACGCCGACGGCATCATGCGGCACGCCGGCAACCTCGCGGAGGTGTTCGCGGGCGGCAGGCGGCACCGGGTCGCCGGGCGGGTCTGCATGGACCAGTTCGTCATCGACGTCGGGGACGACCCGCTGACCGAGGGCGACGAGGTCATCGTCTTCGGTGACGGGTCGCTGGGCGAGCCGACCCTGCAGGAGTGGGCGGATTCCCTTGGCACGATCACACATGAGATCGTGACCAGGATCGGATCGCGGGTTCCGCGCGTTTACCACTGAAAGGCACGGCTGGGGGTCGTATGAGCAACACCGCACGGCGCAGGGTCGGCATCGCGGGAGCCGTCGTCGGCGCCGCGTCCGCCGGGGTGGCCGCCGCGGCCCTCGCCAAGCGGTACGCGGTCGGGCGCATCAGGCTCCGCCCCGACCTGGAGATGAGCGAGCCCCTCGGCGAGCTGCGCGGTGAGCCGGTCAGGGTCACCACCTCCGACGGCGTCGGCCTCTACGCCGAGGTGGACGGCGTCGAGGACTCCCCGCTCACCGTGGTGCTCTGCCACGGCTACACGCTCAACCTGGACTCCTGGCACTACCAGCGGCGTGACCTGCGCGACTCCCACCGTCTGGTCCTGTGGGACCAGCGCGCGCACGGGCGCTCGCCGCACGCGGGCGCCGAGGGGTGCACGATCGACCGGCTCGGCGACGACCTGGCCGAGGTGATCGAGGAGCTGGTGCCCGGCCCGTGTGTCCTGGTCGGCCACTCCATGGGCGGGATGACCGTCATGGCGCTCGCCGAACGCCACCCCGACCTGTTCGGCGACAAGGTCAGGGGCGTCGCGCTGATCTCCACCTCGGCGGGCAAGCTGGCCGAGATCTCCCTGGGGCTTCCGGCGCTGCTGTCGAGGGCGGTGCACAGGGTCACCCCCGGCACGGTCGCCCTGCTCGGCAGGGGCGGCGCGCTGGTCGACAAGGGGCGGCAGGCGGGCAACGACGTGGCCTTCCTGCTGCTGCGTCACCTGGGCTTCGGCGACCCGAAGAACGTCAGCCCGACGGTGGTCGACTTCGCCGAGTCGATGATCCGCTCGACGCCGTTCGAGGTGATCGCCGACTTCTACCCCGCGCTGATGTCGCACGACAAACTGGGCGCGCTCGGCGTCCTGGACGACGTGCCGACCTCCATCATCGTGGGGGACAAGGACTGGCTGACGCCGATCGAGCACAGCAGGGCCATCGCCGCCGCGCTGCCACGGGCCCAGCTCACCGAGGTTTCCGGAACCTCGCACCTGATCCAGCTCGAACGGCCTACCGTCGTCAACGACGCGCTGCGCGACCTGCTCAAGCGGGCGGCGGCCGAACCAGGGGGCACGGAGCCCGCGGACACAGAGGAGACGAACCGGTGAGAGTCGTGGCGACCGCGGAGGAGATGCGCGAGCTGGGCGTCGAACTGGCCGGGCTGTTGCGCGCGGGAGACCTCGCGGTGCTGTCCGGGCCGCTGGGCGCGGGCAAGACGACCCTGGTCCAGGGGATCGCGGAGGGGTTGAAGGTGCGCGGGCCGATCACCTCCCCGACCTTCGTCATCGCCAGGGTCCACCCCTCGCTGTCCGGCGGCCCCGCGCTGGTGCACGCCGACGCCTACCGTCTCGGCGGGAACCTGGAGGTCGACGACCTCGACCTGGACGCCTCCCTCGAAGACTCGGTGACGGTCGTCGAGTGGGGTGAGGGCCTGGTCGAGGGACTGACCGAGGACCGCCTTGAGATCAGCGTCGAGCGCGCCGAGGCCGCGGGCGAGACCGAGGAACGGACCGTACGGCTGCGCGGCGTCGGCGCCCGCTGGGAGGGCGTTGTCTGATTCACCCCCGTAGGCCCGGGAATCCTGGCACTCTGGCATCACATCCCACTTGGGATAGATGATCGGGACCGAAGATCGACCATGCGGTTATGTCCATGTTTAATGGGGATCAGGCGGGAAGTTAAGCCGAGCCAGGGTCGTCGGCCGGACTGCGAAGTGGAGTGCGACGGGTGCCAAGGGTGAAGCGTGTCGCGGTTCTGGGGGCTGCCGCCCTCTTCGGAGTGGCCGGATGCTCGGCCCAGCCCACCACGGAGGGCACGAACGGGAACACCTCACCCGTGGCGGATCGGACCACGATCAGCAGGCAGGACATCGAGGTCCAGCTCCAGCCCGCCCGCGCCAAGGCCGGGCAGAAGGTGTGGGTGCTGGCCAACTGCCCCATCCCCGAGGGCGGCCCGGAACACCGGGGAACCGCCTCCGCCGAGGTCTTCAGCGCCGCGATCACCCTTGAGCCGATCCTGGCGACTCCGAGCCCCTCCGCCTCCGCGACCGGCACGCCCGCCGCGCGCCCCTGGGTCCGCGGCCAGGCCACCGTCGCCGACGGCGCCAAGACGGGTGTCTACGACGTCAACACCCGGTGCGAGGGCACCAACGACACCGGCAAGGCGAGCCTGAGGATCGTCTCCGACGGAGAGTCGAGCTCGAAGCCGACCTCGCGCCCGAAGCCGACCCGCACGATCATCTCGACCCACGGCCCGGCGACCGGCGGCGGAGGCACCGCCGCGGGCGGTCCGAACGACGGCTCGGGCATGCCGCTCGGCACGACCGGGGCCCTGCTCGCCGTCGCCCTGGCCGGCGGAGCGGGCTACCTCGTCGTACGGCGTCGCCGCTCGTAGCGGTAACCGATGGCCTCCTCCCGCTGGACCCGGATCGTCGTCGCCGGGCTCGTCACCGGTTTCGTCATGGTCGCGATCAACAGGGGCGACCGGGACGAGACCCCCGCCCGCGCCGCGGTCGTGCCCAAGCGCCTCGACATCCCCTCGCTGGGCATCGAGGCGCCCCTGATGAAACTCGGCGTCACGGACGGCCAGATCGACCTGCCGCCGTTCGACAGGCCGGACGAGGCCGGATGGCTCAAGGAGAGCGCCGTCCCCGGCGACCCCGGTTCGGCGGTGATCCTCGGGCATGTCGACACCAAGACCGACCCGGCCGTCTTCTACAAGCTCAAGCAGATGCGGGCCGGGCAGGCGATCAAGGTCGTGCGCAGCGACGGCAAGGTCGCCCAGTACCGTGTGGACTCCATCGAGCAGACCAGCAAGGACCGTTTCCCCGCGGACAAGGTCTATCTGGAGGACGGCCTGAGGCTCATCACCTGCGGCGGCACCTTCGACTGGGACAAGCACGAGTACCGCGACAACGTCATCGTCTACGCCACCCTCGTCAAGGCGAAGACCTGATCCGGGACGGAGCGGCCGGCCAGGTCGGCGCGCGGATCGACGCGCGCTCGTCGAAGCGAGGACCTGACCTGATCCGAGACGGACTAGGCTAACTGTTCGTGCTGGTCCTGGCCTTTGATACCGCGACCCCCGCCGTCACCGCAGCGCTGCACGACGGCGAGAGGGTCCTGGCCGAGTCGACGACGGTTGACGCCCGTCGGCACGGCGAGCTGCTCGTTCCCACGATCGAGACGGTCCTGCGGGAGGCCGGTGTCGTCCTCGCCGACGTCACGGCCGTCGTCGCGGGCTCCGGCCCCGGTCCCTACACCGGGCTGCGGGTCGGCCTGGTCACCGCCCAGGCCCTGGCGACCTCGCTGGGCGTGCCCGCCTACGGCCTGTGCACGCTCGACGCCGTGGCCTACGGCAGCGGGCTCGAAGAGCCCTTCCTCGTGGCCACGGACGCCCGCCGCAAGGAGGTCTTCTGGGGTCACTACGAGGACCGGCGGACCCGTCTGTCCGGCCCCGCCGTGGACAAACCCCAGGACCTGCCCGCGGACCTGCCGCTCGTCGGCGCGGGCGCGCGGATGTACGCCGAGGTCGTCGGCGCCTCCCGGCTGCTCGACGCGCCCGAGTACCCCTTCGCCGGGGCGATGGCGGCGCTGGCCGCCGAACAGCTCGGCCGGCCCGACGTCGCGGAGGTCGTGGAGAGCGGCACGCACCCCGTGCTGAGCCTGCCCAGGCCGATCTACCTGCGCCGTCCCGACGCCCAGGTGCCCGCGCCGCCGAAGAGGGTCTCCGCGTGAGCGTGGTCCTGCGCCCGATGACCCACGACGACCTGCCCGAGGTGATGAAGGTCGAGCGGGAGACCTTCCCACTGGACGCCTGGAGCGAGGGCATGCTCCGCGGCGAGCTGGACGACCAGCCCAGGACCAGGCACTACGTGGTCGCCGTCGTCGGCGAGGAGATCGTCGGCTACGCCGGGCTCTACGCGGCGGGGGACCAGGCGGACGTGCAGACCATCGCCGTCTCCGAGGGCCACCGCCGGGCCGGGATCGGCGGGGCCATGCTGACCGAGCTGCTCACCGAGGCCGTACGGCGTGGCGCCACGTCGGTCTTCCTTGAGGTGCGCGCGGACAACTCCGGCGCCCAGGCCGTCTACGAGAGGTTCGGATTCGAGCGGATCGGCCTGCGCCGCCGCTACTACGAGGACGGCACCGACGCGATCATGATGAAGAAGGACCTCAATGCGTGACGAACCCCTGGTGCTGGGCATCGAGACCTCCTGCGACGAGACCGGGATCGGCATCGTCAGGGGGCACACCCTGCTGGCCAACACGATCGCCTCAAGCGTCGAGCAGCACGCCCGGTTCGGCGGCGTCGTGCCCGAGGTCGCCTCACGGGCCCACCTTGAGGCGATGACCCCGACCATCGAGCGCGCCCTCGACCAGGCGGGTCTGCGTCTGACCGACATCGACGCGATCGCGGTGACCGCGGGCCCGGGCCTGGCGGGCGCCCTGCTCGTCGGCGTCGCCGCCGCCAAGGCCTACTCGCTCGGACTTGGCGTGCCCCTGTACGGCGTGAACCACCTGGCCGCCCACGTGGCGGTCGACCAGCTCGAACACGGCGCCCTGCCCAAGCCCTGCATCGCGATGCTGGTCTCCGGCGGTCACTCCTCGCTGCTGCTGGTGCCCGACGTCGCCAAGGAGGTCATCCCGCTGGGCTCGACCGTCGACGACGCCGCCGGAGAGGCCTTCGACAAGGTGGCCCGGGTGCTCGGCCTGCCCTTCCCCGGAGGTCCCCACATCGACCGGGTGGCGGGCGGCGGCTCGGGTACGGCCATCGCCTTCCCCAGGGGCAAGCACGACGACGGGACACTCGACTTCTCCTTCTCCGGGCTGAAGACCGCCGTCGCCCGCTGGGTCGAGGCCAGGGAGCGCGCCGGTGAGACGATCCACGTGCCGGACGTGGCCGCCTCCTTCCAGGAGGCCGTGGTCGACGTGCTGACCCACAAGGCCCTGCTGGCCTGCCGGGAGCACGGCGTGCGCGACCTGCTGATCGGCGGTGGCGTGGCCGCCAACTCCCGGCTGCGGGCCCTGGCCCAGGAGCGCTGCGACGCCGCGGGTGTACGGCTGCGCGTCCCCCGGCCCGGCCTGTGCACCGACAACGGGGCGATGGTGGCCACGCTCGGCTCCGACCTGGTCGCGGCCGGGATCTCCCCCTCCCCGCTGGACATCCCCGCCGACTCCTCGCTGCCGATCACCACGGTCCACGTGTGACGGAGGGCCGTCAGGCCGGGTGCAGGGCGAGCGCCGGGTAGTCGGTGTAGCCGGTGTGGTCGCCGCCGAAGGCCTTGGAGAGGTCGGGCTCGTTCAGCGGAGCGCCGAGGCGCAGGCGCACCGGCAGGTCGGGGTTGGCCAGGAACGACTTGCCCAGGGAGACCAGGTCGGCGCCCTGGGCGAGCCAGTGGGCGACGGAGTCGGAGGGGTCGTTCCTCGCGGGGTCGTTGACGATGAGCGCGTTCGGCCACAGCGCGCGGACCCGCCCGTCGAACTCCGCCGAACCGCCCGCCAGGTGGTGCAGGTAGACCAGGTCGAGGTGGGCCAGCTCGGCCAGCAGCGCCGGGTAGACCTCGTTCGCGTCCTCCTCGGCCAGGTCGTGGATGCCGGTGGCGGGGGAGATCCTGATGCCGACCCGGTGCGCGCCGATCGCGTCCGTGACGGCCCGCGCGGTCTCGACGGCGAAGCGGATGCGCTTCTCGACGGAGCCGCCGAAGCGGTCCTGACGCAGGTTGGCGTTCTGCGACAGGAACTGGTGGATGAGGTAGCCGTTCGCCCCGTGCAGCTCGACCCCGTCGAACCCGGCGTCGATCGCGCGACGGGCGGCGTCGGCGAAGTCGCCGACGGTCGCCTCGACCTCCTCGGTGGTCAGTTCGACGGGGATCGGCGTGTCCTGCGGGCCGTTCGGGGTGAAGATCTGGCCGCTCGACCGTACGGCCGACGGGGCGACGGGGATCGCACCGGTGTTGTCCGGGTGGCCGACCCGGCCCGCGTGCATGAGCTGCGCGAAGATCCGGCCACCCGCCGCGTGGACGGCGTCGGTCACCTCACGCCATCCGGCGACCTGGTGGTCGGTGTGCAGACCCGGCGTGTCCATGTATCCCTTGCCCGCCGCGCTCGGCTGCACCCCCTCGGAGACGATCAGACCGGCCGAGGCGCGCTGCGCGTAGTACAGGGCGGTCAGCGTGGAGGGGATGCCGTCCACGTAGGCACGTGAACGGGTCATAGGGGCCATGACCAGGCGGTTTGGCAGTTCCAGGGCACCGAGCCTGAACGGGGAGAACGGCATGGCTGATCCCTTCGGGATTCTAATATGGTCGGCTAACTTGGGCAACCAACTTGGTCGGCCAAGAGTTAGTTCTACAACTTGGGCGACCAACTTGCAAGGGAGTAGGCTGGAGTCGAACAGGAGGACGAGATGACGCTTCCACGGCTTGACGAGGAACCGGCGGGGGTCGAAGCCTGGGAGGAAAGCCCTGACAGCCTGAACTGCCTGATGATCCAGGCCGCCCGAGGGCACCGCACGCTCATGGCCGGTCTCCTGGCCGAACTCGACCTCTACCCGGGCCAGGAACGCACCCTGACCCTGCTCTGGGAGTACGGCCCGCAGCCGCAGAACGTGCTCGCCAGGCTCATCGGCATCGACATGTCCACGATGACCAAGACCCTCCAGCGCCTCGAACGCAGCGGCTTCGTCAGCCGCGCGCCCAGTCCCGCCAACCGCCGCGTCAGCATCGTCAGCAGCACTCCGAAGGGCGACGCCCTGCGTCCCGAGGTCGAACGCGTCCTGGCGGAGGTCCACCGCCGGATGACCGGCGGCCTGAGCCCGGAGCAGGCGGGGGAGCTGACCCTGCTGCTGAAGGTGGTCAGGAACAACCTGTGCGGTGAGGAGGCGTGCGACACCTCCCCCTGCCTACCGGGCGACACCATGTGCTGAAAGCGTCAGTCCCCGTTGCCGTGGGGCCGGCACAGCAGGGCCTCGGCGAGGACCAGCACGGTCTCCTCAAGCGCGCCGAGCCTGTCGGCCGGGCCTGCGCCGGCGGGCTCGACGGCCCGGGTCAGCGCCTCGGTGAGCCGCTCGCGGCCCGGCTGGGCGCGCAGCGTGTCGCCCAGGGGGGCGAGAGCCGCGCGGGCCTGGGCGACGCGCTCCTCGAACGGGTCAAGGCGCCGCTGCTCCCGGGTCTGCAGCAGGCCCTTCAGCCGCTTCCCGGCCCCGGTGACGTGCGCCTGCACGTCCTCCGGCCGCCCGGTGTGGCCGTCGAGCGTCCGCAGCCGGGCGTCGACGGCCTCGATCCTGTTGAGGGTCCGCCCCTCGACGTCGTCCAGACGCTCGTCGAGGGCGTCGAACCGCGCCTCGTGACGGGCGGCGATCTCACCGAGCCGCTCGTTCGTCTCCGTCATCCGCCGCTCAAGCGCGGCCAGCCGCCTGTCCAGGTCGCTCAGACAGTCTCCGACGTCCTCGGTCAGGCCGTCGAGCCTGACCATGATCATGTCGATCTTGCCGCTCACCTGCTCGACGGCGTCCGACAGACGGCGGGTCGCCTCGGCGACGACCCCCTGGAAGCCCGCCGACAGCTCGGGCAGGCCCTTCTCAAGGGACCCCGTACGCCGGACCAGCTCACCCAGCCCCTTGTCCAGCCGGGTGAACCGGCCCGCGGCCGCGTCCATGCCCGTCTGGAGACGGCCGAGCCGCTCGGTGGTCTCGCCGTTGTCCTGGGTCTTGCCGGTGAGCACCCGGAGCCGGGTGAGCGCCTCGTCGGTCTTCTCGCTCACGGCGCTGAGATCGGCCCACAGGCGCGGCAGCCCGTCCAGGGGGACGATCTGCGCGCCGACCGACTTGACCTCCCGGGTCAGGAAGCCGACCCGTGCGCCGACCGAGTCCACGTGGTCGCGGACCGCCTCGACGTGCTGGGCGAGCCCCTGGACCCAGGCGGGCGGGCGGGTCAGGGCCTTGTCGAGGCGGCCGGTCACGGACTCGAGCGTGCCGTTCAGCCCGCTCTCCCGATCCCTGGCCTCCCGCAGCAGCCACTCCACGCCGTCGAGGCGCTGACGGATCTCGTCGAGCCCGGTGCCCTGGGGGCGCTGGTCGTACACGGGCGCGGGGGAGAGCTTCTCGTACACGGGCGGCTGGGGGCACTGGTCGTAAATGGGCGCGGGGGGGAGCTGCTCGTAGACGGAGCTCTGCGGGCGCTGCTCGTACGCGGGCCCCTGCGGGAGCTGCTCGCGCACGGGGTCCTGGGCGGCGTGCGCCAGCAGTTCGCGCATCCGGTCGAAGATCGGGCTCTGCTCGTCCGCGTGGAACAGGGTGTGGCCGGAACGATCCACGGAAAACCCCTTTCCCCACCGACGGTCGGCCACGCGGCGGGTTTTAATGTTTCTTTAAGGACTTTGTTTTTAATTTACCGAGGAATGTAGGCCGAGTTTTCCCCGGAAATCCATGCGTGAGTAACCCTAGCCCCTGGGACATGTGTCCTCCGTGTCAAATTTAAAAAAGACAGATCGCCGGTTAATTGCTTGATGTACCGTTTTGCCAGTTCAGGAAGGGGTGCATATCAGGGCGAAAGGCCTTTCCTCGATCCTGGTGAGAATAACGACCGCGGATTCGCCCCCGGTCAGGCGAAGGTCCTTTCTGAGGCGATCGACGTCGACCGCGGAGCCCCTCTTTTTGATCGTCACGTTTCCCACTCCACGCTCACGCAGCGCCGCCCTCAGCCGTTTGAGTGAGAACGGCAGAGTCTCGTGGACCTCGTACCGCGCCGCCCACGGCGTCCGCTCCGTCCCGTTCCCCGTGATGTAGGCGATGCGCGGGTCGAGCAGGTGCCCGCCGACCGAGTCGGCGACCTCCGCCACGAGGTGGGCCCTGATCGCCGCCCCGTCGGGCTCGTGGACGTAGCGCCCGACCGGGCCGTGCCCGGCCGTACCGAGCTTGGGGTCGGGGGTCAGCGTCGCGCCGGACGGCAGCATCGTGGCCCTGCGCTCGACCTCGCCTGCCAGGGCGCCGCACCAGATCGCGGCCTCCTTGACCTCGCCCCGGTGGGAGACCCACTCGGCCTCCGCCCCCGGCGGGATGAACGCGTAGTCGATCCCCGGGGCGACCTTCAGGCACGCGGCCCTCGCCTGGCGCGCCATCTCCAGCACCTGGGGCCACGGTGGTGAGTAGGCCATCGGATCGAAGGTCCTGCCCCGGGCCGTACGGCGGGCGGGGTCGGCGAACAGGACGTCGAAGCCGGACGGGTCGACCGTGGCGGCGTCGGCCGCACGGACCGTGACCCGGTCGCCGAACCCCAGCGCGTCGGCGTTGGCCTGGGCGACCGCGGCGGTGAGCGGGTCGGCGTCGACCGCCTCGACCACGCATCCGGCCCTGG
>NZ_JBHSBC010000032.1:756290-862449 GCF_042650425.1 Streptosporangium jomthongense | reverse complement strand
CAGGGCCAGGGTGTCCCCGCCGATGCCGCAGCAGACGTCGGCGACCCGGGAGCCCGGGGGGACGCGCCGGGCGCGGTGGTCGGCCACCTCGCGGCGGGTCGACTGCTCAAGGCCGTTCGGCGTGAAGTACATCACCCCGGCGTCGGCGCCGAACTTCTCCACGGCGCGGCGTCTGAGCCCCGTCTGGGTGAGCGCCGCGGAGGTCAGATCGGCGTCGTAGGTCTTCCTGAGCCGGGTGACCGCCGCGACCGGGTCGTCTCCCGCGGCTCCGGCGGCGGCCAGGGCCTCCTGGCCTCGGGGTGTCAACAGCTCCAGGAACGAGTCAAGCTCCACACCGCCCGACGCTACCGCCTCGGACGGATGGAGCCTCTCCTCAGCCCAGCGGGGCGGTCAGTCGGGCAGTTCGCCAAGATCGACGTCGATGGGGAAGGGGTCGGCGAGCTTGAGGCGTCCATGGTGGATGCCGGTGATGGCGTAGCCCTGATTCACCGGGTCGAGTTCGTAGACGTAGACCACGGGCTCGTCGGCGTTGTTCTCCACCAGCCAGAAGTGCGGGATGCCCGCGGCGGCGTAGCGTTTCGGCTTCACGTCACGGTCACGCAGCTCGGACTCCGGGGAGACGACCTCGATGACGAGGTGCACCTCCTCGGGGGTGTAGGCCGTTCGGGACCTGTCCTTCGCCACCTCACTGTCGATGATCAGGACATCCGGGCACGGCCGCTGCCGGGGGCCGAGCACGACGTCCATCTGGGTCACGGCCTTCAGGTGCCTGGGTGCCTGAACGTTGAGGCAGGTCCGCAGGCCGTACAGGACGTGCTCGTGGAAACGCTTCTGGGGGGACATGAAGATGAGGGCTCCATCGACGAGTTCGACGTGCTTGAAGAAGTCCGGCTCGCCGTGGGGGCCCTCCTGGGGAAGCCGGTCGAGGTCGTCGGCCGTCCATCCGCCGGGCGGCGGATAGGGCCAGTTGGCGAGAAGCTCGCCGACCTCGCGCGTTGCGCTCGTCTCCTCGCTCAGCGTGCTGGTTACATCGCTCACCGTGGCGTCTTTCCCGTCACCGTTCGTAGCCATCGGGTCGCGTTCCCCCCGGTGCTCGCTCGTATGTTCCCGAAGTCGTATGTTCCCCGATGAGCGTCCCGGTGTCGCCCCGAAGCGCGGGAATCGGGGTGAAGGTCCTCAGGCGTCCGCGGCGCGGTAGGCCACGAGGGCGTCGACGAACCTCCTGCGCAGCGCCGGGACCCGGCCGACCGCGCGGAAGAACGTCCGGTTGGCCGCCAGGACCGCCCGGCCGACGACCGGCCTGTGCAGCAGGTCGTCGCCGTTGGTGCCGTTCTGGGCGAGGGAGTCGGCGACGCGGGCGAAGCCGTACGGGATCATCTCCTCCTCGTAGGCGGCGACGGCGTCCAGCAGCGGGGCGCCGTCACGGACGGTGATGAGCCGCCTGGTCAGGAGCATCGCGTCGCGCAGGGCGGTGTTGGCGCCGACGCCCCGCCCGGGGGTCATGGTGTGCACGGCGTCGCCGAGCAAGGTGACGTTGGTGGTCTCCCACGGGTCCACCGGTTCGGAGGTGCGGATGGCGATGGGGAAGCAGCTGCCCGGGTCGGCGGCCCGGAACA
This sequence comes from Streptosporangium jomthongense, assembly GCF_042650425.1. Lineage (NCBI taxonomy): Bacteria > Bacillati > Actinomycetota > Actinomycetes > Streptosporangiales > Streptosporangiaceae > Streptosporangium > Streptosporangium jomthongense. The sequence continues at coordinate 860,833 of NZ_JBHSBC010000032.1, read as the reverse complement.
GCGCGCGCAGGTCCGGATGCCAGTTGGGCGTCATGTCCAGGACCACCCGTTTGAGGTCCTCGCCGCGCAGGTCCATCACCCCGGGCGGGAACCTGCGGGCCGAGGCGGAGAAGCCCCAGTTGATGTAGTCGCGGGTGTTGTCGTAAAGCAGGCCGGGCCAGCGCGCGATCAGCTCCGCGTCGTTGCCGCCGACGCCGTGCTTGACCTCGCCGTCGCGGTCCCACTTGAACTCCACGACGTGCCAGATGCAGAACTGGCCCTTCGGGGCGAAGGTGGCGGAGATCCCGTTGAAGACCTCCTCGGGCAGCAGCGCCCTGGTCTCCGGGGTCACCGCGACCTTGGCGGAGACCGCGATCACCCCGGTGTCCCTGACCTTCGCGTGCGGGAGGTACTGCCTGCGGACCCTGGAGCCGGTGCCGTCGGCGGCGACGAGCAGGTCGCCGGTGGCCGAGGTGCCGTCGTCGAAGAAGGCGGTCACGGTGCCGTCGGCGCCGTGCTCGTAGTGGGTGAAGGTCTTGCCGAAGCGCACGACGTCGTCCATCCCGGTGAGCAGCACCTGGCGCAGGGTCATCCGGGAGACCGAGCGTTCGCTGTGGACCGGGTCGGTGCTCTCCGGCAGCCGGAAGGAGGCGATCGTCCTGCGCCGTTCGGTCAGCACGTTGAAGTGGGCGGGCGTCCTGGCGCAGGTGGCGGTGTAGGTGTCGAACAGCTCGGGGGGCAGGCACTCGCGGAGCGCCTGGTTGCCCGTCGGGTCGATGCCGACGCGGTAGCCGTGCACGCCGTCGGCGCGGGTGCGGTCGCGTTCGTAGACCGCGACCGAGATCCCGGCGCGCCGCAGGCCGTGGGCCAGGCACATTCCGCCGGTGCCCGCACCGATGACGATCACGTGGAGAGGGGACACGGGTCTCCCTTGGAGGACGGGTCTGGACAGGGGTGTTCTTCTCGAACGCCATGTATCTTGATGTTCGAGGCATATTTAGCTTGATGGTCGAGAGGCTTGAATGTCAAGGGAAAATGGTCCCGCGCATGGGGACGGCGCTCTCAGGGCGGAGCTGGGGCGGGAGGTCCAGGCGGGTCAGACGGCCGTCGACGCCTTCGACGAGGCGGTCGCGATCCACCTCGGGGTGAACAGGACCGACCTGCGCTGCCTGGAGATCCTGGTGCGCGAGGGGGCTGAGGGGAACGTCACACCCAGCGTCCTCGGGACGGGCCTGGGGCTCACCACGGGCAGCGTCACCGCGATGCTCGACCGCCTCGAACGGGCCGGATACCTGACGCGCTCCCCCGATCCCGGGGACCGCAGGAAGGTGGTCGTACGCGCCACCCCCGAGACCCTCGCGAAGGTCGAGGAGCTGTACGGTCCCGTCGTCGAACGGGGGAGGCGGCTGATCTCGGGTTACTCCGACGAGGAGATCCGTTTCGTGCTGGGTTTCCTGCGCGGTTCGCGGGAGCTGTACGAGACCGAGATCGCGCGGGTCAGGGGCCTGCCCGCGGCGGGGCGGCGCAGGGTTTGAGGTTCGCGTACCCAGTGCGGAGGCGGTTCGTGTTGACTGTCAAGGCCTCCTTGCATACTGTTCCGTATTGGCACTCTCCCGGTGAGAGTGCCAAACATACGCGACGAGGCAGGTCTGACACCCGCGACGGCAGACCGCTGGTCGCCTCTTCTAGATCATTCAAATCTGAAGGGGAGGTCCGACGTGACGACCGCCACCAAGGTTCCCGTTAAGCCGCTCGGCGACCGCATCGTGGTCCAGCCGCTTGAGGCCGAGCAGACCACTGCTTCCGGTCTCGTCATCCCGGACACCGCCAAGGAGAAGCCGCAGGAGGGCAAGGTCCTCGCTGTCGGCCCTGGCAACTGGGACGAGGACGGCGACAAGCGCATTCCGCTCGACGTCAAGGAGGGCGACGTCGTCCTCTACAGCAAGTACGGCGGCACCGAGGTGAAGTACGGCGGCGAGGAGTACCTCGTGCTCTCCGCCCGCGACGTGCTCGCCATCATCGAGAAGTAACCGACACTTCGCAGAGATGACGTATCGAGCCCCGGGTCGCGCGAGCGCCCGGGGCTTTGATGCGCCGACGTGCTTTCAGAGAGGACCACAATGCCCAAGATCCTGTCCTTCGAGGAGGACGCGCGCCGCGCTCTTGAGCGTGGTGTCAACGCCCTCGCCGACGCGGTCAAGGTGACCCTCGGCCCCCGTGGCCGCAATGTCGTCATCGACAAGAAGTTCGGCGCGCCGACCATCACCAACGACGGTGTCACCATCGCGCGTGAGGTCGAGCTGGAGAAGCCGTACGAGAACCTCGGCGCCCAGCTCGCCAAGGAGGTCGCGACCAAGACCAACGACGTCGCCGGTGACGGCACGACCACCGCGACCGTCCTCGCCCAGGCGATGGTCCGCGAGGGCCTGCGCAACGTCGCGGCCGGCGCCCAGCCGCTGTCCCTCAAGCGCGGCATCGACCTGGCCGCCAAGGCCGTCAGCGACAAGCTGATCGACTCGGCCAGGCCGGTCGAGGACAAGAAGGAGATCGCCCACGTGGCGACGATCTCCGCGCAGGACGCCAAGATCGGTGAGCTGATCGCCGAGGCGTTCGACAAGGTCGGCAAGGACGGCGTCATCACCGTCGAAGAGTCCAACACCATGGGCCTCGAACTGGAGTTCACCGAGGGTCTCCAGTTCGACAAGGGTTACCTTTCGCCCTACATGGTGACCGACCAGGAGCGGATGGAGGCGGTTCTCGAAGACCCCTACATCCTGATCAACCAGAACAAGATCGCTTCGGTCGCGGACTTCCTGCCGCTGCTGGAGAAGGTGGCGCAGACCAAGAAGGCGCTGCTCGTCATCGCCGAGGACGTCGAGGGCGAGGCCCTGGCCGTCCTGGTCACCAACAAGATCCGCGGCACCTTCACCTCGGTCGCGGTCAAGGCCCCCGGCTTCGGTGACCGCCGCAAGGCCATGCTGCAGGACATCGCCATCCTCACCGGTGGCGAGGTCGTCAGCGAGGAGGTCGGCCTCAAGCTGGAGCACGTCGGCCTGGAGGTCCTCGGCACGGCCCGCCGTGTCGTGATCACCAAGGACAGCACCACGGTCGTGGACGGCGCGGGCGACGCGCAGGCCATCGCCGACCGCGTCAAGGAGATCAAGCTCGCCATCGAGCAGTCCGACTCCGACTGGGACCGTGAGAAGCTCCAGGAGCGTCTGGCCAAGCTCTCCGGCGGTGTCTGCGTGCTGAAGGTCGGCGCGGCCACCGAGGTCGAGCTCAAGGAGAAGAAGCACCGCCTTGAGGACGCCATCTCCGCGACGCGCGCCGCGATCGAGGAGGGCATCGTCTCCGGCGGTGGCTCCGCGCTCATCCACGTCTCCAAGGTCCTCGACGACCTGGGCCTGTCCGGTGACGAGGCGACCGGTGTCGCCGTGGTCCGCAAGGCGCTCATCGAGCCCGCCCGCTGGATCGCGGAGAACGCCGGCCTTGAGGGCTACGTCGTGACGACCAAGGTCTCCGAGCTCCCCGTCGGTCAGGGTCTCAACGCCGCCACCGGCGAGTACGGCGACCTGATCTCCCAGGGCGTCATCGACCCGGTCAAGGTCACCCGCTCGGCCGTCCAGAACGCCGCCTCCATCGCCGGCATGCTGCTGACGACCGAGGCCCTCGTGGTGGACAAGCCCGAGGAGGAGGCTCCGGCCGCCGCCGGGCACGGCCACGGTCACGGCCACGGCCACTGATCCGCTTTCGCCGTACGGCCCGCATCTCTCACCGGATGCGGGCCGTTTCGTTTTCCGGTAAACCGAAACGTGCCTCAAAGCGTCATGCGAGGATGCGCGTAAGGAGTAAACTTTCATGTGACCAATGGCCGACATAATCAGCGGTCCAATGAAATATTCCTTCAGGCGCAAAGCCTTACTGTGGTCGATTGATTACGCCCCGTTATCACCCTCTCAATGTGACCAATCCGTAGCCGTTCGCCATGACGACAGGCTCGATCGGGGCGGGCATCATGCCTAACGTGACCGAGGGATGCGTCGCCGACGCCAAAAGTGGGGTAAGGCTTGCGACGAGATCTGAAGGGGTCCCCCACAGGGACGATCTCAAGGATCTGACGAGCCTCGCCGTTCAGGGAGATCGCACCGCGATCGAATCTCTGATCGCGCAGTTACGGCCAATGGTCGTCCGATATTGCCGTGCTCGCCTCGGGCGGGTTTCCGGTCAGTACCACATCGCGGACGACGTGGCGCAGGAGGTGTGCATCGCGGTTCTGTCCGCCCTGCCGCGTTATCGCGACATGGGCAGGCCCTTCGCGTCCTTCGTCTTCGGCATCGCCTCCCACAAGGTGGCCGACGCGCTGCGCAGTTCGGTGCGCTCCGCCGTACCCACCCAGGACCTTCCCGACGGTCCTGACGAGGGGCCGGGGCCCGAGGAGACCGTGGTGCGCTACATCGAGGCCGAGCACGCCCGCAGGCTGCTCTCCAGGCTCCCGGACAACCAGCGTGAACTGCTCATGCTCCGCGTGGTCTCGGGGTTGTCGGCCGAGGAGACGGGTAACGTGCTCGGCATGTCACCAGGCGCGGTCCGGGTCGCGCAGCACCGGGCGCTCGCGCGGTTGCGCGCGATGGCGGAGCTGGAGTCGACGGCTTGACCGCGGACCAGCCGGGCCGGATTCGCCGGCGCCGCCGGGAAGCGTGGAGTGGGTCTCGCCGGTCCGGTGAGACCCGTTGGCGGGTGAGCCCATGACGGCGGTCCACCCCAGGCGTCCCGTCCGGAGATACGGCCCTGAGGAGGATCGGGGCGTCACCGAGACCGACCGCCTTCTCGACGGGCTCTCCCGGCGTGAGCCCGCCTCGTCCTCGGACGTCGCCGTCGGTCTACTGGCCGCGCTGATCGACGACGTCGATCAGCGGTGCCCCTCGGTGTCGGTCACCCCGTCGACGTAACCCCTGGCGTACTCCCAGGTCACATAGTTCGTGGGGTCGGGCTGGTAGGCGGGTTCGTGAACCTGCGGCCTGCCGTTGTCGATCATCTGCCGCAGGTTGCCGCGCAGCAGCTCCCAGTCGAAGTAGTGCTGTTCCCCGCACTCGGGGCAGTCGAGCACCAGCCCGAGCACCCCCTGGGGCTCAAGGAGAGACCGGAAGACCTCGACGTCGGCGAGGTCCGTCATGGCCTCGTCGCGTTCGGCGGAGGTCAGCGACTGGGGGGAGTCCGTCTCACCCAGTGCCGCCGCCGGGTCGTCGGGGTCGTCCGCGAACGGGTCGCGGGGGACGTCGTCGAGCACGATCCCACCTTATGGCCTTGATATGACCTTGATGTGCGGCAGGTCCAACCGGCGGCCCACGGGCACGCGGAGCGACGCGCAGGCGCGCAAAGAGGCCTTCACGTCAGCCAGCCGCGCCGGGCGGCCTCCGCGCCCGCCTGGAAGCGGGACTGGGCGCCGAGCTCGGCCATGGCGTCGGCGAAGCGGGCCCGCACCGTGCGCACCGAGACCCCGAGCTGCCTGGCGATCATCTCGTCGGAGACGCCCTGGGCGGCGAGCCGCAGCACCTGGATCATCCCGTCGCCCCGGCGCGGCCAGGGCAGCGGCGCCGCGCGGGCCCACAGCTCGTCGAAGAGGGAACGCAGCGCGTCCACCACGACGGGGGTTCTGACCAGGTGGAAGTTGTAGGCGCTCTCCGCCAGCGTGCCGCCCCACCGGGCGGGCACACCCGCGGCGTCCGTCCCGGCGATCAGGAACCAGCTCGGCACCGTGTCCAGGGTGCGGACGCGGGCCCCGGCCTGCTGGAACTGGCTCAGCTTCTCCCGCAGCGCGGGGATCTCCAGGGTCTGGACCGGGATGATGTTCCTGGTGGACAGCAGGCCCGCGCGCTGCGCCCCGATCCACTGGTCGGCGTAGCGGTGCGCGAAGTCGTTCATCGTGCGCCGGTCGGGGATGACCGAGAGCAGTTCGAGCGGCGGCGCCTGTACGGCCATGCCGATCACGCTCTCGTACAGCTCGTCCGCCCCGCCGACCAGGTCGACGGAGAACCGGCCCGCCTGGTAGTCGCGGCCCGCGTCGTACTCGTGGATGAGGTCGCGGATCGACCCGACGACGGTGTCGATCCTGCGGCTCTCCGCGGCGAGCCGGTCGAGCCGGTCGGCGAGCAGGTGGCCCAGGGCCGTCGCGGGGTGACGGGCGAGGTACTCGCCGCCCTGCTCGTGGACCACGCCCAGCTTCACCAGGGTGGCCAGCTCGCGGCTCAGCCGCTCAGGCGAGCCGTCCAGGGCGTCGGCGAGTTCGGCGCAGGTTGCGCGGTGCAGGCGTAGCACCGCGTTGTAGAGAGAGATCTGGGCCGAGGTGAAGCCCAGACTCTCAAGCGGCGGTGTGTCGGTACGCATCGGCGAGAGGCTCCAGAGATGGCACGGCGTTCCGCGAGAATAACGTCCCGAAATCACCGGTGTCCGGGCGTTGCGTCTTCTGGGCCTCTTCCGGTCTCGTGGACGACTCGTCCCGAGCCGTCGCCGATCGGGGAACCCGGTCCTTCCTGGGCGGTCGGGTGCAGCTTCGTGCAACTGCACGTCCGTACATTGCGTGTGAACGGAAGGTAACGCAGACTTTACCCAGCGTCGGCGAGGGGCGTGGGCGTAGTGGCCGTTCGGACGCGGAGGGGGGTCCGGCGGCGTGCGGTGTCCCCGCGCCTCCCGCCGGTGACCGGGGAGCCGGGCGGGTCACCGACCGCTCGGTTCCCCAAACCCCGGCCGGGACCGGGCGGTCCGTCGGCCGCCCGGCTCCCGTCCTTCAGGGAGGGGAACCGGACGCTCACCGGCCGTCCGGTTCCCCACCTTCCCCGGTGTCCTCCGGGTTTGGCGCCAGACTCTAAACTGTGACCCGGGGGCCGGCGCCTTCCCCACTCCACTTGAGAGCGCCGTGGCAGGAGGGTCGCAGATGGCAAGGTTCACCGAGACCGGGCTCACGTTCGACGACGTGCTCCTGGTTCCCGCCTATTCGGATCTACAGCCGGGTGAGGCGGAGACCACCACCCGCCTGTCGCGGGGCATCACCCTGCGCATCCCGCTCGTCTCCGCCGCGATGGACACGGTCACCGAGGCGCGGATGGCGGTGGCGATGGCGCGTCAGGGCGGCATCGGCATCCTGCACCGCAACCTCTCCATCGAGGAGCAGGCCCAGCAGGTCGATCTCGTCAAGCGCTCCGAGGCCGGGATGGTCACCAACCCGGTCACCTGCTCGCCCGAGGACACGCTCGCCGACGTCGAGCGCCTGTGCGCGACCTACCGCATCTCCGGTGTCCCGGTGACGGACGAGAACGGCGTGCTGGTCGGCATCGTCACCAACCGCGACATGCGCTTCGAGACCGACCACGGCCGCCCCGTGCGCGACGTCATGACCTCGATGCCGCTGGTCACCGCGCCGGTCGGGGTCTCCAGGGACGACGCCTTCGCGCTGCTGCGCAAGAACAAGATCGAGAAGCTGCCGCTGGTCGACGCGGGCGGACGGCTGCGCGGGCTCATCACCGTCAAGGACTTCACCAAGAGCGAGCAGTACCCCCTGTCCACGAAGGACGCCGACGGCAGGCTCGTCGTCGGAGCCGCGATCGGCGTGGGCGAGGACGCCGAGAAGCGGGCGGCGGCCCTGATCGAGGCCGGGGTCGACGTGGTCGTGGTCGACGTCGCGCACGGCCACTCCAAGGGCCTGGCCGACATGATCTCCAAGCTCAAGGCCAACAGCGGCGTCCAGGTCGTCGGCGGCAACATCGCCACCCGCGCGGGTGCCCAGATGCTGGTCGACGCGGGGGCCGACGCGGTCAAGGTCGGCGTCGGGCCCGGCTCCATCTGCACCACCCGGGTGGTCGCGGGCGTCGGCGCGCCGCAGGTCACGGCCATCCACCAGGCCTCGCTCGCGGCCGGTCCCGCCGGAATCCCGGTGATCGGCGACGGTGGCCTGCAGTATTCCGGTGACATCGCCAAGGCCATCGCGGCCGGGGCGGACACGGTCATGCTCGGCTCGCTCCTGGCGGGCTGCGAGGAGTCGCCGGGTGAACTGATCTTCATCAACGGCAAGCAGTTCAAGTCCTACCGGGGGATGGGCTCGCTGGGCGCGGTCCGCAACCGCGAGCGCGGCGGGACCTCCTTCAGCAAGGACCGCTACGCCCAGGCCGACGTCGGCAGCGAGGACAGGTTCATCCCCGAGGGCATCGAGGGCCAGGTTCCCTACCGCGGGCCGGTCGCCGCGGTCGCCCACCAGCTCGTCGGCGGTCTGCGCCAGGGCATGTGGTACTCCGGGTGCCGCACGATCGAGGACATGCACAGCAGGTGCGAGCTCATGCCGATCACCGCGGCCGGGCTCAAGGAGAGCCACCCGCACGACATCCAGATGACCGTCGAGGCTCCGAACTACCACCGCCGATAGAGTCCCGACCCGGTTCTCGCGACGGGCCGGGCCGTGACGGCACGGTACGGCCCGCCGTACAGGCATGACATGGAAAGACAGGCATATGACTCAGGTGGAGATCGGCCGCGGCAAGAACGGCCGCCGTGCCTACGCGCTCGACGAGATCGGCATCGTTCCCTCCCGCCGCACCCGTGACCCCGAGGAGGTCTCGATCGCCTGGCAGATCGACGCCTACCGGTTCGAGCTGCCCGTCGTGGTGAGCCCGATGGACAGCGTGGTCTCCCCGGCGACGGCGATCGAGGTGGGCAGGCTCGGCGGGCTGGCCGTACTCGACCTTGAGGGGTTGTGGACCCGCTACGACGACCCGACGTCGCTGCTGGCCGAGGTGGCCGAGCTTGAGGGGGAGGCCGCGACCAGGCGGCTCCAGGAGATCTACAACGCGCCGATCAGGGAAGAGCTGATCGGCCGTCGCATCGAGGAGATCCGCGCGGCCGGGGTGACCACGGCGGTGCGGTTGTCCCCGCAGCGCACGGTCCAGTACCACAAGGCCGTCATCGACGCGGGTGTGGACATCTTCGTGATCCGCGGCACCACGGTCTCCGCCGAGCACGTCTCCGGGCGGGCCGAGCCGCTCAACCTCAAGCAGTTCATCTACGAGCTGGACGTGCCGGTGATCGTCGGCGGCTGCGCCACCTACACCGCGGCGCTGCACCTCATGCGGACCGGCGCGGCCGGCGTCCTGGTCGGCTTCGGCGGCGGCGCCTCGCACACCACGCGCACGGTGCTCGGCGTCGCGGTGCCGATGGCCACCGCGATCTCCGACGTGGCCGCGGCCCGGCGCGACTACATGGACGAGTCGGGCGGCCGGTACGTCCACGTCATCGCCGACGGCGGCATGGGCACCTCGGGTGACATCGCCAAGGCGATCGCCTGTGGTTCTGACGCGGTCATGGTCGGCTCTCCTCTCGCCAGGGCCACGGAGGCCCCGGGCCGCGGGTTCCACTGGGGCTCCGAGGCCCAGCACCCCGAGCTGCCCCGGGGCAAGCGGGTGCAGTTCGGCACGGTCGGCACGCTGGAGCAGATCCTGCACGGTCCCTCCTCGGTCGCCGACGGTTCGATGAACCTCATGGGCGCGCTCAAGCGGACGATGGCCACCGCCGGATACTCCGACCTGAAGGAGTTCCAGCGGGTCGAGGTCGTCGTCGCCCCCCAGGGTTCCTGACACCGCCGTTTCTGCCGTGCCCGGAGCGATTCGCTCCGGGCACGTGTGTTTTCCCGCCCGTGCGCCGTGGCCCGGTGCCGCTCCGGAACAGGTCCATCACCGACCGGGAAGGCCCCAGGTCGGGTGTCGTCGGACGGCATGGGAGGCGCGCCGGATGTGCGCTGGGTGCCAGGGATTGGCGCTGGGGGACACTGTCATGGGTGTCGACGCAGACCGGCGGCTGGTCACGAAATTGACACTGTCTGCGTCGGCAAAAGTGACGTAAGCCGAAAAATCTGTGAACATTCCCATGTGTCGGATGATCGTGAGCTGCGGGTCGCTCTTCGGGAAGGCCCGTTCCACGTCGCGCTCCGCGCCGCGGTCGAAGCGAGGGGGCTGACCCTTGACCGGCTCCGCCACCGCCTTGAGGAGCGCGGGCTGCGGGTCGGGATGACGAGCCTGAGCTACTGGCAGCAGGGACTGCGCCGCCCCGAGCGGCCCGAGTCGCTGCGGGCCGTACGGGCGCTTGAGGAGATCCTCATCCTCCCGCCGCGCTCGCTGATGGGCCTGCTCGGGCCGCCCCGGCCCCGGGGCCGGGGGCAGAACGGCGGGGGCACGTCCGTCCCGATCTCCGCCGCCGTTCCCTACGCCACGATCCTTGAGCCCTCACGAGCGCTCTCGGCCCTGCTGCAGGACCTCGACGGCTCCGCCGACGACAGGCGGCTGCACATCAGCGGGATGTACGAGACGCTGCAGATCGGCCCGGACCGCAGCGTCGTGCGCCGTGAGACGCTCCAGGTGATGCGGGCGCAGGAGGCGACCGACCGCCACATCATCGTCTACCGGGGCGACCTGGGGTGCGACGTCGAACGGGTGCGGATCAGGGCGCTTGAGGACTGCCGGGTCGGCAGGGTCAGGCGGGACGGCCCGACCGCGCTCGTGGCGGCCGAGCTGCTGTTCGACCGCAGGTTGCGGGTGGGGGAGACCCAGGTGATCCGCTACGAGCTGGCCGACCCGAGCGGGGTGGAGACGACCGAGTACGAACGGGGGTTCCGCTTCCCCGCCGGGCAGTACACGCTCAGGGTGAGCTTCGCCGCCTCGGCGCTGCCCGCGGGCATCCGCCGCTTCTCCCGGCACGACCACGCCGCGGAGGAGCACGACCACGGTGAACTGACCCTCAACGCCCACCACGCGGTCCACCTGGTGGCCGACTCACTGCGCCCCGGCCTGATCGGCATCCGCTGGAACTGGCCGTAGGGGACGTCGTAGGGGTGTCGTAGGGGTTAGGCCAGGACCTTCAGGAGGCGGGTGACCTCGGTGGCGACGGCCGTACGGGCGGCGGCGAGGTAGACGCGGGAGTCGACGACCCGCTCGTCGGCGGCCAGGTGGTCGCGGATCGCCCCGGTGAAGGTCTTGTTGAGGTGGGTGGCGATGTTGATCTTCTTCATGCCGTGCCGTACGGCGGCGCGGAGGGTCTCGTCCGGCACGCCCGAGGAGCCGTGCAACACCAGCGGGACGGGTACGGCGGCGCGCAGCGCGGAGATCAGCTCAAGGTCGAGCACGGCGTCCCTGGTCGTCATGGCGTGCGAGCTGCCGACGGCCACGGCCAGCGCGTCCACCCCGGTCCTGGCCACGTAGTCCACGGCCTCGTGCGGCCTGGTCCGCGCCCCGGGCGCGTGCACCCCGTCCTTGCCCCCCACCTCGCCGAGCTCGGCCTCCACCCACAGGCCACGGGCGTGGCAGTGGGCGGCGACCTCGGCGGTGAGTGCCACGTTCTCCTCGTCGGGCAGCGCGGAGGCGTCGAACATCACCGAGCCGATCCCCAGCTCCGCGGCCTCCTCGACCAGCGCGCGGTCGGTGGCGTGGTCGAGGTGGACGGCGACGGGCACGGCCGCCGCCCTGGCGACCGCCAGGGACGCCGCCGCGATCGGGGCGAGCGCGCCGTGGTAGCGGACGCAGTTCTCGCTGATCTGCAGCACGACGGGTGTGCCTGCGGCCTCGGCCCCGGCGACGATCGCCTCCGCGTGTTCGAGCTGGATGACGTTGAACGCGCCGACGCCCTTTGGAGCGTTCCCGACGATGTCGCCGATTCCGACGAGGGACATGATTGGCCTCCGTTACACAGGTTCCGCTTCCACCCGGACACCCGGGTGGACCTCCCGCAGGACGTCGGCGTCGAAGTCACCCGCGACCGGGGCCGCGACCGCCGCCGCGCCGAGCGCCGCCGCCCGGCGCAGCCGTTCCGGCCAGGGGGTGCCCTCGACCAGGCCGAGCGTCAGCCCCGCGACCAGCGCGTCACCCGCGCCGGTCGGGTTCCCCTCGACCCGGTACGGCATCGCCGCCCGCCACGCCCCCTCGGGGGTCACCGCGAGCAGGCCGTCGGCCCCGAGGGAGACCACGACCGCCCTGGCCCCGGAACGCCTGAGGACCTGGGCCCCCCGCACGGCGGTGCCGGGGCCGGTGCCGGGGCTGTGAGCCTCCTGGGGGCCGGACAGGGCCAGGGCCCGGGCGAGTTCCTCGGCGTTGGGCTTGACGATCTCGGGCCGCCCGCCGGGTGCGTGCCTGAGCGGCTCGCCGTCGGCGTCCACGACCGCCGGGACGCCGTGGGCCCGGGCGCGGGCGGCGAGTTCGGCGTACAGGCGCGGGGAGACCCCTGAGGGCAGGCTGCCGGAGATCACGACCGCGGCGGCACCCCTGAGCCGGGCCTCGTAGTCGCTCAGGAAACGCCCGATCTCGTCCTCGGTGACGAGCGGACCCGGTTCGTTGAACAGCGCGGTGCGTCCCGGGGCACGGCCGTGGTCGTGGACGGCCAGGGTGGCGCGGGAGGGACCGGAGATCGGGGTGAGGGCGGTGGGCAGGCCCGCGGCGGCGAGGTCGGCCAGGGCCGCCTCGCCGTTCGGGCCGCCCGCGAGACCGGTGACGAGCACCTCGCAGCCGAGGGCGGCGAGCACCCTGGCCACGTTGACGCCCTTGCCGCCCGCCCTGCGGTGCACGGCCCCGACGCGGTTGACGCCGTCCCAGTCGACGTCCCCGGTCACGTAGGTGACGTCGAGTGCGAGGTTCAGCGTGACGGTCAGGACCGGACCACGGGCGGGCGGGGAGGTCATCGGGGAGCCGTCGTCCAGTTTCCGTGCCGCATGACGCCGGAGACCTCCAGGTCGTCGGTGAGCACCACCAGGTCGGCCCGCTTGCCGACGGAGATGGAGCCGAGGTCGTCGGCCAGGCCGAGCACCTTGGCGGGGGTGAGCGAGGTGATCTCGACCGCCTCGGGCAGCGACAGGCCGACCTGCTGTACGGCGCGGCGGAAGGCCACGTCCATGGTGAGCGTGCTGCCCGCGATGGAGCCACCGCCGGCCAGCCTGGCGACGCCGTCGACGACCTCGACCCGCATCGGGCCGAGACCGTACACGCCGTCGCCCATGCCCGCGGCGGCCATGGCGTCGGTGATGAGCACGGTCCTGCCGGGACCGGCGACGTCGTAGGCCAGGCGCATCATCGCCGGGTGCACGTGCACACCGTCGTTGACCAGCTCGATGGTGACCCGCTCGTCCTCAAGCAGTGCGGCGATCGGGCCGGGGTCGCGGTGGTGCAGGGGCGGCATCGCGTTGTAGAGGTGGGTGGCCACGCTGCCGCCCGCCTCGATGCCCAGCAGGGTCTGCTCGTAGTCGGCGTCGCTGTGCCCGAGGGCGGCGATCACGTCGTTGGCGACGGCCTCCCTGATGGTGTCCAGCGCCCCGGGCAGCTCGGCGGCGAGGGTGAGCATCCGTATGTGGCCTCGGCCCGCCTTGAGCAGCTCGGTGAACTCCCGGACGGAGGGCTCCCGCAGGAGGGCGGGGTTGTGCGCGCCGCAGCGGGCCTTGGAGATGTAGGGGCCCTCAAGGTGGACGCCGGCCAGCAGGCCGTCCTCGCACAGGTCGGCCAGGGCGGAAGCGGCCCTGGTCAGCTCGTTCGTGGTCGCGGTGACCAGGCTGGCGACGATCGTGGTCGTCCCGTGCGCGGCGTGCAGGGCGGCGACCCGGCGGGCCTCCTCCTGGTCGCCGCTGGGGAAGGATCCTCCGGCGCCGCCGTGGGAGTGGATGTCGACGAAGCCCGGAACCACGTGGCGGCCCCCGAGGCTGAGCCCGGGGCCGGGGGCGGCGCCCCGGCCCACATGGGTGATGCGGCCGTCCTCGATGGTGAGCCAGCCCTCGTGGACACCTTCGGGGGTCACGACACGGGCGTCGGAGAGTGTGATGCTCATGGCGTCAGTTCTTCCCGTTTCTCCCACCGGTCAATGTTCAGGAGGGGAGGATGACAGAACGGGTCAAGTTGAGTGGTTCGTCCGGGTTGAGTCCCTGGGCCAGTGCCCTGGCCACGGCCACCCGCTGAACCAGGACCAACTCGGCCATCGGGTCGAGGAGGCTGTTCAGGAACGCTCCACCCGTGGCCTCGACCTCGGCGCGCAGCCCCTTCGCGCCCTCTCCGAGGACCCAGGTGACGCGGTTCGGGCCCGCGATGCTGATCGGGCCGTGGCGGTACTCCATCGCGGGATAGGACTCGGTCCACGCCCGGCACGCCTCGCGCATCTTCAGGGCGGCCTCAAGCGCCAGGCCGTACGACCAGTCCCGGCCGAGGAAGGTGAACTGCTCGGCGGACAGGGTGATCTCGGGGAGCGGGACGGCGAGCGCCCGTTCGGCGTCGGCGATCGCGCCGCTCAGGTCCTCGCCGAGGTGGGCGCGGAGCAGGGCGAGCTGCGTCGTGGCGAAGCGGGTCTGCACGACCGACCGCTCGTCGGCGAAGTCGAGCATCACGATCTCGTCGGCGGCGGTCACGACGGGGGTGCCGGGGGAGGCGGTGACGGCGCTCGTCCTGACGCCCCGCTCGCGCAGGGCCGCCAGCGCGTCGAGGACCTCGGTCGTCGTGCCCGACCTGGTCAGCGCGAGCACCCGGTCGTACGGACGTCCCACGGGGAACTCGGAGGCGGCGAAGGCGTCGGTCTCGCCCTGTCCGGCCCGCTCGCGGAGCACCGCGTAGGACTGGGCGACGAACCACGAGGTGCCGCAGCCGATGACGGCCACCCGCTCCCCGGGGCGGGGCAGCGCGTCCCTCGGGGTCTCGGCGACGGCTCTGCGCCAGCAGTCGGGCTGGGACACGATCTCGGATTCGGTGTGCGTGGTCACGGCGCGCCTCCCCAAGAAGCTTCGTTTGTGATTGATTTATACCAGAAATGAGCAATTTTGTGCAGAGGTGGGTTTTGATCGCCCCGTGTGCAAGGCTGACTGCTGTGAGCCGATATGAGCGCTGGAACGCGATCCTCGAACTGCTCTCGCAGGAGGGGCGGTTGTCCGTCGAGGAGGCCGCGGAGGCGCTGACCGTCTCGACGGCGACGATCCGCCGCGACTTCGACCAGCTCGCCCAGCAGCAGATGCTCATGCGCACCCGTGGCGGCGCCGTCTCCCAGAGCGTGAGCTACGACCTGCCGCTGCGCTACAAGACCGCCCGTCACGCCGACGAGAAACAGCGGATCGCGGACGCCGCGGCCGAACTGGTCACACCGGGCGCGATCGTCGGCATGAACGGCGGCACGACCACCTCGGAGGTGGCCCGCGCCCTGGCGATCAGGGCCGACCCCGACCTCGGCTTCACCGTGGTCACCAACGCGCTGAACATCGCCGCCGAGCTGACGGTCAGGCAGCACGTGAAGATCGTGGTGACCGGCGGGGTGGCGAGGCCGCAGTCCTACGAGCTGATCGGCCCGCTGGCCTCGGGGGTGCTTGAACAGGTCGCGCTCGACATCGCCTTCCTCGGCGTGGACGCGCTCGACCCGGTCGCGGGTGCCTTCGCCCACCACGAGGGCGAGGCGAGCGTCAATAACCTGCTGATCGGCAGGGCCTCCCAGGTCGTCGCGGTCGCCGACGCCTCCAAGATCGGCGGGCGGGCCTTCGCGCGGATCTGCTCGATCGACGCGATCGGCACCCTGATCACCGACGAGGGCCTGCCGGACGAGGAGGCCGCCCGGTTCACCGACGCGGGCGTGAATGTGGTCCGCGTCTAGCGTCCCAGAACAGGGATTTGTCGGAAATCATCTAGGATCAGGAGGGTCCGGACGATTCCGCCGCCCGGGGTCGATATGGCCGAACCCCCGAGGAGCTTGTCTGTGAGTGGCGCGCACACCCTGCGGCAGACCGAGGAGGCCGTCTCGGGAAAGCTCCAGGGGCTGGAGCTGGACTTTCGCGCCATGACCGCGATCTCGAACCTCTACCGGGTCGCCTCGTCCATCAGGAACCACTTCGAGCAGACCGTCCTGAAGGAGGCCGAGCTCACCTGGACCGCCTTCGTGGTGCTGTGGGTCGTGTGGATCTGGGAGTCGATCGAGAACCGGCACGTCGCCGAGGAGGCGGGCATCACCAAGGGCACGCTGACCGGGGTGGCGCAGACGCTTGAGGCACGCGGGCTGATCCTGCGGGAGATCCCGGCGACCGACCGCAGGCGTACCGTCTTCTCCCTCACCCCCGAGGGCAGGAAGCTGATGACCACCCTGTTCCCCGAGTTCAACCGGGAGGAGCAGTTCGTGCTCTCCGGCCTCGGCGAGAGGCGCCTGACCGAGCTGGGGGAGTCGCTCAGGCACGTCCTCCAGCACCTGGAGAAGGAGGGCCCGGAGCGCAGGGCCTCCCGGGGCGTCTGAGACCGACCGGCTCTCCGGACCCGGTGGCTTTCCGGGGTCCGGCGGTCTTTCAGGGGTTCGGCGGCGGATAACCCGGTGCGGCGGGAGTGGGCCGTACGCCACGATGTTCCGATGAACGACCCCTGGCTTGGGCGGATTCTCCGTGAGGGGGCGGCGCCGGAGATGCTTGAGGCGCTGGCCGAGCGGCTGTCCCCCGCGGATCTTCAGACGCTGCTGATGGCCGTCCATCGGCGTCGTGCGGCCGACGTCACGCCCGCCCATCTGCTCCGGCGGTACGAACGTGACCGGTTCACCGCCCTCTCACCGGTCGACGCGGGCGACCTGGCGCGCCTGACCCTGCTGGCCCACGAACGTCTCACCGGGCACGGGTTCACCGGCCTCGCGACGGCGCCGGTCTGCCCGCTGGGCACCGCCTCGGCGGTGGCGACCGTGAGCCAGGACAAGGTGCTGACGACGATCCGCAACACCGAGGTCGTCTCGGACGTGACCAACGTCCTGGCCCTGGAATGCGCCGTCCGCCGCCGGGGCCTGCTCCGGGACGAGCCCCGCTCCCGGTCGAGGGTACGGCTCGGCGCGGCACAGCGCGTCCTGCGCGCGCAGCCGTTCGGGCCGGGCATGACGCAGCACTTCGCGCTGCTCGGGCTGTGCACGGCGGGCCGGGACGAGGGTTCCTTCGGCTTCGAGACGGAGGCCCTCGTCGAGCACGTCGGCGTTCACCTGGACATCCTGGACGGAGCCCGCGAACTCGGCCACGCCATCCCGGCGGTGCGCGTCGGCCTCACCGACCTGACCGGAGGACGGCACCGTACGGCGCTGCGCGAACGGGTCCTCGACCGGTTGGCGCCGGAGCACCCGGACGTCACCTTCGTCTTCGACGACGAGCGCGTGACGGGGCGCGGTTACTACACCGGCGTCTCGTTCGGGATCGACGTCGTCACGCCACGGGGTGAGACCCTCAACCTCGGGGACGGCGGGTCGACCACCTGGACCGCGGCGCTGCTCGGCAACGCCAAGGAACGGCTGCTGATCAGCGGGCTGGGGATCGAGCGGGTGTGCGGGCTTCTCGCTGAGTGACCTTTGTACCGTTTCGGGGGGAATGGGGTGATCATTTCACCCTTTTGGGTGACGTGCGGTGCGGTGTGGATGGCTAAGGTCCTGGGCATGCGTGCTCTCGGATGGACTCTGGCGGTTGCGGGACTGGTGCTTGCCGGATGTGGCACCGGCGGCTCGGAGGAGGGACAGGGCCTGCGCCAGGCGATGGCGCGTCTCGACGCCTCCGGCCCCGCCGCGACCTACCTCGAATACGGCGACATGGCGCACTGGCGCAAGCTCGGCGTGGTCACCGACAAGGGGCCGGGCCAGGACAAGCGCTGGAGGGCCGCCGTCGGCTCGGGCTTCGGCGACCTCGCGGTGAGCGGGGACAGGCTCGCCGAGGCGACCGGTCTCAACGTGTTCGCCGCGAACCAGGCCGTCAACATCGGAGTCCCGCCGAAGACCGCGATCCGTGTCGAGGGCGCTCTCGACGCCTCGGGCATCAGCGCCAAACTGACCTCCATGGGGGCCAAGCCCCGGGAGATCGGCGGCCAGGAGGGGCTGTCCCTCGCCGAGGACAACATGATCGACATGAAGGGCCCTCAGTCCGGGCTCGGGCTGATCAACCAGCTCAACCAGGTGGTGGTCACGGACTCCGCGCTGGTCGCGGGTGCCGCGGCCGAGCCCGTCGCGGCGGCTCTCGGCACCGGCTCCTCCCTGGCCGAGAACCCCGACCACGCCGCCGTCGCCGACTGCCTGGGCGACGTCGTCTCCGCCATCGTCATGGCCCCCACGCAGCCGGGCGGGGTCGTCCTGTACGGCGTCGGCCTGCGCAGGCCCGCGTCCACGGCCGACAAGGCGGTCGACGTGGTGTGCGTGCTGCCGAGGGCCGCCGAGGTGGGCAAGGTGTTCAAGGAGCGCCTCACCACGACCGCCGTCGTCGCGGGCAAGCCCCTGTCCGACTCGGTCGAGACGGTCGCGCACGACGACGTCAGCTCGGGTGACCGTACGGTCCACCGCGCCCTGCTGACCGTCAAGCCCGACGGCCCGGTCCTGATGGCCAACCAGCTGCTGGTCCGCCGCGACCTGGAGCGCCTGGCCGACCCGGCCGCCCCTGTCGACCCGCTCGGCTCCTGAGGGCTTCATCGGGGCGGCGTCCCGGCCAGGCCGTTCAGGTGGGCGTAGACGACGGCGTGGACCCGGTCGCGCAGGCTGAGTTTGGACAGGATGCGGGAGACGTGCGTCTTGACGGTCTCCTCGCCGACGTGGAGGGCCGCGGCGATCTCGGCGTTGCTGCGGGCGTCGGCCAGCAGGAGCAACACCTCACGCTCCCGGGAGGTCAGCCGTTCGAAGTCGGCGGGCACGGCCGTCGGCTCGATGCTGGTGGTGAACCGGGCGATCAGGCGCCGGGTCACCGAGGGGTCGATCAGCGCGTCCCCCCGGGCGGCCACCCGGATCGCGGACGCCATCTCCTCCGGAGGCAGGCTCTTCAGCAGGAAGCCGCTGGCCCCGGCCCGTAACGCGCGGTAGACGTAGTCGTCGTTGTCGTAGGTGGTCAGCACCAGGACCCTGGTGACGTTCCCCGGCGCCGCCAGGATCGCCTCCGTCGCGGCCAGGCCGTCCAGCCTGGGCATCCGCACGTCCAGGATCGCCACGTCCGGGCGGAGCCGCAGGGTCTCGGCGACCGCCTCGTGGCCGTCTCCGACCTCGGCGACGCAGAGCAGGTCCGGCTGGGTTTCGAGTACGGCGCGCATACCGGAACGGAACATCGCGTGGTCGTCGGCGAGCAGCACGCGCAGCGTCACGGCGTCTCCAGGTCTCGGGGGCTGGGAGGTTCCGGACGGAAGCCGGTTCCGTGCGGAGAACGTGTCACGGACGGCGATTGTCTCCCGGAGACGTGGACTTTCGCGGACGGTTTGTTATATGGAGAAATTTCCGTATAAAGCCTGGGGAAGCCGCTGGACCGGCTTTCCGGATCCAGCGGCTCCCCGGCTCACCCGCGGGAACGGCCGGCCGTTGGCACCCGCCCGTCCGAGGCGAGGCCATGCCGTACGCCGTGGGTGTTCCGGGACAGGGGAGAGGGCCACCAGTTCAGCCGGTCGAGCACGATCATGGCCGCCGGCAGGATCGTGGTGCGGATGACGAACGCGTCCAGCAGCACGGCCACCGCGAGGCTGAAGCCGATCTGCTTCATCTCGGCCAGGCGCAGGAACACGAACCCGGCGAACACCGTCACCATGACGATCGCGGCGCTGGTCACCACCCCCGCCGAGCCGGTGATGCCGTCGAGCACCGCCCGCCGGGTCGGCACCCCGGCGACGGCCTTCTCTCGGATACGGCTGACCACGAACACCTGGTAGTCCATCGACAGGCCGAACAGGATCACGAGGAGGAACAACGGCACCCGGGAGCCGATCGCGCCGGTGGCTCCGGGGTCGAACCCGAACAGCGTCGTCGCCAGGCCGTACTGGAAGAACACCACGACCAGCCCGAACGAGGCCGCGGCGGACAGCGAGTTGAGCAGCACCCCGAGCAGCCCCAGCGTCACCGAGCGGAACACGATCATCGTCATGACCAGGCTGACCAGCAGCAGGAGTCCGGTCACCAGCGGCAGCTTCCCGTTGACGTGGTCGAGGTCGTCCACGTTGCGCGCCGCGTCCCCGGTGACGGCCGCCTCGGCCCCGGGGATCGCGCCGACCGTCGCGGGCAGGTAGTCGTCGCGGATCCGGTCGAGGGAGCGTTCCGCCTCGGCCGAGCTCAGCCGGTACGGCACGGCCAGTTCGAGCACGCTCACCCGGCCGTCGGCCGAGACACGGACGTCGGCTGGGACGTTCGCGGCGAACAGCGGGTCGGCGTGGGCCCGCCTGCCCAGCTCCCGTAGCGCCCGGCCGACCTCCTCCGTACGGCCCCGCCCGTCGCGTACGACGACCTGGTGCAGGGTCCGCAGTTCGGGAAACGCGGTGGTCATCCGGTCGTGAATCCGCAGCGCCGGGATCTCCCTGGAGTGACTGTCCCTGTTGAGCACACGCAGCTGCATGCCCAGCGCGGGCAGGGCCAGGACGACCATCGCGAGCACGGCCACGGCCAGGGTGAGCACGGGGTGTCGTTCCGCGGGCCGCAGCAGCGTCCGCCACAGCCGTTCCCCGCCCGCCCCGCGATCCCGGCCGCGGCGCGGCGGCAGGCCCCGTCCGGCCCTGTAGGAGGCCCGGCGTTCGGCGCGCAGCCCGAGCCTGACGAGCAGCGCGGGCAGTACGGTCACCGAACTGGCCATCGCGACCAGCACGACGAGTACGGTCCCCGTGGCCAGGGAGGAGAACACGACGTCGGCGGCGAGATAGAGCGTGGCGGTCGAGACGAGCACGGCCAGCCCGGAGACAACCACCGCCCGGCCCGAGGTGGCGGCGGCCAGTTCGACCACGGCCCGGGGGCTGAGCCGTCCGCCCGCACGGGCCCGTTCCTCGCGTTCGCGCTTGAGGTAGAAGAGCGTGTAGTCGACGCCGACGGCCATGCCGATCAGCAGGATCACGTTGTTGCCGACCCCGGCGTCCGGCAGCAGATGTGAGACCAGCATGGACAGCCCCATCGCGGCGGCGATCGACGACAGCGCCAGCAGCAGCGGCACCGCGGCCATCAGCACGGAGCCGAAGACCACGAGCAGGGTGACCAGCGTGACCGGGAACGAGATCGCCTCGGAGAGCGCGAGGTCGTCGCTTCGCTGTTGGTTGACGCCCTTGCTGATGGAGGCGCCGCCGGTCTGTTCGACGACCAGGCCGGGATGGTCGCGCTGGGTCTGGGCGGTCTGCGCGAGCAGTGGGTCCACGTGCTGTCTGGCGTCGAGCTCGGGACCCCTCATGGTCACGGAGACCAGGAGCGCCGTGCCGTCGGCCGAGCGCGCGGGAGGGCCGACGCTCTCGACCTCGGGGAGCCGCCTCATGCGCGCGGTGACGTCCCGGGCGGCGGCACGGGCGGCCGTGGGATCGAGCGCTCCCTTCCGCGCCCTGATCAGGACGTACTCCTCGGGCCTGCGCTGCAGTCCCGCGCCCGTGGCGATCTCCTCGGCGCGTCCGGCCTCGCCGATCCAGTAGTCCTCGGTGCCGGCGTTGTGGGTGCCCGCCGCGATCCCGGCGCCCAGGCACAGCGTGACGAACAGCAGCCAGCCGGTGATCGCCCGCCACGGGTTGGCCGCGCTCCAGGCGGCCACGCGCACGACGGGGGAACGGGCGCTCACGGACGCGCGCCGTACGGGCGGGCGGATTTGCATGGGAGCAGCATGAACTGCTCTCCTTTCTGTGGGGGTACGTGCGCATGAAGGCACGCCGGAAACGGCGTGGTCGCGCGACTTCCTTCACGGGGGCGGCGAGCTGGCACTCGCCGCCCCCGTTCTTGTGATCAGCGGAACGGGTCAGCCGACGCTGCGCAGGATGCGCTCGACCTCCGCGACCCGGCCGTTCAGCTCGGTGAGCTGGGCGGTCACCTGGTCCTGCTGCCTGGTCATCCGGTCGACGGCCGCCCGATACTCCGCCATGGCCGTCCTGTACAGCCTGGCACTGAGCACGAAGGCCACCGTGACGCCCACGGTGCAGATCAATATGACGCCCAGAGGGAGAATCGTTTCCTTCGTCATTGGCTCTCCTGCCCTTCTTTACCGGCCGTTTCGTCCGCTTCGTCCGCGCGAAGAGCGTCAAGAACCGTGTCCACGGTGACGCAGACCCTGAACGGCACCAGCTCGTGGAACTTCATCGCCTTTCCCTCGGGGGAGAGCTCCAGCTCGCCGGTGATCATCCCGGCCTCCTCCAGACGCTGGAGGTGCATGTAGAGCAGAGGCCGTGAGATGCCCAGCCGCCGGGCCAGCTCACTGACGTGCAGCCGCCCCGCCGACAACTCGGCGATGATCCTGAGCCGCTGCGGGTGGCCGACGGCCGCCAGCGCTCTCAGTAGCTCCTCACTGGTCAGCGTCCAACTCCCATCACACCGACTTACACCTGTCATTCATATCTTACACATGTCTCATCGGTTGGCTGCGGCGGTCGCTCAGGGGCATGGCCGTTCCAGGGGGAAGCTGGCCCTGACCTGCCAGTGTCTGCCGTCGGGCTGTACGCCGTAGGTGATCCGGCCGCCGAACAGCGCGACCCGCTGCCTGATCCCGGCCAGGCCCCGGTGCGGCGAACTCCGTTCCTCGAAGGGGCCGTGCCACTCGCCCAGCTGGTTGGTCACGGTCACGACCGCCTCTGTCTCCCGGTATTCGAGCTCGACGCCGACGCTCTCGCCACGGCCGTGCCGCAGGGCGTTGGTGAGGGCCTCCTGCGCGACGCGGTACACCGCGACGTCGAGTGAGCCGGGCAGCTCACGGGGCGGGCCGTGGGTGGTCAGCGTGACCTTCAGGCCCGCGGCCCGCACGCCGTCGAGCAGCTCGTCGAGGTTGTTCAGGCCCGGCTGACGCCGCCCGGTCTCGGTCTCGTCGCCGTGCAGGATCGCCAGAAGCATGCGCAGGTCGGCCATGGCCGCGCGGCTGCTCGACTCGACGGCGGACAGCGACCTGTAGGCCCGGTCCGCCGAGCCGTCGCCGGGCGGCGCGCCGAGCCCGAGCCGCGCCGCGCCCGCGTGCATGCCGATCGCGCTGACGTGGTGGGAGATCACGTCGTGCAGGTCCCTGGCGATGGCGCTGCGCTCCTCGGCGACGGCTCGCTGTACCGCCGCCCGCTCGTCATGGAGCCGCAGCTCGGCCTGGCGTTCCAACTCGGCGATGTAGGCGCGCCGCTCGGTCGTGTAACGCCCGACCATCCAGGGCAGCAGCACCCTGGCGGTGAGGTCGATCCCCAGGACGATCGGGCTCATCGGGCGGACGGCGATGTGGCCGACGGTCAGCAGATAGCTTCCCGTGACCCCCGCCGCCAGCGCCGCGAGCGCGGTCAACGCCTGCGTCGAGCGCAGCCACGCCCCCGCGCGGTATCCCGCGACCAGGAGGCCGGCCTCGACCGGGTGCCAGAGGGCGCCGGGGAACAGCAGCGCGGGCATCATGACGGCGAGGCCGTGGACCACCGCGACGACGCCGGAGAAACGGGGAGGGGTGGCCAGCAACGCGTCGATCACCAGGACGGCGAGGAGGGCCAGCCAGTACTGCCACACGCCGCTCGGCCGGTTGCCGAGCAGGAACACGCCCGAGTCCGCCACCATGCACACACCCGCGACCAGCAACGACTGGCCGGCCAGCGACCGGCTGGCGTCACGTCCCATGGCCCTCGCTCCTCGTCGGTCCCCACCCGGCATGCTGCCCGCTCTCCCTCCGGGAGGGAAGATCCCTCCCCATGGGGGAGAACACGGTATCCCCCGTGGGCACGGCCTTCGCGGGCCGTACCGCCCGGTGATCGGCTGAGGCGCGTTCTCGCAGGTGGGGGCCGCCGTGTCCCTCAAACGGGGGACCCGGATCCCGCTCCCAGGTGACGAAATCCCCGTGGCGCCCCGGTTAGCGTCGGCCGCGATGAGAACCTACGGACACCGGGTGCTGTTCATACCGGCCTTCGTGGTCCTGCTGGCGGCCGTGCTGGTGGTCGGTCAACGGCCCGCGCTGGCCGACGGCGCGCCCACGGGACAGGACGTACACGTCGCCCAGACCCTGGGCACCCGTGAGCTCTCGGTCATCCTGCGCCGGGTGGACGAGGTGCCAGGCCCGCTGCGCGTCGAGGTCCTCACCCACGCGGGGGCCACCTCGGGAACCGGTCCGGGGGTCGGCGGGGGGAGGCTCACCCTGCGGCTGGTCCCGACCGGGGCCAGCGGCGCCGACGACGGCCTGCCCGCCTCGGGCACCGTCGTCAGCCAGGGAGAGCTGGTCCTGGGCGCCACACCCGGCGTGTACGGCACGACCCTGCGGGTCGACCGTCCCGGGCCGTGGGAGCTGACCGTCGACGACGGCCGTGACAGCGGGCGGATCCCGTTCGTCGTGCCCGCCCCGGTCAGCTCGCCTCCCGACACGGTCGCCTACGCGGGCTTCTCGGTGGCGGGCGGACTGCTGCTCCTCGCGCTCGGTACGGCGGTGTGGTCGCGGCGCTGGTGGCTTCCGCTGGTCCCGGCCTGCGGGATGGTCGCGGCCCTGGCCACCGGGGTGACCGGCGCCGCGCTGTCCCCGCTCACCCCGCAACCGCCGCTGCCCGGCCAGCAGGTGGACGCGACCGTGGACAACGTCGTCTCGCCCTACACGGCGGCCAGGCCGGTGAACGCCGACTACTCACGGCCACCGGTGAACATGCTGGTACGCGTCTCGGAGACGACCTCGGGACGCCTGGCGGACCTCGACCTGCTGCTGACGGACGGCTCGACGGGACGGCCGGTCGAGGACCTGCTCGTCCACGACGACGCGCTGGTCCACCTGCTGGTCGTCTCACCGTCCGGCCGGTTGTGGCACCTGCACCCGGTCATGGCCGGTCCGGGCCGCTACCGGGTCGGCCTCGCCCTGGCGGAGCCAGGGCACTACGCGATCTCGGCGGAACTGGCCAGACGGGGCGGCGGCGTGCAACTGGTCCGCTCGGCCTCCGGGCTGGACGTCGCCCCGGGTACCACTCCCGTCGCGGCGGCGCCGCAGCCCGGAGGCCCGGGCCCGAGGGAGATCGACGGCGTCAGGGTCGACCTGGCCGTGACGGCGCCGTCGGCCGGGGCCGCCACCACGGTCACCGTCAAGGTCGGTGAGCGCGCCGACCTGCAGCCGTGGCTCGGCATGGTGGGACACCTCATCGTCGTCGGGCCGCTGCCGGACTCCACACCGGTCGGCGCCGCCGCGCAGACCGCGCCGGTCTGGGGGCACGTGCACGCGATGGCCCCCAGGCCCAGGGGCGCGGCGAGCCGTCCGGACGAGACCGTCGCGATGTTCGGGCCCGAGGTGCGCTTCACCCACACCTTCCCCGAACCGGGCCGCTACCGGCTCTGGGCGCAGGTGGAGCGCGGCTACGCGCTGGTGACCGTACCGGCCGTGCTGGACGTCACGGCGAAGGAGGGGGACTCATGAGGCGCCGGGGGGCGTGGGCGGCCGTCTGCGTCGCCGTACTGGCCGGTGCCGCGCTGTGGCTGCTGTGGCCGCGGGGCGGCTCGGGGCCGACGGTGCTGCGCAACGGGACGGAGCACTACCGGGTACGGCTCACGGTCGAACGCTCGGGGACGGGCCCCGTGACGGTCGACGTGGCCGACCTGCGGGGACGGCCGGTGACACTGCGCAGCGTCACCGTCGAGCCGGTCATGACGAACATGGGCCACGCCCTCGAACCCGTCCCCGCCGTGGCCCAGGGGCCGGGCAGGTACCGGGCCGAACGCCTGGCCCTGCCCATGGGCGGAGCCTGGGCGTTCACCGTGCTCATGAACGGGCCGGGAGGGACCGACCGGGTCACCTTCCCGGTGCTGGTGACCGGGTGACCCCGTCCTGACCGGCGACCGGGAGGCCCGAGGGCCCGGTGACCGACGGACCGACGGACCCTCGCGGCGGACACCGGCGACCGGCCTCGCGGCGGACACCGGTGGCCGGCGAGCCCGTGGGCACGGCGACCGGGCGAGTCCGTGAGGACGACGACATGAACGAAACAACCGAGGAGGAAACGATGACCGTCGCTGACGGGGCGCTGCCGATCGGCGGACGCGCCCCGGCGTCCACCCGAGCGGTGACCACGCCCAAGGGATGGGTCCCCGCCTATGTCGTCCTGCTGGGCGCGGCGTTCTCGCTGACGGCCGCGAGCTGGGACATCCAGTGGCACATCGACGTGGGACCGGACACCTTCTTCACCCTGCCGCACCTGTTCCTGTACGCGGGCAGCGCCCTGTCCGGGCTGGCCAGCCTGGCCGTGGTGCTCATGACGACCGCCGCCAGGCGCAACGACCGCGCGATCGACGCCACCGTCGGCGGCCGGGCCGTACGGGTGTTCGGCGGGACCTTCGCCGCGCCGCTCGGCTACCTCGTCTCCGGCACCGGCTCTGCGGGCTTCCTGCTCTACGGCCTGTTCGACCTGTGGTGGCACAGTCTGTACGGCTTCGACGCCGTGATCGCCTCACCCCCGCACATCGGCCTGCTGCTGTCGATCACGCTGAGCATGGTCGGCGCCGTGATGGTCTTCGCCGCGGGCATGGAGCACCCCTGGGCCAGGGTCGGCGCCGTGCTCGCCCTCATCGTGACGCTGGCCTTCAGCCTGGTGGCCGCGCAGGGGCTTGAGGCGTTCGAAGGTGGCCCGGTGGACGCCATCGCGGTCGGTGTCACGTTCCTGACGACGCTGACGGTGTTCACCGCCGTGGGATTCCTGCGCGACACCCGGCTGATCCTGGGCTTCGGGGTCGCGTTCGCGCTCGCCCAGGGCCTGCTGTGGTGGTTCTCGCCCTGGGCGACCAGGGCGTACGCGGCCGGGGTCGGCCTGCCGCTGCGCGACTACGTGCCCGCGGCGCCGCTGGTGCCCTCGCAGATGCCGATGTCCCTGCTCGTGGCCGCCGTGCTGACCTGGGGGATCATGCGGGCCGTGGGTCGCCGGTGGACCGGGCTCCTGGCCGCGCCGCTGACGGGCCTCCTGGTCGGGGCGCTCGTCACGACCTGTGGGCTGGTACAGACGATCCTGGCCTACGGGCACTCGCTGCCGTCGTTCCTCCCCCTGGCGCCGACGGTCGCCGTGGGCGCCCTCGCCGGGGCCCTGGCCGGGTTCCTCGGCCGCCGCTTCGCCGTCATGCTACGCGTGATGGCGCCCGTCACGTCTCAGGAAGGTCGGTGACCTGTGTCTCCTCTCGGTTCTCTCTCCGGTTCACGGCGTGCCGTCGCGGCGGTGCTGGCCGCGACCGGCCTGGTCCTGGCGAGCGCGACCCCGGCCCTGGCCTATCCGCCGGTCGAGACCGTGCACACCGAACGGATCCAGGCGGGGCCGTACGGCGTCACCGTGGGGTTCAGCACCTGGCCGCTGCGGGCCATGCAGTCGCTGGACTTCACCTTCACCCCCGACGACGGGATCGGCGGCAAACACGGCACCATCACCATGGCCGGGCCCGGAGGCCAGAAGCACCGGAGCAGGCTGGCCAAGCACCCGCGCAAGCGAGAGGTGTGGGGCATGGACACCCTGGCCCTGCCCAGGGAGGGCACCTGGAGGTTCTCCCTCGCCGTCGAGGGGCCCTCGGGACGGGGGGAGGGTGTCATGAAGGACCTCCAGGTGCTTCCGCAGCCGGGACCGCCGATGGCCCTGAGCTGGTCGGTGGGCACCGTCCCGCTCTGGGTGCTGATCGGGCTGCTCGCGGTGGCCTGGCGCCGTACCAGGATGGTTGTCGCCGAGCAGGTATAGAACCAGAAATATGCCTGACAGGTGGGATGTGTCGTGATCCGATGGCAGGTGGCCCCTCACCCCCGAACGGAGATCACGCATGGCTGCCGAACGGTTCTGGTTGGACGTCCCCTACGACGAGAAGGACGAGGCCAAGGCGCTGGGTGCCCGGTGGGACCCGGCCGCCAGGAGGTGGTACGCGCCTCAGGCCGGTATGACCGGGTTGGAGCGCTGGGCGGCGCTGCCGGACGTGCCCGACCTGCTGCCCGGTGAGGACCGCGCCTTCGGCTCCGGCCTGTTCGTCGATCTGGTCCCCACCTCGTGCTGGTTCACCAACGTCCGGTCCTGCGTCGACCGGCGCGACTGGGAACGGCTGCGCCGGATGATCACCCGGCGCGCCGCACACCGCTGCGAGATCTGCGGCCGGGGTGAGGACCGGGTCGTCCAGCGTTGGCTTGAGGCCCACGAGCGCTGGTCCTACGACAAGGCCGCCCGCACCCAGGCGCTGCGGCGGCTGGTGTGCCTGTGCACCGACTGCCACACCGTCACCCACATGGGGCTGGCCCAGATACAGGGCAAGGAGGTCCAGGCCGTCGCACACCTGCGGGCCGTCACCGGGATGAGCGCGGGCCAGGCCGACTCCCACATCGACGCCGCGTTCGCCGAGTGGCACACCCGCTCGGCCATCACCTGGACCCTGGACCTGAGCATCCTCACCGACGCCGGTGTCACCCTGGCCGCTCCCCCCGAGGCGGCGGCCCGCGTCCGCCAGGCCGAGCGACGGCTACGGGGTGTCCGTCAGTAGCCGACCGTGAGGTGCCGGTCCCCGCAGGGGTTCTCCAGCTCGTCGAGTACGGCCACGGCGAGGTCCTCGGCGGAGATCCGGGAGGTGCCGTCGGCGTCGGCGATGAGGGTCGTGGTGCCGCGCCGGTACTCCCCGGTGCGGGTCCCGGGTTCGAGGAGGGCGGGCGGGCTGAGGTAGACCCAGCGCGCCGGGTGCGCCAGGCAGGCGTCCAGCTGCGCGGCGCTGGCGGCGGCGATGGTACGGATCTCCGGGGGCACGTACCGGGGACTGTCGAGAACGAGCAGGCCGGGATCGTTCGGCACCCGCAGGGGAGAGGCGCCCCCGACGACGAGGACGCGCGTGCCGGTCTTCGCGGCGGCGTCGAGCAGCGCCGTCGTGGTCGCCGCGACGGTGTGCTCCCGCCCGGGGACGGGCCGGGTGGCGGCCACGACCGCGTCGGCGCCGTCGAACAGCCCCGCCATGCGGCCGGAGTCGTCGGCGTCGCCCTCGACGAGGACCACGCCGGGCGGTGAGACGGGCCGGGTTCTCCTGAACACCGCGACGAGGCCGTGGCCCCGGTTCACGGCCTCGCTGACGACGCGCGAGCCGACCATGCCCGCGGCTCCGACGACGACGATCCTCATGAGGTCTTCCTTTCCATGGACGGGGTGAGGCGGGCGGGTTGGGGGAGCTGGCCCGCGACGATCGCGGCGAGCGAGAGCCCGAACCCGGCGAGCTGGACCGGGCCGAGCGTCTGGCCGAGCAGGACGACACCGAGGACGGCGGCGACCAGCGGCGACAGCAGGGCCAGGACCGCGACGGAGGTGACGGGCAGGACGGTGATGCCGTGGAACCACAGGGCGTAGGCGAGCAGGCCGCCGACCAGCCCCAGCCAGAGGTAGCCGAGGGCGGCGTTCAGGTCGATCGCCGGAGGCGCCCCCTCGGCGAGGAAGGTGACCGGGACCAGGAACAGGCCGCCCGCGGTGAGCTGCCAGCCGGCGAAGGCGGTCGGGCCGACCCCGGCGGGCCGCCCCCAGCGCTTGGTGAGCGTCACACCGAGCGCCATGGCGACCGCGCCCGCGAGACCCGCGACCACCCCGGTGGCGTCGAGTGCCGCGTTCGGCCCGATCACCACCAGGCCGACCCCGGCGACGCCCACCACCCCCCACAGGATCCGCCGGACGGAGGGGCTCTCCCGCAGGACCGTCACGGCCAGGACGGCGACGACGAGCGGCTGGGCCGCGCCCAGGGTCGCGGCGACGCCGCCCGGCAGCCGTTCCGCCGTCACGAACAGCAACGGCAGGAACAGGCCGATGTTCAGCACGCCGAGCACCGCGGCCCTGCCCCACCAGACTCCCCTCGGGAGCGTCCTGGTGATCGCCAGCGCGAGCAGACCGGCGGGCAGCGCGCGCAGCAGCCCCGCGAACAGCGGATGCCCCTGGGGCAGGAGCTCGGTCGTGACGACGTAGGTCGTGCCCCACACCAGAGGCGCGAGCGCGGTCAGGACCGTACGCGGCAGATTGGTTGGATTCGTCACCCTCGCAGTCTCACGGGACGACGATTGATGAGTCCAACACATGTTTGTCAGCTCATCGATCGTGAATCACGATAGATCAATGGAACTCCAGCAGATGCGCTACGTGGTCGCCGTCGCCGAGACCGGCGGCTTCACCCGGGCCGCGGAGCGGTGCCTGGTCGTCCAGTCCGCCCTCAGCCACCAGATCGCGCGCCTGGAACGGGAACTCGGCGCGAGGCTCTTCGAACGCACCAGCCGCCGGGTACGGCTGACGCCCGCCGGGGAGGCGTTCCTTCCCGCCGCCCGCCAGTGCCTGGAGGCCGCCGAACGCGCCGCGGCCGAGGTCGCCGCGGCCGTCGGGGAGGTGCGCGGACGGCTCGCCGTCGGCCTGATCCCCACCGTCGCCGCGGTGGACATCCCGGACGCGCTGCGTGTCTTCCGCGAGCGGTACCCGAACGTGCGCATCAGCCTGCGGGTCGGCGCGAGCGACGACCTCGCCGAGCAGGTCAGGCAGGGAAGCGACGACGTGGCCTTCCTCGGGCTGCCGACCACGGCGCGTCCCGAGGGCGTCGCCGTACGGGAACTCGCCCGCGACCGGCTCGTCGCGGTGGTCGCGCGCGACCATCCCCTCGCCGCCGAACCCACGGTCACCCTCCGCAGGTTCTCCCGCGAGGTGTTCGTGGACTTCCCCGTGGGGACGGCCGGGCGCATCCAGTCGGACCAGGCCTTCGCCGCCGCCGGGCTCAGCCGGGACGTGGCCTTCGAGGTGACCACCGCTGACTACATCACCCGGCTCGTCGGGCCGGGCCTCGCGGTGGCCATGCTCCCCAGCGCCTACGTGCCCCGGCTCACCGGGGTCGTCACGATCGAGGTCACCGACGCGCCGAGCCGGGTCGAGTACGTCATCTGGCGCCGTACCGGCCACACCCCGGCCGCCGCCGCCTTCCTCGCCATCCTCGGCGTCGAGTCGGGTGAATAGCTACCGACCGGTAGTAACGGACGGAACGAGGGGGTAGGTACCTGGGAGCAAGCCGGTGACCCGTACCCCGGGGGGATGCACATGACGGCGCGAATGGGCACGGCTCGGCTCGGCCCCGCCGAGCGGGCCACGGCACTGCGGCGGATGGCCGCCCAGGAACTCGACGTGGTGGTGATCGGCGGCGGAGTCGTCGGCGCCGGGGTCGCCCTCGACGCGGCGACCCGGGGGCTGACCGTGGGACTCCTCGAAACCCGTGACTTCGCCTCGGGAACCTCCTCCAGGTCGTCCAAACTGATCCACGGCGGGCTGCGCTACCTGGAACAGCTCAACTTCGACCTCGTCAGGGAGGCGCTCCAGGAACGGGCCCTGCTGCTGCAGCGCATCGCGCCCCACCTGGTCAGGCCGGTGCCGTTCCTGTTCCCGCTGACCCACCTGGGCTGGGAACGGCCCTACGTCGGGGCGGGCCTGACGCTGTACGACACGCTCGGCTTCTCCCTCGGGTTCACCCGGGGCGTCCCCGGCCACCGGCACCTGTCCCGCAGACGGGCGCTGCGGCTGGCGCCCGCGCTGCGCCGTACGGCCTTCTCCGGGGCGGTGCAGTACTGGGACGCGCAGGTGGACGACGCCCGTTACGTGATGACCATGCTGCGGACCGCCGCGACCTACGGCGCCGAGGTCGCCTCCCGGGCCCAGGTGGTCGGCTTCCTGCGCGAGGGGGAGCGGGTCACCGGCGTCAGGGCGCTCGACCTGGAGGACGGCGTCGAACTGGACGTACGGGCCCGCCAGGTCGTCAACGCCACCGGCGTGTGGACCGACGACATCCAGGAACTGGTCGGCGGACGCGGGCAGATCCACGTCCGCGCCTCAAAGGGCGTCCATCTGGTCGTCCCACGGGACAGGATCCACTCGCTCACCGGGATCATCCTGCGCACGGAGAAGTCCGTGCTCTTCGTGATCCCCTGGGGCCGCCACTGGATCATCGGGACCACCGACACCCGCTGGGACCTGGACAGGGCGCACCCGGCCGCCTCCCGCTCCGACATCGACTACGTGCTCGAACACGTCAACCGGGTGCTGTCGGTACCGCTGTCGCGCGACGACGTCGAGGGCGTCTACGCCGGGCTGCGGCCCCTGCTGTCGGGCGAGTCGGAGGAGACCTCCAAGCTCTCCAGGGAACACGTGGTCGCCCACCCGGTCCCGGGCCTGGTCATGGTGGCCGGGGGGAAGTACACCACCTACCGCGTGATGGCCAGGGACGCCGTCGACGCCGTGGTCCACGGCCTCGACCAGCGCGTCCCGCCGTCGTGCACCGACCGCATCCCGCTCGCCGGGGCCGAGGGCTACCAGGCCCTGTGGAACTCCCGGCAGCGCCTGGCCGGCTCCTCCGGCCTGCACGTGGCCAGGATCGAACACCTGCTCCAGCGGTACGGCTCGCTGATCGACGAGGTCATCACGCTGATCGAACGGGACCCGTCCCTGGCGCTCCCGCTGACGGGGGCCGACGACTACCTCAGGGCGGAGATCGTCCACGCGGCCACCCACGAGGGGGCGCGGCACCTGAACGACGCGCTGTCACGACGCACGCACATCTCGATCGAGACCTTCCACCGGGGACTGGCCGTGGCGGAGGAGGTCGCGGAACTGATGGCCGGGCCGCTCGGCTGGGACGACGAACAGATCAAACGGGAGATCGAGCACTACACCAAGCGGATCGAGGCCGAACGCCTCTCCCAGGAACAGGACACCGACCAGGAGGCCGACGCCATCCGCCTGGGCGCCCCGGAGATAGTCCCGGTGGTGGGCCCTGCGTCGTGAACCGTGTTCTTCAGCGGTTATCAGGGTTCTTCGGGATGTCCAGTACGGCCCACACGGCGCGGCCGAGAGATCCGTAGTCCCGCACGCCCCACTGCCGGGAGTGGCGTGTGACCAGCCACAGTCCACGGCCGCTTATCCGGTCGGGCGGTATCTCCCGGGGAACGGTCGGTGTCCACGAGGGTCCACCGGGGTCGATCACCTGAATGTAGATCCGGGTCTCCGAACCGGTGACGGTCAGATTCACCTTGTTTCCGTACAGCCTTCCTCTCGTCGAGTGGACGACCGCGTTCGTCACCAGTTCGGAGACGACCAGTTCCGCGCTCTCATATACGGGATGGTCGGTTCCCAGCCATTGACGAAGGCGGGCACGGGCTTCCGAAACGACTTCCGGTGCGAGGGCGAACGTCTCCGCGCCCAGGAGCGTCCAGCGATTGTCTAGACGGGACTCCTCAAGATCCATGATTTTCCCTGCCTGGTCGTCCGTGTTCTCGGATTCGCCTGACCAGATTCGCAGACCACAGCTACAGTCAGTATTCAAACGGGTTAAAGAGGTTATTGGTGTTTCCGTTGTAACCGGATTTGAACCGTAGGAGTCCCAGATGCCGAACCCCGCCAAGCTCGACCCCGGCAAGTCGCCCGCCGCCTATTTCGGGTATGAGCTGCGCAAATACCGCATCGAGGCGGGCCTGTCACAGCAGCAGCTCGCCGTGCGTGTCAACTACTCGATCGGCACGATCAGCGGCGTAGAAAGAGGGCAACAGTCGCCAACTGTGGCTTTTGCCAAAAAGTGCGATGAGGCCCTTGAGCTTGAAGGCGCGCTGATTCGGATCAAGGAAATGATCGACAACGCGGCTGCGAAGCTCCCCACGTGGTTCAGGGCATGGGTCGAGGCCGAACAGCACGCCGACGTGCTACGCACCTGGGAACCTCTCATCGTGCCTGGCCTGCTCCAGACCGAGGACTACGCACGTGCCGTTCTGATGGGGAAGCCAGGATCTCCTCTTCAAAAGCTGGAGAAAAGGGTCGCATCCCGCCTGGAACGGCAGCGAATTCTTTGGCGCGACGCTCCGGCTGCCCTCTGGGCGGTGGTAGACGAGGGCGTATTGTCCCGTCCTATTGGTGACAATACGGTCATGGCCAGGCAGCTTGGTTACCTACTGGAGTGTGCGGCGGCTCCGCACATCGTCATCCAAGTCCTACCGACCGAAGCTCGTTCCACTACCGGCGTACTCGGGGGTTTTATGATTGCCCAGGGTCCGGGGGTGCCGGATACCGTGTACCTGGAATCGGCAATTCGCGGGCAGGTGTCACACGATCCAGCAGACGCCAAAGCCGCGTCGATGTGGTACGAGGCGATCCGTGCAGAGGCTCTCCCACAGAGCAGTTCGTTGAGAATGATCGAGGAGAAGAGAGACCGATGGAAAAGGACGACCTGACCGGCGCCACCTGGGTGAAGTCTTCCCTGTCAGGCCCGAATGATGGCAACTGTGTCGAGATCGCCAGGCTGGCCGGAGGCCGGATGGGCGTCCGTGACAGCAAGGACCGTTCCGGCCCCGTATTGGTCTTCGCTCCCGCTGAATGGGTCGCCTTCGTCACCACCGTCAAGCACGGCCATCTCGGCTAGGCCGTACGTCAAGGACCCCGGAACCACCGGGGTCCTTTGATGGCGGAGTCAGAGAAGGTTCGCGCGGGAGATCAGGCGGATGAGGGTTCTGACGAACCTCTCCGCGGCCTTCGGGGTGAGGCCGAGGGCGTGGGCGGTCTGTTCGACCAGGGCGGGGCCGCTTTCCGGGACGGCGGCGCGGACCGCCTCGATCAGGGGCCGGTACCGCGCGCGCCTGTCGCCGAGCAGCGTGGCCAGCCTTCCGCGGGCCAGCCGTTCCTCCTCGCCGTGGATGATCACCTCCTCCGGGGTCGGCGGGTGGACGTGGGGGAGGGAGGGCTCCCCGAGGTGGACGGCCACGTTGGCCGTGTAGAAGGCGGGACGTAGTTCGCGCAGCCGTTCCAGCGTGTCGCGCAGCAGCCTCCGCGCCGTTCGCACGTCCAGCCCGTGTTCGCCGAGCACCGCCGGGGAGACGGCGAACAGGTCGCGCGTGACGCCGCGCAGCCGTACGACCGCGTCGGTCAGCAGGGCGAAGGCGACCGGGTCCTGGCGCAGCGGCGCGGCCCAGTCGGCCTGCCTGAGGTCGCGCAACGGCTGGGCGGAGGCTCCCCTGGCCGTCGCGACCTTGCGGCGTACCTGCGCCTCCAGGCTGCGCAGCGGGTAGTGGACGAGTTGGGCGCGGGCCGCGCGGATCGCGGCGGGCTCCCCGTCGCTGGGCCGCCTGCGGATCAGCAGGGCCGCGTGACCGACGTCCTGACGGGCGGCCTCGGGGGAGGCCACCCAGCGGGCGACCGTCTCAAGCTCGCGCACCGGTTCGCCCGCCCGGGTGCGGGGCGGGTCTCCGGCCAGTGCCCTGCGGAGGGGGGCGTATCCGTCGAGCAGGCGGTCGTTCGTCTCCTGCTCGCACTCGTCGCACCAGTGCGTCCCGCTGACCCCGCTGCAGGGACGGCCGCCGTGTCTGGCCCTGCGCAGCGGACCCCGGATCAGGTCCCGCAGCGTGGGGGAGATCAGCGCGTGGTAGACGAGGAAGGCGGCCGAGCGATCGGGGGCGGCGAGATCGCCGAGGTGCATGGTGCTCCTCCGAGAATGACGAAAGGACGCGCTTTTTGGCGCGCTCTATGACGTCGACCTCGACATCCGAGGTCCTCAGAGGGAGCGGAGACAACCGCTCAGGCTCGCGGGCACCGGCCGTTGAACGGCATCAGAATTCCAGCCGGTCCGATCACCGTCAACCGTTTTCCTGATATACGAGAGAGAGTTCGGCGATGAGCGATTTATGGCGAACAATAAGCTCGTCGTCTCCTTTGAGTGGTCCACCCAGTTCGCCGATCGCCCGCGCCAACACCGCCCGCGCGTCGCCACGGCCGTCCGCGCCGTTGCCGGAACGGCCTCGCCGGTCGAGCCTGTCCAGCGCGTGGCCGTGCAGGGCCTCGTTCGCCCGCCGTCCGAGCTCCCGCAGGGCGGGATGCGACTCGCGCATGTCCTTCCAAGCCCCCCAGGGGAACAGCGCCGGTTGGAGGGCGGAGACGGCGAGGTAGACAGCCAGCCCCGGATGGTCGCCGCACGCCGCCGCGATCAACACCAGACGCCTGCGCGCGGCGGCCCGCTGTTCCCCCTCCGTCCAGGTGGAAGGGGCGGGGCCGAACAGGTCCTTCTCCAGTTCTTCGATCGCGGGCAGCGACTCGCGCAGCCGGGACGAGCCTCGACCGGCGAGCCGTACGGCGGTGCGCAGGTCCAGCCGGTGGACGGCGCTCGCGGTCAGCCGGGCCAGGACGTGGTCCGCGCCGAGACGCGCCAGGACCGGCCGGCCGCCGCGCAGTTCGGGGGCGGCGTTCCCGCGACCGACCAGTTCCGTGACGTGGAGCGGGCAGGCCGCGGTCAGCGACCACTCCACGCTCGCCGCGATCATGCCGTAGTTCGTCGCCGGAGGCCCGGGGTTGAGCACCAGCAGCAGTTCGTCGATGTCGCGGGGGCTGCCCGAGCCGGTGCGGCCGGTGGGCGCGGCCTCGGACCGTAGCGCGGTGACGATCACCTCGCGGACCCGCTCGATGCCGCCGGAGACGTCCTCGATCACCCGGACGTCGGTGTCGAGGGCGACGGAGGAGGCCCAGCCTGCGAGCGCGTGCGCCCGCCGCGCGGCCTCGGGACTGGCCGGCAGCCGTAGCCGCGGGACGCCCCTGCGCGGCAGCCGGTCCAGCCGCCTGCGCAGCTCGGTGAGGACCACCCGGATGGCCTGCCGGTCCTCGGCGTCCCTTCGGCCGTCGGCGGGGCCGTCGCCTCTGTCCAGTCCGACGGCCAGGAGTCCGAGGACGTCCCCGCTGCCCAGGACGGGCCAGCCGGTCCTGCCCGTCTTCGCGACGAGCCTGACCCCCTGGTCGCCCCGTTCCCACTGGTCGGCCGCCGTCAGCAGCCCGGGTGGCAACGGCCCCGGCCCCATGGGTTCGGACAGCAGATGCGCCCGGTGGGTCGACGCCCTGGCGTAGAGGTCGGTCAGCGCCTGGTCCCTGAGCAGCCGGACGCAGGCGGCGTCGACACGCTCGTCGATGAGGCGGGCGGTCTGCCTGATCCGCCCGGACAGGTGGCCCTGGTCGTCGTCCCGGGTGCCGAGCGCGGTGATGAGCCGTTCGATCTGCTCCCTGACCCTGACGGGCAGTCCATCCCGGTCGTCGCGGAACAGTTTGCGCAGCCGGTCACCGAACCAGGCCCGCAGCAGGCCGTGGTCGGCGGCCTCGCCACGCCCCAGCCGCTCGAACAGGGCCGCCTGCATGGTGGGGCGCAACTCGGCGAACTTCGCCAGCTCCCCCCGAGTGATCGTGTCGCTCGCGTGCGTCCGCGCGGCGAGCCGGGTGTCCCCGGCCTGCCGGGCGGCCAGCAGCCGCCACAGCTCCCCGTCGCCGGGGTCGGTCTCCGCGAGCGCGTCCCAGAACCGGTGCCTGAGCAGCCAGGACTCCATGTGCCCGGCCATGTCCGGGGGACGTTCCAGCGTGTACGGCCTGCGCGGCTCGTCGATGTGCACGAGGCCGGTGGGAACGCACGTCTCCAGCGCGGCGCACAGGGCGCCCGCGCTCAGCGCGAACGCCCCGGAGCCGTAGCTGATGAGGATCCTCTCCGGCCGGTGCCGTGCCAGCCAGGCCGTCAGGGACAGCGAGGCGGCCTCCATCCGGGGCTCCTCGACCTCGACGACGTGAACCGCGCCGGGATCGAGGCGCACCCCGCACAGTCCCTCCTCGGAGGCGAGACGGGCCCCGATCTCCGTGGCCCAGTGGGCGAACGGCAGGCCGAGGGGGCCGCCCGGGTTGGTCGTCCCCAGCAGGGCGAGCGCGGAGACCGGCGGCAGCGCCTCGAAGAGCTTCCGCAGCGGCCTGCGGTCGGTGCCCGTCGCCTCGGGGGTGTCGTTGAGAACGGGAACCGTCTGTGCGGAGGCGAGCCCCAGGTCTCCGCCACCGACGGCGTGGACGAGCAGCACGCCGTCGCTCTTGTCCGGAATGGCCGCCCCCCGTTCTTATGGAGTCATCTCTTGTTACCACCTTTCCGCCGGGGGCCGTTGGCGCCTTTTCTTATGGTTTCTTCGGGCAGCGCTTTCTTCGGATAGATCCTGAGCGGGGGAGTGGTGGCATCCAGGCCGGGGAGCGAGCGTTTCGTCCGGATTCTCGGTGACTTCTCGTCCTGCTCGTTCACGGTGAACCACTCGAAGTTCCTGCCCCTCGGATCCGGTGGCGCGGGAACCCCGGGGGGAAACCCGTCCGGGCGGGTGCGGGGGTAGTGCACCGGCAGCGCGGGGTCGCCGCGCGACACCGTGAGCATCGCGTCGCGGATCGTGGACAGCGCCGGAGAGGCGGCCGCCTCCTTCTCGAAGACCCGTCTCGCCTCGTCCAGGACCTTGACGCCGTCGGTCGCGGGAAGGCCGCCGGTGAGGGTTCGGTAGTACGCCGCGTACTCCGCCCCCGTGTGCAGTTCGGTGCCGGTGGGATCGACGGCGAGCCGGACGCTGCCGAAACCGAGCGGGCGGCCGAACCCCAGCCGGTGGAAGTGTCCCTCCGGCAGGCCGAGCAGCCAGGCGAGTGCCCCGAGCTCGTGCTCGTCGAGGTCGCGGACCTCGACGGTGAACCGGAAGACCGTGCCGGGCCGTACCCAGCCGTTGATGGAGCGGTTCTGGGAGTCGCGCTGCTCGGCACCGGGGACGGTCTCGTGGCGCCGCCGGTCCCTGGTCAGCCGGCCGCTGTCGTCGGGGGCCTTCCAGGAACGCGCGTACTCCCGGTGGCGGCCACCGGCCGGAGCCTGTGCCGGGTCCTCGGCGCCGGGGATCCTCCAGTGTTTCCCGGCGTCCAGGCCCGCGTGGTGCCAGTAGACCTTCCTGCCGCGCAGCCCACGCCCCTGCGCGTAGAGCTCCTCCTTCGGGGTGCCGTCCTTGATCGGCCGCTGGGGACGCTGCCTTGACTCCGCGAGGTAGAACCGCCCCTGCTGCGGCTTGGGGCGGCTGAGGATCGCCAGCGGCAGGCCGTCCCCCTCGAACCTGTCCACGGTTTCCGCGGCGGTGCCCTCGCAGGTGACCGGGCCGACACGCAGCCGTCCCCGATATGCCGAGGGCCGTACACCGGCCCCCTTCGGCGCCACCCACCCGAACACCCGGTCGGCAGGGGACAGCCGTTCGTAGGAGGGCGCCGGGGCCAGGCCCTCTCCCAGAAGCTCCGCCGGGGCGACGGGGTACAGGTCCCGCGGGATGAGAACCGGATACAGCCGATCGACCCCGCCGTCCACGAGCCTGGCGTAGCAGATGGCGGAACGCCTCAGCCGCAGGTGGTTCTCGTCGTGGAGGTGCGGGCTCCAGGCGAGTCGGCCCGGCCCGTCGCCGACGCGCCGGTCCGGCCCGGCGGGCAGGCCGTCCGGGGTCCGCCTCCGGCGAAGCTCGTCGTCGTCGTGGGCGGCACGGTAGTTCCGGATCAGCGACTCCCAGTTCTCGGCCAGCGCCTTCCACTCCCGGGCGAGGGGCAGGGGAGACGGCTTGTCTCCCGGCGGCAGATAGAGGAACCGCTCGTACCTCTTGCGTTCGACGTTGGGGCCGGTGATGTAGGCGATGCCGCTGACCACCTTCTCCCCTCTTTCCGCGGTGAGCGTTACGGACGAGTCCGCCGGAGCGAAATCAACCACTTTTTCGCCGTTTTTGGTTTTTTTGATCACCGCCCGAAGGCGCTCCATGTGCACAGGAGCATGGAGGTCGCCGTCCGGATAGAGGTTCTCGCCGCTCTCCTTGTCGTACATCTCGAACAACGCGCTCCGGAGACGGAAGAGCGTCCCCTCCCCGGCGACGTACACCGGCACCATGCCCAGGGCGTATCCCGCCTCGCGCCGGAAACCGAAGGGGGTGTCGTGGTCCTCGAAGACGCCGAAGCGGGAGTTGGTCACGGCCTCGTAGGCGGCGCGGAGCATGCCCTTGACCGTGGTCGCGGGCAGGTGCGGGCGGCCGTCGCGGAGCCGTACGGGGTAGACCCGGTGGTCCTTCTCCCCCGTCGAGGCAGGGACGGCGCGGGTGGTGTCCAGGAGCAGGAGCGGGGTCTCCACGGTCAGCGTCACCGCGATCCGGCCGGTCAGGCACCCCGCCCGCAGCCGGTCCCTCGACGGGGGCGGGGCGTCCCCGAACGCGTCGGGCAGGGCATCCCTGGGGAATGCGGGAATGAAGGTGTAGGGGTTGAGGAACCCCTCTTCGCCGGTCGTCACGCGATTCCCTTCGCACGATAGGTCTCGAAGCCGATCAGCCGCTCCTCGGCGACGTGGACGTTGCCGTGGTCGTCGCCGACGACGACGTACTCGCGGGTCAGCAACCGCACCCGCCTGTGGTGCCCCTCGGACCGGGGAACGGCCGTCGCCATGGGGACGGTCAGGCGGCCGACCCGGCTGGAGGAGAGCGCGACCCAGCCGGGGCCGGGCGAGGCGGAGTCGTCGACCACGCCCCACAGGAGGTAGTGGTTGTCCAGGGTCGTCAAGGCCTCCAGGTCCTCCACCTCCTCGTCGAACGCGGGCGGGAACGAGGCGCGATCCTCGGCCAGCAGCACCGCGCGTTCCCCCGTC
Source organism: Streptosporangium jomthongense (assembly GCF_042650425.1). Lineage (NCBI taxonomy): Bacteria > Bacillati > Actinomycetota > Actinomycetes > Streptosporangiales > Streptosporangiaceae > Streptosporangium > Streptosporangium jomthongense. The sequence goes on along the minus strand of NZ_JBHSBC010000032.1, from coordinate 820,534 downwards.
CAGCGCAGCTCGGCCTCCCCGGTGAAGACCCGCGCCTCGTAGACGGCCGACAGGTCGACGACCCCCTCGGGCGTACGGCACGTCCCGCCCGTCACCGAGGCGACCCGGTAGGCCGACGGCGTCGTCAGCAGGGCGCACCCGCCGTCGAGGCCGGACGCCTCCAGCGCCCGCGGCAACGTGAGACCCGTGACGGCGGCGGCGCGCAGAACGGTCATGACACCTCCCGTGCCAGGTAGTCGGTCCAGGCCCGTGCCACGGAGGACGCCTCCGGCGAGTTCAGGGCCTGCGGCAGCGTGACCGGCCGTGCCCAGGGTGGGCCGGTCAGGACGATCTCGGCGACCTCGATGTCGCCGAACCCCCGGTTGGCGGAGGCGCCGAGCGGAATCCGCCCCCCGGCCAGGTCGCGAAGGGTGACGAGCAGCAGGGCCAGCGCGACCTCGGAGCCGGAACCCAGACGGGTGAGGTCGACGGAGAGCCTGATCGGCTCCCACTTCACCGCGTGAGGTTCGAGCACGGTGAACAGCCGCCCGTCGGCGGCTCCGCCGGTCCACCGGTCAAGGGCGACGTGGTCGGCCCGCGCCATCCCCAGGTCCTCCAGCCGGTCGCGGACGGAGTCGGCCAGCGCCCCCTCCCGCGTCTCCTCGTCCCCACCGGACTCCCCGGGGTCGCCTCCGGTGTCCGCCCCGGTCACGGCGTCCCACAGCTCGTCGGGGACGGTCACCAGGGCCGCGCACTCCTCGGCGCGCAGCGCCCCCGCCCCACGCTCCCGCCCGTCACGGGCCGCGCCGAACAGGGCCCGTACGGCGGGCAGTTGGTCGAGCCGGGCACGGAAGGCGGCACTGTGCTCGGCCGCGGAGGCGTCGAACGGCGCCGGGAGGCCGGGAACACGCCGCGCGGTGCGTTCGACCAGCTCGGCGTGGTTGCGCAGCACCCCCTTGATCGACCCGCCGGGCAGGACAAGCGTGACGTGACGGCGGTCGACCCGGGTGGTGAGCGGCAGGGTGTCGGCGAACAGGCCGCTCGCCCCGGCCCTGACCATCACCGGCGCCAGGGGCCGCCACTCCACCCGGACGTCGAGGACCTCTCTGGCGGCCGGCAGCTCGGGATCGGTCCGGAGCGCGGGTTCGACCCCGCGACGGCGCGCGGGATCGTTCCGCAGTACGGCCAGCAGCCCCTCGGGGGAGTCGAACCGGTCGACGACCAGCTCGAACGGGTCGTCGAGCAGCCGTACCGCGCCCAGACCCCTGCCGGTCGCCGCGCCGAAACGCACCTTCCCCGCACGCAGCGCCGTGAGCATCGCGTCCATCCTGGCCTCGTCGAGAGCGGCGTCATCGTCCGACTCGATGTCGATCTCCAGCCTGACGTGGTGCCCCGCCGGGACGACGGCCCTGCCGTACAGGAACCCGGGGGCCGCCGCCCCCGTCACCCTGTCGATGCCCACCGAGGGCCGGAACTCCAGGGCGGCGACGTCGAGCGGGGCGGCGGGCAGGCCGTGTTCGTCGAGACGGTGCTCTGTCGTCACGAGGCCGTCGGCGACGACCACGCGGCTGGCGCGGCCCTCCTCGTCCGTCGACCCCCACAGGTCGTCCAGCGCGCCGGGTGAGGCGCCGTCCATCCAGTGCCGCAGGACTCCGGCCAGGGTGGTGCCGGGGACGTACGGCCTGCCCTGGCCGTCGAGCGCGATCGGCAACGGCTCGGACGGGTCGTGCCCCAGGCCGCCGACGTGCAACGGCGTCGTGGTGAGCAGCCAGCCGCGTGCCCTGATCCTGCTGGTGAAACGGTGTCTCGCCCTCGGGTTCATCTCTCGCTCCCGGTGCCCGTCGAAGTCGCCTCGTCGCGGACGTGCGCGGCGAGGCAGGAGTCCGTCAGCACGCGCACCGCCTCGTGCCGGAGCTCGGCCCGCAGGCTCTCGATCCCGTCGCGGGTGACGACGAGCCGGTCCTGCGGCAGTTCGAGCAGCTCCCAGACCGTGTCGGGGTCGGTCAGCAGCCTTCTGAGGGCCGTCACCGCCTCCTTCGGCCAGGAGGGCCGTCCCGCCTTGTCCCTGGTGAGCCAGAGCAGTTCGCTCTCCGCGCGGCCGGACGGCAGGCCGCGGACGATCCGCCGCAGCGCGTTGAGCTGGGTTCCGGAGACCCGGGCGGGGACGACCCGGGCACGCGACGCCGGGTCGGCCCTGATCCGCTCGCAGGCCCGGTGGATCTCCGCACGCCAGGTGGCGCGCTCGAAGACGCGTGCCTCCCGGTGTCCCTTCTCGTCCGGCGCGAGCGGTTCGACGGGCCCGGCGGGCCCGGCCGGTACGGGAGACACGGACGGGGAGGCGTCGACGGGGCAGAGCAGGACGTGGTGGTCGAACTCCACCTGGCCGAACCCCTCGGCCCTGCGCTCACCCACCCCCGCGGCCCGTACCTCGGCGAGGACCTCCGGGGTGAGTGCGCCGTCCTTCACCGTGAAGGTCAGGCAGCTTCCCTGCGCGAGGCCGTACAGGGTGGGGCGGGGAAGGTTCCACCCCCGGTGCCAGCTGTCGGTGCGCTGCTCGCCGAGGGCGGAGGTGACTCCCCTCCCGGTGGTCGTGGACGTTGGCCTTTCTTCGGTCCCGGTGACCGGCTCCAGCCGTACACCGGGGGCTCCCGCCTTCGCGAACGCCCGCTCAAGCGCCCGTGCGACGTCACGCGGGTCCATGCTCGGCCGGAGTCTGCGGTCACGGACCAGCAGGCCGGACAGCAACCACATCCTGAGCTCGCCGTCGCCGCGCCCACCCGCCGGGGGAACGCCGGCCGGAGCGCTGACCGGGGTTGCCGTGACCTGGATCTTTCCGTAGTCGTCCTTGGCCGAGCGGCCGATCCGCCAGCGTCCCGCCAGCCGCCTCGCCCAGCCGTCGTCCAGCGTGCCCGTACGGACCCGCACCTCGGCGCGGAGCACCGTCCCGGTCGCCAGCGCCCGGTAGACGTAGACGCCGCCGACCTCCCGGGTAGGCCGCTGCAGGTCGTCCTGGATGGTGTTGTGCATGCGTACCGTGCCGGCCGGGGTGACGACCGTGTACCTCTCCGGCCCTTCGGGCACGAGGTACCCCTCCCGGTACGGCTTGCCCCTGGACGGCCCGCCTTCCGCCATCTGGTTGCCGATCACCGTGCCGTCCGCGTTCTTCTCGTGCACCAGGACCCTGGGCACCGGCAGCGTCCCGGCTCCCGAGGGAGACACGGGGAAGGCCGCCGTGACCACCAGGTCTCCGGTGCGGACGAGGGCGTGCGCCCCGCCGCCCAGCCTCCTGGCCACCTCCGGCATCAGGCACCAGCCGGGGAGGTGGTCGGCGCCCCTGACGACGTTGCCGAGCACGGTGGCCGCGACGAGCACCGGCTGTTCCACGGTGACGAGCAGTTCCACGCGCTCCCATCCCGGGCCCGCCGTCCCCGCCGGTTCCGGGCGGTCGGCGACCTCGTGCCGTGGACCGCCCGGCGGCGGAGGGACACCGTCCGGGGGCGGCGGCGTCCACTCGGGGGAGACGCCGGGGCCGTCGAGGGTCATCCGGCAGCGGCCAGGACCACGCCGCCGCTTGCCGCCGATCCGTTCCAGCAACCGTGCCCCGGCGTCCAACAGGGCGACGGCGGCCTCCCGCTGGGCCTCATCGAGCTTGTCGAATCCGTCGATCCTGGCCCGGCCCTCCAAGGTGACGCCGTTCCTGGCCATCTCCTCGAAGCGGAGCATGCCCTCCTCCGCGCCGCCGGTGCGCGGATCGACCGCCACACCCGGCTTGCGGAAGGTCGTCGCCAGCGCGACGTGCGGCCGCTCCCGCAGCACCTCGGAGAGTCTGCCGGGCAGTCGCAACGGGCCGTCCAGTGTCAGCGCCGCCGGGCTCGACGTCCTGTTCGCCGCCTCCGGGGTCCTGCTCGCGAGGGCGTACTGGCCGCCGAACAGGTATCTCACCCAGGCGTGCCACACCCCCACGAAGCCGCTGTCCAGGGCGTACGCCGCCAGCTCGCAGGAGTCGCGCCAGACGCCGACCAGGGTCTTGGCGGGCACGACCGGGGGAGCGGGAGCAAGGGCGGACGACTGTTCCTCGCGCTGGACGAGCCGGTCGACGTATCCGGAGGCCCCCCTTCCCGTGCCCACCCCCCAGTCGCTCACCATGAACAACGAGATCGTGAACTCGCCCGTCACGCGTTTCCTCCCTCTGACCTTTCCGGTCCCTCCGGGACGAACGGCCGGGCCGCCAGCACGTCCAGCAGTCTTGTCACGGTTCTCCCCTCGGGGTCGGTCCATGTGAGGCCGCCGTCCCGGGCCAGGGCGAGCAGGGCCCCGGTGCGCACGGCGTCCTTCTCGAAGCGGCGGCGCGCCAGCTCGAAGCGGGACGTCGCGACCTCCTCCCCCAGGCACATCCCCTCGCGCAGTTCGTGCACGAGACCGCCGGGCAGGAGCACCTCCCCCGAGACCGGGTCACGCCGCCGCAGCGCGGCGACCCCTTCGAGCAGGTCCTCCCAGCGCCGCCCGGACGCCAGGCCGTTCGCACAGCCCGCTCCCACGAGGTACGGCGAGGCCGACCGGCCCCCGCCGCCGGACAGGGCGGCCGAGCTTCGGATACGGCCCAGGTCGGGAGCCGAACTCTCGAACAGCGCGACGAACGACAGGGCCGAGCTCCAGCTCTTGACCCCCTTTGCCTCCCTGGTCAGCTCCTCGGCCAGCTCGTAGGCGAAGTGAAAGGGGTAGTTGCGCTTGACGATCGCCACCCCGGCCGCGGCGCTCAGACCGTCGCGCCCGAGCCGTTCAAGGACGGGACGCAGCAGGAGGTCCTCCTTCGTCAGCTGCTCGAAGCGCTCCAGGTAGTGCCGGGCGAAGGACAGCGCGACCGTTCCCTCGCACACCACGGTCAGGTCGTCCCCTCCGATGATCAACGGCAGGACGGGGACGGGCTCGCGGGAGGCGAGTTCGCCGGCGGTGAGCCGCAGCGCGGCGGCGAACGCCCGTTTGGCGCAGCCGTCCACACCGCGGGAGAGGGCGCGCAACCTCTCCGCGTGGCGGCGGTCCCGTTCTCCGGGCGGCAGGGAAGCGCCCTCCGCGCTGAGGTCGTCCAGGCCGCCGAAGACCTCGCCGAGGCCGTTGCCGTCGGCGTGGACCACCGCCACCCACTCGGCCTCGAACCCGAGCCGGTCGATGATCCCGCTCATCGTGGCCCGGTCCGTTCCGGCGATGGCGGACATCCGGGAGAGCGCGTTCGGACGTGATACGCGTTTCGCCTCGGACACGGCGGACTCGGGACGGGCGGCCTCGCCCTCTCCCTCGGCGTGCAGGCCCTTCGCGGGAAGCCCGTCCGACGCGCAGTCCGCCACGATGGGCAGGCGGGGGAAGCGCGCCAGCGGTCCCGGCTGTCGTTCGCGCACCGTCGGCAGCCTCCTGCGCGCCTCCTGTACGGCGGAGGCCAGCGAACCCTCCTCGTAGTCGACGATCACGCCGCACATGTCCAGCCCCGGGGCGGTTTCCAGCGCGACCAGCCTCATCCGCGTCACCAGCCGTCTCCCGGCCGCTCTGTCCCTGACGAGCACGGTGACTCCGCCCGCGCCCGCGACCAGCAGCTCCGCGTCATGGGTGTCGACGCGCCAGCCGTTCCTGTCGAAGCCGGGGAAGACCTGCTCCAGCGCGTGGTCGGCCCACTCGCCCTCGACCCGGGCGATCAGGTCGGACGCCCCGACGATCTGCCGGCGTTTGCCCGAGGCGAAGATGTAGCGCTGGAGACCGGCTGTGCCGATCATGACGAGGTGCATGTCTCTCCTGTCTCGTGAGGGGGCTCCGTCCCGGGGGAGCGCGGGGGCGTTCCGTGGGAGGGCTCGACGACCCGCACCGTGTGGCCGAACAGCCAGCCCAGCGTGAAGGCGACGCTGGCGGGGGCGGCGATGAACAGCCGGTGGGTCAGACCCGCGTACTGCGGTCTGGCCCGGGTCCAGGCGCGCCACGCCGCGTAGACATGCCGTACGACCAGTTCGAAGTCGGCGGTCGTCTCGGGAAGGTTGGCCGGGCCACCGTCGACGACCAGCGCGGCCCGGCACCGCGCCCACTCTCCCCGGGTGTCCGCGCACCCCGTGCCCGCCGCGCGCAGCGCCTGGGCGACCATCAGCGGGTTGTCCGACAGGTGCACGACGACGGCGACGGCCCGCCCCTCGGGGTCGCTCTCGAAGTCCGGCTCCTCGACCACCTCGGCCAGTTTCGCCGCCCGTACGGCCTCCGCCGGGCTCAGCGGGTCCTTCAACCGGCCACTGATCCGGACGGCGGGGAAGAAGTCCGTGTGCGGGCGTTCGGAACGCTGCGGCAGCGTGACCCGCTCCGGGATCTCGTGCATCCCCCGCAGCTCACGCTGGATGTGGAACTTGAACTTCGCGCCCAGCTCGAAGGCGTCGGGCAGGGCGGCGTTGACGTACAGGGACACCGGCGTCGAGGGGTCGGCCGCGGACAGCTCGGTCAGCCGGGCGCTCACCAGCTCGTAGGCCACCTCCAGTGCGTCCTCACGGGCCGCCTCACCCCCGGCGTTCTCCCCGGCTTTCCTTTCGGTGCCGGATCCGGACGCAGGGACGGTCCGCCGTACGGTGAAACAGGAGTCGTGACCACGCCGGGCGTGGTCGGACGCCGCGACCACCCACTGGCCGTCCCAGGGGTCCCGCCGCCCCTCCCTCGGCAGGGCGACCACGATGCCGACCCCTTTGCCGCGTTGCTGCCACAGGTTGATCCCGGCGAACACCCCCGCCGCGACCACGCACAGCACCGTCAGGAACGGCCGCCGCTCTCCCAGCCAGCTCTTGATCACATCGGGCAGCGTGCCCGCGGCCACCGCGGCGGCCACACCGGCCAGGGCCGCGACCGCCCATGTGGACGTCCCCGCCAGCACCTCCCTCGCCCTGCCCGTCCCGCTTCCGGCCCGGGGAAGCCCCATCTCCGCACCGCCCCATCCGTCGTTCCTCGCTCTCACCCCCTACAGATGGACGACGGCTTCGAAGCCGTCGTCCATCAGTAGTCGACGAGAGACGGAACAGGCGGGAGGAAATGATGCGGTTGCGGATCGAGGTCACCACGGGGGCCACCGAACTCGCGTGGACGAAGGTGCTGTCCCCTGGTCGTTCCCTGCTCTACGACCTGCTGACACGTGAGGTCCCCCATCTCGGGCGGCTCCTGCACGCGCGGGGGGCCGGGCCGTACGGCATGGTTCCGCTGGGGCACGGCGCGCCGGTCTTTCCCAGGGCCGCGCGGGTCAGGGGCAGGTACGCCGTCGGCGGACGGGGACACGTGGAGCTGGGCAGCCCCCTCTTCGAGGCGGTGACCGCGATGGCCCAGGGGATCAAACGGCGGGAGCTGCTGGACTGGGGCGGGGCGGCCTTCCGCATCCTGAACGCCACCCTGGCCGAGCCCCCGGCGTTCACCTCGGGTCGTGCCCTCTTCAGGACGCTCACCCCGGTGGTGGTGAAGGGCGCGGGGAAGGACGAACAGGGTGAGCGCGTCACCCGTCAGGCGTGGCTGCTGCCGGCCGACCGGGAGTTCCCGACGTGCTTCCAGCGCAACCTGCGGCGCAAGGCCGAGACGCTGGGCCTGGACCCGGAGGTTTCGCTGACCCGGATCACCTGGGTCGGCGCCAGGCGTTCCTTCTCCGTCGGCTCGACGGGCCAGGTGCGGGGCGGCAAGTCCGGCGCGCCGGTCGAGGTGGAGCTGACCGGCCCGCCGGAGACCCTCCAGGCGATCTGGAGCTGGGGCCTCGGCGAGGCCAACACCGCGGGTTTCGGCTGGATCGCGGGGTGAGAGATCTCCGCCCCTCTGTGGTTCCCATGCTTTTTTCGCGGGTCTGGCCGTATGAGATTCCCGCTTTTATCGTGGATTCGGTTGCGGTTTGACGAACCGCGAGATCCGCTGCCCAGACCGTGTTTATGATTTCGGAGTCCGAAGGCTGGAGCAAGGTGTGAAGACAGCCTGAGGTGACGTGGATCGTGCGCACCACCTGTCAACAGCACAATCGACTGAGAACCGGCTGAGCGGAATCGGACGCCTCCGGACGTCTCGATCCTGCTGATCACCGCTGATCAGTTTGGCGAATCACACTCCCTCTTGATTTCGGTGTCTCGCCGTCCCCGAAGCGAACGTCGTCATCGCGAGTGCGGCGATCGCAGCCGATTTCTCGGGGGCCTACGTGAAGGCGCGGCGAGCGGCCGACGTCCGGCCTGAGGCGCGGAGGAGGTCCGATGGCGGAAACCGTACGGGCGTGGTCGAGCAGTCCGGACGAAGCCATGGCCATGGCGGTCGTCCAGATCAGAGGACGGGACGGCGTCGGGGGCGGGGCGGGCTTTCTCATCGCTCCGGATCTGGTGCTGACCTGCGCTCACGTGGTTTCGGACGCGTTGGAAAGGCCTCGTGAGGAGGCTGTGGCTGAGGGAACTCCAGTCACGGTCGAGTTCTCGCTACGCGCGCTCCCACCCGGCGACGACGCTCGTCCTGTGTGGTCGGCCCGGGTCGAAAACTGGGTACCGATCAGGGCTGAGAGAACCGGGGACATCGCCGTTCTCCGGCTGCCGGAGCCCGTACCCGGCACCCGTCCGCTTCCCATGGCCGATCCCGACAACGTGCGGGGTGGTCAGGTGCGCGTGGTGGGGTTTCCCAGGGACGCGCCGGGTGGGATCTGGTTCGAAGGCAGGCTCAGCGGTGCCACGGGCGAGGGATGGGTGCAGCTGTCGAGGTCCAGCGGGCAGGTCGCCCACGTCAGGCCCGGTTTCAGCGGTAGTCCCGTCTGGGACGACGCGCTGGGTGCGGTGGTCGGTCTGCTGGTCGCCGCGCAGCCGGTGGGCGACGCCCAGCAGGCCTACGCACTGCGTACCAGGACCATCGTGCGGGAGGTCCCCGAACTCGGTCCCGTCATCGACCCGCCTTCTCCCTTCAGAGGGCTGGAGCCGTACGGAGAAGGTGACGCGGACTTCTTCTTCGGGAGACAGGAGGACATCGGCAACATCGTCAAGGCTCTGCGCGGAGCGCGCACCGTGACGGTTTACGGACCTTCGGGGTGCGGCAAGTCCTCGTTGGCCCTGGCCGGTGTGGCGCCCCGGATACGGGAGGACGGACACGAGGTCCTGGCGTTCAACGCCGGGGAAATCTCCTCCGTGCGGTCGGCGCTGGCCACCGAGCTGTACGAGGCCGCCAGGTCCGGGCGGTACGGCCCCGTGCGCGCGCGGAGCGCCGACCAGGTCGAGACATGGCTCGCGGACAAGGGGCTTGCGGACACGCTCCACCGCGCCCGTGGTACGGCTTCCGGTGGTCTTCTCGTCGTTCTTGACCAGGCAGAGGCGCTCCTGAACCGTCCCCAGGCCGAGGTCGACGAGCTCGTCGACCTGTTGTTCCCGCAGCGGCCGACCGCTGGAGTGCGTGTCCTGACCACGTTGCGCTCTGACCTGATGGATGCGGTTCTGAAACACCCACGGCTGGGGCCCGCCCTGCTCGGCGGGGCGACGGTACCGCTGGCCCCCATGTCCTCCGGGCAGTTGGAGGAGGTGATCGCCAAGCCCGTCGAGCGGCTCGCGGCCGTGGAATACGAACCTGGGCTGGCCCGGCGCATTCTGGACGACACAGGTGGCGAGCCGGGCGTTCTTCCACTGCTGGGGTTCGTCCTGCAGAAGCTGTGGGAGCAGCGGAACGGCGGTTACCTGCGGGACGCGGCCTACGAGGAGATGCAGGGTGTGTCCGGCGCGCTGGGACACCACGCCGAACGGGCCTGGGCGGACCAGGTCGACGGCAAGCCGGAGCAGGAAAAGGCGGCGCGACGGCTGCTCACCAAACTGGTGCGGATGCTGCCCGACAGCCAGATCCTGCTGCGTCGCAGGCTCACCCGGGACGAGGTGGACGAGACGCAGTGGGAGCTAGCCAAGGCTTTCGCCGAGCGGCGGCTGCTGGTGCTGTACGGCGGTGAGGGGGAACCGGAGAGCGCGGAGCTGGCCCATGAGGCGCTGATCACAGCCTGGCCTGAGCTGCGGCAGCAGGTGGAGGCGGACGGAAAGCTCCTGACCGGGCAGGCGGAGCTGGCCCATGACCTACGGCGCTGGCAGCACGGCGGACGGTCGGCGAACCTGCTGCCGGACAGAGAACAGTTGGAGGTCATCGACCAGTGGCTGGGCGGGCGTGAGGGTGAGCTGACCAAGGAACAACGCGAGTTCCTGGCACTGGCCCGGCGGCGGAGCCGGATGTCGCAGCGGCGAACCCATGCCGTGCGGACCGCGCTGACCATGGTGTTCGCGCTGATCGTGGGCCTGGCCACCTTTCTCGTCGATCAGATGCTGGTCAGCGCGGAGCGGGCGGACGAGAACAGGTCACGGGCTCTGGCGAGCTTCACGGCGGAGATGGCCAAGGAGGACCCGGGACTGGCGACCCTGGCAGCTACCGCCGCCTACGAGATCGCGCCGACGCAGGAGGCGCGTAACGCGTTGTTGCAGCGATATGACCAACTCAAGGACGCCGTCTGGATGCTGACCGGAGTCCAGGGGCCGATCCGTGCCGCCGGGATGAGCGCCGACGGCACGGTGACGCTGGCTTCCTCCGAGCTCGGCCGTGCGACGTTGTTCCTCCGCCAAGCCGGCGGAAGGATTCTGCGCAAGCATTTCGATCTGGCAGGGTACGCGACCTTTCCGCTGGTCAGCAGGGACGGTCGGCGCATTGCCTATGTGCTGGAGGGGACCGGCACGACGATCTGGCACGAGGTGCGCCACACGGCGCACGACATTGTCCTGGGACCGGCGCACCGGCTGTACGGCACCGCTCCGCAGAGGTACGTCATGGGAGGAATCTCCGGTTCCTACAAGGTCATCGACTTCTCGCCGAACGCCGACCGGATCGCCACGGTGATCTCCGATGGGCGGCTGCAGGTGTGGGACCTGGCGACACAGCGGCTCAGGCAACTGCCGGGGCGACTGCCCGAACTGCGGCAGGTGTGGTTCGGCCCGGACGAGAACACGCTCGTGGCCGTACGACTGGGCGACGGGAACTCCCCGGTGTCCATCGATCTCCGCAGCGGCTCCGTACGAGAACTGGAGAACGGCCGGGGCATGTCGGAGACGGATCTGACAGAGGCCGAGGTGTCGGCTGACGGGAGGGTCCTGGCCCTGTGCAGGAAGCCCTCCAGCGCGAAGAAGGCCGTCTACCAGATCCTTCGCGTGTCTGACGGGCACAGGATGACGCGTTATGTTCCGTCCGCTGACTACAGCTCATGCCAGGGGCTCGCCGTCGACCGGACGGGCGAACGCGTCGCGGTCAATGAGGGAGAAGGGAGGTGGACGCTTCTCAGCGCACGGCCGGGTACCTCGCCACAACGGCTCGAAGGTCCTGTCCTCTCCCTCGGAGACAGGGCGGGTCCCCTGCTCGGTACGCCGGACGCCCCCGTAGTGGTCCGTCGAGACAAGATCAGCATGATCGGCTGGCGGATGTTCGCCGACGATGGGCTGCAGGTGTTCAGCCCGCCGCTGCTGCTCGACCAGGGGCGCACCATGCTGGTCCGTGTCGGGGAGAACGGCGCCGGGACCGCTGATCGACTGGTGATCAAGGAGACCGGAGGGCAGGAAAGAACACTCTCCGAGGTTCACATTCCCGCCACGCCCCCTGACCCGGGACTGCTGTTGACCATAAACCGCGCTGGGACATTGGTGGCCGATGTGACCGACCAGAACAGGGTCACGGTCTATGAGCTTCCGCACCTGCGCAGAGTGGCCGAGCTCACCGCCCGTATGCCCCCCGCCGGCAAGAACGGGAAACGACTCCGGGTGACCTCCTTCTTCTTCACAGACGAGGAACTGGTGACGGTCTCCGGAAGCGTGATCGAACACTGGAACGCCCGTAATGGTCGGCCTCTGTCCGACCCGTTCGACATTTACGGTTTTCTCGGCGGGGCCGACCTCAGGGAGCTCTCGGTGGGTCCGTACTACGAGCCGGGATACATAAAGATCACGAACGCCCATGATCACACTCTGCGGGCCGTCCGTCTGGCGACCCACGTGGAGAACCCGGATCTGCGGATCAGCCTGGGGCCCGATCTGATCACCGCGGCGATCGAGCCCAGTGGTCGCTATGCCATCGTGCTGACCCGAGGCCTCATGGTCGAGTTGTGGTCGGTACAGGACCGTCGGCGAGCACGGAAGATACTGGGCCCGTTCGGACCCATGGAAGCAGAGAAATGGCAGGTGGGGATCATGGAGAACGACGGATCGGAGAGTCCGGGATTCTTTCTGGCCAACGGAAGTTCCGTACGCCTCATGAGGATGACCGGCTCCGGTGACGTCGAGGTGACCTCCTACAACTTCGCCGGCAAGCAGGACTTCATGGAGGCTTCCGACAACGGCAGGGTCCTGCTGAGGAACCGTAAGCCCACGGAGTACACGGCCCGAGGATCTGTGGAGCTGTTCCGGCTCGATCCTGAACTGTGGAAGTCCCACCTGTGCGGCGTCCTTGGACGTGACCTCAGCGAGGACGAGCGCCGCAACCTGCCACGAGGCGTACCGGACGTCGTCTGCCCCGCCTGACGGCGGAGCGACTCCGGACGTCAGGAACCGAGGCCGGCAGGAGGGCGGGAGTGAGGACCGGTGCGGGAACCCGGTCCTCATTCCCGCCAGGAGCCACCATCAGAGCGCGTCGTCAGGAGCGTCTTTCCGGCCGACGCGCGCGAACCGGGGACTACAGGGGAGAGGTCCAGCCGGGCATGTGGGGAAGCGGGGAGACGAGCTTGCGGAGGTTGTCGGTCCCGGTGTTCGGCGGGACGGCCGGGCAGCGGGCTCCTCGGGCGGGGAGGGTCCGCGAGATCAGGTAGGAGTCGATGGCGCCCGTGGCGCACGGTCCACGGCCGTAGACGATGTGACCCCAGCCCTCGTAGGTGAGCAGGCGCCCGGAGCGGCCGAGCTGGCGGGTCGTGCTCACGGCCCACGGGTAGACGGTGGCCGGGTCGTGCAGCGAGTTGGCGACCAGAAGCGGCGTGTCCGTACGGACCCTCAGCTCGTGCTGCGGATTGGGGATCGAACTCGGCTCTCCCAGGCACGTGAAGACCGGGAAGACCGCGAGGAAGCTGTAGCGCATGTCGGGCGCGATCCTGCCAAGCCTGCGCAGGTGCCTGTCGTACTCGCGGAAGTCGCGGACGGGCAGCCGGTAGTCCTCACAGAAGATCTGGAAGGGGTTGGGGCTGACGTCCTGGGCGCTCTTGGCGGCCAGGGGCGTGGGCAGCTGCCCGGCGGTGGCCTGGCCGGTGTCGAGGGCGGCCAGCAGTTCGGAGAACGGACGCCAGGTGTCGGCGCTGTAGAAGTAGTCCAGCGCGGTCCAGCTGAGGACGAAGGGCGTCAGCAGGGCGCCGGGCTGACCGGGGACACTGAGTTCGCCGCGGTCGGCCCGGGCCATCAGCCCCTTCCAGAGGGTTCTGACGTTCCCGTCGTGCTGGAGGCAGGCCTCGTCACGCTCGCACCAGGCCACGAACTCGTTGAAGGCGTCCTGCGCGCCCCAGGTCCCGGTGTCCATGAAGGTCCGGGTGTCGACGCTGTGGTCGATGACGCTGTCGAGCACGAAGGCCCGGACCCGCCGGGGGTAGCGCTCGGCGTACTGCTGGCCGAGGAGGGTGCCGTAGGAGATGCCCCAGAAGGACAGCTTCTCCTCGCCCAGCGCCGCGCGGAACGCGTCGAGGTCGGCCGCGGCGCTGAGCGAGTCGACGTGGTCGAACACCGGGCCGGTGCGGGCCCGGCAGTCGGCGCGCAGCCGCCTGCTGTAGGCCACGGCCCTGTCGAACTCGGCCTGGCTCTTCACGATCGGGTCGGGGGCCTGCTGCAACAGCTCCGTCGAGCAGACCACCGGGTTGCTGCGGTTCGTGCCGCGCGGGTCGAGACTGACGACGTCGAAGCGGCGCAGGGTCTCCGGGGTGAGGATCTGCGGGCTCGCGAGGACGAGGTCAACCCCCGACCCTCCGGGGCCGCCCGCGGCCACCACGAGCGTGCCGATCCTGGCGGCAGGGTCGGTGGCCTTGCGGCGGGCGACGCCCACGTTGAACGTCCCGGCCGCCGGACGCCTCCAGTCGACCGGTACGGCGAGCGTCCCACACTCCGCGCCCGAATCCTCGGGGCAGGGGGCCCAGGAGATCGCGGCGCTGGGGGCGGGGGTCCGTGTGGTGTCCGCGGAAACCGGGGTGAAGGTGGATAAGGGGATCGTGAGCCCTAATAAGAGGGCAAATGCCTTACGCATGTCTTGATGATCGCCTATTTCCGGCGAGCGATCACCAGACGGAGGTACGGACCGTTTCCTCCCTTCGGAGGATCGGTGGACCGGGTCCCCGGTGTCACATGTTCACGCGTGTCCTGAACCGCTCGTGCGCGCTCTGCTTGGAGATCCCCATCGCCTCTCCGACCTGCGCCCAGGACGCGCCGGACTCCCGGGCCCCGGCGACGGCCTGGTCGAGCAGGACGCGCTGCCAGCCCTCCACCTGGGACAGCAGCGTCAGGGCGGCCAGCGGGCGTTCCGCGGCGAGTCGCGCGATCCGCTCGTACAGGAGGTTCGACTTGACCACCAGTTCGCTGGGCGGGGCGGCGGCGATCAGCGGGGCGGCGTGCCTGCTCCACCACCGGTACTCCGTCTCCTTCGCCCCCTCCCGCGTGGGCGGGAACCGGCGCTGGTCGGCCCACCCGCACGAGCAGGCGGCCTGGTAACCGACGAACTCCTTGACGAAGGCGCTTGAGGAGGAGGCCGGTTCGCCGTTGGGCAGCACCGGGGCGGCGAAGCCCTCGTGACCGGGGATGTCGGGGCTCATGAACGTCATGTTCGTCAGGATATCCTGACGAATCCCGGTCGGCGCAAGGAAGTCGTACCGGGCAGAATCGAAGGGATGAACCCTCAGGAGGGGCCGACGCCCCGGTTCTCCGTCGGCGAGGGGTACGCGGTGTACCAGGGCCCGACACCGGACGGCTCCTTCCACCGGCACGCCGCCTTCCAGATCGCCGTCGCGGTCCGGGGCGAGGTCTCCGTCGTGGACGCCTCGGACATCCACCACCGGGCCGTGACGCTGGTCGTGCCGCCGATGGAACGGCACCGCATGCTCGCCGCGACGGATCTCGTCGTCTTCTACGTCGAGCCGCACTGCGTGTTCGCCGACCGGCTGCGTGAACGCCACGGGGACGGCGTGACCCCCGCTCCCGAACTGCGCGGCCTGCGCGCGGAGGACATCGGCAGGGCGGGCGCCCGCCCGTCGGGTGAACTCGACCCCCGGCTGGTCGAGGCGCTGGACACGCTGTGGGACGGAAACGTTCCCATGCCCGTGCTGGCCGCGACGGTTGGGCTCTCCCCCCAGCGGTTGCGCGCCCTGGCACGGCACCAGGTGGGCATGCCGCTGACCCGCTGGCGGGTGTGGGCTCGGTTGCGTCTGGCGGCTGAGGCGTTGCAGGCGGGACGCTCCCCGGCCGAGGCGGCGTTCGCGGCGGGCTTCGCCGACCAGGCGCACCTCACCCGCCGGATGCGCGAGATGACGGGCCTCACGCCCGTGGCCGTACTGTCGCTGCTGCGCGGTCAGCCCTTGCGCGCGACGTAGATCGAGATCGAGCCGGTGGCCGTGGAGACCACCTCGGCCTCGTGCACGTCGCGGAACCCGGCGGCCGACATGAGACCGGGAAGCGCGCCGTCGGCGTTGGGCTGGGTGTCCTGCCTGCCGTCGGCGAACTGGACGGTCAGGAACGCCAGCCGCATCAGCTTCGTTCGCTGCAGCCCGTAGTCGGCGATCACCAGCCTCCCGCCCGGCCGCAGCGCCGTGGCCATCGACGCGAGCACCGCCCGCTTCACCGGCACCGGGCACTGGTGGAGCACGAGGCTGGACACGACGGTGTCCACCGAGGCGGCCCCCAGCAGGCCGGCCAGTTCGTCGCCCATGCCGGTCTGCCAGCGCACCGTCACACCGGAGGCGGCGGCCTTGCGCCTGGCCGTGGCCAGCACGTCGGAGTCGGGGTCGAGGCCGATGATCCGCGCCCTCGGCTCGACGCGGGCCAGCGTCACCGCCAGCGAGCCGGTGCCGCATCCCACGTCGACGATCACGTCGTCGGGGCGCGGCGCCACGTACATGGCGGCCAGCGCCCGCCACAGGCGTTCACGTGTCAGCGCGACCACATGGTCGTAGAACCGGGTGGGGGCGAAACGGCCGAGGGCGGGGGTGAAGGTGTTCTCGCTCATGCCCGGCAGTCTCGTCCGCGCGCCGCGGCCCGGTCTTGAACGAACCGCTCGCGGATGTCCGCGGGGCCCGGGTGGCGGCGGTCGGCGCGCCACCGCCGGGGGGACGGGCGCCCCGGGCGGCCGTGTGGCCGTCGCCCGGGACACCGGTGGGAGGTCAGGAGGGGTCGGAGAGGATTCTCAGGCGGGGTTCGCGCTGCCACTTGACCCGCACCTCGAAGTGGCCCTCCGCGCCGGTCTTGGCGATCACCGCCCCGGCCTCCGCGCTCAGCCTGACGCCGAACTGCAACTCGACCTCGTCCGGTGGTACGGCCATGGCCTGGAACTGCTTCAGGGCGCTGGAGGCCGCGTCGCGCACCCCGGCCAGGGCGCCCTCGAAGGAGACCTTCGCCTGGGCGAGGCCGCCGTCCCTGCGGGAGAGACGTTCGAAGCCGGGGGCCGGGTCGAGTTCGACGAGCACCGAGCCCTCCTCACCGTCGATGTCGAAACGCACCAGTTCTGTCATGGGGTGACTCCGTTCGGTTTCACGGGCCGGATGGGCCGGCCGGGCCGGTTGAGGGGGCCGGGGCAGGAGAACGACAGCAGGTCCTTCCGCTCCTGCTCGTTCGGCCGCCACCTGTTCTTGACACGGTCCTGGACCCGGTCGAGTTCGGTGAGCAGGTCGGGCAGCCGTTCCGGGGCGCTCAGATACTCGATGACGGCGTCGCCGAAGGCGTCGCGCAGGGCGGGCGGCATCAGGTCGGAGGCGTCCAGGCACACCATGGCCGCCCCGTCGAGGGTGTCCGCGACCTTCCTGCCCACCGGATCCTTGACGGAATGGACGTCGGGGGGCACTCCCAGGTTCGCCGAGAAGGCGGCACCGGCCGGGATGGCGGGCCAGATCCGCTGGGCCTCGTCACCGGCGAGGAACCTCATCAGCTCCTTTGCCTGCGGGGTCGCGTTGAACATCCCGGCGAAGTCGGCGGAGACCACCACCGACCGGCGAACGGCGCCGCCCTTCCCGGAGGGGAGGGACGGGAAGGGGAAGAAGTCGACGTCGCCGCCCGGCGGGTAGGTGACGATGACGAAGGACGCCTGGTGTTCGAGGAGGCAGCCGGGCGGGTCGCCGAACAGCCCGAGCCCGGCCTCGCTGAAGTCGGTCAGCAGCGCGACCCTGCGGCCCTGCCGGTCGAGGCCGGAGGCGTCCAGGATCCTCCCCCACGTCTCCCACGCCTGCCGTACCTCGTCGGAGGTCCACGCCAGCGTCCCCGAGGCCCACTCCCGGTATTTCTCGGGACCGACCTGGTGCAGCAGGATGTCCTCGATCCAGTCGGTCCCCGGCCAGCCCGCCGAACGCAGGGCCTGCATCCCCAGGCACCAGACGCTCCGTGCCCGGCCCCCGGTCCGCAGGGAGAGCGGGTCTCGCATCTCCTGGGGGGAGGGCCGCCAGCGCGACCGGTCGTACCAGACGAGGCTCTTGAGGTTGACCTTGAACGGCACGGCGTACACCTTCCGGTTCAGCCGCAGCAGCCACGGCCGCCCGTACTGGTCCTGCCGGGAGACCACCCCGTCCAGGGGGAGGAGGTCGCCGCTGTGGGCGTACTGCGCCAGGTCACCGGTGCTGGGCAGGATCGCGATGTCCGGGGGTGTCCCGCCCCGCAGGTCGGAGCGGAGCGTCTCGTCGATCGCGCGGGTCCCGGTGTACTCGACGTGGATGCCGGTTCTGTCCTCGAAGGCGGCAAGGACCTTCCCGAAGTGCTCGGCCTCGGTGCCGGTCCAGGTCGCGAGCACCGAGACGGTACGGCCTCCGGGCAGCGGCGCGCACGCCGTGGCGCACACGGTGACGCCCAGCAGCGCCAGCCCGGCGACGATCCTCGTGGTGACCCTGTGGAGCGTTCTTCGTCTCATCGTGGCCGGTACCTGTACTCGTTGAGGCGTGGGTGGATGCCGCCCCAGATCAGCGCCCCGGCGGCGGCGGAGAGCAGCGGGATGAGGAAGACCAGGCCCGCGTACTCCGTGGCGTCCCGCATCCGGACGTTGACCTCTCTGATCTCGGCCGCCTCCCTCGGGACCGGTGGTGGGGGGACGTCGCTCCGTACACGCAGTTCCTTGGCGACCGTGGGGCCGCACGTGCCCGGCGTGCCGCAGACGGGGTCCAGCAGTCGCGCCAGCCGTTCGTCGCCGTAGTCGTGCTCCGCCTCGACCCCGGCCTTCCTGGCCTCGGCCACCCTCCGCGTCATCGTGCCCGCCTCGTCGAGATCGGCCCCGGAGAAGTAGGCCGGTGAGGTCGCCGCCGCCAGGACGAGCACGAGCGCGGTGGCCGTGAGCAGCCGGGGGTTCAGGTCCCGGCGGAAGCGCCGCCGCAGGAAGACCTGCGTCCCGCAGAGCAGGGCCAGCGTCGTCAGGAGGCAGAGGCCCCAGCAGACCGTGGCCGTCCGCATCGCCCAGGTGGACGGGAACTGCGCGCGCAGCCATGTCCACTGCCGTTCCTGGGCGTCGTCGAGCGTCTTGAGGATGCCCTGCCTGTCATGGTGCATGAGGCGGGAGGCGCCCCAGAGGTAGGTCGCGCCGACGGTGCCGTCCCCGCGCCGGTAGTGCTCCCCGGCCTGCTCGACGAGGGTGGTGTAGACGGCCAGCATCCCCTGGGCGAGTTGCAGGTCGTCGCTCCTGCCCGGCACGTCGTCGGCGACGTCGTCCCTGGCCGCCTGGGCGAGGTTGAGACCGGCGGTCTGGATCTGCTCGCGGTACTCCTGCTCGGCGGGCAGGGTGAGCGTGGCCCCTCCCGGCGATGGAACGCCCGACCCCGAAACGCCCGCCTCTGCGGTGCCCGGTTCCGGGGCACGCGCCCCTGAGGCGCCCGGCCCCGGGGTGTCAGGTTCCGAGGTGCCGCGTTCCGAGGTGCCGAGGAAGGTCTCGACGGCGGCCCGGTCGGCGGTGGCCAGCGCCTGCCGGACGCTCGATATCTCCAGGATCGCGGAGATCGCCCTTGAGTCCGCGGTCTGGTGCACGCCCTGGAACAGCCAGAAGGAGGTGACGAACAGCGCGGCGACGGCGACCGTCAGCACGGCCCGGAGGCGCCACAGGGTCCTGCGCGTGGTGCTCACCGGTCCTCCGGGGGCAGCTCGTCGGGAGCCTCCGACAAGTCCGATAAATCGGATAAATCCTGCAGGGGGAGGCCGCACTGTTCGCAGAACAGGGAGTCCGCCCGTGGCACACGTGAGCAGTTCGGGCACCGCCGCCGCGCGGCCACCAGCCGTTCCTCGGGCTCCTCACCGAGCCGCCGGGAACGGGCACCGGGGCTCAGCGTCGAGTGCCACGAGCTGAGCTGTGACCCCTTCATGTCCCTGGGGTCGATCCGCTCCCTCAGCCGCACCAGCCCCCGGGAGGCGTCCACGACGTGGACCAGGTGGGACAGCCACCGCAGGTTCCTGTCGTTGCCGAGTTCCGTCGCGAGCCGTACGGCCAGGCCCCACGCCCGCTCGGCCTCGGCCCCGTCGCCGGACTCGTAGGCCAGGCGGCCCGCGTCGATCGCCTCCCTGAGCGCCAGGTGCCGGGCGTGGTGGCCGACCTTCGGGTCGACCCGGGAGGACAGCGCGGGCTCGTCGGTCCAGTGCACGAGGATCGGCGTCCCCACGGCGGGTAGTTCGACCTCTCCGGAGGCCCCCTCGGCCGCCGCCAGGTCCACCCGGGCCAGCCGCAGGTCCTCACCCCTGTCACGACCGGCCGGATCGACGTCTATGCGGACGAAGTACTCCCTGCTCTCCTCACCCCACGGCCCCGTCCCGAACTCCACCGTCCCGTCGGTCCGCACGAGCCGCCCGGTGAGGTCGGCCTCGACGGGGAAGACCTGTTTGACGTAGCGGACCTCGGCACCGGGCAGCAGCCTCAGCCTGACGCGCAGGTCGGGGACACCCCTGCGCATCGCGGAACGCGTCATCTCCCGGAAGTCGGCCACCAGGTCGGCGTCCTCGCGTACGGCGTCGGCCGTGCCGTTGAGCCCGGTGACGACGCGCAGCAGCTCCTGTGACGCCCAGCCGTCCCCGATGCCGCGGGCGTCGCAGGAGAAGAGTCCCGCGCAGGCGTCGAGTTCCGCGTCGAGCCGTTCCCCCGGCTCGCTCTCGTTGCGGCCGTCGGTCAGCAGGATCGCGTGCCTGATCACGGCGGGCCGGGTGGCGAGGACGCGCCGGGCGAGCCGCAGCCAGGTGCTCATCGCCGTGCCGCCGCGTTCGGTGAGCCGCCGCACCGCGGCCTTCGCCTCGGCTCTGACCTCCGGCGTCGCCACGGCCAGCCCGGGGGCGGGCGGGTAGACCATCGCGGCCTCGTGGTTGCCGGAGACGACGGCGAAGAACGCGCCGTCGCGCAGCGTGTCGATCGCCGCCGCGCTCGCCCGCCTGGCCGCGCCGATCTTCGTGCCCGGCCTGCCCATGGAGCCCGAGGTGTCCACGAGGATGACCTCGGCCACCGTGGGGGCGAGCCCGTCCAGGCCGTGCGCGCCGATCGTGAGCATGGCGTGCATCTCGCCGGCCGTGGCCCGCAGGTACTTGTTCTGGCCCACTTCGAGGGTGAAGGCGGGGCGTGCGCTCATCCGTTCCTGTTCCTCCTCATCGCCGGATCATCGCCGGGTCACCGCCGTGTTCTCGGGCGGACCGTGTTGGCGAGGTCGATCAGCGCGTTGTGCCGCCGGGCGTCGTCCGCCTGCTGGGCGAGCCTGCGCAGGGACTCCTCAAGGAGCGCGCGCTGGGCCGCCTCACCGACCGGGTCGGCCAGGACCGGGGGGCCGTACCCGCGGGACACCCCGGTCCCGCCGCCGGTCGTGCTCCCGGGCCTGGTTCCGGTCGCGCCGGGTACGGCCCGCCGTCCCCCGCCCTCCAGCACCCACTCAAGCGCCGCCTCCTGCAGCGCGGCCCGCAACCGGGCGCGGGCGTCGCCGTCCCGGTCGCCGCCGTCCAGGTACAGGTCGGGCAGCCGGTCGATCACCTCGCCCAGGTCCGCGGCCGTCGGCAGGCACGCGCCCGCGCCCGGCCCGCCGGGCAGCCGTCCCGCGTGGATGCGCACCGCGGCGATCCTGGCCGCGTCGAAGTGCCGCGAGACGCGGGGCACCTGGTCGAGGATCCGTACGGCCTCGCCCCTGGCGCCCTCGGCCAGGTGGATGCGGGCCAGCCCGAAGGCCGCGCTCACCTGGGAGCGGTCACGGTGCCACACCGCCCGGTAGTGCCGCGCGGCCCGGTCCGGCTCCCCGAGGTGCTCGGCGCAGAAGCCCAGGGCCAGCTTGGGCGCGTCCTCCCCGGGCAACGCCGTGTAGACGGCGTCGAACCGCTCCAGCGCCAGGTCGGCCCGCCCCTCGGCGAGGGCGAGGAGCCCGTGGTGCCAGGCCGTCCGCCAGTCGTACGGCGCGCCCTCGCCGAGGACCGTCCCGGCCCTCTCCAGGCACCGCCCGGCCTCGTCGATCTCGGCCAGTTCGAGGTGGGCCCGGCACATGAGCAGGTACGCCTCGGCCGACTCCCGCCGCAGGGCGCCGAGCGTGTCGACGAGCCGCCGGGGGTCGTCGACGCTCACGTTCGCCAGGTGACCCGCCTCGGGGTCGTCGGGGTTCACCCGGGGCGTGGGCAGCCGGACGGCGCCAACGGAGGGCGCGGGCCTGCCGGGGTCCAGCAACGCCGTACGGCCCGCGGGCCCGATCCAGTGGTCGAGCGGCGGCACCGCCCCGAGCCCGGCGTCGAGCAGCGCGGCGGTCGGGGTGAAGACCGTGGACGGCTCGGGACGGGGAAGGCCGTCACGCAGGGAGAGGATCTCCCGCAGCACACCGCGCAGTTGCTCGGCCATCTCCGCCGCCGAGGAGAACCGCTCGGGGAACGGGGCGGTCGCGCGGCGCAGCAGCCGAAGGAACGACTCGGCGCCGGGGGTGTCCCCGGCCTGCCAGCCTCCGGGGAGCAGGGACTCCAGGGTGCGGCCGACCGTGTGGAGGTCGGACCGTACGGTCAGCCAGTGCTCGTCGATCTCCTCCTGGGAGACCTGGAAGTCGCGGGTGTGGACGAGGGGGGAGGTCCGGTCGCCGATCCAGCGGGCCGCGCCGAGGTCGATCAGCTTGACCCGGTCTCCGGTGTGCAGGACGTTGTCGGGCTTCATGTCGCAGTACAGCAGGCCACGGCGCCCAGAGCCCGCGTCGGCGAAGCCGTGCAGGTACTCGAAGGCCGACAGGATGCCCAGACCGTAGGAGATCACCTGCTCGACGGGCAGGTCACCGGTGGCGGCGACCTCGTGCAGGGACCGCCCGTCCACGTACTCCATGACGATGTAGTCGGTCTCGGTTTTCGAGCGCGGGTCGGGGTGGGTGACGAAGTTGAGGATGCGGACGATGTTGGGGTGGTGCAGGACGGTGAGGATCTGCCGTTCCCGTACGGCCACCCGCCTGGCGTGTTCGTCGCCGTCGCCGATCAGCCCCTTGAGCGCGACGTGCAGCTCCAGCCCGGTGTCCCAGGCGAGGTAGACCCAGCCGAGACCGCCGTGGGCCAGGCAGCCGAGCACCCGGTAGCGGTCGACCATCTCACCGGGCAGCAGCTTCGGCCTGAAGGAGTACGGGGTACGGCAGAGCGAGCAGACCCCCTCGAAGAGCGGCGGCTGTCCGAGGTAGCCGCCTCCGACGACCCCCGCGCAGCCGGGACGCGCGCAGGGCCGTCCGTGCTCGGGCGGGCGGGGGGCGGGATCGACACGGCTGAGCGGGTCGGTCGCGGGAAGCACGGGCAGCGGGACCGTACCGGAGGTGCCGTGGGACCTGGCCGGTTCCTCAGCGGCCCCAATGACGCCGGCGGCCCCGGTGGCCCCGGTGGCCTCGGCGGACGGCGGATCGTTCCTGTGCCCCCGGACGTCGCAGTAGCCGGTCTCGTCGACGACCCCCGTGCAGCCGGGGCGCGCGCAGGGGGTCATCCGCCCCCGCCCGCCCTGCCGGTCGCGCGCAGGCGCCTGACGGCCGTCTCGTAGTTTCTGACCAGGGTGCCCGCCCGGTCGACGTCGCAGGGCCGCCGGTCCCACAGCAGTTCGTGGGCCTCGTCGTAGAGGCGGCCGAGCTCGATGTCCTCGGCCAGGCCCGCGCCCGCCGCCAGGGCCTTGCCGGTCTCCAACCGGCCGCGCAGCTCGTCCCTGCGGCCCAGGGCCTCCCGCAGGCTCCGGCCGTACTCCTCGATCCGCGCCGCCGCGCGGCCCTCGCGGCGCAGGAGTTCCTGGAGCTCGCGGGCGGTCCAGTGCTCCTCGGGCGCCGAGTCCGGATGCCGCAGCAGGCGGAGCCGGAACGCGGCGACGAGGTCGGGCGGGTCGGGCACGCCCGCGACACGCGGGGCGACCTCCCGCCAGTGCTCGACGGCGCGTCGCTCGGCGGCCCCGAGCTTGGCGACCAGGTCGGCCAGCTCGCCGAGAAGCCGCAGGACGTGCGCACGCTCGGCGCGGGCCGCCTCCGACTCAAGGGAGCGCGCCTGGTCGAGGGCCGGGGAGGCGTCACGCCCGAACACCAGCAGCAGCCGGGACCGCTGCTCGGCGAGCGGCCGCAGCAGGGTCTCCACGAGGGAGACCGGGTCGTCGGCCTCGTCGATGCCGTACACGACGATGGTCATGGACGGGACACCGTCACGCACCCGCCCGGCCGCGGCGCCGGGCGGGCCGGGGATGCCGAGCCGGTCGAGGATGCGCAGGGAGATCGCCTCCACGGTCTTCCCCGAGGCGTCGACGGCAAGGTCGAGGCTGGCGGCGGGGGAGACGGTCCCCGGGGGCGCGGAGACCAGCACCCCGTCGGGCGGGCGGTGCTCCCGGTCGGAGGAGACGATGACGCTGCGCAGCGTCCGCGACTGCCCCGGGCCGCCGCCGGTGATCACGCGTACGGCGCTCGGCGCGCGCAGCCAGTCGGTCATCCGCTGGGCGAGCGCGACGTCGGGGACCAGTGGGTCGTAGTCGACGGCCGTCTCCGGATCGACCGCGCCCGGCCCGTGCACCCACCGTCTGGTCCGCGGCAGGTAACGCGCGACGGTCTCCACCGGGATCATGTAGGCGAGGTTCGCCGGGCCGCCCCTGCGCCCGCCGACGACCACGCCCATCACGTGGTCGTTGAGCTCGTTGAGCTCGTTGAGGACGGCCGCGCCGCTGAACCCCTGCCGGGGCTCGCCGGGACGCCAGTCGTTGAGCTGCACCCACTCGCCACGCGGGCCGCAACTGCCCGCCAGCCGCATGGAGGCCCACAGGCCGTCGGGGTGGTCGTGGGGGAAGCCGAGCGCGTGGACCTGGGTCCCCAGCGGGGTCGCCTGCCTGCGCAGGGAGGCGCCGCAGCCCTCCGGCTGGTCCTCGGCCAGCCGGAGCAGGGCGAGGTCGCCCTCGCCCGCCTTTCCCTCGGGGATCCAGTGGTCCGGTTCGACCCGGCCGGTGGTCGTCGCCCCGGGGCGGGTGGTGAACTCGACGACGACCTCGGTCTCCGGCGGGGCCTGCCCGTCACCGGCGACGTGGGCGCAGGTCAGCACGTGCCGGGTGCCGACGAGCATGCCGGCGCCCAGAATCCGGCCGGTTCCGGCGTCCCTGATGCGCGCGTGCCAGGGGAAGGGGACACCGGCGGTTTCGGTCGGGCGCACTCTGATCAACTCCAGGCGGCCGGTGGGGGTCGGCCCCCGTCTCTCGAATGGTGATCGGAAAGGCGGATCGACCGGGGGTCTCCGCCTCTGTCTCGCTTTGGGGCGACGGTAATGCACCGTGTGCAATTCGTAAAGGAATGCGGGTCAGGCTGCCGGGTGATTTCCCGCCGTTCTTATCGGCTGGCCGGATATGGCGATATGTGTGGTGCCGTACGAGGGGTCTGCCGTCCTTCTTGTGGTGGTTTGTTGGCCCGCATCCGACGGGGCGGGCGATGTTCTCCATGGTCCTGCGGATCGTGGGGTGTTTCACGCGGAAGGCGGTCCCCCGGATGCCGGGTGAAATTCTCCTGTCCCGTATTCGGGGCGCGCAAGCCCTTGGGACGGGGTCGGCAAAGGCCGGGCCAAGCACGGAACACCGTCTTGAACAGGCCACTACGTTATTTTCACAACGTTGCCCGTTGAATGGCCGGTGGCGCTGGAATGCGATCCATGCGGGCAATTTCCCGAAAGGCCCAAGTACGTATGCCGTTGATAAGAATGCCCAGCCGTACAATCAGGGTCGCCGCCGGTGTGGTGATCGCGATCACAGCGCTGTCCTACAGCGCGGGAGACTTCGACCCCCGCCTGCCGGTCGCCCTTTCCGCCGGGTTCGCAGCCGGGACGGGCTGCCTGGCGTTCGCCGTCGGGCGCTCCCTGACGCGCGCGCTGCGGCGGGGTGAGGCCAAGGTCGGCCGGATGTGCGGGGAGCTGAACCGCGTCGGGCGCAGGGTCGGCTCCCTTGAGAAGAAGGGCGAGGCACGGCACGCCGAGTGCCTGCGCTCCCTCACCAGGACCGACCAGCTGGTCGAGGACGGCTTCGAACGGGTCGGCGGGCAGCACCGCTCCCTGGAACGGGAGATCGGCCGCTCGTACACGCAGTTCGAGGCCTTCGCCGACCTGCGGTCGCTCATCACCCCCCGCGCTCCGCTTCCTCCGCTCAGAGGCTGGGCCGCCTCCCCCGACGTGCTGCGGATGATGACCGGGTGGATCCTCAGGACCAGGCCGAAGACCATCGTCGAGTGCGGCAGCGGGTCGTCGAGCGTGTGGCTCGGCTACGTCGCCGAACGCACCGGGGCGAAGGTCGTCGCGCTCGAACACGAGCCGCGCTACGCCGAGGCCAGCCGCGACCTGGTCCGTGCCCACGGCCTCTCCGACGTCGTCGAGATCCGTGACGCGCCCCTGCTGCCCTGGCTGGAGGGGATGGAGACCTACCTGTGGTACGACCGGGAGGCGCTCGTCGGCGTCGAGGACGTCGGCCTCGTCTTCGTGGACGGGCCACCCGGCGCCACCGGGCCCGCCGCGCGCTACCCCGCGCTTCCGCTGCTGCTGCCCCGCTGCTCCGAGCAGGTCGCGTTCTTCCTCGACGACGCGGCCAGGGCGGACGACAAGGTGGTCAGCGACCGCTGGGTGCTGCGCTTCCCCGAGGTGACCCGCACCACGCACCCGGCGGAGAAGGGCCTGGACGTCTTCGTCAGGGGCGGCATGTGAACCGCGAGGTGCTCGGCTGCCACATCGGGTTCGAGGAGAGCCCCGCCGTGCTGGCGAGACTGCGCGACGGGACGGACGCGACCTGGACGGACCTGGACGCCGTCCCCGCCGACCATGTGATCGCCGAGGAGAGCGAGAGGTTCCTGCTGCTCGCCAGGACCCCCGCCGACCTGCGCAGGGCCGTGCCGTACGGGGGGATGCTGCCGCGGGTGCGGACGCTGACGGTCATGGTCGCCGAGACGCCGCCGTGGCGGGTGGCTCCGGTGCCCGTCCCCGACGGGGCCGCGTTCTGGCGCGCGCTGCGCGAGGTCCACGTGAGCGGCGGACGGCCGCCCGCCTGGGCGTGGCGCGTCGAGGTGACCTTCGGCAGGGCCGTACCGGCGGGGGAGGTGCTGCGCGCCGTGACCAGGGGGCTGGGCGGCACGGCCCGCGAGAGGCTGCACGGCCCGGTGGTCGCCCTGGCGGGGACGGGGACGGCCCACTGGCGTCCCGGCGACCCCAACGCCGCCCCCACGCCCCTGTCCGGCCCCGTCCCCGCCCGGCGGGACGCCTCGGGCGGAGACCTCTGCCTCCGCGCCGCCTCCTCCGGGACACCGGACTGGCTGGGGGAGGGGCCGGCCCCGATCGACCGGCGGGAACCCGCCCGCCGTGCCGCCTCCCGGCTCGTCCCCGCCCGCCCGGCGCTCCTCGCCCAGGCCAACCTCGTCCCCGGCCCCGTCGCGCCCGTCCCGGACCTGGGACCGGGCCTGGGTTCCGACCCTGGTCCTGACCCGGGCCTCGACCCGGGCTTCGAGTCGGGCCTTGAGCCGGGCTTCGGGCCGGGCTTCGGGTCGGGCGTGAGAGGGCCGGGTCCCGCCACGGTCCTCGGCCCTCTCACGCCCGACCTGCTCGCGCCGATCGACGAGCGCTCCGTCTGCCCCATCGGGTTCCTGCCCGCCGCGGACGGACCCGTGGCCGAACTGACCGCACGCTCGGGGGCCTACGAGATCGCCGCCGGGGACGTCGTGGTGCGCGTCCCGCCGTCCGGCGCCCTCACCGACACCGACGTCTCCCGGCTGCGCGGCCTCGCGGGCGTCACCGTCGACCTCACAGCGGATCCCACAGCGGATCCCACAGTGGATCCCGGGGGCCTCACCGGGAGTGCCGCCGAAGCCCTCGGCCTCGCCCGTACGGTCTGCGGGCTGGCCGCCGCGGGTGTCCCCGTCGTCGCCACCCCCACCGGGGCCTGGCGCGACCTGCTCGGCGCCGAACTGGCCGACCTGCTGGACGGCTTCAGCGTCTCCCGGCTGGCCGACGCCCTGGACCGCGAGCAGTACAGCGTCAGGCTGCGGCGCCTCGCGCTCGACCTGCACGGCGTCGAGGGCAGGTGGCGCTCGCTCGCCGCCGCGCGAGGCCTGCGCGTCCCCGGGCCGGGGACGGTCTCCGTGCTGCTGTGCACGCGGCGCCCCGACATGGTGGGCTTCGCCCTGCGGCAGGCGGGCAGGCAACGCGGCCCCGAGGTCGAGGTCGTCCTGACCCTGCACGGCTTCCGGGCCGACCACCCGGACGTCACGGCGGCCGTCGCCGCCCACAAGGGGACGATCACCGTGATCGAGGCCGACGCGCGCATGGTCTTCGGAGAGGCGCTCAACCAGGCCGCGGAGCGGGCCTCGGGCGCCTGGCTGACGAAGATGGACGACGACGACTGGTACGGCCCCGGCCACCTGTCGGACCTGCTGCTCGCCCAGCGGTACTCCGGCGCCGACCTGGTCGGGTCCGCGCCCGAGTTCGTCTACCTGGAACGGATCGGCGTCACCGTACGCCGTGACATGGCCACCGAGCTGTACACCGGCGTCGTGGCCGGCGGAACCATGCTGCTGTCCCGTGCGGCGTTCGACAACGCCGGAGGCTTCCGCCCGATCCCGCGCACGGTGGACGGCCAGCTGCTGCAGTCGGTCACCGCGGCCGGAGGCAGGGTCTACCGCACCCACGGCCTCAACTACATCCTCCGGCGCCGGGAGGCCTCAGGCCACACCTGGCAGGAGCCGATCAACGCCTTCCTGCGGTCGTTCAGGCGGCAGTGGAGGGGATTCCACGCCAACCCCCTGATGGAAACGGAAGCGCTCTCCACGACCGGAGAGCGCGACAAGGCATAGATGAAGGGGCCCATGAACATGCACGACTCGCGCGCCCGTCCGGTGCGGGGGGCGCAGCCGCTGATCCGGCTCAACGACTTCGGCGTCGTGACACCCCCCGTGCTGGGAGCGTGGACGCCGAGCCGTACGGTCAGCGTCGTCGTCCCCGTCCACCGCAGCCGTACTCTGCCGCTGACCCTGGCAAGCCTGGCCGCGCAGAGCTATCCGAGCCACCTGATGGAGGTCGTCGTCGTGGACGACGGCGCCGAACCTCCGTTGCCGCTGCCCGAGATCGTCCCGGAACGCACCCGCCTCGTGCGCAGCCGTCCCGGCGGGTGGGGGCGCGCCTGGGCCTGCCAGAGCGGGGCCGACGTGGCCGAGGGCGAGGTCATCCACTGGCTCGACGCCGACATGGTCCTCTTCCGCGAACAGGTCGAGGCGCAGATGCGCTGGCACCACCTGGCCGACTACCTCACCGTGCTCGGCACGTTCAAGATGGTCGCGACCTGGGACCCGGGCCTCACCCCGGCCGAGGTGCACGCCGCGGTGAGCGCGGGCACCACGGAGAAACTCTTCGAGGACGCCTCCCCGGAGGACGCGGGGGACACAGGGGGTGCGGAGAGCAACGTCACCGACACCTGGACCAGCGAGTACATCGAGCGGACCGCCGGGCTTCGGGAGGCGCGCTTCGAGGCCTTCAAGGTGCACGTCGGCGCCAGCGCGTCCCTGCCCGCCTCCCTGCTGCGCCGCGCCGGGGGGATGGACACCTCCCTGGTCCTGGCCGAGGACACCGAACTCGGCTACCGCCTCGCGCAGGCCGGCGCCGTCTTCGTCGCCGACCGGGAGTCCCGCAGCCGCCACCTGGGCGCCTCCACGGTGATGCGCAGGGAGCAGGAGGTCAAACGGCACAACTGGGTCTTCCTGGCCAACCGGGTGCCGACCTTCAGGTGGCTGCGCAAACCCCCGGTCAGGCAGTGGGCGGTGCCGTACGTCGAGGTCGTGGTCGAGGTGGGGGACGCCTCCTACGAGCAGGTCCGCGCCACGGTCGACGGGTTCCTGCGCGGCTCGGTCGCCGACGTCAGGATCGCCGTCGCCGGGCCGTGGTCCGCCCTGCGGGACGGGCGCCGCGCGCCCCTGGACGACCCGACCGTCGACCTGCGGCTCGTCCACGAGCTCTACACGCACGAGAGGCGTGTCGAACTCGTGGAGAGCGTGGCGGAGAGCGCCTTCCCCGCCCCCTTCAGATTCGCCTGCCCCCCGGGCTGGGTGCCCGCGGCCGACTGCCTGACCCGTCTCGTACGGCTGGCCGACGACAACGGCTACGGGCTGGTCTCCCTGGCGCTGGCCGAACGGAGCGACACGGGAGCGGGCGGGGTGGTGGCCGCCAGGCTCGAAAGGACCGCCGCCTTCGGCCGCGCCGGACTGCTCGCCGAGCGGGGCGGCGGTCCCGAACTGGAGGACCTCGTCGAGGCCACCTTCGGCACGCAGTGGCTCGACGGGGAGACCTGGGGCCTGCTGCCGATGGAACGGGCCGAGGAGAAGAAGCCCGCCAAAGCCTCCGCCAAAGCTTCTGCCAAGACCTCCGCCAAGGCGAAACGGCGCAAGCGGAAGAGGACCCGGCTGCGGGCCGTACTCGCCCGCACCCCCGCCCGGGGGCTGTACCGCTTCCTCAGCAGGGCCGCCAGGAAGGCGCTGACCGTCGCGGGCATCCGCCGTAGCAGGCACTCCCGCTCCCGTGGCGGGAGCCGTCCGGGATGAGAACCGGGCAGACGACATTCAACCGGGCAGGCCGGAATGCCGGATCCCGTCCACTCCAGCCATGGGAGTCCACACCATGCCAGCTCTGAGTGTGATCGTTCCGATCTACGACGTGGAGCCGTACCTCGCGGCCTGCCTGGAATCACTCGCCTGCCAGACCTGGCGGGACATCGAGGTCGTCATGGTCGACGACGGGTCCCCCGACGCGGGCGCGGAGATCGCCGCGCGGTTCGCCGAACGGGACGGGCGCTTCCTGCTGGTGCGTCAGGCGAACGCCGGGCTCGGCGCGGCGCGCAACGCGGGACTGCGGGCCGCCTCGGGGGAACTGTTCGCCTTCGTCGACAGCGACGACATGCTTCCGCCGTACGCGCTGGAGACCATGGCGGTCACCCTCGCCGAGAGCGGTTCCGACCTCGTCACGGGCAACGTGCACCGGTTCAGCGGCAGGGGAGCCTGGCAGTCGAACATGCACCGCGACGCCTTCGCCGAACGTCTCGCCCGCACCCACGTCACCCGCGCGCAGATCCTGCTGCGGGACCGGCTGGTCACCAACAAGCTGTGGCGGCGCTCGTTCTGGGAGAAGCACGGGCTGCGCTTCCCCGAGGGCGTGCTCTACGAGGACACCTCGGTCGCCCTGCCCGCCCACTTCCTCGCCGAGGCCGTGGACGTGCTCGCCCGCCCGATCTACCTGTGGCGGGAGCGGGACGGTGACTCCCTGTCCATCACCCAGGACCGCGCGCACGTCAGGGGCGTCGAGGACCGCTTCGCCTCGGTGCGCGCCGTACGGGACTTCCTGCTCACCACCGGGCGCGCCAGGCACGTGCCCGCCTGGGACCTGACCGTCCTCGACGGCGACCTGCCGGTCTTCCTGCCCGCGCTGGAACGGGGCGGGGAGGACTTCCGGCGGCGCTTCCTCGACCTGGCGCGCGAGTATCTCGACGACGCGGGGCCGAAGGTCTTCGCGCGGCTGCCCGCGCAGAAACGGGCCCGCTGGCGCCTCGTCCGCGAACGCCGCATGTCCGAACTGATCGAACTCCTCGAATGGGAGCGTACGGCCCCGCCGGACGCCAAGGCCGTCAGGCGCCGCGGCCGTCACCACCTCGCCGCCCCCGTGCCGCTTCCCTCCAGGGTGACCCGGCTGCGCGGCGAACTCGAACCCCGCCAGCGGATCGACGACGTCCGCTGGGAGGCCGGCAGGCTCCACGTGCACGGCCGGGTGACGCTGAGGTACCTCAGCCCGCGCGAACGCAGGCACCAGCACGTGTTCGCCTGGTTCGTCAGGCGGGACACGGGCCGTGGCGTCAGGGTCCCCGTCTCCGTCTTTCCCGCCGACTCGCTGGTCTCCCGCGAGGAACAGGACTGGTGCGGCTTCAGCCTCTCCGTCGACGCGGACGAACTGGCCGCCGGGACGGACTGGCACGTCGACCTGTGGATCGTGCACCGCGGCATGCTCAGGCGGGACCGGCTGCGCAGGCACGGCCCGGTCGAGACGCCGATCGGCCACCACGAGCCACGCTCGGGGGTACGGCTGTGGCCCCACTGGACGGAGTCGGGGGAGTTCCGCGTCCGCGTCGAACGCGACCGGCTCGTGGTCACCGGATGCTCCTTCGACGACGATCGGCTGCTGCTGGCCGGCCACGTCGCCGACGACCCGGGCCCCAACCCCGTGCTGCTGGTCTCCCACGCCGGAGGCGGGGCCGTGCACCGCTTCCCCGTCGACGTCATGGGTGAACGCTTCCTGTCCATGGTCGAACTGGGCGAACTGCTGACCTCCCGGCTGCCCGCGCTGCCCGCCTCGAACCCGGAGGCCACGCTCCTCGACGTGCCGGCCGAGTGGCGGATCGAGGTCGAGGGGGCGGGCGCGGGCTCCGTCGCCGCCGACCCCGTGGCCGGGAGCCGCCACAGCCACGCGGGCCGCGACCTCACCGTGGGCCCCTCCCTCTCCGGGGCCCTCGTCCTGCGTGCGCACGCCCACGCCTACCATGTCCTGCGGGCCGAGTGGACGCGGGACGGCGACCTGGAACTGACCGGGACCGCCGCCGGGACGGAACCCGCCCACCTGGTCGTGACCTCACGCAGCCGCTTCGACGAGCACACCTTCCCGCTGCGCGTGTCCTGCGGGCGCTTCACCGTCACGATCACCCCGGGCGAGGTCGCCACCCTCGCCGGACGGCTTCCCCTGCCCGCCGGGGCGTACGGCCTGGCCGTACGGGCGGGAGGACGTGAACGGCGGCTCCTGTCACGTCTCGGCGGGCCGGTCACCCACACCGGGGCGTGGCGCGAGGTGACCTTCGACACCGGTGGGGACGGCGTGCCCACCCTCACCGTGGGCGGCGACCTGCGCGGCGAGGGACAGGGCGTCAGGGACAGAAGGGTGCTGCGCGACCGGTTCCACGTCCGGCTGCGGGAGGAGGAGCCGCTGCGTGAGGCCGTCCTCTTCGACAGCCGCGCGGGCCGGGGCTTCTGCGGCGACCCCAGGGCGATCTACGAGGAACTGCGGCGCCGGGGGACCGCCCTTGAGTTCCTCTGGCACGTCAGGGACCGTCAGGTGACGCTGCCGGAGACGGTCACGCAGGTCGCGACCTCGTCCCGCGAGCACTTCGAGGCGCTGGCGACCTGCAGGTACGTCGTCACCGACGGCTCACTGCCCAGGTGGTTCCGGCGAAGACCGGGACAGGTGGTCGTGCAGACCTGGCCCGGGGCCACCCCCAAACGGGTCGGCTTCGGCATCGACAGGGGACCGCTGGCCGCGCCGATCCACATGGAACGGCTGACCAGGGAGGTCGGGCGGTGGACCCACCTGGTCACGCAGGGACCGTGGAGCACCCGGGTCCTGCGTGAGGCCTTCCGCTTCGAGGGGGAGATGCTGGAGACCGGCAGTCCCCGCGACGACGCCCTGGCCCGCCCCGGCTCCGCTGTCCCCGGCTCCGTGGCGCTCGATCCCGGGGCACCCCTCGGCCTGGTGGCGCCTCCGGAACCCATGACACCCCCCGGCCCCGGGGCCTCCGGCTCCGCGGTATCCGGGCTCGTGGCCTCCGGTGCCTGTGGTCCCACGGCCTCTGGTCCTGCCGCCCTTGGTGCCGCCGCGGCCGTCAGGGAACGGCTCGGCCTGCCGGAGGGCAAGAAGGTCGTGCTGTACGCGCCGACCTGGCGCGACGACAGGTACCACGGCAAGGGCCGTTCCCGTTTCGACCTGCGTCTCGACCTGTACCGTCTGTGGCGCGCCCTCGGCGACGACCACGTGGTCATGGTGCGCAGGCACCCCAACACCTTCGACCGGATTCCCCGGGCCGGGACGGGGTTCGTCCTGGACGTCACGGCCTATCCCGACATCCGGGACCTCTACCTGGTCGCCGACGTGCTCGTCACCGACTACTCCTCGGCGATGTTCGACTTCGCGATCACCGGACGGCCCATCCTGCTGTACACCTACGACTTCGAGCACTACCGGGACGAGGTACGCGGCTTCTCCTTCGACCTGGAGTCCCTGGCCCCCGGGCCGTTGCTGCGCACGACGCGGGAGGTGGCGGCGGCCGTACGCGACCTCGACGGGGTGCGGGCCGAGTACGGCGAGCGCTACCGCGCCTTCGTGACGGACCTCCGGCCCCCGGCCGACGGCGCGGCCGCCGCCAGACTCGTGGACAACCTCTTCGGCCACCGCCCGGAGATCGACATCCCCCGCCAAACCCGAAAGGCCATCCACGAACGCCCCTCGTGACGGCTCGGAACGGGTGGGCTCCCGGCGATGTGAAGAGTCGGCAGGAGAAGGGAAAAATCACCCGATGACCGATCCCACAGTCCCGGCCGCGTCGTCCACCTGGGTCGAGCCGGAGATCTACTACGCCGGGCTCGCCACCGTGCACGTCGCCGCCGGTGCCCTCATCACCGACGAGAACGGGCATGTCCTGCTGGTCAAGCCCAACTACCAGCCCTACTGGCTGGTCCCCGGGGGGATGGCAGAGGAGGGCGAGGCCCCGGAGGACGCCTGTGTCCGCGAACTCGGCGAGGAACTCGGGATCTCCATCCGGCTCGGCCGGCTCCTGACCGTGGACTGGGCGCCGCCGTACGGGTATCGCACGCGTCCCCTCGTTCACCTGTTGTTCGACGGCGGAACGCTGAGGGACACCCCCATCCGCCTGCAGACCGCCGAGCTCGACGACCACGCCTTCGTGCCCGTGGACAGGGCCGTCACGATGCTGTCCTCCGCCACGGCGGCCCGGATCCCCGCGGCGCTCGCCGCCCGCGAGCGGCAGACCACCGTCTACCGGCCAACCGGCGTCCGAACGGGCTGAAAGCCCCCGAGGTTCGAGGGCTTTCAGCGGCGCGTCGGAAGGTCAGGGGCCGGAGCCGCCCTTCCCGGCTCCGTCGGACAGGACGGTCTAGCGGGAGAAGGCCTGGAACTCGGCGGCCCTGAGCTGGTCCCGCAGGGGGCTGGCGGTGGCGCAGTCGGTCGAGGAGTTGGGGTCGTTGTCCTGCTCACCGGCGTAGAGCGGGTTGCCGGTGCACTGGGACGAGACGGCCCGCAGGGTCAGGTGGGTCGCGGTGGTCGCGGGGATGCGGAAGGACTTGATGATCAGGTCCGAGGCGCGGGGGCGCGGCAGACGGGTCTGGAAGGCGTCGGCGGGGCTGGTGTAGACGACCGAGTACGACGCGGGGGAGGAGCAGTCCTTCCTGGTCGCGTCGCAGGCCAGCACCTCGAAGGCGCGCAGGGCGCTGAAGCGGTTCTGGCCGCCGGGGTCGGCGGGGTCGTTGACGTTGGGCCGCAGCAGGGAGCTGACCTGGACCCTGCGGATCGTGACCGGCGTGGTCCCGGCCAGGTCCACGGTCACCGACCTGCCCTTGACCGGCCCGGTGAGCGAGGCCCAGTCGGTCGCCTCGGTCTCGTCGATCAGCTTGGCCTGGTTCACGCCGTCGCCCGAGGCCGTCGCGCCCAGGGCGGCGGAGGCGTGGTTGCGCCCCAGGACCGACGGCACGGCCAGCGTCCTGCCGGGCCGTACGGTCAGCTTGAGGCGGGTGTGGCCGAAGCCCTCACCGACCACGAGGAAGCCGTAGGTGCCGGGGGTCAGCTCCGCGGTGTCGCCGAGCGGGGTCGCCGGGTCGGTGTCGGCCACCGGTACGGCGCGGCCCTCGTAGTCGCCGACGTACAGGCGCAGCTTGGCGTCCCCGGCGCCGACGAGCGGGCCGAGCCGTACCTTGCCGTTTTTGCCCTCGGGGTCGACGAAGCTGGGCGTCGGGTCGGGGTCGCCGGGGCCGTTGCTCGCCGCGCCCTTGCCGAGGCCGTGCTCGGCGAAGGCCCGCCACATGATGTCCTTGTCCCTGCCGCCGAAGCGGATGGCGTCGGCCGCCAGCAGCGCGTCACGGTGGTCGACGTAGCTGACCGACCCGGAGGCCATCAGCAGCAGCGCGTCGAAGGAGACCTGCGCCCAGCGCCGGTTGCCCGGGCAGTGGTTGACGGACAGGACGCCGTCGGCGCAGGCCCGCTGCTGGGCCGGGACGCCCTTGCCGTACTTGTCGACGAAGGCCTGGCGCACGTCGTACTGGGTGGCGGTCCAGATCTCACCGTCGGCGTGCACCTGCTGTCCGACCAGGTCGTAGGCGATGTCGCTGTAGTTGAGCGGTGACTTCGACATGTCGTAGTTGCGGATTCCGGCCTTCTTGTCGCCGGTGACGTAGCCACCCGTGACGTACGGCGTGTCGCCCGCGGGGCGGAAGCCGTTCTCGAAGAGGTACTCCATGGCGAACAGGTCGGAGGTGCTCTCGTTCATGGCACCCGCCTGGGCGCCGCTCCACCCGGCGTCAGGGCCGCCGACCATGCGGCCGGAGATGGCGTGGGTGTACTCGTGCCCGATCACCGACATGTCGTAGTCGCCGTCCACGCACGGCGCGTAGAACGAACCCGCGATGGGCTGCCAGAGGTACATGTTGGTGATCGGCGCGAGCCCGTCGGGGCCGGTGATCTGGTTGGCGTTGTCGCGGACGGTGAGGTCCCTGGCACCCGCCTGGGCGTTGCCCTGCTCGGGGTCGCCGCCGAGGCCGCCGCGGTCGCCGTTGTCGCTCTGCATGTTCCACGCGGTCTCGGTGAAACCGAGCTTGTAGGACCAGTCGTGCATCCGGTTGTGCATGACGTGCAGGTTCGCGATGGCCGCTTCGAGGTCGGCCTCGCCGGGCCGGTCGAAGGTCGCCGGGTCGCACTTGGCCTTGTACCACGTGTTGGTCCACGGGTAGGCGTACTCGCGGGAGGGCGTGGCCACGTTGCTGCGGGTGCCGACGGTGTAGGGATCGTTGCTGGCACGGTTCTCGAAGGTCTTGGCGGAGTTGCCGACGCTGGTGCCGCTCGGCGTGCCCGTGGCGTGGTCCACGTCCCAGGCCTTGCCGGTCGCGGCGTCGCCGACGGGCGCCAGGTCACAGCCGCGTCCCGGCCTGAGACACCAGGTCACCCGGTTGTCGGTCGAGGAGTAGTCGGCCGGAGGGTTGGCGGTGAAGCCCTTCCAGCGCGGGTCGTCCGGCTGGAAGGCGTGGTCGACCAGGTTCTCGCGGGTGAGGATCTCGCCGCTGACCGCGTCCACGTGGGTGGTGTAGGCGGCGGCCTCACCCTGGCCGCCACCGATCAGGGTGACCTGGAAGGCGCTGTGCGTGCCGTCGGGGGCGGGCACCGCGACGAGGGTGACCTTCTTCACGCTCGCGGTGGCCAGGTCGATCGCACCGTCGGCGGCGGCGACCTCAAGCGCCCGCTGCTCGGTGATCCTCGCGGCGGGCGGCGCCGCGCTCGAACGGGCCAGGGTCGAGGTGACGTGCAGGACCTTGCCGTCCACCACGCCGACCGCGACCTGCCCGTCCACACCGGCGGGCAGGCCACCGAACCGCTGCCGGAGCAGTACGGCGTGGCCGTCCCCGATGGGGTTGACCGCGACCTTCTCCAGGGCGTCCACCTCCTCGGCGGACAGGCCGAAGAGCGGTTCGTTGGCCTTGAGGTAGGCGCGGGCGGCCTGCTCGGGGTCGGCGCCGAGACCCTCGGCGAGCGGTACGACCCCCGCGGCCGTGTCCAGCGCGCCGGTGACGACGGCCGGGGTGCCCAGGGAGTTCCAGCGGATCGTCGCCCCTGCGGCCTTGGCCAGCGAGGCGGGCGGGGCCACGGTGCCCCTGCGGTTGTCCAGGTCGGGCTTCTCGCGCTCCTCGGCCTGGAAGTCATGCGTTCCCTGGGCCTGCCCGCCGGGCTTTTCCTGGGCGAGTCCCGGGAGGGGAAGTGCGAGCGCCGCTGTCGCGGCGGCTATGACGGTGATGCGTAACCAGGGTTTGGTCGACACCGATCCTCCTGCGCAGAGTTGGCCGTCGTTGGCCATGCGGCACGTGGGTCACGTGCGTTGCGCAAGAGGTAACACCCCCCGAAGTAGCCTGACAAGATCTTGTAAAGGGGGATATGTCCGTGTAAAAGCACGTCCCAGCGGAGCCGTGAAAGCACGTCCCGACGGGCGGTGAAAGAGAGTCCCAGCGGGCTGTGAAAGCGGGCAAGGCCCCGGGACCGTGACGGCACACCCCAGGCCGCGAGTCGAGGGGTCCAAGAAGACCAGAACGTCGTGGGGAAGCCGGCACGCCCCGGGGGAAGGCCGGGGCGTGCCGCCGTACCGTCAGTCGAACGGGATCCAGGACCGCTCGGCGAGGCCGTCCATGGCGTTGACCTTCACGCCCTGCTCGGAGAACGTCCACAGGCCGTCGCCGATGACGACCGCGCGGCGGACGGTCGGGTCGAACAGGATCGGCTCACCCTTCTTCACGGGCTTCGGCTTGGGGTGGACGACGGTCCCCGTCCTGGTGACGGCGGAGTCGTCGATCTTGAGGACCAGCGCGGAGCCGGTGGTGTTCGCCGTACCGTCCCAGGTGTTCAGCGGCAGCACCGCCATGCCCGTCTTCGCCCAGTACAGGAAGGCGTGCGGGTCCCACTCGGCCTCCGAGCCGGAGTCCTTCTGGAACATCTGCGACAGACGGCGCGGGTTGGCCGGGTCGCTCACGTCGAAGAGCGAGACCTGGGTGCCGAGCGTACGGCCCTCGGTGTTCGCCTCCTGGCCGATGCCGATCAGCCGTCCGTCAC
Source organism: Streptosporangium jomthongense (assembly GCF_042650425.1). Lineage (NCBI taxonomy): Bacteria > Bacillati > Actinomycetota > Actinomycetes > Streptosporangiales > Streptosporangiaceae > Streptosporangium > Streptosporangium jomthongense. The sequence continues at coordinate 782,291 of NZ_JBHSBC010000032.1, read as the reverse complement.
CGGCGGGGTGCAGGTAGGCGGAGTAACCGGTGATCTTCAGCTCGCCGGTCTTCCTCGGGTTGGCCGGGTCGCTCAGGTCGAGCGTGTAGAGCGGGTCGACCTGCTTGAAGGTGACCACGTAGCCGACCGGGCCGATGAACCTGACCGAGTAGATCCGCTCGCCGTCGCCCAGGCCGCCGACCTCGCCGACCTTGGCCAGCGTGTCGTCCTTCAGGACGTGGACGGTGCTCGAACTGTTCTCGGCGGAGCGGAAGACGGTGGAGTTCGTGGTCGTCGCGACCCGCAGGTGCCCCTGGTACTCCGACATGGCGTACTGGTTGATCAGCCGTCCCGACACCTTCCCCGAGGCGACGTAACGGGGCGCTCCCGGCGCGCTGATGTCGAACCGGTGGATCTCGGTCTCCTCCGGTGGCTGCTTCGGCGTCTCCTCAGGGGTGGGAGTCGGGTCGGCCGACGGATCGACCGGGGGAGCCGACGGGTCCTCCTGCGTCGGCTCGACCTGCGGAGCCTGCGCGGAGCCGCTCTCGGCCGGGGTGCCGGTCGGAGCGTCCTCCATCGGGACGACGTCGTCGATCGGCCTCGGCCACCACCACCAGCGCGGGTTGCTGGCCACGTACAGGCTGGTGCCGGTGCCGTACACCGTGTCGCCGTCGGCGGCGACGCTGATCGGCGCGGTGTCGGCGAGCCCCTGGGACAGGTCGAGGGTGTGCACGGTCAGCAGCGAGGTGCCGGTGTAGTCGTCGGGGTGGCTGACCCGCTCGCAGCCGACCGACTTCTTGACGGAGACGCCCTTGGCGTCGGCCGTCTCGAACGTCGGCAGCCACGCCGTGATCGGCGCGCCGTTGACGGTCGCCCTGTTCTTCAGGGTCCTCTCCTGCTCGGAGAGCTTGGGGCCCAGGTCGGGGAAGGGGATGTCGGGCTGGCTGCGGACCACGATCCGCACCGTCGAGCCGATCATCCTGGCGTCCACGTGCGAGCCGTTCGGGGTCAGCGAGCCGATGACCTTCGGCTCCCCGGACAGGTCGACGAGCACGTAACGCGGTCCCGGGCTCGGCGCCTGCTTGGCCACGGCGCCGTAGGGGATGATCCCGCCGCCGGAGAAGAGCACCAGCGCCCTGTCCCCGCTGACCAGCAGGTCGGCCGGGGCCCACGACTGCTCGGGGCTGACCAGCTTGAGCGTTCCGGTGATCTTCTTGGTCGCGGCGTCGATCACCCGCAGCACCCCGCGGTTCACCGTGATCACCCGGTTGCCGTCGGTCTTGACCATGTCGGGTTCGTCGACCCCGGCCTCGTGGGTGTTCGTGGTCGAGTGCTCCTGGTTCGCCTGGTCCTGCCCCGACCCGATGGCCTTGGCCTCGGCGACGTCGGAACGGGCGTACATGATCTGCGGCCCCCCGAACCCCCACGGACCGACCTGCTTGGCCGCCGCGGCCCGCAGCCCGGCCAGCATGTCGTCGCAGCCGCTGTAGGAGACCAGTTTGACCTTCCCCAGCTCCACGACCGGTGCCGTACGGCTCTCCCCGTCCGCCGACCCCGTCGAACCGCTGCACCCCGTGGTGAACAGCGCGGCGGCGAGAGTGACGGCGCCCGCCGTACGAATGGATGTCCTCATGCCCCCTACACGGATCGTCATCGCGTCCGGTTCATGCCATTACCGCCCGGTAGTCAGCGGCGGTCACCCGGAATACTCTTCGAACATGGCTGTCACTGTCGGTGTGAACCGGACCCTCGACCCGGCGATGATCGCACGCGTCGTTCAGCAGGTGACCTCCGATGGAGGGAAACGGACGATCGTCGCGCCGTTCACCGAGGAACCCCTCGCGGACATGCCCGTCTCGACCGCGCAGGACGTCCGCGCCGCGTACGCCAAGGCCCGCGCGGCCCAGCGGGAGTGGGCCGCGCTGCCGGTGCACGAGCGGGCCAGGCCGTTCCTGCTGCTGCACGACGCCATCCTCGACCGGCGCGAGGAGATCCTCGACGTGGTCCAGTGGGAGACCGGCAAGGCCCGCAGGCACGCCTTCGAGGAGGTGCTCGACGTCGCGGGCTGCACGCTCCACTACGTACGGCGCGCGCCCGCCCTCCTCGCCCCCCGGCGCAGGGCGGGCATCTTCCCCATGGCGACCAAGGTGACCGAGACCCGTCACCCCAAGGGCGTCGTGGCGCTGATCTCCCCGTGGAACTACCCCCTGTCCCTCGGGGTGACCGACCTCGTCCCCGCCCTGCTCGCGGGCAACGCCGTGGTCCACAAGCCCGACACCCAGACCGCCCTGTCCACGCTGTGGACGATCGACCTGCTCGTCTCCCTCGGGATGCCCCGCGACATCTGGCAGGTCGTCCTCGGCGAGCCTGACGAGGTCGGCGACCCGCTGATCGCCGAGGCCGACTACGTGGCGTTCACCGGCTCGACCCGGGGCGGCAGAAAGATCGCCGAGGCCGCCGCCTCCCGGCTGGTCGGCTGCTCCCTCGAACTCGGCGGCAAGAACCCGATGATCGTGCTCGACGACGCCGACCTCGACGTGGCCGCCCAGGGTGCGCTGCGCGCCTGCTTCACCAACGCCGGGCAGCTGTGCATCTCCATCGAACGGCTCTACGTCCACGACGCCGTGTACGACGCCTTCGTCGACCGGTTCGTCCGCCAGACCAGGAACATGAAGCTCGGCTCCGGCCTCGACTGGGCCGTGCAGATGGGCTCGCTCACCTCCCGCCGCCAGCTCGACGCCGTCAGCGCCCACGTGGACGACGCCGTCGCCAAGGGAGCCAAGGTCCTCGCCGGAGGAAAGGCGCGCCCCGACCTCGGCCCGCTGTTCTACGAGCCCACGATTCTGACCGGCGTCGAGGACGGCATGGCGCTGTGCCGTGACGAGACCTTCGGCCCCGTCGTCTCCGTCTACCGCGTCGGCGACGAGGAGGAGGCGGTCGAGCGGGCCAACGACACCGCCTACGGCCTCAACGCCTCGATCTGGACCGGGAACCTGGCCCGGGGCCGTGCCCTCGCCGCCCGGGTCAAGGCAGGGACGGTCAACCTCAACGAGGGGTACGGCTCCGCCTACGCCTCCTACGACGCGCCCATGGGCGGCATGAAGTCCTCCGGCCTGGGTCGTCGTCACGGCTCCGAGGGCCTGCTGAAGTTCACCGAGGCGCAGACCATAGCCAGTCAGGCCTCCTGGCTCGGCTTCGAACCCATCCTCGGGATGACCTACGACAAATACGCCGACACCCTGACGAGCCTCCTGAAGACCATGAAGAGGTTCCACCTCAAGTAGAGCACCGTCCCGCCCACACCTGGTCGATCCGCTCAGCATCGGCACGAGCCGGACCGTCGCCGATACACCGGCGCGTACGGCAGGCCGTCCCGATGCCGCCCGGTCGCGAAGGCACCCCCTCGGCGATCAGCGGGGCGACGCGCTCGTCCAGCGCCGATCGTCTCGGCCGCGCGCGAGGGCGCCTTTGGTCGTCGGTGCGTTCGCACCCGGTCCCGGTGGCGCCTTTGGAGGTCAACGCGTTCTCGCCGCCCCGCTTCCACAGTGCGTGTCACTCGTAGGCGGATGTGCGGGTGACGTTCAGCGGTCGGGCCACCCGCGGTGGCGGGATCTTTCCGGCGAACAAGTCCGCGGCCTGGAACCGCAGCGCCTCGCGCCGGCCCCGTTCTCGCGCGGACGGTCCTCCGCTTCTATCGGAGATCTCATGCTTCCAGGCTGCCACCTGGACAAACGGCCTATAGCAGGCACCCGTCCTCGGATCACGCCCACATTTCCCGATCAGTAGGCGGCGTCAACGCTGAGCAGGAGCCCGGCCGCGGCGGCCGGCTGAGCCCCGAACGTGCCCGCGCTGCCCGTGTGTCACCGCTTCACGCAGATGGTCTCCACTACCTCAGAGGCGTTCGCATCGATGGTGATCTGTCCACGGGCCTTCACGCATCCCTTGTCGGTGCGGAGCATTCCCGCCCAGTGCTGATCCCTGAGGAAAGCCTCGTCGACACGGCTGGCGGTGCTGTCGTCCGGACGGAACGTCTCCAGCCGGATCCGGATGCCCTGCGACGAGTTGTTGATCAGAGAACCGTAGGGGTTCAGCCGAGCCCAGGCCGAGACGCACTTCTGTGAGTATCTGAGCTCCAGGGTGCCGTAAGCCACCGAGCCGAGCCACACCTCCTGGCCGACCGCCGTCACCGCATCCGGGCAGCCCACTCGCTTGGGGTCGGCGCCGTCAACCTGGGCTTGGCCGAGTTTGTCGGGGGGCGGCAGAACGTTGGACGCGTCGGCCCAGCTCATGGAGGGGGGACCGTCCGGCCAGACGACCAGTGCGACGGCCGTGCCGACGGTGAGGAGGGTGGCGGCGCCCAGCGTCATCAGCCAGGACCGTCTTCCACGTCCCGCTGGTCGCTGCGGCGTCTCTTCGGCCGGTGGCGGTGTCTCCTCGGGAGGCGTCTCTTTGGGAGACGGTGTTGTCGGGGAGGGGGGTGAGATGTGTTCGGCGGTGGCCGGAGGTCTTTGCTGATTCTCGATGGCGTGCCAGCGCTGTTGCCATTCCTCGACATCGCCGCCGCAGGCCGTCACATAGGCAAGGGTCAGGTCCAGAGTGGGGAGCGCGTTCCCGGCTGCGGCACGGGCGAGTGCGGCGGCCGAGTAATGGGCGTGTTCGGCGAGCTTGCGGTAGGACGGGCTGCCGGCCTTCTCCCTCAGTCTCCGCAGGTCGAAGGCGAAAGCCTGCAGGGGCCCCGCTTCAGGGTCCAAGGGCTTCTCAGGACGAGCCATCCGCAGAGCTCTCCTCGTTGTCTACATGTTGTCTCGATGATCACACATGCTAGGCGAATGTCCAATAGATGATCATGGCGGATACGGCTGGACGGTCGTTTGTGGTGCGATGGGGTGAACTGACACCGAACTCCACTTGATCACCGAATCCCGAGGCGTACCACTCACCCCGCACCTGACCGGCGGCGACATCGCGGACCGCACCGCCTTCGACGCGGTCATGGCCGCCTTCCGGATGCGCCGCCGCACCGGCCTGCCCCGCACCCGCCCCGATCGCCTGCCGGGCGACAAGGGCCACTCCTCCAAGAGGCCCGCTTGCGCCTGCGACGGCGCGGCATCCAGGCGGTCATTCCCGAGCGAAGAGACCAGATCGCCAATCGCAAGCGCAAGGGCAGCCGGGGTGGCCGTCCTCGACCTCGTGGAACGGTGTTTCGCCAAGCTCAAGCGGTGGTGAGTCATCGCCACGCGCTTCGACAGGCTCGCCGACCGCCACCTCGCGGGCGTCACCCTGGCATCCGTCATGCTCTGGCGCCGCCGTTCCGAATTGTCAGACAGGCCCTGGGCGGCAAACGAGTGGATCTCCACAATCGCGCTCGGCCGTCCATCGCGTTGTCTCCACGTTGTCTAGCGACATCCACACGCTGGGCGACAACCGCGTGGAACACCACGATCTGATCGACGCACCCGAAGCCCGACACCACCGTCGAGCGGATGGTGCTTTCGAAAGGAGCGGCTCATGTCACGGCGAGGTGTCTCACTCGCACTCAAACTGTTCGGAGTGATGCTGGCGGGGTCGGTGGCCATGGCCTCCGGGCCGGCGTTCGCGTTGGACGACCCCTCGGGACGGCGCGCGGCCGGAAGCGATGCCGCCTGCTACGCCAACCCTTCGGAGGCGACGTGCGACAACACCGACCCGGAGGTGTCCGGGTGCGGCAAGGACGCGTTCACGGTGTCGCAGGCCTACCTCTGGCACCACACCGAGGGCGGGACGCCCACCGTCCAGGAGAACGCCGTCGTCGAACTGCGGTATTCGCCGCATTGCGGAACGAACTGGTCGAAAGTCAGAGTCTTCGACGGTGCGGCGTCCGTACAGGTTCACCTCTGTCGGGACGGCTTCAACACCTGTACTGATCTGTACACCGTATACGGCAGCACTCTCGCCTTTTCCGATCAGCTCTACGCCCGCAACGTCACCGCGACCGCATACGGCGCGTGCTGCTGGGGGAACGGAGCCGGTCCGGCCTGGGCCGAGGTGTCCGGCTGACCGGATAAGGATGCAGCCGGTCGTCGACATTCGTAGCACGTGACGGTGTGACCGGGGACTTCTGCGATGCTCCCCGTTCACACCGCATGCCGGTGAAAAACACCGGCGAACAATCGCACGCCTGGCCGACCGTTCACTCGCGCGTGCCTGTACGACCGACCCATCCGACCGTGAGTTCTCGTCGCACCGCGGCTCATCCCGCAATCCCCGCACTCGCCCAAGCGCACGGTGGAAACTCATGTCCCCACAGTCATTTCGCCCACTTCGGCGTCGGTCGTCCAGACAGCGAAGGCTGCCGACGCCGTTGCTCCTCTTAGCCGTTCCCCTCACGCTCGTCACGTCGGCTCCGGCGGCCACCGCCGTCCCGTCGTACGGCCCCCAGCAGGCACACCACTCATCGGCCCCGAACGTCGCCAGGCATTCGCCCGTCGATCGGCAGGCGCTGGGACCGGGCCGCAAGAAGCTCCTCTCGTCGCCGCCTGCCGTCGGCTCCGGGGACGTCATCGTGGCGGCAGCCGCGGACAAGGACGGATACCACCTGTTCACGGCACACTCCAGCCAGAGCTGGCGCTGGCGCCCGCTCGCCTCGTTGCAGCCGGGCGGGTACTCGGGCGAACCCTGGATCGGTAACCATTGCCTGACCGGAGACGGCAAATCAATTGTCGCCGTCGTGGCCCCCTGGCATGCGAACAACAGCCCCGGCGGCCTGGGCCACGGCGGCCTGGCCTATGCGGTGGACATCGCCACCGGCAAGGTGCGTCCGCTGGCCGCGAAGATGGCACTGACCTACTTCAACCCAGGCTGCGGCGCCGGAGACGACGTCGCTCTCACCCGGTTCACCGGAGCGGAGATCGGCCGGACAACGGTGCTGACCGCCCAAGCCAGTACGGGGAACACGCGTACGGTCGGCGAGGTGCCCCAGCAGCTCACCGCGGCCGTGCCGGTGAACGGCGGCGTCTACGCAGCCCGCGGCGACCATGTGGTGCGCCTGAACGGTGACAGGGCGCAGGAGGTGTTCTCCGTACCGGGCCAGGCGTTCCGATTGACACCGGCCGCCGGCGGCAGGGGCCTGGACCTGCTGGTGGCCCAGGCGGATCGCAAGGCCCAGGTATGGCACTGGAACGGGAGGAGCAAGAGCGCCCATGAGGTCGCCGAGGGCGACCTGGCCGATCTGCGCCTGCTCCCCGGCAGGAACGGCCGCAACCGTATCGTGGGCGCCGCGGAGAATCGCCAGACGGCAGAGACCGAACCGGTCGGCGTTCCCGCCGGAACCTGGATCGAGACAGGTTCGCTTGACGGGACGGCGCTGCTCGGCGCCACTGTCAGTGGCGTGGACGGCCGGCGTCTTCTGGACGGGCAGGGTCGTACTCTGACGCCCGATCTTCCCAAGGAGCGAGTCCGTCCCTACACCAAGCTCCCACCAGCGCCGGACCGGCGGAAGGCTGTGCGAAGCAGTGGCACCAAGGCGCTCGCCGCCGACGAGCCGGTGTGCGCGGTGCCGCGCAACGACATCTTCAACCAGGTGCCGCAGCCCAGTTACCAGCAGGTGGAATGGGCCGCCAACCGCGCCGGGCGCGGCACTCTGGTCGGGGTCGGGGGAGGCGCCCTGCGGCCGGGAGGCGCTTTCAACCTGTCGCAGCCCGGATATTCACCGAGCCGGGACTTCCCGTTGCCCGCTCCCTTCGGCACGAACGGTGACCACATCCCTCGCGAGGTGATCAGCGCGGTGTTCGCGCAGGAGACGAACTGGGCGCAGGCGAGCTGGCACGTGCGCCCCGGGCTGTCCGGCAACCCGCTGATCGCGGACTACTACGGATCACGTGCCAGCGAGTACATCGACTACTCCCAAGCCGACTGCGGCTACGGGCTGGGCCAGATCACCGACCTCATGCGCATGGGTGCCACCGGTCAGCCCAGCGGCCTCCAGCGTAAGATCGCCGTGGACTACGCCGAGAACGCGGCCGCCGCAGCGCAGGTGCTGGCGCGGAAATGGAACCAGCTCGGCGCGGCCGGCATCACCGTCGACGCCGGCAACCCCGGCAGCCTGGAGAACTGGTATTTCGCCGTGTGGGCGTACAACAGCGGTGTGAACCCCCAGGGCAGTACCGGCAACACCTCGGGGTGCACGCCGGGTCCCGGTTGTACCGATGCGGACGGCAACTGGGGTATGGGGTGGACCAACAATCCGGCCAACCCCAACTACGATCCCCAGCGGCACCCGTTCCTGCATGTCGGCGTCGAGGGCGCGGCGGTGCGCACGTTCGACGACGCTCGTCATCCGCAGGACTGGCCCTACCAAGAAAAGATCTTCGGCTGGATGGAGAGCGGCCAGCAGGACCTCTACGACGGAGGGTTGAAGTTCGAGGGCACCTACGACTACGCCACCCAGACGGGCGCCCTGCTGGCGCTACCCAACCTGTTCGCCATGTGCGACCAGACCAGCTCCTGCGACTCGCAGGTGCTGAATCCGCTGCCGCATGCGGGAATCTGCCAGCGCGCCGACTATCACTGCTGGTGGCATCGCCCCATCATCGTCTGTGTGGTCGTTCTGTGCCACGGAGGCACCGATACCGTCGCCGACAACGCGCCGGAGCCCTCGGCCCTCAATCCCTCGCCGCCCGTATGCGGTCGTCTGGAGAGCGGCCTTCCTCCGGACACGGTCATCGTGGACAACCAGGCGGCGGGGGTCAACCTCGTCGGCTGCTCCCGCCCGGACTGGACCAACGGTGGGCGTTTCTCCGTCGCTCGCGGGATCAGCGAGCCGGGCGGCCCCGACGGCAACGACGTCGATTGGCACCAGCTCGGCGTCGGGTTCGGCGGGCACGCGTGGTTCACCCACACGTACCTCAATGGTGTGCCCGCGCAATGGTCGGTCGAGGCGACCTGGCAACCCGACAACCTGGCACGGGGTCGCTATCGGGTCTACGCGTTCGTTCCGAGTGACGGCGCTTGGGCTATGGCGAGGTATGTCATCCACAACGGCAGGGGCGCCACCTGGGCGAAGGATGTGAACCAGGAGCTTCACCCGAACTCGTGGACGTCGCTCGGTACGTACTGGCTCGGCTCGGGGGCGAAGGTCACACTGAACAACATCACGAGCAACGGCTTCGAGGAAGGCGACGACATAGGATTCGACGCCGTGGCCTTCGCCCCCGTTTCCGCCCCGGGCACGCTGCGACTGCTGGGCGACTCCTTTTCCGCAGGCGAGGGCACACTCACGTACGACCTGGAGACCAATACCAGCGAGAACAAATGCCACCGCTCCGGGCTGTCGTGGCAGCGGCGCTTCCAGAGCGGCAGCAGCGCCTACCACGACATCGACTGGCGGCAGGTCGCCTGCAGCGGCGCCCTTCTTGCCGACTACGAGCAGCCCAATCACTCCGGCAACAAGGGGGAAGGTCCACAGCGCGACGTGCTCGACACGGACACCGGCATGGTCATGCTGACCCTCGGCGGAAACGACGCCGGGTTCGCCCGCGTCCTCGCCAACTGCGTCCTGAACAGATGGACCAGCGACTGCCGCAACAAGTACACCGAGACAGGCACCGGCGTGGACCTGGTGCTGCGTGACATCCTTGACCTGCAGCCCAAGCTCAGTGAATTCTTCACTGATTTGCGGCGCCGCGCCCCCGACGCCGAGATCAACGTACTGACCTATCCGGTCTTCTTCGTCGAGCACGACAGCGAACGCCGACAGGGGTGCATAGATGACGGTGTTTTCAGCGAGGGTGATCGACAGTGGTTCAACTACCTCACTCGCCAGATGGACGCCCTCATCGTGAGAGAGGCCACGAGGGCAGGTGTCAACGCCATCGACATGAGCGATGTTCTCAAGGGCCACGAGCTGTGCACGGATCAGAGCTGGATGACGGGGATCCTGGACACGTTGAGCAAGCAGGAATGGGTGCATCCGAACAGGCTCGGCCACCAGGCCATGTACGACAGGGTACGAGCCACCCTGCAGACTCCCTGAGAGCCTCCGGGATGCCAGAGCACGTCTGGCGTTCATGAACCGGCCGACGTCGCCGGCCATGACACGAAGACCTCCAGCAGAGCGCTGGGGGTCTTCATGCGTGCGCTGCCAGGACCGGATGACGTTGGCGCTCCGGTGGAGGGCGGGTGGTCACGCCGTACTGGGTGGACGCGCCGGTCAGATCGCCGATCCGTGGCCGTTCCCGCCCGGTCCTGCGGCTTTCCGCGGAGACGGACAGCCTGATACAGGCGATGCTGAGCGTGGCTCGTGGCCTGTGGTTCTCGACCCGGACTCGGGTCGGCCGCCGCGTCGAACACGGCCTGATCGGAGAAGTCGGACCGCTTGAGGGTGCCCACGGCCCTGAGCGGCGCGGCGGCCCTGTCGTTCTCGGACAGGCCGCCGTACTCCTGCTCGACGAGGGTCACCGGCCGCAGAGGCGATCGCCTCCACCCGGAGCTGGAAGCTGCGTCTGACCAGGCGGTCACATAGGCGAGGAGTGGTTCCAGGGTGGCGGGCGCGCTGCCCGTCGCCAGTCGCTGCGGCGCACGGCTTGGTGCGTGGAGTGGTCGTGGGCGGCTCGGCCGTCCATCTCGTTGTCTCCACGTTGTCTCGCGGCATCCACACGCTGGGCGACAACCGCGCGGAACACCAGAATCGCCAATCGACGCACCCGAAGCCCGGCGCCACACGTCGGGCGAACGGTGCCTTGAAGAGGTTCACGCGTCAGATGGAGTACCACAGTGCGTATCAGATCGCTGGTCATGATGGCGGGGCTGCTGCTGGCAGTCGCCCCCATCCCTGCCGCCGCCCAGGCGCAGCCCACCGCGACCACCCGCTTGTCGACCGTCGCCGGCACCGTCTTCGGCGGCTCCGAAGCCTTCGTGGCCGTACGGGCACGGCCCGAGAAGGGAGCCAAGGACGGCCCCTATATCCAGGGCGGCACGCGTGTCGAGGTCGAGTGCTACGTCGACGGTGGCTCGAATGTCTCCGGTTGGTTCCACCCGTCCAACCCCTACTGGGACAAGGTCGCCGTGTACGGTCCGGGAAGCTCTCCGGGCAAGCCGTTCGCCAGAGGCTGGATGGCCGACGTCTGGGTGAACACCAATGGTGACATCACCAAGCAGTCCCAGCCCTGCTGGGGTACGGGCGGCTGACCGAGGCCCACTCGTTCCCTGACCGGGTCGAGGCGGCACTCGGTCTCCGGCAGGAAGCCGGACCGAGCGCCGCCACGCCTCAACCCGCCCCGTGCGGGCCCTGAGCCGTGCCGAACGGGCAGGCCGCCAGATCCCCCCTCCCGCGGTCTGCCCGGTCCGGAAGCGATGGGACACGCCCTGTGCCTACTGGACGAGCGCCGATGCTCACCGCGCCCATGGGCGGCATGAAGTCCTCCGGCCTGGGTCGTCGTCACGGCTCCGAGGGCCTGCTGAAGTTCACCGAGGCGCAGACCATGGCCAGTCAGGCCTCCTGGCTCGGCTTCGAACCCATCCTCGGGATGACCTACGACAAATACGTCGACACCCTGACGAGCCTCCTGAAGACCATGAAGAGGTTCCACCTCAAGTAGGCGGCCTTCACGCGCCGGGCCGTCAGTCCCGCAGAGCATGGCGCAGGTCTCCTCGGCGCGGCTCACGACATGGCCGTCCGCGCTCGTCAGCGGTGTCAGGCGTTGCCCCGGTAAGGCGTTGCCTGCCGGGGAGCGGACTTTCCGGTCAACGCCCAGCGGTTGACGGTCTGTTCGAGAGCGGTAGGTCGTGCGGTGGCACTGCCGCAGCTGTCGCCGGTCGGCGGAGGAAACGGCCGGTCGGCCTCATCCCGTCGCCGCTCTCACGGCATGTAACTTGTCGCCGCCGGTGGAGATGTACACGACACCGTCGGCCACCACCGGCCTGTGGATCCCGCCGCCGGTTTCGTAGGTCCAGCGTCGCTCGCCGGTGGCCGCGTCCAGGGCGCGCACCACGTTCTCGCCGTCATCGTCGAGATACACCACCCCGTCGGCCACCACCGAATCATCGGGGTAGTAGTCGCCGTCGGAAACCTCGTAGGTCCAGCGTCGCTCGCCGGTCACCGCGTCCAGGGCGCGCATGTCGCCCTCGACGTCGCGGACGTACACGACACCGCCGACCGGCGTCACACTGACGTAGGGGCCGCTGGTTTCGGAGATCCAGCGCTGTTCGCCGGTCGCCGCGTCCAGGGCGTACACCCTGGCGCCGCCGACGTACACGACACCGTCGGCCACCATCGGACGGACGTAGAGGCCGAGGCCGATCTCACGGGTCCAGCGTTGTTCGCCGGTGGTCGTGTCCAGGGCGTACACCCTGCCTGTCTCGTCGCTGAAGTACAGGGTGTCGCCGGTCGCCGTCGGGCTGAAGCCGACCCTGGCGCGGTTACGGACTTCGTGGGTCCAGCGTTGCTTGCCGGTGGCCGCGTCCAGGGCGTACACCCTGCCCGCTCCGTCGCCGACGTACACGGCATCCCCGGCCACCACCGGCCTGAAGCCACCGCCGCCGGTTCCGCGGGTCCAGCGTGGCTTGCCGGTGGCCGCGTCCAGGGCTACATCCTGTCCTCGCCGAGTTCGCCGCCGAGGACGTACACCACACCGTCGGCCACCGCCGGAGCGGAGGCCCTGTAGCCGATGTCGTAGGTCCAGGAAGGGGTCATGGTCACGGTCGTCGTCACCGCCCGCCACACGAACCCTGAGACGACGACCAGAGCGCCGATCGCCAGCCCTGTGACCGCCCGCCGCCATCCGCTCCACCGACGCCCGCCTGCACTCTTCATCTCCCGGACCTCACCGCTATCTCTTCTCGGGGGTGCTCGCACGCCTGGAGCCGGCTCTGGCTTCGCGCCCGGCGCGAAGGCTCCGAACGACGCTATGGGCGGGCGCTGGAGAACGGCTTGTCGATCACTGGGACGGTCGTGTTCGTCGACGGACGCCGACCACCGACCCCCTACGGCTCCGGCGAAGTCGACCTGAATGAGAGGATTTCCTGTTGAGCGCTCCGATCGGAAACGGTCGTGCTTTCCGGAAGCCTGGATCGCCGGTGTGCTGAAGCCCGCGTAAATGGCGACCCGGTCAACCGAGGCCGTCAGTCCTCCAGGGCGTACCGCAGGTAGAGATCCGGCCTGGCGAGGAAACGGCGCCAGTGATCGACGACCTGGAGCCGGTCCCACTCGGTCTCCTGGATGCCGTCGTCGCCGAGTTCGAGGATTCGCGCGCCCGGAAGGCTGGAGAGGATCGGCGAGTGGGTGGCGCAGATGATCTGCCCGCCCTCTCCGGCCACCCGGTTCATCAGCGCCATCAGCCGCAGACAGGAGGCGAAGGACAGCGCCGCCTCGGGCTCGTCCATCAGATAGAGCCCGGGGCCGGAGACCATCCGCTCCAAGACGGTGAGGAACCCCTCCCCGTGGGACTGCCGGGTCAGGTCCTGCTCCCAGAAGCCGTACCGGCCGGACACGTTCTGTCCCAGGTTGAACAGTGTCTCAGCCCGGAGGAAGAACACCCGCCGCTTCAGCCTCGGCCCGTGGATGAGCCGCAGTCCCTTCGAGGTCAGCTCGGCGTCGAGCACCTCCCCGAGCGGTGTGGCGGGCCCGGTGCTGGAGTACATGGTGCCCGCCTTGCCGCCCTCCGAGTTGACCCGGCACACATCGGCGACGGCCTCGACGAGAGTCGACTTGCCCGAGCCGTTCTCTCCGACGAGGAAGGTGACCGGCGTGGTCACCTCAAGCCCGTTCTCAACAAGGTGCCTGACGGCGGGTACGGCCCCCGCCCACCCCTCAGGAACCCGCCTGACGGCCAACCGGGTGAGCAACAAGGTCGTCCCCTCTCCTCGACGCGGCTCACGATACGGCCGTCCGGGCAGGTCAGCGGTGTCAGGCGTTGAGAAGGGCGTTGATGTCGCTCTCCCGGTAGCGGCGTTGCCTGCTGGGGGTGCGGACGGAGGGGATCTTCCCGGTGAGGGCCCAGCGGTTGACGGTCTTGGGGTCCACGCCGAAGATGCGGGCCACCTCGCCGGGGGTGAGAAGCCGTTCGGTGGTGTCCGGTCCGGTGGCGAAGGTGCCGTCCGGGGCGACGGCCTTGAGTGGGGACATGGAGGGCTCTCCTTCAGTGGCGGCTTCGGTGGAGGATCTCGTCATGCCGGGCCAGGGCCCTGGCGAGGCGGCGCAGGGACGTACGGCCGAGCATGTCGCGGGCCCCTGCTTCGCGCTGGTGGAGGCGCAGTGGTTCGTAGCGGATGGCCCACCACCGGGGCAGGCCGGGCAGGTGGAGGTACTCGTACCGCCAGCCGGGATGGGCGCTGATCAGCAGGTCGATCAGGCGTCGCTCGTCGTCGGTCATGGTCGTCCTGGTGAGGAGGCGGGTTTCGCTCGGCCCGTCATCGTTCGGGTGGGGTTTCCGATCGCTCGAACCGTGAAGTCCAGGCGTCTTCGTTCATCCGGGCCATGAGGCCGGAGCCTTCACCCGGCCGGGACTCCCGATCGTCCGGGCCGGGACTTCTGATCGTCCGGGTCGAGTGGAGCGGTGACGCGAGGGCGGGTGCCCGGCCCGGAGCCGGGGAGCACGGGCCGGGCACCCTGGAGGAGGACCGGCCCCACATACGCGGGGCCGGTGCGCCAGACGGTTCCCCTTCCCCAACGCGCATGGGAGCCGTCTCGCGAGGGTGTGCGGCCCAGGTCCCTCCCACCTGAGCCGCACGTTCATGGGTACGGCGCGAGACGGGTGGGATGACGTCCACGCCCGCCGTACCGGCTTCAGGAGCGCAGAAGTCTGCGCAACGTCGTGGACCGACCCGGCATGACGGCCCGGGAGCCCCGGGCGGTTCGAGCCCGCAGGGCGCGGGCGACGGCGACGGCCTGGATGCTCGGCGGCACCGCCGGAGACACCTGGGCGCTCAACTTACGGTCCAGTTCCTCGGCGGACTCGGCCCGCACCAACAGCACCGCCCCGGGGTACGGCCTGCCGGACAGGACACTCCGATAGGCGCTCCACAGCCCGGACTGCGCGCTGTGGAAGACCAGCCAGTCCGGATGAGCCGCTTGCACGGAGTTACAGACTCGATCGGAAAACTCAGAAACTTGCCGAGGTGCCCAGGACGGGAACATCATGCCGCCCTCCCGTCCGGTGAACGCCGACCACCGGTGGACGCCGTCTCCTCAACGACCGCCACCCCGGAAGGCTCACCCCGCCTGAGGGAAACCTCCGCGCGAACCGGCATCGGGGAGGGCCGGATCGCCCGGATCATCTCCGCATCCCGCATCCGCTCCTCCAACCCCTCACCGGTGATGTCCTCGACGACCACCGGCCGAGGGTTGTCCCAACCCGCCATCGCGTAGAAGCGGCGATGTCCCAGGCTGTAGAGGACGGTCCAGTCCGCCCACGACTGGTTGATCCGTTCAGCCTCAGCGCGGGCCGGGCCGTCCCACACCCGCCGATACACCGGCGCGTACGGCAGGCCGTCCCGATGACGTCCCGTCACGAAGGCACCCCCTCAACGGCGCCCCGGGCCTTCTTCTCCTGCTTGGCCACGGCCTCCCGGACCTCCTCGAAGGTGTCGGCGTCCACCGCCGGCTCCGCCCCGGCCCGCAACGCCGTACGCGGAAAGGCACGGTTGCGAACGGCCCAGAACCGCCCGGCATCACTGATGATCAGCCGCCACCCCGGGATCGCCGTCGGCTCGGACTTGCCATCGTGCACAGGACCGACCTCCACTGTTCGATTCTTGTGCTGAAAGAAATGGATAGGGAATGCCGCGAATCGCAATGCGCCCCGAACCTCGGTTCGTCAGAAAACGGAAGCCGAACGGAAATTCGGTGCGGCGAACCACACGGTTCGCTACGGCGACGTGGTGTCTTCCTTCTCCAAGAGCCGGGTGAGTGCGAGGGCCGTTTCGGCTTCGATCTCCCGAGGGGAACCCTCTTCGGATGGAAGGGGCCGTATGGCGTACCAGCCGGATGTTTTACGCTTCTCGTCCTGGCCGTACCAGATCCGCCAGTCGGGAAACCGCTCGCGGAGCAGGATCAGATGCTCTTCGTCCTCCTCGCCCCAATAGTGCAGCGAGCTGTTGTCGCGAAAGCCCATGCGCTGAGACTAGGGGGCCGATTCGTTTCTACCCAGGGACGCCATGTAGGGATTCATGGCGAGGGGAAAAGGCGTCGTACATGATGTACGGACCGTAGGTCAGTTGTGTTCGACCCCTTGGAGCAAAATGCGCAATCTAGCATTAAGGCGAGTTTTGCGCTCCACAAGATCATGCACAAGGGTTTCCGCGACCGCCTGATGGCGGAACCATTCGGCGGACAGATTCAGTGCCTGTGTGGCGGCCTCCTCGGCCTCGTCGGTACGGCGTCGCTCCAGAAATGCCCGGCTCACATCCAACAGATGACGCCCGTACTGGACCTTGAACAAACCCTGCGGGTTCACCATCCGAGAGGCTTTCAGCGCCCGGTCGGGCCGATGCGCGGCGGTCATGATGTGGGTGGTCTGGATCGCGACATGTGTGGGCCCGAACGACGTCCAGTAGTCATGCCGGTCGGCTCCCAGCCGGGCCGCTGCCGCCGCCGCCATCCTGAGATAGTCCTCCGCGCCGTCCACATCGCCGACGCTTCCGCGCGCGACGGCGGCCTGGAGGACGAGGCCTCCCCAGACGGCGATC
The DNA here is from genome assembly GCF_042650425.1 of Streptosporangium jomthongense. Classification (NCBI taxonomy): domain Bacteria; kingdom Bacillati; phylum Actinomycetota; class Actinomycetes; order Streptosporangiales; family Streptosporangiaceae; genus Streptosporangium; species Streptosporangium jomthongense. Next base: position 765,653 of record NZ_JBHSBC010000032.1, on the reverse strand, counting down.
TGCTCCGGCGCCGCCCTCGACATCGAAGGCTCCACGGCATCGGCCGCACGCATGGCGAGGCGCTCCGACTCGTCCGCCCGGCCTTGGTGCAGCATCACCCAGCAGTAGACCCCGTACTGGGTGGCCAGGCGCCACTCGTCGCTTCCCGCCCGAGCCGCCTGGATCGCGCGTTCGGCGGCGATGGCCGCCGCGTCGTCACGGCCGGTGTGTACCAGGACCGACCCGGCGAGTTGCCAGGCGTGAGACAGCGGAGCGGCCGCCGCCGGGTCCGTAGCCTCAAGCAGGCGACATTCGTTGATCAACCCTGGCAGCTCGGCGGCGAGAACCCCGAACTCGCCACCGAAGTAGGCACCGTACGCCCTTTCGATCAGCCGCCAGAGTTCCGCCAGGGACGTCGGCTCACCGTCATGATCAGGATGAAGCTCAAACAGGTCGGGACTGATGACCGCGTCCCGCACCGCCAGCGCCGAAGCCCCCGGAACGCGGTCCAGCCGCGAGGATTTCCCGGCGATGACCCCCGGGTCGATGTCAAGGGCTCGCGCCAGTTTCACCATCGACGCCCACGACATGGACTCACGCACGTCGCGTTCCAGCATCGAGATCAGATCCACGCTGACACCCGCACGGCGCGCGAGCTCGGCCTGGGTGTAGCCACGGTTGAGGCGGTTGGCTTGCAGACGTTGTCCGACTGTCGTGCTGACGTCACTCAAGGCACTGCACCTTCCTCACGATGTCGCAATTTCAGGTTATGACGTGAGGTGGTTCCCGTGTGAAGGGTTCACCATTGGTTTTTCTGGAATCCAATGGATGACCGTGCACGATCACCCAGATTATCCCTTTAACCAATAAGGTGCGACGAACAGACTTCGAGTGAACACCCATCTCGCCGGGGGAACGGAGCCCGCCGATACGACCCTGACGTCCGTACGGTCCTGCCGATCGCCGACAGCGCGGAGCTCCGACCCGGCAGATCGCGGCGGTGATAGCCGAACGGTTCGGCGTTACTCCGCTGATGGCCTTCCGGCATGCCACCGGTCTCACCCAGGCCGAGGTGGCCGAGCTGTACAACAGGAAATGGCCCAGCGACCCTCCCAAGACCTTCAAACAGATCTCCTACTGGGAGTGCTGGCAGGGCCCCGGCTCCGAGTCGTCCGCCTCCGCCCGGCCGCCCTCCTACGAGGACCTGGTACGGCTGGCGAGCCTGTACAGGTGCCTGATCGACGACCTCCTTCTCGGCCCGCACCGGAAGCTGCCACTGCCGCCCCCGGAAATCGGGGAACTACTGGCCGACGTCCTGTCGATAGTGGAAAGCGACGGCTACCCTGGAAAAGCCGATGACGCCACGGTCATCACTTTTGATGTCCCGACCGGCGAAGGGACTGTCGCCGTGAAACTTTCCCGTCGTGAATTCACCGAACTACTGGCCGCGGGCGGACTGGCGGCCCTGGTCCCCGGCGCTGCTTCAGCCGAACCATTGACGGCCAACGGCACGACGTACTACCGGCATGTCCTGAACGCCCATCAGGCGGGTCACCACCTTCTACCTCCGACCGCGCACCTCTCCGTGCTCCAGCGGGAGCTACGCGGCATCGAAAAGGCCCGCCAGGAGGTCCCCGGTGTCGCACGGCAGGAACTGCGGCGGATCCAAAGCGAGTACGCCGAGCACATCAGCTGGCTCCTGCGCGAGAGCGCGGACCTGAACGGCTGCCAGCAGTGGGCCAACCGCGCCACCACCTGGGCCATGGAAGCAGGAGACACCTCCATGGCCGCCTACATGATGATCCGCTCGGCGAGCCTGGCTCTCGACAAGGGCGACCACGCCCGGGTGATCGACCTCACCACGGCCGCCCGCAACGCCTCCTGGAGGATCCCGCCGGTCCTGCGCGGTGTCGCGCAGGCCTACGAGGCGCGTGGGCACGCGCTCACCGGCACGGTGGCCGCCGCCCAGCTCGACGAGGCGACCGAGCTGATCACCACGGGACGCTCCGAGACCGACCCGTCCTACCTGAGGTTCTTCACCGGCGACTTCGCCGACATGCAGCGGGCCACCTGCTACGTGGACGCGGGCGAACCCGGACGGGCGATCACCATCCTGCAAAGCAAGATCACCACCATGCCGGCCGCTCACCGCAGAGACCGCGCCGTCTACCTGACCCGGCTGGGCGCCGCCCACGCCGCCGCCAGGGAACCGGACGCCGCGGCCTTCGCGGGACTTGGTGCCCTGGCCGACGCACGCAGATCCTCCTCCGAACACGTCATGGCCGAACTCGACCAACTCGCCGACACCCTGATGAGACAGTGGCCGAGACAACCGCAGGTGCGCCACTTCCAGGAGGAGCTACGCACCGCGCGAGCGGTCTGACCGCCATTCCCATCGTGGTCAGAACCAAGAAGGCCTGCCCATGTGAGCAACACCGCCGTACGGGTCCGCTTGGCACGACCGGAAGGCGGTCTTCCTGCTGTCGTGTGACGACGCAGTGCGCTCTGGAAGGACACCTGGTTGTCCGGTTCCGTCTGAACGAGAGGAGTTTTCGATGAGTGCCACGGCTGAAAACGGTCGTGTTTTTCGGGAGGCCTGGATCGCCGGTGTTCTGAAGCACTTTCCCGGTGAGCCCAAGCCCGGTTACGTCACCCCGTGGGACCAGACCCCCGAATGGGAGCGAGAGGCCGCCGCGGCGGTCTACGGGCAGGTGGCCGAGTTCATCAGGGTCAGCGACGGGAACACCGGCAAGCTCACCCGTGAGCAGAAGGGGCGCTTCGTGGCCCTCTGCTGGATCGCCCAGATCCACAAGCACATCCCCGACCCCAAGCCGTCCTACGTCGCCGACTGGGACGACCTCCCCGAATGGCAGCGCCAGACCGACGCCGACATCTTCGAACGCATCGAACTGGAGTCCTGACGTCAGGGCCCTTCAGTGACCGGCGGAGGACGCCGCACGGGCGCGTAGCCTGCGGAGCATGCGGGCGTCGGCGAAGCCCACGGCGCGGGCGGCGGTCTCGACGGTGGCGCCGCGACCGAGGAGGTGTTCGGCGCGTTCCAGGCGCAGGGCGGTCTGGTAGGCCAGGGGGGTGAGCCCGGTCGCCCTGCTGAACAGCCGGGTCACGGTCCGTTCGCTGCATCCGGCGGCCTCGGCCAGCAGGCTCAGCGGCAGCCGTTCGGTGAACCGGACCTCGATCAGGTCCTGGACGCGGTGGACGGTCTCGTCCACGTGCGAGCGACGGCGCAACAGCGGGCTGACCTGCTCCGCCGTACCGTCGCGGTGGGTGTGGACGAGCATGGCGCGGGCCACCTGCCCCGCGACGTACGGCCCGTGCCGGGTGGTCACCAGGTGCAGTGCCATGTCGGTTCCGCTGGCCACGCCCGCCGAGGTGACGATCCGGTCGTCCTCGACGTACAGCGTGTCCCTGACGACCGTCGCCCGGGGGTGGAGGCGGGCGAGTTCGTCCTGGACGGCGTGGTGGGTCGTGCAGCGGCGGCCGTCGAGCAGCCCGGCTCGGCCCAGCGCGTCGGCGCCCGCGCACACGCTGGCGACCGTACCGCCGGACGCGTGGTGTTCGCGCAGGTGGCGCAGGGTTTTCTGACTCGCGGGGCGGGTCGGGCCGCGCCAGCCCGGCACGATGACCAGATCGTCGGGCGTCAGGGCCGGCCAGCCGGTCTCCGCCCGCAGGGGCAGCCCCTGGACGGTGGCGACCTCGTCGTCCTCGGCGACGTAGGTGAGCGTGTACGGGTGCCCGAGGTCGTCGGCGGTGGAGAAGACCTGGGCGGGTCCGGCCACGTCGAGGAGGTGCACCCGCGGGATGAGCAGGAAGATGACCCTCGGCATGACCGGCACCTCCTAGTTTCCGGTGAGCTGGTCCACGGTTCTGATGGTGGCGAAACGGCCCGACAGAGCGTATTCGGTGCGGGCGATGATCTCGTCGACGCCGAGTGTGCGCGGGTGCCGTACGAGTTCGGCGAAGGACAGGTCGTCCGGGGCGGTGCGGTGCGGGATCGGTGTGGTCGCAGTGGCGTCGATGGCGAAGTCGACCTCGAAGCCCAGGTCGGAGGCTATGCGGGTGGTGGTCTCGCAGCACTGCTCGGTGCGGATTCCGCAGATGGTCAGCTTCCTGATGCCGCGCTGGGTGAGGTACTGCTGGAGGTTGGTGGTGGTGAAGGCGTTGTGCGCGGTCTTGGTGAGGACCGGCTCCCCGGGAAGGGGCTCGACGCCGTCCATCAGACGGACGAATCCTCGGGCCGGGTCGAAGACGGAGCCCGATCCCGGGCGTGAGCCGAGGACCCACACGACCGTGTCCCCGGCGGCCCTGGCGGCCATGGCGAGGCGGTTGACCTGGGGGACGATGTCGGGTCGTGAGGTGTACCCCCAGTCGGGGAGCTGGAGGAAGGAGTTCTGGACGTCGATGACGATGAGAGCGCCGGTCATGCCCCCAGCCTGGCGACGCGGGGGTCCGGGCTGAAGGCATCACCTGGTCGGCCTGCGGACCGATCCGGTCAGGGGCCTCACCCGCACGCCGTACCCAAGGCGGCCCGTACCCGTGTCGCTAAAAATAGCCACAAGAGGCCAGAAGGTGGCCCCAAAGGGGTGAATGGGGCATCATTGGGGCGCGAACTGAGATCATCTCAGTTCGGCACGTATGCCAACGCGGGAGCTCGGGGCAACCGGGCTGAGAGGGCAGCTACCGCCGCTGCCGACCGCTGAACCTGACCGGGTAATGCCGGCGTAGGGAGAAGTTGTCCTATGGTGCCACCTGCCCAGAATGTCCAGAACGCAAGGAAGATCTACCTCACCGGTTCGCGGCCGGACATCCGCGTGCCGATGCGCGAGGTGCCGCTGACCGACGGGTCGTCCGTCGTCCTGTACGACACCTCGGGTCCGTACACCGATCCGGAGTACGACGCCGACCCGGCCAAGGGCCTGCCGCCGCTCAGGTCGGCCTGGCGGCGGACCGGGGAGACGCTCGCCTGCGGCGGGACGGAGTCCTGCGGCGGAACGCTGCCCAAGCCGGTACGGCACACGCAGCTGGCCCGCGCCAGACGCGGGGAGATCACACCGGAGATGGAGTTCGTCGCGCTGCGCGAGGGCGTGGCCGCGGAGTTCGTCCGCGACGAGATCGCCAGAGGCCGGGCCGTACTGCCGGTGAACGTCAATCATCCGGAGAGCGAGCCGATGATCATTGGCCGGAACTTCCTGGTGAAGGTCAACGCCAACATCGGCAACTCGGCCGTCTCCTCCTCGATCGAGGAGGAGGTGGAGAAGATGCGCTGGGCCACCCGCTGGGGGGCCGACACGATCATGGACCTGTCCACCGGGAAACGGATCCACGAGACCCGCGAGTGGATCCTGCGCAACTCCCCGGTGCCGGTCGGCACGGTGCCGATCTACCAGGCGCTGGAGAAGGTCGGCGGCAAACCGGAGGCCCTGTCGTGGGAGGTCTTCCGCGAGACGGTGATCGAGCAGTGCGAGCAGGGCGTCGACTACATGACCGTGCACGCGGGGGTACGGCTGGCTTACGTGCCGCTGACCGCCAACCGCAAGACGGGCATCGTCTCCCGGGGCGGCTCGATCCTGGCGGCCTGGTGCCTGGCCCACCACGCGGAGAACTTCATCTACACCAACTTCGCGGAGCTGTGCGAGATCCTCGCCGCCTACGACGTGACCTTCTCCCTCGGCGACGGGCTGCGGCCCGGCTCGATCTACGACGCCAACGACGAGGCGCAGTTCGCCGAGCTGCGCACCCTGGGGGAGCTGACCCACGTCGCCTGGGAACACGACTGCCAGGTCATGATCGAGGGGCCGGGTCACGTGCCCATGCACAAGATCAAGGAGAACGTCGACCTGCAGATGGAGCTGTGCTCGGAGGCTCCCTTCTACACGCTGGGGCCGCTGACCACGGACATCGCGCCGGGCTACGACCACATCACCTCGGCCATCGGCGCGGCGATGATCGGCTGGTACGGCACGGCGATGCTGTGCTACGTCACCCCGAAGGAGCACCTGGGCCTGCCGGACCGTGACGACGTCAAGGCCGGGGTGATCGCCTACAAGATCGCGGCCCACGCCGCGGACCTGGCCAAGGGTCACCCCGGGGCGCAGGCCTGGGACGACGCGCTGTCACAGGCCCGTTTCGAGTTCCGGTGGGAGGACCAGTTCAACCTCTCCCTCGACCCGGAGACCGCCCGCTCCTTCCACGACGAGACCATGCCCGCCGCCCCGGCGAAGACCGCGCACTTCTGCTCCATGTGCGGTCCGCACTTCTGCTCCATGCGGATCACCCAGGACGTGCGGGCCTACGCCGAACGCAACGGCCTGACCGACACCGAGGCCATCGAGGCGGGGATGCGGGCCAAGGCCGAGGAGTTCCGCAAGGAGGGCGGCAAGGTCTACCTCCCCATGCCCTCACCCCCGGGCGAGGAGTAGACCCGTCCGTTCGTGGGATGTGGCGCGGCCGGGAGCCGACGAGCATGGACAGAGGCGGTTGTCGTTTCCGACGAGAGGGGCTGGCAGATGGCTCAGGAACGACCCGAGGTGCCGCGCGAGGAGTGGCGCCCGTTCTTGGACGGCCTGACGAGACAGTACGAGGGCTCGGACGTGACCATCGAGGTGCTGGACGCCTCGGCCGGTGACCTCTACCAGGCGGAGAAGCTCCCCCTGGCCTACATCGAGTACGACGACAAGGACGACATCTTCTCCGTGGGCGTCGGAGGACGCGATCCGCGTTACCCGGTCGTGCTCCGCCACGGCATCGAACACCCGAGGCGGATCCTGGCCGACACCGTCTCGCCGGAAACGCCACGGGTCTTCGACGTCGTGGACGGGGAGGGCACCCAGACGATCATCACCATCCACCGGCACGCCGCGTGACCTGGTCCGGCCCCGCCGTCGTCGCGGGGCCGGACCGGAGCCGGTACGGCGGCGCCCTTCCCCGGCTCGCGCCGCCGTACCCTCGAAGGCTCGTCCCGTCGCACCCCCGGGCCGGAGGTCAGGCGTGGCCGCCGGGGGAGATCAGGCCGGTCTCGTAGGCCAGCACGACGGCCTGGACCCGGTCACGCAGCCCCAGCTTGGACAGGATGCGCGCGACGTGCGTCTTGACCGTCGTCGTGCTGAGGGTGAGCCGTTCGGCGAGTTCGGCGTTGCTCAGCCCGGTGGCGAGCAGGCGCAGCACCTCAAGCTCCCGTGGCGTCAGCTCGGACAGGTCACGGTGCGGGGTGTCGGTCCCCGCCTCCTCCCGGCGGGCGAAACGCTCGACCAGGCGGCGGGTGATGGACGGCGCGAGCAGGGCGTCCCCGGTGCGCACCAGCCGTACGGCCGCGACCAGGTGCTCCGGGGTGACGTCCTTGAGCAGGAAGCCGCTGGCCCCCGCGGCGAGGGCCGCGTAGACGTAGTGGTCGAGGTCGTAGGTCGTCAGGATGATCACCCGGGTCTCCTGGGACTCCTCGGCCATGAGCCGCCGGGTGGCCTCAAGGCCGTCCATCTGCGGCATCCGGATGTCCATGAGCACCACGTCGGGGCTGGTCCGCCGTACGGCCTCGATCGCCTCGGCCCCGTCGGCGGCCTCGCCGACGACCTCGGCGCCGTCGGCGGTGAGGATCATCCGGAAACCGGTGCGGACCAGAGCCTGGTCGTCGGCGATGACGACACGCGGCGGCCGGTCGACGGCCCACTCGGGGGGGCGGTTCACGAGGTCGTCCTGGGCAGGCGGGCGACGAGACGGTAGCCACGGCCCCGAGGGCCCGCCTCCAGGCTTCCGCCGTACAGGGCCAGCCGTTCACGCAGGCCGATCAGCCCCCGGCCGTCGCCGGTCCTGGAGAGGGCCGGACGTGCGGCTCCGGTGTCGGTGACCTCGATCCTCAGCCAGTCGCCGTCGTGGCCGATCACGACGGACGCCGCCGCGCCGGAGGCGTGCTTGATCGTGTTGGTCAGGGCCTCCTGGACGACGCGGTAGGCGGCCAGGTCGATCCCGGGGGGCAGCGGCCCGGGAGGCGACGACAGCGTGACGTCCACCGGCGTCCCCGCGGCGCGGACCCGTTCGACCAGGGTGTCCAGCCGGTCGAGGCCCGGCTGCGGTTCGAGACCCTCACCGGGGTCGGCGTAGCGTCCCCCGGCGGGCCCCGCGAGCAGGCCCATGACGTGCCGCAGCTCGGCCAGGGCGGTCCTGCCGCTCGCCTCGATCGCGAGCATGGCCTCCCGGGACATTCCGGGATCGGCCGCCATCACCTTGCGCGCGGCACCGGCCTGGATCACCATCACGCTCACATTGTGGGTCACGACGTCGTGGAGTTCTCCGGCGATGCGGGCGCGTTCGGCCTCGACGGCCCTGCGGGTGGTCTCCTCCTGGGCCTGGCGCAGCTCCTCGATCCTGCGTCTGCTCGCCCTGAGCCGCTGCCGCCAGACATGGACGAGGCTCGCGACGATCCCGGCCCCCAGCAGCAGGACCGAGGGGCCGAACCAGCCGGGCAACCGTGGGGCGACGCCCTCGAAGGCGGCCCCGGCCAGTACGGCGGCCAGCAGCAGACCGGCCACCGCGGCCACCCGGTTACGGCTGTGCGCGACGGCGCTGTAGGCCGCGACGGCGCAGGCCAGCACGGTGATCCAGGTCGCCCCCGCGTAGGTGACCAGCGCGGCGGTCAGCACCGTCCAGAAGACGGCCAGCGGAAAGCGGCGCCGCAACGCCAGCGGCAGCGCCGTCAGCACCACCAGGACCACCGGAGGCTCGTAGTCCCAGGACCAGGCGTCCTCGTCGTAGATCTCGCTGGTGGGTGGCATGACGGTCAGGGTGCCGCTGCCCAGCCCGTCGGGACGCAGCCGCAGAACCCCGACCAGGGGCTGCGGGCCGCCGTGGTCGTCACGGTTCCCACCGGGGAGGTTCACCGCCGCGATCACCGCGAGGGCGGTCAGCGCGACCGCCAGCAGCACGTCGACGACGATCGACCGACGTGACGGTGTGACGGGCTCTCCCGCCGGTCGCAGTACCTCAAGCGCGTACCGTTTCCATGATCGTCGTCCTTCTGCCACCACCCGCCCATTGTGACCTCCACCACCCGGCCCCCACATCCGCCGGGAAGACCAGGCTTACCTTCCCGGGAAGTACACCGCGCGGACGACGGGGGAAATCGGTCGTTTTCTGGGCGTATCCAATATCGGTGTGATGGCCGACGCGCGGGGGAACCGGTGGCGCCTACCTTTCCGTCATCCGGCCGTCCTGACAGGGCGGCCGTCCCGACGGGAAGGACGGACATCACATGGACAACGAACCCAGGCGGTACGGCACCTTAGGGCGGGCACCGGGGACGGGAGGGCGGGCCGTACGGGGTGGCCTGGCCGTCGCCGCCGGCCTGCTGGCCCTTCTCGTCCCGCTGACCCCGGC
>NZ_JBHSBC010000032.1:741734-756260 GCF_042650425.1 Streptosporangium jomthongense | reverse complement strand
CGGCGGCGCTCCGGTGCCCGCCACCCTCGGCGACGACGCTCCTCCGGCGGCCGCCGCACCGGGTTCCGGCACCGGATCGAGCGCCACCCCGGCGCCCTCAGGTTCCGGCGATCCGGCGTCCGAGAACTCCAAGGCTTCCGGCCCCGGCACGACTCCGGAGCCCGCCGTGACCGGAACCGGGGACGTTCCGGTCACGGCGGCGCGGCTGCCCGCGCCGACCGGGCCGCATCCGGTCGGCACCGTCTCCCTCTACCTGAAGGACACCTCCCGGCCCGACCCGTGGGTTCCGTCCGTGAAGGTCAGGGAGCTGATGGTCTCCCTGTGGTACCCGGCGGCGCCGAGGCACGGACGGCGGGCGCCGTACATGACGCCGCAGGAGTCGGAGGCGCTGCTCAAGGGGGAGGGGCTCACCGACCTGCCGCCCGGTGTCCTCGCCGAGACGCGGACCAGCGCCGTCCTCGGGGCCCGGCCGGTGGGGCGTAGGCACGGGTCACCGCTGGTGGTGCTCTCCCCGGGCTTCATCAGGTCGCGCAAGACCCTCACGGGCCTGGCCGAGGAGCTGGCGAGCCGGGGATACGTGGTGGCCGGGATCGACCACACCTACGAGAGCCGGGGCACGAGCTTCCCCGACGGGCGGCTCGCCACCTGTGTCGCGTGCGAGGTCGACCACGAGAAGGGCTTCGGGGAGAAGGCCGTGGCCGTACGGGCGGCCGACGTCTCCTTCGTGCTCGACGAGCTGACCGGTCCCCGTCCGAAGTGGGCGGGTGCCTCCCTGATCGACCCCGGCAGGATCGCGATGGCGGGTCACTCACTGGGCGGCGCGAGCTCCCTGGCGGCGATGCTGAAGGACGGCCGGGTGAAGGCCGGGATCGACATGGACGGCACCACCTACGCCCCGATCCCGCCGGAGGGGATCGCGCGGCCGTTCATGTTCCTGGCCTCGCCGGAACACACCCCGGGAGGCGGGAGCCCGGCGTGGGACCGCGACTGGGGGCTCATGACCGGCTGGAAGCGCTGGCTCACCGTGGCCGGGGCCCAGCACTCCTCCTTCACCGACCTCATCTCGCTGGCCGACCAGCTCGGCGTCCCGCACGAGGGCGAGCTGTCGGGTGACCGCTCCATGAAGATCACCCGGGACTACGTCCTCGCCTTCCTCGACCGGCACCTGCGTGGCAGGTCACGACCCCTGCTGGACGGGCCCTCCGCCCGCTACCCCGAGGTCGGGCACTGCTCCCCGCCCCGGAGCACCTGCTCCTAGGGTCCGGAGCTCCCCAGGGCCCGGAGCTTTCCAGGGTCCGGAGCCGACGTTTCGGCCGCCCGGACGGGCCTGCCGGTCCCGGGCCCTTCTAGGGTCTGGGGCCGAGCAGGTCCCAGCGGTTGCCCGCGATGTCGAGGAAGACGGCGAACCGGCCGTACGGCTCAGCGCGCGGTGCGGTGACGAACTCGACACCGGCGGCCGTCATCCGCCGGTAGGCGGCGTCGAAGTCGTCGACCCGCAGGAAGAAGCCCACCCGTCCCGCCACCTGGTTCCCGACGGCCGTCGCCTGGTGGTCTCCGTCCGCGCGGGCGAGGAGGACGCCCGTCTCCGCGCCCGGCGGGCGGACGACGACCCACCGCTTCCTGCGGCCGTCGTTCGTCAGGGACGGCGAGTCCTCGGCCAGCTCGAACCCGAGCACCCCGACGAAGAACTCGATGGCCGGGTCGTAGTCGTCCACCACGATCGTGAACAGATCGATTCGCACGCCCCCGATCGTAGGGGCGCCGGCAGGGCCTGGCCGGAGTTCACCTCTCTGGGGACGCCGCCGGTTACACTTATTGCAGATAGCCTGCAGGAGGTGCTCATGGCTCGCGCCGGAGTTCTCGCCAATGCCGTCCGTGTCGAAGCCGACAACGATGATCGTGAGCTGCTGGCCCGGCTCGGGGACGTCGCCGAGCATGTGCAGCTGGTGTTGCGCGGCCCGGACAGCCGCGACGTCGTGCTGCCCGAGTCGCTTCTCGCCCTCGTGTTGGCCGCGGCGCACGATCTCGCCAAGGGCAACGCCGTTCTCGCGCTTCCGATGGAGGCCAGGCTGACCCCGAGTGAGGCCGCCCGGGTGCTCGGGTTGTCGCGCCCCTTCGTCGCACGTCTGCTCGACGAGGGGGAGATCCCCTCCCAGCACCTGCCCGGCAGTCGTCATCGTCTGATCCGCCTCACGGATGTCCTGGAGTTCCAGGCCCGGCGTGAACGGCGGGCGGAGGGGCGACGCAGGATCATGGAACCCGCCGAAGAGGCGGACCTGCCTTACTGACCTCCCTGGAGACTGGCCGATGGCCCGTGTCTTCGTCGACACCAACGTGCTGTTCCCGTTCTCGCTGATGGACCTGATGCTCGCCCTGACCGAGGACGCGGTGCACACCCTGGTTCGGAGCGATCACCTGCCGGCGGAGTGGGAGCGGGTCATCGTGCGCGAGCGGCAGCGCTCGGCCCCTGCGGCGACGCGTATCAGCGCGGCGATCCAAGAATTCTTCGCCGATGGCCGGATTCCGGAGGACGACTACAAACACCTGCTCGATCGGATGGAAGGTCCCGACCCGGATGACTGCCACCATATGGCCGCTGCCGTCGCAGGCCGTGTTCGTGTCCTGGTGACCTGGAATCTCGCGGACTTTCCGGAGGCTTTCCTCGCCCGGTACGGAGTGGCCGTCGCCGATCCCGACACTTATCTGTGTTCGTTGCCGAACCGGAGTCCTCGTGAGGTGACAGAGGTTCTGCGGCGAATGGCCGAGGGAAAGCGGCGTCCGCCCATGACCGTGCTGGACATCGTCGATGCCCTGGAGCGGGCGGGAGTGAAGCTTTTCGCGCGGAGTGTTCGCGATCGGCTGCTCGTCTGACCCGGCTCCCCGGCGAACGCGCTCAGCACGATCTGACCACGGCCCTCGGGGATGTCGGCGGGAGCCGTACCCCGAAGTGGAGATTCGCGGGGAAATCCTTCAGTATCCCCGGTGTGATCTGGAACGTTGAGGAGTTCGTGGGCGCCGCGGGTGTGACCGTCGAGCGGTTGGCGGCCTACGTGGACGGCAGTCAGCGGGGGTTGTCCCCGGTCGTCGGGCGGCGTCCGCGGGGGGAACTGGCCGAGCGGCTCGGGCTGGCGCGGTGGATACGCGAGGGCGGGATGACGCCGGAGACGTACGCCGAGTTCCTGGCGGTCTACCTCGACGAGGGGACCAGGTTCCACCATCCCGGCCACCTGGGGCACCAGATCGCCGCGCCCGACTTCCCCGCCGCGCTCGCCGACCTCGTGCACGGCGCCGCCAACAACCCGATGGCGGTCTACGAGATGGGCGCGGCGGCGGCGACCGTCGAGTTCGAGGTCGTGCGCTGGATGCTGGACAAGGCCGGGTACGGCCCGGCGGGCGGGGGCGTGCTCACCCACGGGGGGTCGCTGGCCAACCTCACCGCCCTGCTGGCCGCGCGGGCGGCGGCCGTGCCCGAGGCGTGGGAGGACGGGGTTCCCGGTGATCTGGCGCTGCTGGCCCCCGAGTCGGCGCACTACTCGCTCACCAGGGCCGCGGCGATCCTCGGACTGGGTGAGCGGGCCGTCGTGCCGCTGGACACCGACCCCCTCGGCCGGATCGACGTGGCGCGGCTGCCGGAGGCCCTCGACCGGGTACGGCGGGCGGGGCGGCGGCCGATGGCGCTGGTCGCGGCGGCCTGCGCGACCGGGACCGGTCTGTACGACGACCTGCGGCCGATCGGGGAGTTCTGCGCCGCCAACGGCCTGTGGTTCCACGTGGACGGCGCCCACGGGGCCTCGGCGCTGCTGTCCGAGGGGTACCGGCACCTGCTCGACGGGGTCGAACTGGCCGACTCGCTCACCTGGGACGCGCACAAGATGCTGCGTACCTCAAGTCTCGCGGCGGCCGTGCTGGTCAAGAGGGGAGGCGCCCTGGACGCGGCCTTCAGGCAGCGGGCGAGCTACCTGTTCTACGGTGACCAGGGCTTCGACTCGATCGGCAGGACCGTCGAGTGCAGCAAGGCCGAGCTCGGTCTGAAGATCTTCCTCAACCTGGCCTGGCGGGGGGAGCGGGGCCTGGGCGAGTACGTCGCGGGGCGGTACGCCACCGCGCGCCGCCTGTGGGAACTGGCCCGGGAACGGCCCGGGTTCGCGCTGCCGTACGAGCCGGAGAGCAACATCGTCTGTTTCCGGTACGGCACCGGCGACCAGGCGGCGATCCGGGAGTCGCTGACGGCCGACGGCGCCTTCCATCTGACCTCCGCCGAGATCGGCGGGGTCCGTCACCTGCGGGCCAGTGTGATGGCCCCGGCCACCGACGACAAGACGTTGCACGCGCTGCTCGACCGGATCGCCGAGCCGGGGTGAGACGGGGACGGACCACCGCGCCGCCGTGCCGGTGAGACGACGGCGGCGCGGGGAGTCCGTCAGATGGTGACGCAGATGTTGTCCGTGATGGGCTGGTTGTTCTCGTTGTAGAACTTCGCGCACCACAGGTGGTCCGGCCAGGCGATCACCCAGGGGTAGGAGTTGTACGGCTCGCCCCAGCCCCAGCTCTTGGTGGGGCTGTTGTCCGACCAGCCGTAGGGGCCGAAGAGGTTGAAGTGCCCGTACTTGGAGCCGGCGGCGCTCCAGGCCTGCACGTGGTTGACCTGGCAGTTACTGCCGTAGACCACGTAGTAGACCCTGATGGTGATGCCGTCGCCGGTCTCGGCCTTGCTGCCGGGGCAGCTGACCAGCGCCTTGCTGGACTGGGCGGCCTGGGCCGTTGAGGGGACGGACAGGAGCGTGAGGCCGGCGAGAACGGCCAGCACGGTGAGGAAGAGCTTGCGCATGGAGCCTCTTTCCTTGGCCGATTACGGTTTGATGTTCATCAAACTACTTTTCTCCGGTGTTCTTCCACGAGTGGATAAAGCGCCAAAAATCACGGTTTTCCTGCCAAATGCGCCGGGAGGAAACAGGGGATCTGCCCTGATCGTCTGATATAGCGTCGAAGCCATGACCGAACTCGACAGCCGCCTGCGCGCGGTGTGCGACCTGTCCCTCCCGGAGATCCGGGAGATGGCGGGCAGACACGAGTACGACGGCCGGATCCAGGACCTCTCCCCCGAGGGGGTGCGCGCGGGACTGGCCGCGCTCGGCAGGGGAGAGCCGCCCGCCGACCCCCACGACGCGGCGCACCTGCGGATCTTCGAGGAGGACGCCCGGGTCAGGTACGGCGAGCTGGAGCTGCACCGGAGCAGTCCGCTCCCGCACCTGGCGAACCTCGACCTGGCGACCTACGACCGCGAGTACGCCCCCGAGGCGGAACGGGCCGCCGCGCGCAACGCCCACCTCGCCCGGTGGCCCGAGGCCGTCGAGCACGCGATCGCCTCCCTCGACCGGCTCAGCGCCCCCGTCGCGACCGCGCTGCTCGGCGCCGCGCGCGGCCTGGCCGCCGGGGTGCCCGCCGACGCCGACGCCTCCGTGCGTGAGGCCGCGCTCAAGGCCCACGCCCGCTTCGTCGAGCACGTGGAGGAGGCCAGCCGCTCCGGCGACCCCGACGCCTCCCTCGGCGCGGCGGGGCTGGCCCGGCTGATGGGGACGGGCGACGGCCTCCCGGTCGATCTCGGCGCGCTGGCCGTACGGGCCGACGCCGAGCGCGACCGGCTGCTGGCCAGGCTGGCCGAGTCCTGCGAGCGCCTCGGGCAGGGCGGCAGGCCCCCGCTCGACGTCGCCCGCGAACTGGTCAAGGACCACCCCGGGATCGACGGCGTGATCGAGGCCGCCAGGGTCGGCACCGAGCGGGCCATCGCCTTCACCAGGGAGAAGGACCTGGTGCCCTACCACGACGGCGAGTGCCTGGTCGGGATCGCGCCGGAGTCGCGCAGATGGGCGATGGCGATGATGAGCTGGGCGGCGCCCGGTGAACCCGAGGCCCCCTCGTGGTACCACGTCACCCCGCCCGACCCGTCGTGGCCGGAACGCGACATCGAGGAGTGGCTTGAGGTCTTCAGCGCCACCACGCTTCCCGCGATCAATGTGCACGAGGTCGCCCCCGGGCACTTCTCCCACGCTCGTGCCCTGCGGCGCGCCCCCTCGCCGGTGCGCCGTACGCTCATGTCGCTGGCGTTCGCGGAGGGCTGGGCGCACTACGCGGAGGAGCTGTGCGTCGAGGAGGGCTTCGCCCCCGAGGACCCGCGTTTCGAGATCGGCGTCTGGCTTGAGGCGCTGATCAGGGTGACCCGGCTGGCCTGCGCGATCGGCGTCCACAGCGGCGCGATGACCGTCCAGGAGGGGGCCAGGCGCTTCGAGGCCGACACCCACCTCGCGGGGCCCGCCGCGCTCTCCGAGGCGGCCAGGGCCACCTTCGACCCGACCTACGGCCGTTACACGTGGGGCAAGCTGGAGATCCTCGACCTGCGTTCACGGGCCAGGGCGGAGTGGGGCGCGGGGTTCACCCTCAAGCGCTTCCACACCGCGATGCTCGACCTCGGCTCCCCGCCCCTCGGCCTCCTCGGCGACGCCCTCGCTCAGCCGTCCGCCTAGCCGATCGCCTGGGTGGACACTCGGGTGTCCGCCCAGGCGCGACCGAGGAGGCCGCTCGTGAGTAAGCGCGCTGACGAGCGCCGATAGACTGACAGGACCGCTGTGTTTTCTTTGGGGGTCTTGTGTCTGAGTTCGACACGGTCCTCGTCGTCGACTTCGGCGCGCAGTACGCGCAGCTGATCGCGCGGCGAGTGCGTGAATGCCACGTCTACTCCGAGATCGTCCCCTCGACGATGCCGGTCGAGGAGATGATGGCCAAGAATCCCAAGGCCATCATCCTGTCCGGAGGTCCCTCCTCGGTCTACGCCGAGGGCGCCCCGGCCGCCCCCGTGGGCCTGTTCGAGACCGGGGTTCCCACCTTCGGCATCTGCTACGGCTTCCAGGCCATGGCCCAGGCGCTCGGCGGCCAGGTGGCCAAGACCGGTGTCGCCGAGTACGGCGGGACGCGGCTCGACGTGGTCAGCGAGGGCATGCTCTTCGCCGGGCTGCCCGTCGCCCAGTCGGTCTGGATGTCCCACGGTGACAGCGTCGCCGCCGCCCCCGAGGGCTTCCTGGTCACCGCCACGACGGCCGAGACCCCGGTCGCCGCCTTCGAGAACCCCGGCCGCGGCCTGTACGGCGTGCAGTTCCACCCCGAGGTCCTGCACAGCGACCACGGTCAGGCCGT
The DNA here is from genome assembly GCF_042650425.1 of Streptosporangium jomthongense. Lineage (NCBI taxonomy): Bacteria > Bacillati > Actinomycetota > Actinomycetes > Streptosporangiales > Streptosporangiaceae > Streptosporangium > Streptosporangium jomthongense. Next base: position 749,072 of record NZ_JBHSBC010000032.1, on the reverse strand, counting down.
GCTGAAGCACTTCCTCGACGCGGCGGGCTGCCGCCCCGCGTGGACGATGCTCAACATCGTCGAGGACGCCGTGGAGGCCATCCGCGCCCAGATCGGCCCCGAGGGCCGCGCGATCTGCGGCCTGTCCGGCGGCGTCGACTCCGCGGTGGCGGCGGCGATGGTGCAGCGGGCCATCGGCGACCGGCTGACCTGCGTCTTCGTCGACCACGGCCTGCTGCGTCAGGGCGAGGCCGAGCAGGTCGAGCGCGACTTCGTCGATGTGACCGGGGTCAAGCTCAGGGTTGTCGACGCCCAGGAGCGCTTCCTGAAGGCCCTCGACGGCGTGACCGACCCCGAGGAGAAGCGCAAGATCATCGGGCGCGAGTTCATCCGGGTGTTCGAGGACGAGCAGCGCGCCATCCTCGCAGACGGGCCGGTCGAGTTCCTCGTCCAGGGCACCCTCTACCCCGACGTGGTCGAGTCCGGCGGCGGCACCGGCACCGCCAACATCAAGTCGCACCACAACGTGGGCGGCCTGCCGGACGACCTGCGGTTCACGCTGGTCGAGCCGCTGCGCGCGCTGTTCAAGGACGAGGTCCGCCGCGCGGGCGAGGAGCTCGGGCTGCCGTCCGCGATGGTCTGGCGCCAGCCGTTCCCCGGCCCCGGCCTGGGCATCCGCATCGTCGGCGCGGTCACCCGCGAGCGCCTGGAGATCCTGCGCGAGGCCGACGTCATCGCCCGTGAGGAGCTGTCCAGGGCCGGCCTCGACCGGGACATCTGGCAGTGCCCGGTCGTGCTGCTCGCCGACGTCCGCTCGGTCGGCGTCCAGGGCGACGGTCGCACCTACGGTCACCCGATCGTGCTGCGCCCGGTCTCCAGCGAGGACGCCATGACGGCCGACTGGTCCCGCCTTCCCTACGACGTGCTGGCCCGCATCTCCACCCGGATCACCAACGAGGTCCGCGAGGTCAACCGGGTCGTCCTCGACGTGACGAGCAAGCCCCCGGGCACCATCGAGTGGGAGTAGGACACGACGGCACGGCCCCGGAGAGAACCTCTCCGGGGCCGTGCCGTTTTCTCGGCCCTCACCGCTCGCGGCGGAGGGCGACGTACTGCAGGGCGGCGAAGCCACCGACGACGAGGGCCTGGGCGACCACCCAGACGGCCCCGAGGGTCGTCGTGCCCAGCCCGCCGAGCGCCAGTTCGGCGACGCTCACCACGGCCCACACGACGTTCAGGGCGACGACCGCGGCCGCGGCGCCCCGGTTGACGACCCTGGGCACGGTCAGCAGCCAGACCGCGACGCCGTACACCAGGAGGAAGACGCCGACGCCACGCTGGAGGGGTACGGCCAGGCCGAGCAGGTCGTTGACGGGGCCCGAGAGCAGCAGGTAGGCCAGGCCGTTGGCGCCGGTGACGACGGCGTCGAGCCTCAGGGCCAGGCGCAGGAGAGGGGTGGTGGCGGTGGTGGTCATGTCGGGGGCCTTTCCAGGGTTCTTCGGATTCTGTGAAGGCTTTCCGGGAGCTTTCCCGGAGTTTCTCGGGGGTTCGGGAACGGGCCCGGGACGGCACCGCGGGGGCCGTCCCGGAGGGGCCGGAAGCGGTCAGGCGGGGACCTGGTCGAGGAAGCCGTGCACGGTCCTGATGCGGCCGTCCTCGGTCAGCGTCGCGACGTCGAAGCCGACCACGATCGCCTCGCCGCCCTCGGGGCCGAGTCTCCAGGTGAAGCGGGCCAGGTCGTGGTGGGTGTCGACGTCGCCGCCCGGGGTGAAGACCAGGCCGGGGAACTGCCGCTGGACGGCGGCGATGGTCGCGTCGATCGCGTCGCGCCCGGTGACGTCGACCAGGGGGTCCACGTAGCGGGCGTCCTCGGTCCAGACGGCGTCGATCTCCGCGCGCCGTTCGGCGGCGTCGGTGGTGTTCCAGATGGCCAGGTAGCGCTCGACCAGCTTGGCTGCGTCGGTCATGTCGATCTCTCCTCGTCGTTCGCGTGCCTCGTTCTCGCAGGTCACAACGTTACGGAGCGGCACGGAACGGGGAATCCGTCATCGACCGGTACTTCTGACGCTCCCTATCGGTCAACCTGGGAGTGTCCTGTGGATGGAGGACCCCGACGGGGATCAGTCCTGTTTCAGAGGGAATGAGGGGGTAACTTGGGGCGAATGTCTCCCCCGGCCCTTCCTCCGACGTCTCCGCTGTCCACGACCGGCAAGCGGCTGGCGTGGCTGGACGCGCTTCGCGGTGTCGGCGCGGTCGCGGTGCTGCTCGAACACCTGCTGCCGTGGTTCATGCCGGCGCTGCGGCCCTACTGGTTCAACCTCGGGATGTACGGCGTCCTGGTGTTCTTCCTGGTCAGCGGCTACATCATCCCGGTCTCCCTGGAGGGGCGGGGGGACGTGCGGGCCTTCTGGATCAGCAGGGCGTTCCGGCTCTACCCGATCTACCTGCTGGTCGTCGGGCTCGTCCTGGCCATGGGGTTCTGGATCCCGGTCCGTGAGCAGGTGCCGCGCGACCTGTCGGCCGTGGCGGGGCACGTCACGATGCTGCAGGACGTCCTGCACATGGGCGGCCTGGCCGACACCATGTGGACGCTCTCCTACGAGATGGTCTTCTACCTGCTGGTGACCGCGCTGTTCGTGCGGGGACTGCATCTCAGGAGCGGGCTCTTCGCCGTTCTCTTCGGCGTCATGGGGGTCGGGGCGGGGCTGGTGCTGTCCGCGCCGCTGCTCGGGGGGCCCTGGCCCGCCTACGTCGCCGGGGTGCTGTTCTGCGTGGGCATGGTGTGCGTGGTCGGCGGCCGGTTCCGCACGGCCGCCGCCTGCGTGCTCGGCGTGATGGCCGTCGTGCTGACGCTCTTTTCGGGGTTCGTCCCGTGGCTGGGGGCGACGATCCTGGCGGTGATGTTCACCGGGACCGCGATCCGCCGCTGGGAGCAGGGCGTGGGCGGGCCGCTCCCGGTGGCCGCCGCGGCCGTGCTCGTCGCGCTCGCCCCGGTGTGGTCGATCCAGGCGGGCTGGTGGTGGGTCCAGCCCGATGTGTGGATCACCACGCTCGTGCTGGCGGGGGCGACGTTCGCCGGGGCCATGGCCCTGCGCGGACGCCGCCTGCCACGGCCCGTCGTCTGGCTCGGGCTGATCAGCTACTCGCTCTACCTGCTGCACCACCCGCTGCTGAAGCTCGTCCCCGCCGTTCTCGGCGACGTACGGGCCATGCCGCAGGCGGTGCAGCTGTCGGTCTCGGCGGCCTGTGTCGCCGTCGTGGTCGGGCTGAGCTGGCTGACCTACCGCTACGTCGAGTTACCGATGCAGCGCTTCGGCCGGAGACTGGCTCACATGCCGTCGTCGGGGGAGGCCGCCTCGGGGCCGGGGGAGTCGGGCGTCTCGGAGGCCAGGTCGTCGTCCTTCTCCGAGCCGACCGGGTAGATGTCGCCGGCCTTGAGGTCCTGAGCGCCGCGCAGCGAGGAGACCGAGACGACGTGGTAGCCCTGCTTCTGCAGGGCCGCGATCAGCTTGGGCATCACCTTGACGGTCTGCTCGACCCAGTCGTGCATGAGGATGACCCCGTCACGCTTGGCGTTCTTGAGCACCTCGTCGTAGATGGCCTTCTCGTTCTTGGTCGCCCAGTCGCGGGAACCGCCGTTCCACAGCACGATCGGCAGGCGCATCTCCGCGGCGATCGCCCGGACCCTCTCGTCCAGCTCGCCGTACGGCGGGCGCAGCAGGGTGGGGGCCTTGCCGGTGGCCTGCTTGACGATGTCCTGGGTCCGGGTCAGCTCCTCGCGGATCTTCTCCTCGCTCAGCTCGCGCAGGTGGGGGTGGGTGTAGCTGTGGTTGCCGAGTTCGTGGCCCTCGACGGCCATCCGCTTGGCGAAGGCCTTGCGGGACTTCGCGTACTGGCCCTCAAGGAAGAAGGTGGCCTTGGAGTTGGTCTTCTTGAGGGTGTCGAGCAGCTTGTCGGCGTACTTGCCGGGGCCGTCGTCGAACGTCAGCGCGATGCACTTGACCTTCGCGCAGTCCACCGGGGGTGCCTTTTCCGCTTTGGGTTTGTTCGCGCTCCATGCCGCGGTGGGCGAGGACAGCAGGGCCGCGGTGCACGCGGCGGCCAGGAGCAGTCGGACGGGAGACTTCATGAGGGTGAGCTTCCGGGTCGAGTGACTTCTGGGAAGCAAACAGCCTATCGAGGCCTGTCAACGCCATTGAGGGGCATGTGTCACGATGTCCTGTGAAAAGCGGATAGCTCTGGTTTCCGTACCGCCGGGGTCGTGACCGGTTGGGTGGAGGCGGCACGGTATGCCACGGCCGGTCAAGAACCAGTATGGAGATCCTCTCTTGGCGTCAGAGTGTGACTCTCCGGTCGCTCCAGGTGGTCATCCTGGTAGGCATGAGGGCCTATTCGTTGAACGATGTGCACGCGACCCGGAAACGAAAAGACTCCTGGTGGACTGTCTTCCTGGTCGACCCGGTGGCGTGCAGGCTCACGCTCGCCGTCGCCAACCGCACAGACGTCACGCCGAACGGGCTCACCCGGCTGTCGCTGCTCCTCGGGCTGGGGTCGGCGGTCTGTTTCGCGTTGGGACAGGTCGTGGCGGGGGCCGCGCTGTTCTACGTGAGTTTCATGGTCGACTGTATGGACGGGAAGATCGCCCGTCTCAAGGGGACGGGGACCCCGTTCGGGCTCTGGCTCGACTACGTGGGCGACCGCATCAGGGTGGTCTGTTGTGCCACGGGCCTGGCGTTCGGCCAGTACGCCGCGTCGGGGGACGTCTCGTTCGTCCTGCTCGGCGCCGGGGTCGCGGTGCTCGACCTGTTCAGATATGTGAACGCTCCGCAGATGAGGCGGGTGCGTGAGGCGGTCAGGGAGAACCGGGCGGAACAGCCGCAGAAGGACCGTGCCGCCGCCTACCGGCCACCGAAGCCGCCGAGCCTGCGGCGCAGGATCGGCCGTCTTCTCATCAGGCACCGGGTGCGTACCCACCTGATCAGCGGGATCGAGTTCCACGCCGCGGTCTTCGTGGTCGGCCCGCTGCTCAGCGCGCAGGCCGGGCCCGCGGTGCTCATACCCATCGCGGCCGTCGCGGGATCGCTGCTGCTGCTGAACGAGACCGTACTGATCTACCGAATGTGGCGGTTCACCCGGTCGACGCCTTTCGTCCCGCGCCCGGGGAACACGCAGCGCGTACCTGTTTGATCATCTTTTTCGGGGGTTCGTTGTCATGCAGTCCGATCGACCGATCTTCGTGATCGGATGTCCGCGTTCCGGCACCACCATGCTGCAGCTCATGCTGCACTCCCACCCGCGCATCGCGGTGCCGCCGGAGACCCGTTTCGTCGTGCCCGGCTACTACCGCAGGCTGGCCTTCGGGAACCTGCGTGAGCAGGTCAACCGGCGCAGGCTGGCCCGGTGGATCGTCGGCGACAAGGACACCAAGTTCAAGGAGCTCAGGCTCGACGGGGACAAGCTGGTCGAGGACATCGTCATGGGACCGCCCACGCTGGGTTCCGCGCTGGGCATCGCCTTCCGCTCCTACGCCGAGCAGTACGGCAAGTCCCGCTGGGGCGACAAGCGGCCCAGCTACTTCCACCACGTGGACCTGCTGCTGAGGCTGTTCCCCGACGCGCAGTTCGTCCATCTGATCAGGGACGGCCGCGACTGCGTCGCCTCGCTGAAGGAGATGCCCTGGTACACCAAGGACGTCTTCCACGCGGTGACCAACTGGGCCGAGGCCATCGACTACGGCCGCAGGCACGCCAGGAACCTGCCCGCGGACACCTACTACGAGCTGCGCTACGAGGACCTGACGGCCTACCCGGAGACCGAGCTGAGCAAGCTCTGCGACTTCCTGGGCGAGGAGTACGACCCGGCGATGAGCGAGCCGTACCACGTGGGCAGGCTGGCCATCCCGCAGCACAAGGTCTGGCACAGCAACACCCACGGCGACGTGACGACCGCCAGGGCCGGGTCGTGGCGCAACAGGCTCGAACCGTGGGAGATCTCGCTCTGCGAGACCGTGCTCGGTGAGCGGCTGACGGCCAACGGCTACGAGCTGAGCGGCGCGCCCGTGGCGGGCAGGTCCCACGTGGACGCGTGCGCGAGCGTCGCGGCGAAGCGGCGCTGGGCCCGCAGGCGCAAGGGGTTCCGCGACCGGATCAACCGTCTCCGCGAGCCGGGGCCGGTGGCCGCGCAGCTCACCACCCGGCAGCTTGGCGAGCTGGCGAAGGTCTGAGCATGCAGTCGGACCGACCGATCTTCGTCGTGGGCTGTCCCCGCTCGGGGACGACTCTGCTGCAGCTCATGCTGCACTCCCACCCCCGCATCGCGATTCCCCCGGAGACCCGGTTCATGGTCGCCGCCTACCAGAGGCGGCTGCGCTTCGGCGATCTGAACGACCCGGCGCGCAGACGCGAACTGGCCGACTGGGTGGTCGGCCGCCGCCAGTCACGCTTCCACGAGCTGAAACTCGACGGGGAGGAGGTGACCAGGCAGATCGTCGAGGGGCCGCCGACGCTGGGCTCCGCGCTGGGCATCGTGCTGCGCTTCTACGCGACCCAGCACGGCAAGCCCCGCTGGGGCGACAAGCGGCCCTCCTACTTCCAGAACATCGACGTGCTGCTGAGGCTGTTCCCCGACGCGCAGTTCGTCCACCTGATCAGGGACGGCCGCGACTGCGTCGCCTCGCTGAAGGAGATGCCCTGGTACAACGGGAGCGTCTACAGTGCCGTCTCCGCCTGGGCCGAGGCGGTCGACTTCGCCAGGCACGGCGCGCCGAAGCTCCCCGAGGGCAGCTATCACGAGCTGCGCTACGAGGACCTGACCGCCGCTCCCGAGGCCCAGCTGCGCAGGCTGTGCGACTTCCTGGGTGAGGACTTCGCCCCGGCGATGTGCGAACCGAGGCTGATCGCGGACGTGGCCGTACCCGCGCACAAGACCTGGCACTCCCGCACCCACGGCGAGGTGACCGCCGCGCGGACGGGCACCTGGCGTGAACGGCTCGAACCCTGGGAGATCTCGCTGTGCGAGAGCGTCCTGGGGGATCGGCTGGAAACCTACGGCTACGAGCTCAGCGGGGCGCCCAGGACCGAGGCCTCCCGGATGGTGGCCTACGAGCGGATCGCCGCGAAACGCAAGCTGGCCCGGGTGAAACGGGTCGCCTTCGACCGTCTGGTACGGCTCCGCGAACCGAACCCGCTGGGCGCCAGGCTCACCTCGGGCCAGCTCGTGCTCGCCGGGGTTCCCATGCCGCGCAACGAACCGGCGGCGGTCAGCGAGCGGTCAGCGTAGGACCTGCTCGAACAGCGACTCCCAGCGGTCGAGGACCCGTTCCAGCCGGAAGGCCTCGACGTGGGCGCGGGCGGGGGGGGC
>NZ_JBHSBC010000032.1:542740-741727 GCF_042650425.1 Streptosporangium jomthongense | reverse complement strand
CCCCCCCCCCCCCGCTCCTCGTGCGAGGTCATCAGGGTGGTCAGCGCCGCCGTGAGCGCGGGCACGTCGGCCGCGGGCGCCAGCAGCCCGGTCTCGCCGTCGAGGACCAGGGAGCGCACCCCGCCGGAGACGTCGAACGCGACCGAGGGCACGCCGTACGAGGCGGCCTCGGCGAGCACGAGCGGCAGGCCCTCGTGCTCGCTGGACAGGGCGGCGATCGCCCCGTCGAGGTACTCGCGGCCCAGTTCGGCCGCGGGTACCGCGCCACGGAACACCACCCGGTCGCGGACCCCGCTCTCGCGCGCGTGCGCCCTGAGCCTGCCCAGCTCGGCGCCCTCCCCGATCAGGTGCAGCTCCCAGTCGTCCCCCACCGTACGGCTCGCCCCGGCGAAGGCCGTGATCAGTCGGTCGAAGCGCTTGACGCCCTCCAGCCTGCCGACGCCGAGCACCCGGTGACGGGTCAGCGGCGAGACCCGGGACGGCCAGCCGGGCAGCGGGTTGGGGATCGCGCAGGCGTTGGGCAGCAGCGCGTGCTCGGAGAAGGACCAGGCGTCCTCCTCGCTGAGGAAGACCGCCTTCTCCAGCCTCCCGTAGTCACGGCCGACCGAGCGCAGGTGCCACGACCCCCGCGCGTGCTCGTAGGAGCCGTGGTACTGCCCGATGGGCAGCAGCCGCCGGGGGATCACGTCCTTGAGCCGGGCGACCACCCCGGGCGAGGAGAGCACGGCGAAGCCCGATCCGAGCGTGCGCAGCATGCCGCGGAGCCGGTGACGTTCCCGGTGCGCGGCGGTCCAGGAGAGCCTGCCGGCGGGGAAGCGGTTGATCACGTGACGCCGATAGCCGGGTTGTTCCACGTAGCGGAACGGCCGGGCGGCCCGGTGCAGGCCGAGCACGTGTACGTCGTACCCCCGCCCGGCCAGCCCCTGCGCCAGCGTGTGGGTGACCCGCTGCACGCCGCCGAGCGTGTCCGCGTCCAGGCACGCGAACACCACGGTCTCGCCGCTCACCGGACCTCCTCCACCTCGGGCGCCGCCGCCGGCCGTACGGCGGGCACGGGCACGGGGCCGAAGAAGGCGTCGACGACCCTGGCCGAGGCGTCCCCGCGCTCCTCGGCGCACCAGGTGGCGCGGAAGCCGGCGTAGCGGGCGGCGTGCTCGGCGGCGAAGGCGGCCGGGTCGGCGTCGAGGGAACGGATCGCCCTGATCAGTTCCTCGGTCCCGGTCACGCAGGGGCCGGGGGCGATCGCGGGCAGGTCGTGGTTGACGCCCCGTTCCGCGCGCCGGTACTCCTCCCAGTCGTCGAGCAGGAAGAACATCGGCTTTCCGGTGACCGCGTAGTCGCACATCAGCGACGAGTAGTCGGTCAGCAGCGCGTCCGAGGCCAGCATCAGGTCGTTCACCTCCGGATAACCCCCCGCGAACCGTACGAAGTGCCGCAGCCGTTCGGGCACGGCGTAGCGTTCGACGGGGTGGGTGCGCAGGACGACCACCCAGCCGTCGGCCAGTTCCTCGGCCATCATGGCCAGGTCGGCCCTGACCGAGGCGCCGGAGAACTTGGCCCTGTCCCGGTAGGTGGGCGCGTACAGCAGGACTTTGCGGTCGCCGGGCAGTTCGAGCCGCTCCCTGGCCCGCCGTACGGCCTCGGGGTCGCCGTTGACCAGCACGTCGCACCGGGGCGAGCCGTGCCGCAGGACCGGTCCCCGGTATCCGTTGGAGGTGACGAAGATCCGTTCGAACTCGGCGCTCGGCATGACGAGGGCGTCCCAGCGGGCCACGGCCCCGCGCCAGGTCCTTCTGGGCGCCTCGAAGTCGGCGCGCAGGTCGGGGGCGTCGAAGCCGACCGTCTTGACGCCCTGCCCGTGCCAGGTCTGCAGGTAGCGGGTCCCGGCGGGCTTGGGGTAGGCCAGCGGCAGGCCGTGGCTGTCCACCCAGTGCCCCGCCCTGGCCATGGTCCACAGGTAGCGCCAGCTCATCCTCCGCACCAGGCGGACGTCGGCGGGGAAGTTGCGCCGGTTCCCGGCGACCGACCAGACCATCTCGAACGGCGCCCGCCTGCGCTTCAGCTCCTCGTAGACGTAGCGGGGGTTGCCGGTGTATCCGGCGCCCACGTCCGCCTCGAACAGCACCAGGTTCTCGCGCGGCGGGAGGAGCCTGATCAGCGTCCGGTAGACGCGCAGCTTCACCCGGGGGGCGCAGAGCCGCCGCACCAGCCCGGCCCGGAGCCTGCCCAGCCTGGGCGCGAGCCACCGCAGCGCCCCCCTGCGACGCCAGCGCACCCGCAGGAACGCCGACTGCCCCTCCGGCCCCGCGACGATCTCGTGACCGGGGACGGCGACCCTGACCGGTTCGGCCGCCGGATCGACGAGCAGCCGGTCGGAGGTGGCCCGGCCGTCGGCGCGGACGATGGAGATCCTCGGGTCACGGAAGCTCTCGTGGCCGAAGCGCCCCCGGCCCGCCCTGGCCAGATCGACGGTCGCCTCGCTCAGGTAGGAGCCGTCGTCGAGCGCGCGCGGCGCCAGCTCGACCCGGTGCCCGCCGAAACGCGCGAACGCGCGCCAGTCCGGCGCCGTGGCCAGCACCCCGAACGGGTCGTAGGTCCTGACCGTCAGCGCCAGCCGGGGGCCGTCGCCGTGGAAGGCCGCCTCGTGCCGCAGCCTGGCGGCGCCGTAGGGCAGCTCGGCCATCCTGAGCGGGGTGATGTCCAGCTCCCCTTTCGGGACGGTGCCCCAGTAGGTGCGTCCCGCCCGCCGTACGGCGAAGCGGGGCGCGGCCCTCGGGGTGGTCAGCGACCGGGCGGCGACCACCAGCTCGTCCGCGTCCTCGTCGAGGATCAGGCGGCAGCAGACCCGCACGAGCGGGTCGGCGCCGTCCATGACGCCGGGGTCGAGGCCCGCGAGGTAGGGGCGGACCAGCCGGGTGAACTCCCGCGCCCAGACCGGGCCGCGCGCGGGCAGCGGGTTGAGGTAGACCGGCAGGTCGTGGCGGACGAACCGGCGCTGCCGGTCGGCGACCAGCCCGGCCAGGCCGTTGCCGCGCAGGATGTCGTCGCTCAGCCGGGCCGCCCTGATCCGGTGCCCGATGTTGTCCATCTCCTGGAGGTTCAGCGAGATCGACGGCCTGCCGTCCCCCTCGGCGGCCCGGTGCCAGAGGTAGACGACCCACGGGACGACGGCGAAGCGCCGGGCCACGCAGTACAGCTCCGTGGTGAAGACGTGGTCCTCGTAGTGGAGGTCCTCAAGGAACGGCAGCCCCCGGAGCGTCGAGGTCCGGTAGATCTTGTTGGTGCTGAAGGAGTCGAGGAACATGTCCGGCTCCCCGGCGATCCCCTCGACGACCCTGCGGCGGGCGAAAAGCCCGGGATAGTAGGGCTTGACCCTGCCGTTCCACTCGTGCAGCCGGGAGATCTGCCCGGTGACGAAGTCGGCGCCGGTGCGCTCCATCTCCAGGAGCATGCTCTTGCAGGCGTGCGGGGGCAGCTCGTCGTCGCTGTCGAGGAACATCACGTACGGCGCGCGGGCGGCGGCGACCCCGTCGTTCCTCGGCGCCCCGCAGCCGCCGCTGTTGACGTCCCTGCGCAGGTAGCGCACCCGGCGGTCCTCCCGCCTGAGCGCGCGGGCGACGCTTTCCGTCCCGTCCGTGCTGCCGTCGTCGGAGATGATCACTTCGATGTTCCGCAACGACTGACCGAGCGCGGACCGTACGGCCCTGGGCAGCCGGGCGGAGTCGTTGTAGGTGATGACGATCACACTGCACTCGGGAGCCTTGATCACAGTATGGGGCTTTCCCTGGACTGTGATCGGTATTGTCCGCTTTATGGACCTATGAATTTATTTTTGCGGCTTTCTGTCTTAAGGGGGACGCGACCCTCTTTTTGTTCTCACCTCCGTTGATCATGAGTTTCATGGCATTCCTAACTTTTCATGTCGTTTATGCGGCCCGTTGAACGTCGGGCGGACCCCTCAGAGCGGGGGAGCGAGGGCGACCACCTCGGTCCTCGACCGCACGCCCAGTTTGCGCAGCACGGTCGCCACATGGGTCTCCACCGTACGGGGCGACAGGAACAGCACGTCGGCGATCTCCCGGTTGGTCTTGCCGAGCGCGACCAGCCTGGCCACCTCCCGCTCCCGCCGGGACAGCGCGCCGGAACCGCCCCTGCCCCGGGACCTCGGCGGCGCGACGCCGACCCCCGTGTCGCGCAGCGTCCGCCTGCACCGGGCCGCGTCGTGGACCGCGCCGAACTCGTCGTACCACCCGGCGAGCCCGGCCAGCAGCGAGGCGGCGGCCGGATCGCCCAGGGCGAGCAGGGACCGCGCCCTGCCCTCCTGCGCCCTGGCCGCCTGGTAGGGCTGCGGCAGAGCCCGGTAGGCCTCGTCGGCCCTGGCGAAACGGTCGGCCGCGGCGGCGTGCCGCCCGGCCGCGGCGGAGATCGTCCCCTCGGCGAGGGCGAGACCGGCCCGCGCGGCGGGCGCGTCACACCCCTCGACCCCACGGGCGAACTCGGCCACCAGGGCGGCGGCCTCCTCGGTGCCGCCGGTCCTGACCAGCGCCGAGGCGGCGGAGGGCACCAGCATGGCACCCCACACCCACACGTCCTTGTGCCGCAGCCGGGCCACCGCGCGCGCGGCGTGGCCGACGGCCTCCTGCGTCAGCCCCCTGGCCAGGCACAGCTCGATCATGCCGCTCGCCGCGGTGAACGTGACCGGCAGGAAGTGGCCGTCCGGCTCCTCAAGGCCGGTCGCGCGCAGGTGCCTGGCGGCCTCCTCCCACTCGCCCCTGGCCAGCGCCAGCATCCCCATGACCAGCCAGACGTCCGCCGCGGACAGGGGGTTCTCCGGGACCAGCTCGACCAGGGCGTGGGCCCGTTCCCGCAGCCCCTCCCAGCGGCCGGCGAGCCAGTCCCTGCGGATCGCCGTCGCGTTGAGCTGGTAGGCGGAGACCGGGGCGTTGGCCGCCGTGGCCAGCCGTACACCCTCCCGGGCGAAGCGCTCGGCCCACTCAAGGTGCCCCAGGGTCGCCGCCGCGTCGACGAGGTTGGCGTAGGCCCTGGCGACCTCCCTGCGCACACGCGGGTTCCCGTCGGTGACCGGCAGCCTCGTCACCAGGTCGAACGCGCGCGGGGAACCGAGGGTCATCTCGAAGGAGACCCGGTTGACCAGGACCGCGGTCGCGAGCGCCGGATCGTCGGCGCCCACGATCAGCTCCTCGGCGCGGTCGATCCACTTCCGGTGGGCCGACAGGGGGTCGGAGCCCCACCACGGCATCGCGAGCGCCGAACAGGCGCGGGCGGCGAGCATCGGCCGGTCCCGCAGTTCCCCGACCGCCGTGGTGATCTCCGGCCTGCCCGCCGCGCTGTCGTTGGCCTGGTTGCACAGCAGCAGCCCCAGGTTGAGCCGCGCCTCACCGCGCGCGTCGGGTTCGAGGAGGCCGTCGCCGAGCAGGCGGCGCAGCAGCCGTACCACCCGCTGGTGGGACAGCCCGGTCGTGGCCAGGCGGCTCAGCGTCAGCACCAGTGGTTCCCGGTCGCGCGGGGGCAGGTCGGGGGAGGCGAGCATGTCCTCGATCAGCTCGACCGCCACGGGGGTGTCGCCCAGTTTCGCGGCGTGGTCCGCCGCCGCGGTGCCGTACCGCAGCCAGGCCTCGCGCATCCCCGCCTGCCTGGCGTGGAAGGCGAGCTGCACCAGCGCCAGCGGGTCGGACTCCTGCAGCGCCGCCATCGCCCGCTCGTGCCCCGCCCGCCGTTCCGGTCCCGGGATCGCCTCGTAGACCGCCTGCTGGGCCAGGGCGTGGCGGAAGCCGTACCGGCCGGGAGGGTCCTCGTACAGGACCCCGGCGGCGAGGGCCTCGCCGAGCCCGGTCAGGTCACCGCCGACCGCGGTGACGAGCCGTTCGCCGACCGGGACGCCGAAGACGGCGGCGGCCCTGACCGTCCGCACCGCGGCCTCGGTCAGCCCGAAGAGCTGGTCGGCGGTCGCCTCGCGCAACAGCAGCGGGACACCGACGTGGTCGAGCGCGTCCGGACACTCGGAACCCGGCTCGTACGCCGGGGGCAGCGACCTGAGGACCTCCTCGATCACGAACGGGATGCCCGCCGTCCGCTCCCGCAGCCTGGTGACGAACGGCTCAGGCGGGTCGGGACGGCCGAGCAGCGCGGCTGCCATGCCGCGCACCCCGGAGACGTCCAGCGGCGCCAGGGTGACCACCACGCTGTCGGCGCCCGCCGGACGCCGGTAGGCGTGGCCGAGCGGCAACGTGGCCTGCCCGTGCTGCCCGTCCCGCCGGTAGGTCACCACCAGCGTCAGCTCCTCCGGCGGCTGCCCGATGAGGAAGTGCAGCAGGTCCCTGGTCCCGTCGTCGGCCCAGTGCATGTCCTCCACCACCAGTACGGCGGGCCCCACGGCCGCCAGCAGGGCGCGGACGGCGCGGAAGACCCGGTGCCGTTCGGCCCGGGAGTCACCGAGCGGCGGCGGCGCCGGAGGGAGGGGCAGTTCGGGCAGGTAGTCGCGCAGCGCCCCGATCACCGGGTTGAGGTCCCCGGCGGGCGGCAGCCCACCGGCCAGGTCCCGCAGCGCCTCGAACACCGGCCCGTAGGGGAACGGCTCACGGATGCGGTGACAGCCGCCCAGCAGGACGAGACGTTCACCGGGGATGAGGTGGGTGAGCGCGGTGCGCACCAGCCGGGTCTTGCCGATCCCGGCCTCCCCCTCGACCAGGACGACCGCGGGTGGTCTGCTCATCGCCCTGACCAACGCCCGCAGCTCGCTGCCACGCCCGATCAGATCGGGTGACGCCGGGCTCCTCATGGCTGCTCCTGACGCTGCATCGCCCTCCCCGATATGAAGACGCTATCCGTCATAGCATCCGCGTTCACCATCAGTTTGAGAAATTAACTGACTTGTTGTGACTTCAAGGAAATCATCGCAGTTCCAGGGCGTGGAGAGTTGAAGCGCCGTCAACGGGTGGATTTCACCGGAAGCGCAACTCATAACTCTTGTTTATGGTTTTCTTCATCTTCCTATAAGGATCGGGGCCCTCCGGCGACCCCTGCCGCGCAGGGCGCGGCGGGCCAGCCACCCCGCCAGAACGAGGACGGCGAGGGCGCCCGCGAGCGGGGCGAGACGTCTCAGGAGGGGAATCCCCGCGACCTCCAGAAGGTCCAGGGCCTCCTCGTCGGGTGTCCGGGAGGTGCGTGAGGTGCCCGCCGGGTGGACGTCCCGGTCCCCGGCGTTTTCTCCCTCCTTGGACTTTCCTGTCTCCCCGGAGGTTCCCTGCTTTTCGGATTTCGCGGCCTTTTCCGGATCCCCGGGCTTTCCGGGGACGGCGGTGAGACGACGGGACTCCCGGGGCGCGGCCTCCGAGCCCTGAAGCGACTCCGACAGGTTCGCCGCGAACCGCTCGACCAGCCGGGCGCCGACCTCCGACATCACGCCCCTGCCGAACTGGGCGGGCCGTCCCGTCACCGTGAAGGAGGTGTCCACGGTCACCCGCGTCCGCCCCTCTTCGGGACGCAGGCGCGCGACCACCGTCGCCGACGCCGTGCCCGGGCCGCGTGTCTCCTTGCCGGTCGCCCCGATCATCAGCGTACGACCTGGTTCGTCCACCTCCTCGAACCTGGCCCTGCCCCGGTAGGTGAGGGTGATCGGCCCGACCTTCACCTTCAACCGCCCGGTCATCTCATCGCCCTTCGCCGTCTCCAGCGTCGCCCCCGGCAGGCAGGAGGCGACCCGCTCGACGTCGAGCAGCGCCGTCCACGCCCGCTCGACCGGCACCGGAACCGTGAACTCGTGCTCGAACCGCATCGCCATCGAACCGCTCCTTGTCCATCACCACTCACACGCCGGAGGCCGGGGCCCGGGATTCAGCGGCCCGCCGCGACGACCGCCCTGCGGGTCAGCACCCGGGCCAGATGACGCCGGTAGGCGGGGTCCCCGTGCAGGTCGGTGGGCGGGGAGGTGCCCTCGTCCGCCAGGTCACAGGCATGCCTGAGCCGCTCCCCGCCCGAGGCGGACCTCCCGGAACCCGAGGACCCGGGGCCCGGGGGCGTGACGGGGGCACCCACGAGCGCAGCCTCGGCCGCCCGTGCCCGCACCGGGGCCGGGCCCATGTTGGTCAGCGCGATCCGCGCCTCCTCGACCACCCCACCGTCCTCGCCGAGCCGTACGGCCGCCGCCACCCCCACGGTGGCCCAGGACTGCGCGGTCCGGTGGAACTTCTCGTAGTGGAAACCCCAGCCCGGGCCGAGCTTGGGCACCCGCGCCCCGACGAGCACCTCGCCGGGTTCGAGCGCGGACTCCAGATAGTCCACGAAGAAGCCGGCGGCGGGGATCTCCCGTTCCCCCTCGCCCGACCTGACGACCAGCACGCAGTCGAGCGCCAGGGCGACGGCGGGCAGGTCCCCGGCCGGGTCGGCGTGGGCCAGGGAACCGCCGAACGTACCGCGGTGCCGTACCGCGGGGTCGGCGACGGTGGCCGTGGCCAGCGCGAGCAGCGGGACCAGCTCCCTGACGACCTCCGAGCGCAGCACCTCGTCATGGGTGGTGAGCGCGCCGACGAACACGTGGTCGCCCCGGTCCTCGACACCGCGCAGCTCGGCCAGCCGCCCCACGTCGACCAGCGCCGACGGGTAGGCCAGCCGCAGGCGCAGCAGAGGCAGCAGCGACTGGCCGCCCGCCAGAACCTTGACGTCCTCACCCGCCTCGTCGGCCTCGGCGAGCACCCGGCACGCCTCGTCGAGCGAGCCGGGCCTGACGTAGTCGAACGGCGGCGGAATCATCGGGCACCCCCCTCGAAGCCCGCCGGACCGCCGGAGGTCCGGCCCCCCTCCGAAACCCCGGCGGCGTCGGAGCCCACCGAAGTCGCAAAGGCCCCGAAGGCGCCCAAGGTCCCCGAAGCACCGAAGCCCTCCGGAGCCCCGGAGGCCATGGCCCGCCAGACGCGCTCCGGGGTGCACGGCATCCGCACGTCGTGCACGCCGTACGGGCGCAGGGCGTCGACGACCGCGTTGACCACGGCGGGGGTCGAGGCGATCGTGCCCGCCTCCCCGACGCCCTTGACGCCCAGCGGGTTGCTGGTCGCGGGGGTCTCCGTCCTGGCGGTGACGAACTCCGGCAGGTCGGCCGCCGACGGGATCAGGTAGTCGGCCATCGTCGTGGTGAGCAGGTTGCCCTCCACGTCGTGGATCGCCTCCTCGAACAGCGCCTGCCCGACGCCCTGCGCGATGCCGCCGTGCACCTGGCCCTCGACGATCAGCGGGTTCACCACGAACCCCACGTCGTCGACGGCGACGTACGACCTGATCACGGTCCCGCCGGTCTCGGTGTCCACCTCGACCGCGCACAGATGGGTGCCGTGCGGGAAGGAGAAGTTCTCCGGGTCGAAGGTCGTCTCGGCGTCCAGGCCGGGTTCGACGCCGTCCGGCAGGTCGTGCGCGGCGAAGGCGGCCAGCGCGACCTCCTGGATGGTCCGTCCCTGTGTGGTCCCGCGCACCCGGAACGACCCGTCGGCGAACTCGACGTCCTGCGCCGAGGCCTCAAGCATGTGGGCGGCCAGCTCCCGCGCCCTGTCCTTCACCTTCTCGCAGGCCGACAGTACGGCGACGCCCCCGACGACCAGCGACCGGGAGCCGTAGGTGTCCATGCCCTTGTGCGAGACCGCCGTGTCGCCGTGCAGCACCGAGACGTCCTCGAACGGCACGCCGAGCGCGTCGGCCGCGATCTGGCTCCAGGCCGTCTCGTGCCCCTGGCCGTGAGGGCTCGTCCCGGTCACCACCTCGACCTTGCCGGTTGGCAGGACCCTGACCGAGGCGTGCTCCCAGCCGCCCGCGCCGTAGTTGAGCGAGCCCAGCACCCGCGAGGGCGCGATGCCGCACATCTCGGTGAAGGTCGAGACGCCGATGCCGAGCTGCACCGGGTCGCGCTCCGCCCGCCGCCGCGCCTGTTCCGCCCTGAGCGCGTCGTAGCCGAACAGCTCAAGCGCCCGGTCCGTCGCGGCCTCGTAGTTCCCCGAGTCGTAGGTCAGGCCGCAGACCGTGGTGTAGGGGAACTCCTCATGGGTGATCCAGTTGCGGCGCCGTACCTCGACGGGGTCGAGACCGAGTTCGTGGGCCAGCTCGTCCATGGCCCGCTCGATGGCGAAGGTGGCCTCGGGGCGCCCCGCGCCCCGGTAGGCGTCGGTCGGCATCTTGGTGGTGAAGACGCCCGTGCAGGTGAAGTCGTAGGCGTTCATCTTGTAGATGCCGCCGTACATGAACGCCCCGAGCAGCGGCACCCCCGGCGTGACCAGCATCAGATAGGCGCCCATGTCGGCCAGCAGCTCGACCTGTACGGCCCGCAGCCGCCCGTCCCGTTCGGCGGCGAGCCGGATCCGCTGAAGCTGGTCACGGCCGTGGTGCACGGTCAGGTTCCCCTCGGACCGGGACTCCGTCCACTTCACCGGCCTGCCGAGCCTGCGGGTCAGCAGCAGCGCGAGGACCTCCTCCGCGGTCACCTGGAGCTTGGACCCGAAACCGCCGCCCACGTCGGGGGCGATCACCCGCAGCCGGTGCTCTGGGATGCCGGTGGTCATGGCCAGCATCACCCGCAGCACGTGCGGGATCTGGGTCGCCGAGTACAGGGTGAAGGAGTCGCCGTCGGTCGTCGCGACCACGGCCCTCGGCTCCATCGCGGTCGGGATGAGCCGCTGCTGGACGTAGGAGCGATCGACGACAACCGGCGCGTCACGGAAGGCCGCCTCGACGTCCCCTTGGGAGAAACGCCAGGTGAAGGCCCTGTTCCCGGTCTCGTGGACCTTCGGGGAACCCTCGGTGAGCGCCTCGGCCATGTCCACGACCGCCGCGAGCGGCTCGTAGTCGATCTCGATGTCCTCCAGGGCGTCGGCGGCGGCGTAACGGTCGGTCGCCACCACGCAGGCGACCGCCTCGCCGACATAGCGGACCTCGTCGACCGCCATCGGCGGGTGGTCGGGGATGACGACGTCCTCGGTGACCGGCCACGCGCACGGCAGGCTGCCCTGCTCGCCGGCGAAGTCCTGACCGTGGAACGCGGCCACCACACCGGGCCGGGAACGCGCGGCGGAGGTGTCGACCCGGGTGATCCTGGCGTGCGCCATCGGAGCGCGCAGGAACGCCACGTACAGCATGCCGGGAAGCTGGATGTTGTCGGTCCAGGTGGTCCTCCCGGTGACCAGCCGGGCATCCTCCTTACGTCTCCGCGCCCTGCCGACCTCACGGCCCTCGTCGGCCTCGTGGTCCTCATCGGGTTCGTGGTTTCGGGGGAGGTCCGCCGGATTCGCCGGTCCGTGTCCCTGAGGCTCGTGGCCCCCGCCGGTCTCGCGAATCCCGCGGGGGGTGCCGGGCCGGTCGTTCTCGGTGGTTCGCCCGGTCATGGCGTTCCGGCCTCCCGTCCCGCCATCTCGCGGGCGCCGCGCCGTACGGCCCTGACGATGGTGGTGTATCCGGTGCAGCGGCACAGGTTGCCCTCAAGGCCCCGGCGCACCGCCTCCTCCGACGGGTCCGGGTCGTTCCTGACCAGGTCGATCGCGGCCATGATCATGCCGGGGGTGCAGTAGCCGCACTGCAGCGCGTGCTCGGCGTGGAAGGCCTTCTGCATGGGGTGCCACTCCGGCCCCCTGGCGAGACCCTCGATCGTGACGACCTCACCCCCGTCGGCCTGTACGGCCAGCACGGAGCAGCTCTTGACGCTGACACCGTCGAGCATGACGGTGCAGGCGCCGCAGTTGCCGGTGTCACAGCCGATCGGGGTCCCGGTTCTGCCGAGCCGGTCCCTGAGCAGATGGACGAGCAGCAGACGCGGCTCGACCTCCTCCTCATAGGTGACCTCGTCAACGGTGACGGTGATCCGAGGCATCGACCCTCCCGATGCACCTGTGGCGGCCCGGAAGGCAGAGCCGGACAAACGTATACGTACCTCCCTGTTTCTGCCCGCCAGTCTTCCCCTTCAAGCAGGCGAATCCACAGCTCAGGGCCGTGGAACCCACGATGTCGACCGGCCGCGTGTCCTCGACGCCTCCTCGCACGGAGGCGTGATCGGCGCCCGGTCGATCCACCGGCCGGTGTCCCGCGTGACGTCGGCCTCCCCGATCTCCGTCGGGACGCGGCTGAGACCCGGGATCGGGGCGGGCCTGTCAGGCGCTCCGGTCCTCGACGGCCGCGTTCTCGGGCGTCGAGAAAGGCCCACACCGCCGGGGCGGCCTGGAGACCCGTACCGGACGCCGTAGGGGCGTGAACGACCGATCAGGGATCGGCCCGCCCGTCGCCGAATCGAACGCCCGAGCCGTCGGCCGGACCTCGGGTCGCTTCACGATCCGAACGAAACCGAGCCCCGAGAGCACCGGACAACGCCCCATGCCACCCGGAATTCGGACACCCCAGCCATAGAAAGTCTCGGCCCACACTTTTTCGCCCCGGCGCGAGAGTTTTCTGCCAGGACTTTCCCGGTGCCAAGCGAGAGGAGTTCGGGGTACCGGTGTCGTGCGTGAGGAGTGTCGGCTTGGGCGCGTCGGCGTCTGGACTGAGGAACGCAGGAGCGCAGCGACGCAGTGACGAGGGAAGACGCCGACTCGGGGCGCCCAAGCCCCGCGACGCCGCCAGGCGGAGCAAGGAGACACAGTGACGAGGGAAGACGCCGACTCGGAGCGCCCAAGCCCGCGGCGCCGAAGGCGCCGCAAAGAGACACAGCGCAAATATTAACGCCGTACCGCCCGAGCCAAGATCGCCGCGAACCCCGCCAGCCCCAGCCCGCCGAGGACCACCGGGAGCATGACCAGGGGCTCGATGTCGGGCAGGGTGATGAAGAGGATGCCTGTGACGATGAACAGCAGGCCGCTGAGCAGGGCCATCCAGTCCGTGCGGTGCACCCGTCGGCGCACCTCGGGCTCGTTGTCAGGCCGCACGCCGTACCTCCACGTCTCCGATGCCCGCCTTGACGTCGAGCACGATGGTCGGTGCGTCGCCCTTGGGCTGGACCTCGGGCTCCAGGATCTTGTCGTAGCGGATGTCGGCGCCGCCCTCGACCAGGTGGTCGATCTTGACTTCGCCGATCTTGGTGTACGCCCTGACCTCGACCCTGGCGGTCGGGGGAAGGATCACGCGGAGCTCGCCCACGGAGATGGAGGCGGCGAGGACGGTTCGCGACCCGGGGGTCAGGGGCAGTTCGCTCAGGTCGAGGGTGCCTTCGCCGATGCCCACCGCGTAGGAGGGGGACATGTCGGCCATGCTGGTCGGCTCCCAGTGGTAGCTGCCGAACTTCCTCGGCATGCCGGTGAGCGTCGATCCGGCGACGAGGGCGAGCGCGAGGACGGTGCCCACGGCGACCAGGGCGGTGCCCCTGCCGAACCAGGCGGCGACCAGCAGGCCCGCGCCGATGGTGATGAGCATCGCGCCACCGACGGCCGTCATGTTCACAGATCCGGACGGGGACTGGGCCGCCACGATGATTCCTCCGACGATCAGGGCCAGGAACATGGTGATGACCCCGACGAACGTTCTTGGGCGCCTGGGCCTGGCCGTCTTCTGCGGCGGCGGGCCGTACATGGGCGGGCCGTAGGGAGAGTACGGCTGCTGTCGCCTGCTGGGGTCGAGCGGGCGGTAGGGGCCGTAGGGGGAGAACGGTTCTCCCGAGGAGTCGAAGGGCATCCGCGTCGCGGTGTACGGCCCGCTGGAGGCCGCCCGCACGGTTCTGTCGGCCCCGGGCGGGGTGTGTGCCGCGTTGACGGTCGTCTCGTCCGCGTACGGCCGGGCCGCCACGGGGGGCTCGGGGGCTTCGGGCGCCTCGGGAGCGACAGGGGCCGCGGGCGCAGGGGGAGCCGCAGGGGCCGGCGACACGGATGTCTCAGGGGCCTCGGGCACCGGAGGAGCCTCGGATGCCGCGGCGGCAGGAGCCGTGGGTGTCTCGGGCGCCGGGGGGACCTCGGAACTCTCGGAGACCGGAGGCACGGGTGCTTCGGCCGTGTCCTGGTGGGGCCGTGGGTACGGCTGCGCCACGGGACCCTGGGGCGCGCCGTACGGCTCCCCGGAGGGAGGCGGCGCGGAGGAGGGCCTGAAGGAGAAGCCGGGAGGGTTGGCGAAGGACGGGGGAGCCGGGGGGTGGAAGGCCCGGTGCGGACGGAGCCGTTCGGGCAGGGAGCGGGTGACGGCCAGCAGGTCGACGCCGCGCGAGTGGGCGGTGAGCAGCGCGATGGCGAACAGCGTGCCGACCACGACGGTGCCTGTGCCGATGCCGTCCGAGGACAGGTTGATGATCAGGCCGACGGCGAAGACGCCGGCCAGCAGGGCCAGGACGGTCTCGCTGTCGAAGTCACGCCTGGTCCACTGCTCCATGTAGCCGGGGCCGCCGTTGGTCTCCCGCATGAGCAGGAACGCCGCGATGTAGAGCATGACGCCGATGCCCGACCCCAGCACCAGTACGGCGAAACCCACCCGGAACAGCACCGGGTCGACCCCCGTGTGGCGGCCGAGTCCCGCGCAGACACCGGTGAGCATCCGGCCCTCTTCGGCGCGCCCGAGCGTCCTGTTCCGCTGGGACGAGGCAGATGGCGAGTCGGGCGGGCTGCTCGCCGGGTCCTGCGCGTTCCCGGTGTCGTTCATGTGTCCATCGTGGCCTGGCCGGGGTGGTGGTCGCATCCGGGAGACCCCTGAGTCGTCCCCTACCGAACGAGCCTTCCTCAGGGTCCCGTCAGGGGAACGCCGGATGCGGAGATACCGTCCTACATGTGACGATGCTGGGGATATGGCTGACAGAACGATGATTCGCGACGCGGCGCCCGCGACCTCGGAGGAACCCGCCTCCCCCCGGCTGATGCGGCCGGTCGAGGGGCGGCTGTTCGCGGGTGTCGCCCAGGGCGCGGCCGCCCAGCTCGGGCTTGACCCGGTGGTGCTGCGGCTGGCCTTCGTGCTGCTCACGGTCCTGGACGGGATCGGCGCCGTGGCCTACGCGGCGCTGTGGATGTTCACGCCGCGCGAGCCGTACGAGGGCAGGGAGCCGGCGAGGGACTGGAGCCAGCTGGCCGCCTACGGCGCGATCGGCATGGCGCTGCTGGCCCTGGGGTGGCTCACCGGCGCCTCAGCGGGGGGGATCGGCGCGTGGCCGATCGCGGTCGGCGGCATCGGCTCGCTGATCCTGTGGCAGCAGGCCGACCCCGACCGGCGGCGGCGCTGGATGTCCACCACGGTCGGGCAGGTGCGCCAGAACCGGGTCCGCACGTTCGTCGGCCTCGGGCTGGTGGTCGTCGGGGCGATCGGCTTCCTGGCGGCGACCAACGAGCTGGGCAGCGCCCGCCCCGGCATCATGTTCACGCTGGTGGTCGTCGGTGGGGTCGCGCTCATCGCGGCGCCGTGGCTGGCGGCCCTGTGGAAGGAGCTCCAGCGGGAGCGGCGCGAGCGCATCCGGCAGGAGGAGCGGGCCGAGTTCGCCGCGCACGTGCACGACTCCGTCCTGCACACGCTGACGCTGATCCAGCGCAACGCGCACGACTCCCGTGAGGTGATGCGGCTGGCCCGTTCCCAGGAGCGTGAGCTGCGCAACTGGCTCTACCAGCCCAAGCAGGACGCCGACGCCTCGGTCGCGGCGGCCGTGCGGCGGGTGGCGGCCGAGGAGGAGGACGCGCACGGCGTGCCCATCGAGATCGTCTGCGTCGGCGACTGCCCGCTGACCCCGGAGCTGTCGGCGATGATGCAGGCGGCGAGACAGGCTATGGTCAACGCCGCGAAGTACTCCGGCTCGCCGGTCATCTCCGTCTACGCCGAGGCGGAGCCGGAGGAGGTCGTCATCTTCGTCCGGGACCGGGGTGTCGGCTTCGACATGAAGGACGTCCCGGAGGACCGGATGGGCATCCGCCAGTCGATCATCGGCAGGATGGAGCGCAACGGGGGCAGTGCCCGGGTCAGGACCGAGCCGGGCGAGGGTACGGAAGTGATGCTGACCATGAAACTGGAGAAGGTGTGAGCGCGTGAGCACCGTCAGGGTTCTGATCGTCGACGACCACCGGCTCTTCCGCTCGGGCGTCCGCGCCGAGCTGGGCGACTCGGTCGAGGTGATCGGTGAGGCCGAGGACGTGGAGTCGGCGGTCAAGGCCATCGCCGAGCTGCAGCCCGACGTGGTGCTGCTGGATGTGCACATGCCGGGCGGCGGCGGCCAGGAGGTGCTGCGCCGGGTGCTCGGGTCGGGTTCGCCGGTACGGTTCCTGGCCCTTTCCGTCTCCGACGCGGCCGAGGACGTCATCGGCGTGATCCGGGGCGGCGCGAGGGGCTACGTCACCAAGACCATCAGCGGGCGTGAGCTGACCGACGCGATCCGCAGGGTCGCCGAGGGCGACGCGGTCTTCTCCCCGCGTCTGGCGGGTTTCGTGCTGGACGCCTTCGCCTCCAGCGAGGCCCCGCCGATCGACCCCGAACTCGACTCGCTGACCCAGCGGGAGCGTGAGGTGCTGCGCCTGATCGCCAGGGGCTACGCCTACAAGGAGATCGCGAAGGAGCTGTTCATCTCGGTGAAGACGGTTGAGACGCACGTTTCGTCCGTCCTGCGTAAGCTTCAGCTCTCCAACAGGCACGAACTGTCACGATGGGCGACCGCGCGCCGTCTGGTGTGATCTGTACTATATGTAACTTATGTGCGACTCTGCGATGTATGGGTCGTGACGTACCTGCCATGGTGTTCAGCCGGGAGGACCGCCGACGCTACCGGGACAAGATCCGGCGGTCCCTCGACGCGCTGGCGCGGATGCTGCGTGAGTTCAGGTTCGAGGCCGACAGGCCACGGGCGGGCCTGGAGATAGAGCTCAACCTGGTCGACGACCGGGGTGAGCCCACGATGAAGAACGCCGAGGTGCTGGCGGCGATCGCCCAACCGGACTGGGCGACGGAGCTGGGCCAGTTCAACGTCGAGATCAACGTCCTGCCCGAGCCGCTTGAGGGGGACGGCGCCGTACGCCTGGAGAAGGCGGTGCGCGACCGGCTCAACCACGCCGAGGAGCGGGCCGACACGGTCGGCGGCCACCTGGTGATGGTCGGGATCCTGCCCACGCTGCGCGAGAGCGACGTGCACGAGGGGACGCTGTCGGCCAACCCCCGCTACCGGCTGCTCAACGAGCAGATCTTCGCGGCCAGGGGTGAGGACATGCACCTGTCGATCGAGGGCGGGGAGAGCCTCGACACCTACGCCGACAGCATCACGCCCGAGGCCGCCTGCACGAGCCTCCAGCTCCACCTCCAGGTGGCGCCCTCGGCGTTCGCGGCCACCTGGAACGCCGCCCAGGCCGTCGCCGGGCCGCAGGTGGCGGTCGCGGCCAACTCGCCCTTCCTGTTCGGCAGGCTCCTGTGGCAGGAGACCAGGATCCCGCTGTTCGAGCAGGCGACCGACACCCGTCCCGTCGAGCTGCGGGCCCAGGGGGTGCGGCCGAGGGTGTGGTTCGGCGAACGGTGGATCACCTCGGTCTTCGACCTGTTCGAGGAGAACGTCCGCTACTTCCCGCCGCTGCTGCCCCTGTGCGAGGAGGCGGACCCGCAGGAGGAACTCGACCGGGGCGTCCCGCCCGAACTGGCCGAGCTGACCCTGCACAACGGGACCGTCTACCGCTGGAACCGGCCGATCTACGCGGTCGTGGACGGCGTCCCGCACCTGAGGGTGGAGAACCGGGTGCTGCCCGCCGGGCCCTCGGTGGCCGACATCGCGGCGAACGCGGCCTTCTACTACGGCCTCATGCGCGTGCTCACCGAGGCCGAGCGGCCGATCTGGACGCGTATGCCCTTCTCCGCCGCGCGGGACAACCTGCACTCCGCCGCCAGGCACGGTCTCGGCGCCCGCCTCTACTGGCCGGGGGAGGGCGAGGTGACCGCCTCGGATCTGATCCTGCGCCACCTGCTGCCGATCGCCGACGAGGGCCTCCGGCTGCGGGGCGTGGACGCGGAGATACGCGACAGGCTGCTCACCATCGTCGAACGGCGGTGCGTGACGGGCAGGACCGGGGCCAGGTGGCAGACCGGCACGGTCGAGGCCCTTGAGGCGACCGACGGCCTCGACCGGCACGAGGCGCTGCGCCGGATGACCCTGCGCTACATCGAGCACATGCACACCAACGAGCCGGTCCACGCCTGGCCCCTGAACTGAGCCCCTGAACCGAGCCCCTGTCCGGAGCACCGTTCTGGGCGCCGGGTACGCCGCGGCGCCTACCCGGAAATCCGCCACGAGGTTGATGTCGGCGTCACCCCGGTCCGCCTAGTCTGTTGATCGGTGGTCCACCAGGGGGTGATGTCATGCGGAAGATGGTCGGGGAGATCGGCTGGGCCGTACGGGGGGCGTGTCGTGCGAGCGATCCCGAGCTGTTCTTCCCGCTGGCGCAGGCGGTCGAGCAGGAGGCGCGGGCGAAGGCGGTCTGCTCCGGCTGCCCGGTCCTGGGCGAGTGCCGCGCCTACGCGCTGAGGGCGGCCGAACCCGAGGGCATCTGGGGTGGTCTCACCGTTCAGGAACGGCGCGGGCTGCGCTTCCCGGCAGGGTGGCGGCGGCCCGAGGCCGGATGACCCATCCCGGAACTGGCAGGGACGGAGGCGGGATGACGCGACGCGTGCATCCGGAGAGCATGGGCTTCAGGACCTTCAAGGCGGTACGGCGGGCGGCGCGCGAGCGGGTCACGCCCGTCAGGCAGCGGCAGCGGGCCGCGCTGGCGGGGGCGGTCGCCGTGCTGGCGGCGGCCAACGTGCTCAACAACCGGGTCGCGCCGAGGCTGGCCCCGCTGACCTCGGCCGCCACGGTCGGCGTCCTGCTCGCGGTCGCCCGACGCCGTGGGGTCTCCTGGTCGGAGGTCGGCTTCCAGGAGGGTTCCCGCGGCCTGTTGATCGGGGGCGTCCTGGCCTCCGCGGTCGCCGGGGCCTACGGGGTGGGGATCGCGCTGCCCGCCACCCGCGGGTTCTTCCGCGACGAGCGGGCGCTGGCGCTCTCACCGGCCAGGGTGGCCGAGGAGGCCCTGATCCAGGTGCCGTTCGGCACGGTCCTGCTTGAGGAGGTCGGCTTCCGCGGGGTGGTGCACGCCCTCGTCGCCCGTTCGCACGGGCCCGTCACGGCGACCGCGGTCTCCTCGGCCCTGTTCGGCCTCTGGCACGTGCTGCCCGCGATCGACATGCTGACCGCGAACCCGGCCCTCGGTCGCCTGGCCGCGGGGGAGGACCCCACGCCGGGCAAGCCGTCCACGCGGGAGGTCTCCCGGGCGGTCGCCGGTTCCGTGGTCGCGACGGCGCTCGCCGGGGTCGTGTTCTGCGAGCTACGGCGCAGGGGAGGCCTGGCCGCGCCGTCGCTGCTGCACGTGGCGACCAACTCGCTCGGCTACCTGTTCGCGCGGCTGGCCCCCGCCGACACCTCTCGCTGACGTGACGGTCCCCGCGCCCTGAGAGGGACACGGGGACCGTGGGACGTGCGTGCTCAGCGGATTCCTTTGGGTGCGTGAACGGCATCCCTCCTTTCCGTGTTCCGCGCCGGGACGCGCGGGTCAGTGTTCGGCGTGGTCGGACAGGCCCTCGCGCTGGATCTTCTTCCAGGACCGGGGCTCCTGGAGCGGGCCGGTGGGGGCGGCGCTGCGGGCGTTGGCCGCCACCGGGGGCGAGGCGGGCTTGCCCGCGGTGAACAGCCAGGTCCTGAACAGGTCGTCCAGCGGCCTGCCGGCCAGGCGCCCGGCGTAGGCGACGAAGTCCTCGACGCGGGCGTTGCCGTACTTGTTGGCCACGGGCCAGCTCTTGAGGATCTTGAAGAAGGTCTGGTCGCCGACCTCGCCGCGCAGGGCCTGCAGGGCGATGGCGCCCCGGTTGTACACCGCGGCGTGGAACTGGTTCTCAGCACCCGGGTCGCCCGGCCTGACCTGCCAGAACGGGTTGTCCGCCGGGTAGAAGCCGTAGGTGTAGGCGGCCAGTTCCGCGGCCGTCCCCTCGCCCTCCTTCTCCGACCAGAGCCACTCGGCGTAACGTGCGAAGCCCTCGTTGAGCCAGATGTCGCGCCAGGTCCTCACCGAGACGTCGTCGCCGAACCACTGGTGCGCCTGCTCGTGCACCACCACGTAGGGGTTGGCCCCGCTGCGGAAGTGACGCGGGCTGTAGAAGGGCCTGGTCTGGGTCTCCAGGGCGTAGCCGGTGGGCACGTTGGGGACGTAGCCGCCGATCGCGTCGAACGGGTAGGGGCCGAAGACCCCGGTCTCCCAGTCGAGGATCTCCGCGGCGCGCCCGACGCTCGCCTTGGCCGCGCCCTCGTCGGCGCCGAGGTCCCTGCTGTAGGCGCTGAAGACCGGAAGGCCGCTCTCCGTGGTGTCCGTGACGATCTCGAACCTGCCGACCGCGAGGGTGGTCAGGTAGGTCGCCTGGGGCTTGGAGGAACGCCAGTTGTAGCGGGTCCAGCCGAGGCGGGAGACGGCCGACTGCAGCGTGCCGTTGCTGATGGCCTGGGTGCCGTCGGGGACGAGGACGGAGACGTCGTAGGTCGCCTTGTCCGAGGGGTGGTCGTTGCTCGGGAACCACCACCAGGAGCCCTCGGGCTCGCCCGCCGCCACACCGCCGTCGGGGGTGCGCAGCCAGGGGTTGATGCCGTTGACCGTCACCTGGGACGGCGTGCCCGCGTATCTCACCACGACGGTGACGGGCTGGTTCCTGCGCAGGGGCAGCGCCGGGGTGATCTCAAGCTCGTGGGCGCCGGACCGGGCGAAGGTCGCCTTGCGGTTGTTGACCAGGACCTCGCTGACCGTCAGCGCGAAGTCGAGGTTGAAGCGGGTCAGGTCCTGGGTCGCGGTGGCCGTGATGGTCGCCGTGCCCTCCAAGTGGTCGTCGGCGGGCTGGTATTTCAGTCTCAGGTCGTAGTGGGCGACGTCGTATCCGCCGTTGCCGTAGTCGGGGTAGTAGGGGTCGCCGACCCCCGGCGCGCCCTGGCCCGCGGTGACGGCACCGGCTGGCAGGCTCGTGAACATGCCGGCGAGGGCGACGACTGCGGTGGCGAGGACTTTCTTGCGCACGTTTGTCTCCATCCGGTCGTTAAGCATGCATTACCTACCTGAATACTAGGTAATGTGGGCAAAGCTTACAAGAGACGAACGCGATCGTGGTCTCAGACGGTCAGGACACGCTGCGGCCTTCTCGGACTCCTTCGCGGTCACCGCGGTCGTAAGACGGTCTCCGGGCACTCGACGCGGACGGGAGGAGGCCGCCCGCCCACGCGGGCGGCCTCGGACTCCGCCGAAAAGGTACGGCTCGCAGGCCGGAGGTCAGACGGTCAGGACGCGCTGGAAGGCCTCCGCGTAACGGCCCTCGCCGAAGCCCGCCGTGACCGCCGTCTGGCCGAACCGGTCGCGCACGAAGCCGTCGAGGTCGTCCATGTGACTCACCTGGCTGGCGTGGGCGCGCAGCGCGTTGATCTTGCGGTCCACGGTCTCGGTGATGTCCACGTGGTGGTCCGGGGTCGGCGAGCCGTTGAGCCAGACCTCCCTGACCGTCCACGCCTCAAGACCCTCCTGGAGGAGGAGCTCGGGGAAGGCGTAGGGGTTGCGGGCGTCGGGGTAGACGGCGTCGAGCGCGGCCCCGCCGACGGCCCGGTGGTCGGGGTGGCTGGGGGCGACGAAACGGTAGTTGCGCTCCGGCGAGTGGGTGATCACCAGGTCGGGCCTGACCTGGCGGATGACCCGGGCGATGTCACGCCGCAGGTCGAGACTCTGCACCACGGAGCCGTCCGGGTAGCCCAGGAAACGCACGTCGGTCACGCCGACGGCCTTGGCGGCCGCGGTCTGCTCGCCACGGCGCAGCTCGGCCATCCCGCCGTTGTCCACCTCCCGGTCGAAGCCCCCCGCGTCGCCGTCCGTGACGACGCAGTACGTCACCTCGACACCACGGTCGGTGAAACGCGCGATCGAGCCCGCCGCGCCGAAGTCGACGTCGTCAGGGTGGGCGGTGACCACGAGCACCCGCTCGATCTCGCTCTCCGACAACATGTGCGCCCCCTCGTGTCGTTCACGTACTGATGAATTCTCATAACCGTCCACCGGCCCGCCCACATTCCTGGACCCGGCTGTCGGCGGGCCGCCTTACCCTAGGGGACGTGTCGATCCCAGCCGCTCCCCTGACCCACCCGTTGCTCGACGGGCTCAATCCCCAGCAGCGTGAGGCCGTCGTGCACCACGGCGCCCCCCTGCTCATCGTCGCGGGCGCGGGCTCCGGCAAGACACGGGTGCTGACGCACCGCATCGCCTACCTCCTGGCCGAGCGTGACGTCAGGCCGCAGGAGATCCTGGCCATCACCTTCACCAACAAGGCCGCCAGGGAGATGAAGGACCGGATCGACGCCCTCATCGGCCCGCGTTCGGCCTCGATGTGGGTGATGACCTTCCACAGCGCGTGCGTGCGCATCCTGCGCAGGGAGGCCAAGCGGCTCGGCTTCCCCACGAGCTTCTCCATCTACGACCAGGCCGACTCCCAGCGGCTGATGGCCATGGTCTGCAGGGAGATGGACCTCGACCCCAAGCGTTACCCGCCGCGCTCCTTCTCGGCGCAGGTCAGCAACTTCAAGAACGAGCTGATCGACTACGAGACGGCCGCGGCCCAGGCGGGCACCCACCTGGAGCGCACCCTCGCCGAGGCCTACCGCAACTACCAGCGCAGGCTCACCGAGGCCGGCGCGATGGACTTCGACGACCTCATCATGCTGACGGTCACGCTGTTGCAGATCTTCCCCGACGTCGCCGAGCACTACCGGCGCCGCTGGCGGCACGTCATGGTCGACGAGTACCAGGACACCAACCACGCCCAGTACACCCTGGTCAGAGAGCTGGTCGGCTCTCCCGAGCTGGTCACCGCGGACGGCGAGGTGGTCAGGGAGGGCACCGTCGACCCCGCCGAGCTGTGCGTCGTCGGCGACGCCGACCAGTCGATCTACGCCTTCCGCGGCGCGACGATCCGCAACATCCTGGAGTTCGAGCGCGACTACCCCGACGCCAGGACGATCCTGCTCGAACAGAACTACCGCTCGACCCAGACGATCCTCAGCGCGGCGAACGCGGTGATCTCGCGCAACGAGAGCCGCAAGCCGAAGAACCTCTGGTCCGACCAGGGCGCGGGGCCGAAGATCATCGGTTACGTCGCGGACAACGAGCACGACGAGGCCATGTTCGTCGCCCAGGAGGTGGACAGGCTCGCCGACGACGAGGAGGTCGTCCCCGGCCAGGTGGCCGTGTTCTACCGCACCAACGCGGCCTCCCGGGTCTTCGAGGAGATCTTCATCAGGACCGGCCTGCCGTACAAGGTGGTCGGAGGGGTGCGCTTCTACGAGCGCAAGGAGGTCCGCGACCTGCTGGCCTACCTCAGGGTCCTGGCCAACCCGAACGACGTGGTCTCACTGCGCCGCATCCTCAACGTGCCCAAGCGCGGCATCGGCGAGCGGGCCGAGGCCATGGTCGAGGCGTTCGCCTCCCGTGAGCGCGTCTCGTTCTGGGAGGGGCTGCGCCGGGCCGACGAGGCACCGGGCATGGCCACCCGCTCGCTCAACGCGATCAAGGACTTCGTCGCGCTGCTCGACGGCCTGCTCGCCAAGGCGGAGACGACGCCGCCCTCGGAGCTGGCCCAGGAGGTGCTTGAGGCCACCGGCTACCGCGCCGAGCTGGCCGCCTCGGAGGACCCGCAGGACGAGAGCCGCCTGGAGAACCTCGACGAGATGGTCTCGGTCGCCTCCGAGTTCGAGGAGGCCAACCCCGAGGGCACGCTGGTCGAGTTCCTCGAACAGGTCTCGCTGGTGGCCGACGCCGACCAGATCCCGGCCGGTGACGGAGGCCAGGGTGTGGTCACGCTGATGACGCTGCACACGGCCAAGGGGCTGGAGTTCCCCGTGGTCTTCCTGACCGGCATGGAGGACGGCGTCTTCCCGCACATGCGTTCGCTGGGCGAGCCCAAGGAGCTTGAGGAGGAGCGCAGACTGGCCTACGTCGGCATCACCCGGGCCGAACGGCGGCTGTACCTCTCCCGCGCTGCCGTCCGCAGCTCCTGGGGCGCCCCCGCCTTCAATCCGGCCTCCCGGTTCGTCACCGAGATCCCGGCCGACCTGGTCGAGTGGCGCGGCGATCCCGGCAAGAGCGCCTGGAGCGCCGCGACGACCCGCCGTGAGGCACGTCCCGCCCAGCCAAGGAAGTCAGGCGGGCGGCAGGTCCCCAACCTGGCCCCCGGCGACCGGGTCACCCACGACCAGTTCGGCCTGGGCACGGTCGTCTCGGTCGACGGGGTGGCGGAGAAGACCAAGGCGAAGATCGACTTCGGTAGCGGCGGGGAGAAGACCCTGCTGCTGACCTACGCGCCGATCGAGAAGCTCTGACCCCGGTTCACCCGGTGAACAGGTTGTTGAGGGAGACGTTCCCGGGGTCGGCGTCGCCGATCCTCAGCTCGTCGAAGTCGGCGACCTCGGCGGCGGGCGGGGCCTTGAGCGTCGAGCGCAGGCCCCAGCCGCCGTACTGGGTGTCGTTGAGATAGGTGACGTCGACGCTGGTCAGGCCCCGTACGGACTGGACGTACGACGAGACGGCACGCCGGGGGAGCTGGTCGGCGCCGAGATAGAGCCGCCAGCTCACCTTGAGCGGGGCCGACTTGGCCGAGGGCTTGGCCCCGAGCACCGCGCGGGCCGACGGGGAGATCCGGTACAGCTCGCCCAGGGTGAAGGAGCCGGAGCGGACGACGGTCCTGGTGCCGTCCAGGGTGCCGCCGGGACGGCCCGGGCCCGCGTGGGCGAGCGCGGCCCGCAGCGTCGCGGGCTCCAGGGGGTTGAACAGCCGCTGCGCGGGGTTGGTCGTGGAGAGGACGTCGTCACGGCTGCGCAGCCACTTCTTCCCCTCGGGAAGGGAACCGGCGTAGACGCCGCCCTGGGTGTAGGAGACACCCTTCACGGTGACCGTCCGGGAGGGGGCGAACGGCTCGGAGGGCGTGCCCTCCTCGGCGGGCAGCTCGAAGGAACTGGTCAGGTCGGACGCCACGACCCCCGAGGGGCCGAACTCCAGCACGCCCTTGACCCGGCCGTACACCGTGCGCGGGTTTCCGCCGTCGCCGACGAGCTTGGCCCTTTCGACGATCCTCACCCCGTGCCCGGCCTTGAACCGCCCCTTCAACGCCGCCACGGGATCGGCGGTGAGGGCGTTGGCGGGCGGGGCCGCCACCAGCAGGGGGAATGCCAGGGCCGTGAGGGCGGCACCGGTCAGGACGGCGGTCGTTCGCCTCATCGAGAAGATCCTCCCGGGGTGTCCCCGCGTCGTCGCAGGGGGGTGAGGAGATTGTCGCCCACCCAGGGGATCAACGAGACGTGCCCGGCGGACACGGTCCGCCGGGCACGTACATGTTCGCCGTCTTTCCGGATCAGTGGTTCCGGGCAGAGCCCGTCCCCGGGCGGTCGACGAAGGAGTTCACCTGACCGCGCAGGATCGAGACCTGGGCCTCGGGCTTGGTCAGCTGCAGGTCCTTGAGCTCGGCGACGGTCTCGGGCTCGGGCGCCTTGATCGACACGATGCTGCCCCAGCCGCTGTAGACGGTGTCGTAGACCGTCGTCGTCCTCTTGCCCTGGGTGTAGCTGGTCGTCAGGCGCCTGGGGAGCTGGTCGGCGCCGACGTAGAGCTTCCAGTTCATCACGGTCTTGCCCGCGGTCTCGGTCAGTGCGGTGCTCTGCGAGGCGCGGAACCACGGCGAGACCTTGGCCAGTTCACCCCAGGTGATCTTCCCGGCGTAGAACCCGGCGCGCTTGGTGGTGGCGTGCGCGAGCAGCGCCTTGAGCGTCGTGGGCTCGGCGGCGTTGACCGACTGGGTCACCGCGCCGACTATGCCGAGTGTGTCCTGGGGGAAGCGGATCCAGGTCTTGCCCTCGGGGATGAACTCGCCGAAGGCGCCACCCGAGACGTAGGTCGTCTTTCCGAGGCGGACCACCTGCTCGGGCTTGGTCATGGCCTTGACCAGTCTGATGAAGGGGTCCTCCTCACCGTCCTCGCCGGGGCTGGAGAACTCCTCAATCATCTTGAGGGTCTCCTCGTCGATCCGGTACTTCCCGGTCTGGTCGGACGCGACGACACCCGAAGGGCCGAACTGCAGGACGCCCTTACGGTCGGCGGCGATCGTGCTCTTCTGGCCCTTGGCGTAGATCTTCGTCTTGTCGACGAAGGTCACACCCTGGCCGCTGACGAGCTTGCTCTTCAGCGCGGCGACCGGGTCGGCGGCCTTGGCGTGCGCGGTCGACGCGAGCGCGGGGACGCTCACCACGGCCATGGCCGCGCACGCCAGACCGGCAATGTATCGCTTCAAAGGGGGATTCCTCCTGGATATACCCTCCGCCCCGTTCGGGAGGGTTCAGGGTATTCATATCAGATATGATCATCATAAAATGCGATATCTGATGGCTTATTCGTAGTTGGTTGTGAATATTTGGTGCAGTGTCTTTCCGGTCACCTTCCGTGAGCCCCGCTGACGCCCTCGCCCACTCCGCACCGCCCAGGACCAGGCAGACGCGTGAGCCGTACGGCGGGCGGCCGGAGCGGGGCGGCGGGGCGGTGACGGGGCGTGGCGTCCGACAGGCGAGTGCGGCGCCGAACCGGGCGGGACGTGGCGTCCAACCGAGACGGACGGGAATGCCGCCGGAGGCGATATGCGAAAGGCCTGCTCGGAGAGAACGGCCGGGCATTCGGCGGCCGTGATTCGCTTTCCGCCTTTATGGATTCCGCGGTTGCACGCGAGATCCGGTGAGCCCGGCGGTCGTCAACCGCGGCCGGAGGCGCCGACGGCCGACTCCCGGTTCTCGACGGGGGCATCGACGACGGGGGCCTCGACATCGGAGGTCCCGGCGTCGCCTCGGGGGGACGGCGCGTCCTCGCGTCCGGCACCCGACCTGGCCCCCTCGGCGGGGGAGTTCGGCGTGCGCTCGATCG
This sequence comes from Streptosporangium jomthongense, assembly GCF_042650425.1. NCBI lineage: Bacteria > Bacillati > Actinomycetota > Actinomycetes > Streptosporangiales > Streptosporangiaceae > Streptosporangium > Streptosporangium jomthongense. Next base: position 714,821 of record NZ_JBHSBC010000032.1, on the reverse strand, counting down.
CGGCGCCTGAGCCGAGGTGACGGGCGTCGACGACATGGTCCGCGGGCGGGGCGGTCACGACGATCCCGGTGCCCCAGCCGGTGTAGCGGATGTCGTCACTGCCGTGCGGGTCCTTGGTCACCAGGCGGGTGGGCAGTCCGCGGGTGTCGAGCCACAGCCGCCAGCCGACCGAAAGGCGGCCCGTCTCGACGGGCAGTGTGTAGCCCCGGCGCTCCCTGAAGGAGGGGGAGGCGTCGTACAACCGCTTCAGGGTGACCGTGCCCCGGTACTGGACACCGCCCTTGTACGGCAGGCGGTCCTTCGCGGTGCGAAGCAGGAGGCCCAGGGTTGAGGGTTCGAGCGCGTTGACCGCCTGGTCGCCGAGGAGGACCTCCCAGCGGGTGTTCCTGCGGGTGTCGCTGACCCAGGCCTTGCCGTGGGGGAGCCGGTCCGCGAAACGGGGGGAGGAGGTGTAGTTCACCCCGCCGACGGTGATCACACGCTCCGCGCGCAGTTCGGTTCTGCCGCCGGAGACGGTTCTTGAGACGTCCCGCCGTACGACGTCCAGGCCCGCGAGACCCGAGGGGGACAGGCGCAGGACACCCGTGCGGCGCGAGCTCAGGGTGCCGCCCGCCGAGGGGGCCTGGCCCGACTCGGCGATGCGGACGCCGTCCCAGGACGCCAGCCGTTGTCTGAGCGCCTTCACCGGGTCGACGGCGGCGGCCTGCGCGGCGGCCGGAGCCGTGATGGTCAGCGCCGGCGCGAGCAGCGCCGCGGCCAGCGGGGCGATCCATCGCCTCATGGGGTTCACCGTCCTGTACATCAGTTTTCACATGGGGAGGGAAAGGCATCATTCCAGACAATGATCATGAATGTGTCGAGATTTCCGGTGGTCCCGTGAAATCCGGCGGGGCATCGCCGGTTACGCTGCGAACAGCTCTTCCGTAGCGCGTGGAGCGCGGACAAGGAGGTCTGCATGGAAGCCGAGTCGAGGATTCGCGTGGTCATCGCCAAACCCGGCCTTGACGGGCACGACCGGGGCGTGAAGATCGTGGCGCGGGCACTGCGGGACGCCGGGATGGAGGTCGTCTACACCGGCCTGCACCAGACGCCCGAGCAGATCGTGCGCACCGCCATCCAGGAGGACGCCGCGGCGGTCGGTCTCTCCGTCCTGTCCGGGGCGCACATGACACTCTTCGCCAAGGTCATCGAGCTGCTGGCGGAGAACGACGCGAGCGACATCGTGGTGTTCGGCGGCGGCATCATCCCCGATGAGGACATGCCCGAGCTGGAGCGCATGGGAGTCGCCCGGGTCTTCACCCCGGGAGCGACCACCCAGGAGATCGTCGATTGGGTGCGAAGCGCGATCCCGTCCCGCGTATGATTCCGTCCCGCGCGAAGAGGGCCCTTTCGTCCGCGAGGACCCGGTGACCTGGCCACGCCCCTCGGGAGGCTAGGCTTCTTTGGCGCAAAGACGCCGGGCTCCCCCATGAGAGCGAGGAGCCGGCCCGCCCACATTCTGTACACCAGCCGCACAAGCAAGGACGGACCCTCGTGGACCTGTTCGAACATCAGGCGAAGGAGCTCTTCGCGGAGTACGGCATCCCGGTGCCGCGCGGTATCGTCGCGCACACCGTGGAGGAGGCACGAGCGGCAGCCGAGCAGCTGACCGGCCGTGTCGTCGTCAAGGCACAGGTCAAGACCGGTGGCCGGGGTAAGGCGGGCGGCGTCAAGGTCGCCGACGACGCCGCCGACGCCGAGCAGAAGGCCACCCAGATCCTCGGCATGGACATCAAGGGCCACACGGTCCACAAGGTCCTGATCGAGGAGGCCAGCGCGATCGCGGAGGAGTACTACTTCTCCTTCCTGCTCGACCGCGCGAACCGTACCTTCCTCGCCATCTGCTCCGCCGCCGGCGGCATGGACATCGAGGAGGTCGCGCACACCGCCCCGGAGAAGGTCGCCAAGGTCCCGGTCTCCCCGCTGGACGGCGTCGACCGCGCCAAGGCCCGTGAGATCGCGGTCGCGGGCGGCCTGCCCGAGGTCGCGCTCGACGGCGCCGCCGAGCTCATCGAGAAGCTGTGGGCCGCCTTCGTCGACGAGGACGCCTCCCTGGTCGAGGTCAACCCGATGATCCTGTCCGCCGACGGCCAGGTGAAGGCCCTCGACGGCAAGGTCACCCTCGACGACAACGCCTCCTTCCGCCAAGCCGAGCACTCGGTCTTCGAGGACAAGGCCGCCGAGGACCCGCTTGAGGCCGCGGCCAAGGCCAAGGACCTCAACTACGTCAAGCTCGACGGCAGCGTCGGCATCATCGGCAACGGCGCGGGCCTGGTCATGTCCACCCTCGACGTCGTCGCCTACGCGGGCGAGGCCTTCCCCGGCCAGCCCAAGCCCGCCAACTTCCTCGACATCGGCGGCGGCGCCTCGGCCGAGGTCATGGCGGCCGGTCTGGAGATCATCCTCTCCGACCCCTCGGTCAAGTCGATCTTCGTCAACGTCTTCGGCGGCATCACCGCCTGTGACGCGGTCGCCAACGGCGTCGTGTCCGCCTTCCAGCTCCTGGAGAGCCGCGGCGAGGCCGTCAGCCGCCCCCTGGTCGTCCGTCTCGACGGCAACAACGCCGACCTCGGACGGAAGATCCTCGCCGACGCCAACCTCAAGGGCGTCGAGCTTGTCGACACGATGGACGATGCGGCCAAGCGCGCCGCCGAGCTCGCCGCGGTAGGTGCGTAATGGCTATCTGGCTGACCGAGAACAGCAAGATCATTGTTCAGGGCATGACCGGCGGCGAGGGCACCAAGCACACCCGCCGCATGCTCGCCTCAGGCGCCCGCGTCGTCGGCGGCGTCAACGCCCGCAAGGCCGGGACCGTCCACGAGGGCCTGCCCGTCTTCGGGACCGTCAAGGAGGCCATCGAGCAGACCGGCGCCGACGTCTCGGTCGTGTTCGTGCCCCCGGCGTTCACCAAGGACGCGGTCAAGGAGGCCGTCGACGCCGAGATCCCGCTCTGCGTGGTCATCACCGAGGGCGTCCCGGTCCACGACACCACCGAGTTCTGGGCCTACGCCGTCGCCAAGGGCAACAAGACCCGCATCATCGGCCCCAACTGCCCCGGTATCGCCTCCCCCGGCGCCTCCAACGCGGGCATCATCCCGGCCGACATCACCACCGCGGGCCGTATCGGCCTGGTGTCCAAGTCCGGCACGCTGACCTACCAGCTCATGTACGAGCTGCGTGACTTCGGCTTCTCGACCGCCGTCGGCATCGGTGGCGACCCGGTCATCGGCACCACGCACATCGACGCCCTCCAGGCCTTCCAGGACGACCCGGCGACCGACGCGATCGTGATGATCGGTGAGATCGGCGGAGACGCCGAGGAGCGCGCCGCCGCCTACATCGAGCAGCACGTGACCAAGCCGGTCGTCGCCTATGTCGCGGGCTTCACCGCCCCCGAGGGCAAGACCATGGGTCACGCGGGCGCGATCGTGTCCGGCTCGGCCGGAACCGCCCAGGCGAAGAAGGAGGCTCTGGAGAAGGTCGGCGTGCGCGTCGGCAAGACCCCGAGCGAGACCGCCCGCCTGATGCGCGAGGTCATGCAGGCCCGCTAGGACATCCCGGCAGGCCACAGGCGAAGGCGCCCGTCCTCGACGGGCGCCTTTCCCTGTTCCCGGCGTCCCCGGCCGCGTGGATCATCGGACGCGCGAGGTTCCCGGCCGTGTGGGGTTGTCGGCCGTGCGGGGCCGTTCGCACACCCCGGACGCACATCAGCCCGTACGGCGCCGCGACACGCGGGGCGATGAGTGCCTTCCCCGTGGAAGATCCTGAGACCATCGACTATTGTGACGGCCCTTCTCGACCAGCTACGGACGGCTCCCCGGAACGTCCTCAGCCGTATCCCCCTGCCCGGCGTCACTGGTGACGACGACGACGTCCGCAGGCCGCTTCCCGTCTCGGGGATGCTCGCCGCGGTGTGGACGCTCGGCGTGGGTCTCGCGGTGCTCACCACCTTCACCCTGGTCGGCTGGATCGCCTCCCCGAGGGGCGCGTTCAGCAGCGGCCTGCCCGGGGTCTTCCGTACGGCGGCGCAGTTGTGGCTGGTGGCCCACCACGCGGGGTTCTCCATCTCCGGCGGGGTCATCGGGCTGCTTCCCCTGGGGCTGACGGTCCTGCCCGCCTTCCTGCTCTACCGCGCGGGCGTCTGGATGACCAGGGACGCCGACCTGCGGCTCAGGATGCCCGCCAGACTGCCGAAGAACAGCCCGAAGGACGAGGCCAACGCCCGGCGCAGGGCGCAGCTCGTGCTGGTCGCCCAGGCGGGTGTCTCACTGGCGGCGCCGTACGCGCTGCTGGCGGGGGTGATCGCGCTGATCACCGACAACGAGGTCACCCAGCCGTTCATCGGTGAGACGCTGCTCAGCCACCTGCTGCTGGCCTTCGCCGCGGGCTCGCTGGCCACGGCCAGGGCGATCGGGCCGTGGCGGGCGATGCTGAGGTTGCTGCCCGAGCGCCTGCGCGCGGCCCTGATCAGCTCGGCCGCCGCGCTGGGGATCATGCTCGTGGCGGGCACGGTCCTGGTGACCGGCGCGCTCGTGGCGAACTTCTCGCAGGTCAGGGCGTTGTCGGAGATCCTGGCTCCCGGCTTCGTCGGGGGGTTGCTGCTCCTGCTGATCCAGGTGCTCTACCTACCGAACGCGATCGTCTGGGGCATGGCCTACACCGCGGGCCCCGGTTTCGCCGTGGGCGCGGGGACGCTGGTCGCCCCGACGGGGGTCCAGCTCGGCGTCGTGCCCAGCCTGCCGATCCTGGGGGCGCTTCCCGAGGCCGGTCCCACTCCGGCGTGGGTGATGGTGGTGGTCGCGCTGCCGTTCGCGGCGGGGGCGGTCGCGGGCGTCCTGAGCGTCAGGATCGCGCCCTCGCCGACCTACGAGGGCGCCCCGCTGTGGGGGTTCGCCTGCGGGCTGTTCACGGGCGCGGTGGCCGGGGCGCTGGCGGCGCTGTCCGGGGGTCCGCTCGGTGGCACACGGCTCACCGTGGTCGGCCCCGCGGCCTGGGAGGTGATGCTCTCGGTCACCCTGGAGGTCGGTGTCGCCGCGGGGATCTCCGCGGGACTGGCCAACTGGTGGCTGATCTTCCGGGGTCAGAACACCGCCGTCGCCAGGGCCGCCGAGAGGGTCGGTACGGCGACCGCCCCGGTCCGCAAGGCGGGTGTCAAGATCGCCAAGGCCGCGGGCACCGTGGCGAGCAAGGTCGGCCTCGCCGATCCCGAGGAGCTGGGCAGGCTGCCCGGCCACTGGCTGGACGCCACCGAGTGCGAGACCCAGCCGATCCCGGTCATCAGGGACGACTGGCAGGACGAGCACGCCTCGGCCGCCGCGGAGAGCCCGTCGAAACCGGTCGACCGGGAGCCTCCGCGCCCACCCCGGCGTGACATCGTCGACGAGTCGGACGACAAGGGCGGCCACGTCATCTACCTGGACCCCTACGCCTGGGACCGCGACTGACACCAAGGCCGGATGGTTCGGCGGCTGTGGTTAAGTCCTGACCCGTGGCACGCCGCCTTTGCGACCGATGGAGAAAGCGACCCGATAGACATCGGGAAGGTCGATACGGCCGTCCTTGCGGCGGCGCATCACCCCCAGATCGATGAGTTCGCCGATGAGATCGGGATAGCGGTCGGGGTTCCGCGGACCCGTCCTCACCGCCTCGCTTCCAACGGTGCCCGTCATCTGCCGCTGAAGGGACTCGGTCAGCTCGTGATCGGTCCACAGACCGATCACGAGACTCTCGTCGATGGGGACCTGCTGCCCCGCGAGAGGGGCTATGGCCGTCTGAACCCATGGGAGGTCTTCTCTGATCTCCTCCACACGGGTCGTGGACGCCGCCTGAACGCCCCGCCGGATGCCTTCGTGGTGGATGGCATAGGGGTGGGTGGCATACCGTGCCTCGGTCTCCTCGACCGCCTTGGCCAGCGCGTTGAGGAAGCTTCGGGGACTGACCTGCTCGGCCCCGTCCATCAGATGGTTCGGAAGCCAGGTGTAGGTATGCCCCTTACGGAAGTTCGCCCCCATGTAAGGGCCTGCGATGGCCGTGAACAGGGCAGTCTGCTGATCTTCGTCACCGAGCAGTGAGGGAGGGGGAAGGTGACGTCCGGGAGTGGGCTCGGTCCATCCGGGGACCGAGGCACGGAACCGTTCTGCCTCGGTGGTCGAAACGTTACCGAGGTGATGGAAGAGAAGTCCGTACAGATTCGGAGGAGACCAGGTCAGGTTGGCCGCGTTCGAGGTGAGCTTCGAGGCGTCGGGGAAGGACAGAAGCGCTCCATCGAGCATGTCGGGCCGGATGAAGACCTTGAACCGGATGTTCTGGGTGCGCAGCCGTACCTCAAGGGCAAGCTGGAGGATGCCGGCGACGAGTTGATCCGCGTGGCGGCGGTCCCGATGGAGATGCTCCAGGGCATCGAAAAGGATCATCCGCAGGGTTCCGTCGGTCCTGGCCTGCCGGTCGGCGTCGGCGATGACCCGATCCCTGGCCATGGGATGCTCGCGCACCCATCTGATGCGCTCCTCCCAGGAGAGGACGCTCTTGAGATCGGGTACGCCGAGCGCGGCCAGGAGCACGGTGTTCCACACATCGTGGGCGGCGACGTCACGGCCCACCAGGTGGTGCAGCTCTCCGGGTCCCGGATACAGGTCGGAGTCGATGGCCGCGCCGTACCCCGCGTCGACTCTCACCCGTGCGAGCCGGTCGATGAGGTATTCACTGGCCGCGACCGCGCGCAGGCGATCGTCACGCAGAGATCTGAACCAGAAGGTCTTACCGGCGCCACGGCCGCCTTTGACGACCGTGGTGTCCACATCCAGCGCGCGCCGGTGCCCGGCGGGCGTGAACAGCGTGCTCACAGTCGGTTCGATGGTGTCCGCGTCGTATGTGCTCGGCAGCGCGGCACCGAGCAGCGCGCGGAGCTCCTGAGGAGGGAGCAGGACGGTCATCATGCTCCTTCGAGGATGAGCCGAGTGGCGGTGGTCAGAAATTCGTCATAGGCGGCCTGTACGAACCTCTGCTCGCTCCATCCGGGGCTGGACACCCCGTCGAGGCCGACGAGATCCAGGGTGAACAGGATGGGGACGGGGGAATGCGGGGCGGAGAGGTCCTCGGGGCTGGGGTTGAAACCAGTCGAGTCGTCGGCTGGCAGGTCGTCGTAGAGAATGGAGAAACACGCCCAGGAACGATCACGGAACGTCGAGAGATATTCCGCGCGGTGCGTGTCCGGAACCATTGAGGCCACCATCTTCACCTTGTCGCGAATCGCCTCCGCCTGGCCGGAGGCCTGCCAGGCGGTGAAGAGGTCGCGGTAGCCGTTCCACGTCTGACTGTTGTCGGAGCCGAACAACAGAGCCAGGTCGCACAGCCGCGAAATGGTGACCGCGGCGATGTCGTGGATACCGGCCCGGCTGTCCAGCAGGATGACATCCGGTCGGCGGCTCCGGGCGGCGACAGCCGCCTCGCAGGCGGTCACGGCCTGTTCCAGCCGGTCGGCGAAGGTGAGGGACGGAGTACCGGGCACGCTCCCGTAGACGCGGTTGAGTTTGTCGACATACGTGTACGGCGCCGTCCCGGAACCACGGCCTCGTGCGGGGGCGACCCACAGCTCGCCGTTTCCCGCGACCGAGATGCCGGAGGCCGTCGCCACGAGATCCAGACCGTCGGCGTTGCCGAGAGCGAACTCGACGAGATGATCGACCAGGCCGTACTGAGGCGTGTCCTCTTCCCTGAGCAGCAGAGGACCTGATCCCGGCGATTCGAGGTCGAGATCGAGGACAAGGACGCATGATCCCTGATCGGCCAGGTGCTTGCCGAGCATGAACGTGGCAGTCGATCTTCCGACACCTCCCTTGAATCCGTACAACGCGATCCGTGTGGTGCCGACACCGGAGTCCTCCGTCCGAGGGGTGGTGACAGGCGCCCAGTCCTCACCGACCACACCGTTGTCCAGCACACGAATGCGCCCGTGTCCTTGGGAGACCTCCTGCCCTGGAAGGTCGATCAGATGGGGGGATTCGAAGACGGCTTCTGGAGCGAAGAGGTCGGAGGCGAGCAGGACGGTGTTCGCGGCGGCATAACGACCGAGGCGCTCGGCCAGTTCGGTGCGCCACCTGTCGGCCGACTCCGATGAGACCTTCGGAACTCGGTCGTCCAGCGCCAGGCTGAAACGTCCCAGGATGTCACGCACCAGTACGGTGTCATACCCCTGGGCCGCCGTCGCCCTGGCCACGGCCAGGGCGATGGGCCAGGCATCGTCAAAACGGACGGTGGTGTCAGGGGTGGTCACTGGATGGCTCCGGTAATGAGCGCCTGCTGATGCAGGGTGAGGATCTGCGTGGCGGCTGCCTTGCGCTGGGTCATGATTGTCGTGCTGAGCGATGGGGCCTTCAGATAACGGTCGGCGACGTCCTAACTGGCGAAGGGGGCGGAAGAGGTCAGCACAGCACCAAGTGTGCTACCTGTCCGGCCTCGGAGCAGAGTCGCCACGTCGGACCAGATGCCGGGCAGGTGGCCGTGCCTCGTATGGTTGCCACCGGTGTCAACGGTCCATGGGTAGTGGGAGGGTCTGCCTCTGGCGTCGATCATCGTGGCGTTGAGGTAGCGCAGGAGAAGGCTCTTCAGCGCGCACTCCACCGCGAATCCGTAGTGATGGTCGGCGTTGGGGAGCCGTTTGTCGTCATGCAGGTAGACCGCGTCCCGGTAGTGGCGCAGAGCGGCGTGAGCGTAGTCGTCTTGGGCAGAGGACGGGGGCACGCTCGGATCTTATTCACTGTTTTCGCAGGGCAGAGATGTTTGCTCTGGGGGAGGTGACACCTGGCGGGATGGCCGATATAGGACGTTCCCGGGAAATTCGGGAAAAACCAGTGGGTTGTGGGTACTCCCTTGGGGAGTGTGATTCGGCCCTCGCGGTTGGATCGTGCGCAAAAGGCGCGGCGGCATTTGCTGGGGAAGTGCTTGCCGCCGCGCCCCCGTCGTCCTAGGGCCTGTTTTGTGGATCTTTACGCCTACCGCGGTCGTCCAGGCGGCCCCCCGCCGCGTTGTCGCCCCACCCCACGAAAACGCTCCGCAGGCTCCGCGTTTGCCGCGGGGGCCCGGGGAGAATCTGTCGCCCATAACTCCGTTATGAGCTCCCCCTCCGCCTCGCGGGGCATCCACCTGGACGATCCTCGCCACGGCGAAGATCCACAAAACAGGCCCTAGCTCCCCGGCGTCGTCCGCAGTCTGATCGCGTCGAGTTGCTCATCGGCCATGGCGGGGACGGGGAGCGGGCGGGCGGTCCCGGCGCGCAGGCCGTCGAGGAAGAACGACAGGCAACGCCGCCAGGCCTGGGGCGCGACCCCCATCGACTCGCGGATCACCTGGGACATGGCCCAGACCAGTAGGGGCAGGTCCCGCATCTCGAAGTCCGCGCGCAGCGTGCCGCTCTCCTTGGCGCGTTCGACGACCTGACCGGCGAGTTCGAAGCCTTGGTGGCAGGAGGCGAGCACCCCCTCGCTCAGCGGCAGCCGCCGGGCCATCGCGTCGTTCAGCCCCTGGTCCTCGGCCTGGAGCGCGAACAGCCCCTCAAGGAAGCCGGTGAAGCCGCGCCAGGGGTCGGGGTCGGCCATCGCCGCCGCGGCGATGCGTTCCAGGGCGGCCAGCCGTTCGGGGAGGATCGCGTCGAAGAACGCCTCCCGGGTGGGGAAGTGGTTGTAGAGCGTGCCGATGCTGACCTCGGCCCTGCGGGCGATCTCCTCAAGCGGCGCGTCGAGCCCGCGCTCGCCGAACACCTGCTTGGCGGCTGCCAGCAACCTGTCGCGGTTGCGTACGGCGTCGGCACGCAGCGGCCTCGCCGGCCGGGCTTGAAGCGCCATGTGTCGTCAGTCCCCTCGAAGCGCGGATCCCACGAAAAGTCGAGGGAAGCCTCGATTTCATGGTACCTTCGCAAGAAATTGAGGCTTCCCTCAACTTCTAACCTGAGGGTTCCCTCAACCTGTCTGGGGAAGGAAGGCGCAGCCATGTCCGCTTCACGTGGAGTCGCGGTCGTCATCGGAGTGGGGCCCGGTCTCGGCATGTCCATCGCGCACCGGCTCGGCCGCGAGGGCCACCCCGTCGTCCTGGTGTCCAGAAGCGACGCCAGACACGCCGGATATGTCTCCTCGCTCGCCGACGCCGGGATCAGGGCCGAGGCGTTCGCCGCCGACGTGCGCGACCACGACCGCCTGCTGTCCGTCCTGGACACGGTCGTCGAACGGCACGGTCCCGTCGGGATGGTCTACTACGGGCCGGGTTCGACCGACCCCGAGTCCCACCCCGTCCCGATCCTCCAGGCCGGGCCGGAGGACGTCCGGCGGGCGATGGAGTGGGCCTACCCCGCCGTCGAGGTGGCCCGGCGAGTCCTGCCCGGCATGATCGAACGCGGTGAGGGCGGCCTGCTGTTCGCCACCGGGCTCAGCGCCGTCATGCCGATGCCCGCCCTCGGCAACCTGGCGATCCTGTCGGCGGCCCTGCGCACCTACGCGGTGACCCTCAACGCGGCCCTGACCGAGACGGGGGTCTACGCGGGCTGCCTGGTCATCGGCGGTGTCGTCGAACGCGGCGACATCCACGGGATGGTCTCCTCCCAGCCGGAGCGGTACGGCCCCGTGGCGGGCATGACCCTCGACCCCGACGCGCTCGCCGACGCCGCCTGGGAGATGTACGCGACCCGGGGCCGCGCCGAGGCGACCTTCAGCGTCTTCGGCTGACGGGAACCGCCCGGCGGGGGACACTTTGCCTACGCCACGGGGCCGGACCGGGGCGGGCGCGGCGACGACGGGGGAGCGCGATGGCGGTTCAGGTGGCGGTCTGCGGTCCCGGCGACTGCACGCCCCAGGAGGAGGCCGACGCGCGCGAGGTCGGCAGGCTGCTGGCCGAGCGGGGCGCGGTGGTGGTCTGCGGCGGCTACGGAGGCGTGATGGCCGCCGTCGCGGCGGGGGCGCGGTCGGCCGGTGGGACGGTCGTCGGCATCCTGTCCAGGGCCGACCGGTGGCAGGCCAACCCCGACCTGAGCGTCGTGATCCCCACCGGCCTGGGCGAGGCACGCAACGCCGTCGTCGTCAACTCGGGGGACGCCGTGATCGTCGTCGGCGGCTCGTGGGGCACGCTGTCCGAGCTGGCCCTGACCATGCGCGGGGGACGCGCCCCGGTGGTCCAGCTCGGCGGCTGGCGCGTCCTCGACCGCGACGGCGCCCCGCTGCCCGGCGTACGGCACGCCACCTCACCCGGGCAGGCCCTTGAGCTGACCGGGTTGTGGCCGTGAGGGTTCCTACGGAGTGAAGGGGAACCGGATGTCGCCGGGCTGCAGGAAGGGCATCTTCTTCTGCAGCGCCTGTTCGAGCTGCTGGACGCAGTCCTGCTGCGCGGCGACGGTGCCCGCTCCCGCGCGGCAGTTGGCGTAGGCCGAGAGCTCGTCACTGAGATAGAGCTGCATCGCCGCCATCGACAGGGAGATCGGCAGCGCCAGGGCCGACAGGACGATCCCGGCGACGGCCGTACCGGTCGGCTTGGAGACCGAACGCAGGGCGGGGATCGCGCGGATCGAGACGACCAGCGCGAATATCGACATGACAAGGCCGGCGAGAGGGAGCAGGAACGTCATCACCACGGAGGCGAACGCGAGCCACAGCGCCCTGCGCCCCGCGCTTTCCGCAGGCCGTGCCTGGACGGGTGACGTCAACGGACCTCCTTGCGTCGTACGAGCGCACAGGCCGATACCCTTGCAGCGGCGTGAGTCCCGTCCGAAAGGAGTGCGTCGGTGTCATCCCAGGCCGCTCGGCTTGTGGTCCTCGTATCCGGTTCTGGAACCAACCTACAGGCCCTGCTGGACGCTTCGGCCGATGAGGCGTACGGGGCCCGGATCGTCGCGGTCGGAGCCGACCGGCACGGCATCGAAGGACTGGCCCGCGCCGAGCGCGCGGGAGTGCCGACCTTCGTGGAGCGGCTGCCCGACCACGAGGACCGGGCCGCGTGGGACAGGGCGATCGCCGAGAGGATCGCCGAGCACCGGCCCGACCTGGTGATCCTCGCCGGGTTCATGAAGATCCTCGGTGAGCCGTCCACGACCTCCTTCACCATGGTCAACACCCATCCCGCGCTGCTGCCGTCCTTCCCCGGCGCCCACGGTGTCCGCGACGCCCTCGCCTACGGCGTCCGTGTCACCGGCTGCACGGTGATCCTGGCCGACGCCGGGGTGGACAGCGGGCCGATCGTCGCCCAGGAGGCGGTGACCGTGCTCGACGGCGACGACGAGGAGACGCTGCACGAGCGCATCAAGGTCGTCGAGCGGAGGCTGCTCGTCGAGACCGTCGGCAGGCTGGCCCGGGAGGGCTGGACGGTGACCGGACGGACCGTACGTCTCGGACGATCCGGCGGATGAGCCGGACGGCCGGAAAATCTGAACAAAACAGGAGGACCACGAAGTGACCCGCATCGCCATCAGGCGCGCGTTGATCGCGGTGTATGACAAGAGCGGGCTGGAGGAGCTGGCCCGCGGACTCGACGCCGCAGGCGTGGAGATCGTCTCCACCGGCGGCACCGCCGCGACGATCGCCTCGTTCGGTGTTCCCGTCACCCCGGTCGAGTCGCTCACCGGGTTCCCCGAGTGCCTGGACGGCCGCGTCAAGACCCTGCACCCGAGGGTGCACGCGGGCCTGCTGGCCGACAGCGGCAACCCGGCCCACGTCAAGCAGCTCGAAGAGCTGGAGATCGAGCCGTTCGAGCTCGTCGTGGTCAACCTGTACCCGTTCCAGGAGACTGTCGCCTCCGGTGCCTCCGACGCCGAGTGCGTCGAGCAGATCGACATCGGCGGCCCGGCGATGATCCGCGCCGCGGCCAAGAACCACGGCACCGCCGCGGTCGTGGTGGACCCGGCCGTCTACGGCGACGTGCTCGCCGCGGTCGCGGCCGGCGGTTTCACCGTCACCGAGCGCCGTCGTCTCGCCGCCTCCGCCTACGCCCACACCGCCGCCTACGACACGGCGGTCGCCTCCTGGTTCGCCAACGTCTACGCCGCAGAGGAGGGCGCCTGGCCCACCTACATGGGCGCGGCCTGGACGCTCAGGACGCCGCTGCGCTACGGCGAGAACCCGCACCAGGGCGCGGCCCTCTACTCCGGTCAGCGGGACGGCCTGGCCAACGCCGAGCAGCTGCACGGCAAGGAGATGTCGTACAACAACTACCTCGACGCCGACGCCGCGTGGCGGGCCGCGTGGGACTTCGCCGAGCCCGCGGTCGCGATCATCAAGCACCAGAACCCCTGCGGCATCGCGGTCGGCGCCGACGTCGCCGAGGCGCACCGCAAGGCGCACGCCTGCGACCCGGTCTCCGCCTACGGCGGGGTGATCGCGGTCAACGGGGAGGTCACCGAGGAGCTCGCCGGGCAGATCGCCGAGGTGTTCACCGAGGTCGTGGTGGCCCCGTCGTTCACTCCCGAGGCGCTGACGCTGCTCACCGCGAAGAAGAGCATCCGTCTGCTGGCCTGCCCGAAGGGGCCGGACAACAAGGCCGAGTTCCGCCGGATCGACGGCGGCCTGCTGGTGCAGACGACCGACAGGGTGGACGCCCCCGGTGACGACCCCGCCACCTGGGAGCTCAAGGCGGGGGCGGCGGCCTCACCGGAGGTCCTGGCCGACCTGGCCTTCGCCTGGCGGGCCAGCCGTTCGGTGAAGTCGAACGCGATCCTGCTGGCCTCCGGCGGCGCGAGCGTCGGCGTCGGCATGGGGCAGGTCAACCGGGTCGACTCGGCACGGCTGGCCGTCGCCCGCGCCGGTGAGCGCGCCAAGGGGTCGGTCGCGGCCTCCGACGCGTACTTCCCGTTCGCCGACGGCCTCGAACTGCTCGTCGCCGCCGGGATCACCGCGGTCGTCGAGCCGGGCGGTTCCATCCGCGACCCCGAGGTGATCGCCGCGGCCGAGGCCGCCGGGATCACGCTCTACTTCACCGGCACCCGGCACTTCTTCCACTAGTCTCAAGATCTTCCCAGGTCGTACGGCTGCCGCCATCCGTGGGGCAGCCGTGCACCAGAGACAGGAACGTGGCGGGACGGACAGGATTTTTCGGCTAAAAAGGGTTTAAAGCCCGGTTAAGGTGAAGCATCTCGTCCATCGCGCCCGTGGAGACTCCCATGCCCCTGCTCGGCTCCTTCCTGAACGCCTTCGTGATCATGAACGGGTTCTGGCAGAGCCCCGTGCTCCTCGTCATCGTGGCCCTCGGGGCCGCCTACCTGGGAGCCAAGGCTGTGGAGTACATCCCCTTCACCCGCCGCATCATCGAGCGCAGGCAAGCGAGCCGCGGCTGAACTTCATGGAAGGATTGGCGCCATGAGCGCGCAGATTCTGGACGGCAAGGCCACCGCGGCCAAGATCAAGGCAGACCTCGCGGCCAGGGTGGCCGTGCTGAGGGAGCGTGGCGTCACCCCGGGCCTGGGCACCGTCCTGGTCGGCGACGACCCCGGCAGCCAGATCTACGTGGCGGGAAAGCACCGTGACTGCGCCGAGGTCGGCATCTCCTCCATCCGCAGGGACCTGCCCGCCACCGCGACGCAGGCCGAGGTCGAGGCCGTCATCGACGAGCTCAACGCCTCGCCCGAGTGCACCGGCTACATCGTCCAGCTCCCGCTTCCCCGGCACCTGGACGCCCTGGCCCTGATCGAGCGGATGGACCCGGCGAAGGACGCCGACGGCCTGCACCCGATCAACCTGGGCCGTCTCGTGCACATGGTCGACGCGCCGCTGCCCTGCACCCCGCACGGCATCGTCCTGCTGCTGCGGGAGTACGGCGTGCCGCTCAAGGGCGCCGAGGTCGCCGTGGTCGGGCGCGGCATCACCGTGGGCCGTTCCCTGGGCCTGCTGCTGACCCGCAGGTCGGAGAACGCGACCGTCACCCTGTGCCACACCGGCACCCAGGACCTGGCCGCCCACGTCAGGCGCGCCGACATCGTCGTCGCCGCCGCGGGCGTGCCCCACCTGATCACCGCCGACATGGTCAAGCCCGGCGCCGCCGTACTCGACGTCGGGGTCTCCCGGGTCGACGGGAAGATCGCCGGTGACGTCGCCCCCGAGGTCGGCGAGGTCGCGGGCTTCCTGACCCCCAACCCCGGCGGTGTCGGCCCGATGACCAGGGCGCTGCTGCTCAGCAACGTCGTCGAGGCCGCGGAACGTCAGGTCCAGGGCACCCAGGGCCCACTGTGACGACGTGGCCCCGCACGTCGCCGACCCGCGCGAGCGCCTGCCGTTCGACGACGTGGTCGCGTCGCCGGTGCCGCACCACCTGGAGGACCGGGGGCCGGCCGAACTGCGGCGGGTGCTCGGGCCCGGCGGCCGGCTGATCGCGTCGACCACCCCTTCGTGGCCTACACGATCCAGGGCCCCCGGCCCGACCACCTCGCGACCACCGGCTACTCCTTCGACCGGACGCTCGGCGGGCGGACCGTCCCGATGGGGTTCCGGCGCAAACCGTTGCACGCGGTGACCGACGCCTTCGCGAACGCCGGGTTCCGGCTCTCCGTCATTCGGTGAGCCGCAGCCCGGCCCGGCCGCCCGTGAGCTGTTCCCCGGAGGCCTCCACTTCTTCGTCGCCGAGGTGCCGGGCTCCGGCGAACAGCCGGTCACGGGTTCGGTTCGGAACCGCACGGCTGTGGCGCGGCCTCGGGCGTGTGGTTCGCACGCGGCCTGGCCACCAGCGCGTACGCCAGCCAGGAGCCGATGCGGGCCAGGGCGATCCCGCCGGTCATCGCGATGGCGCCGGCGCCGCCGAGCGATGCCAGCGGGGCGAACAGGGCGCCGAACAGGAAGCCCGTGCTGCCGAGCAGCGCGGCGGCCGTGCCCGCGTTGGCCGGATGACGGACCAGCGCGAGCGCCGTCGCGTTCGGTGAGGCCAGTCCGCCCGACATGATCGTGAAGAACAGCGAGGTCAGGAACACCCAGAGCGGCGCGTGCAGCGCCGCGGCGACGGCCGTACCGACACCGGTCACGACGGCGACCAGCGCCTCGGGCACGAGCAGCCGCTCCGGTGTGAAGCGGCGCAGGAGCAGGGCGTTGAACCAGCCGCCCAGGATCAGGCCGACCGAGTTGATCCCGAAGATCAGGGAGAACACCTGCGGGCTCACGCCGTAGCCGTCCTCGATCACGAACGCGCTGAACGAGATGTAGATGAACAGCGCGATGCTGCCGATGCTCGACCCCAGGGTGCAGCCGACGAACAGCCGGTCGTCCGCCACCGCGGAGAAGCCCTCCCGTACCCGGGCCATGCCCCCCGAGTGGCGGTGCTCGGGGCGGAGCGTCTCGGGCAGGGTGAACGCCACGAGCAGCAGCACCGCGGAGATCGCGGCCAGGAAGACGAACAGGCCGCGCCAGTCGACGACGTACAGCAGTTGCCCGCCGATGACCGGGGCGACGATCGGTGCGAATCCGCCGATCAGCATCAGCAGCGACATGATGCGGGCCATCTGCCGGCCCTCGTACAGGTCGCGGACCATGGCCTCGACCACGACCATCCCGGCCGATCCGGCCAGTCCCTGCACCAGGCGCAGCACGATGAGCGTCTCGATCGACGGCGCCGCCGCGCACAGCAACGACGCCGCCGTGTACGTCACCACCCCGGCGAACAGCGGGCGCCTGCGGCCGATCCGGTCGCTGAGCGGGCCGATGAACAGCTGGCCGACGGCCAGGCCGATCATGCAGGCCGAGATGCTCCACTGGGCGGCGCCGTCGGAGGCCCCGAGCTGGCGGGCCAGCACGGGCAACGCGGGCAGGTAGAGGTCGATCGACAGCGGGCCGAACGTCGACAGTGCTCCGAGGGTGAAGAGCAGCCTGCGGGTCCGGGCGATCGGAGGCGGGACGGCCGGTGGGCCGTCCGCGCTCACGTGTGACCCACCGGGTGGCCTCGCCTGGACGCGGTCACCGGGTGGCTTTCCCCCGAATGTGTGCCTGCGCTCACCGGCGCGACCGCCGCTGTCGTCGCTGCTGGTCGAGCAGCATCCTCGCCCGAGGATCGACGAAGGCGCGCAGCGCCGAACCGGTGAGGTTCAGCAGGAACACGAACAGGGCGATGGTCAGGCCGGGGAAGATCACCATGGTCGGGTGGGTCTGCAGGTAGGTACGCCCGTCGGCGACCATGTTTCCCCAGGTGGCGGTGGGTGGTGAGATGCCGAGACCGAGGAAGCTGAGCGAGCCGTCGATGAGCATGGCGCCCGCCGACAGCAGCACGCACTGCACGACGGCCAGCGGCAGGGTGTTCGGCAGGATGTGCACGCCCAGGGTCTTCCACGGCCCCATGCCGGACACCCTGGCCGCCTTCACGTAGGTGCGGGTGGTCAGGCCGAGCACACGGCTGCGGATGATCCGGGCCGTGTACGGGGTGAAGATGATCGTCACGGCGAGCAGTTCGCTCATCATGCCGGGACCGACCACGACCGCGAACACGATCGCCAGGATGATCGACGGGAACGCCATCCAGGCGTCCACGACCCGCATGATCACCGTGCCCGCCCGCGCGAAGTAGCCCGCGACCAGGCCGATGAACGTGCCGAGCCCGACCGAGCACAGCGTGATCAGCATGGTCATCCCGATGGAGACCCGACCGGCGGAGGCCCACCTGGCGAACAGGTCGCGGCCGTACTTGTCGGTGCCCATCAGGTGTTCACCCGACGGCGGCAGCAACCGGTTCACCGGGTCGGCGGCGTTCGGGTCGGGCAGGAACGGCGGGAGCACCATGACCACCAGGGTGATCAGGATCAGCAGCCCGCCCGTCACGATCAGCGTGGGGTTTCGCCGGACGAACGAGCGGACCCGGGTGGGGGCCGTCACGGTCGGCGCGGTGGCGAGGTCGGCGGTCACGACACCCGCACCTTCGGGTCGATCAGCGCGTAGGCGAGATCGACCAGCAGGTTCATCAGCACGAACAGGAACGCGATGAACATGACACCCCCCTGGATGAGCGGGAAGTCCCGGGCGTAGACGGCGCCGAGCAGTGTGGTGCCGAGGCCCGGGATGATGAAGATGCTCTCGATCACCACCACGCCGCCGATCAGCGAGGCGAAGTTCAGGCCCACCGTGGTGAGGACCGGCAGCATGGAGTTGGGCAGCACGTGCTTCAGCATGATCCGCCGTTCGCCGACGCCCTTGGCCCGCGCGGTACGCAGGTAGAGCTGGGTCAGCTCACCGAGCACGCTCTCCTCCATGGTGATGGTGAGGAAGGCGGTCTGCCCGACGACGAGCACCGCGACCGGCAACGCCAGCTGGGTGATCGCGGTCGCCGGGTCCTCGAACAGCGGGGTGTAGCCGCCGGTCGGGAACCAGCCGAAGGTGAGCGCGAACAGGTAGACCGCCAGCAGCGCGAGCCAGAACTCCGGCAGGGCCAGCCCGAACTGGGTGGCCCGGTTGACGAGCCGGGCCACCCGGTTGTGCGGCGCCACGGTGACCCAGGTGACGATCAGCACGGTGAGGATGAAGCTGATCACCGTACTCAGGATGGCCAGGGTCAGCGTGGGTGCGATGTTGTCGAAGATCATCTGCAGGACCGGGAGGTTGTACTTGATCGACGTACCGAAGTCACCGCTCAGCACGTTGCCCAGCCAGTGCAGATACTGCTCGTACAGCGGTCCGGTCAGGCCGAGGTCCTGGCGGAGCCGTTCGAGTTGCTCCGGGCTGGCCTTGGTGCCCAGGAGCACCGCGGCCGGGTCACCCGGGATCGAGCGCAGCAGGAAGAACAGTGCGGTGCCGACCACGAACAGCACGATCACCAGATCGCGCAACCGGCGCAGAATGACCCCCAGCATCAGGTGCTACCTCGCCAGCCAGGTGTTGGCGAACTCCAGGCCCCAGCCGTCATAGCCCTGCACCTTCGGGTTGTAGGCCACGTAGGACCTGGCGTGGTAGAGCGTCAGCGTGGGCAGGTTCTGCGAGGTGAACTCCTGGATCTTGTCGATCGCCTGCTTCTGCTCCTCCGGCGTCTTGGCCGCGTTGTACGCGGTCAGCAGGGGCGCGAGCTTGTCCCTCGGGTAACCCATGTTGTCCATGCCCTGGACGTTGTCGCTGTAGGACGGGACGGGCGGGTTGGCGTCGTCCATCAGCGCGAGCACGTCCCAGCTGTTCGGCTGGTTGTTCTTGCGGCCGATCAGGGTGGCGAAGTCGTAGCTCTCGACGGTCGCGTTGATCCCGATCTTCTTCAGCGAGTCCTGGATGATGACCAGGGCGTCCTTGAACTGCGGGAACTCGTCCGTGGTGATCATGCGGATGGTCTGGCCGGGGCGCAGGCCCGCGGCGGCGAACATCTGCTTGGCCTTCTCCGGGTCGTGCTGGTCCCACTTGGCCTTGCCGGCCTCGGAGTACATGGCCTTGTTGGTCTGGGTGGCGAACGCGCCGTTGCTGGGCAGCACCAGGTCGGGCACGCCCTGCGAGTCCATGATCGCCTTCTTGTCGACGAGCATGTTCATCGCGTCCCTGGCCTCGGGCTTGGAGAAGATCGAGCCGGAGTTGTGGTTGAGCGCGATGTACTGGACGTTCGCGGCGCCCTCGACGCCGATCTTGAGGTTGGGGTTCTGCTTGATCTGGTCGTACTGGTCGTAGGACGGCTCGGAGACGTCGAGCAGCCCGGTCTGCAGGCTGTTGAACGCGGCGTCGCGGTCGGCGATCACCTTGTAGGTGATGGTGTCCAGGTAGGCGCCCTTGGCTCCGGCGTACCCGCTGGACTCACCGGCCGGCGGCTTGTACTTGTCGTTGCGCTCCAGCACGATCTCCTGGCCCGCCGTCCAGGTCTTCAGCTTGTACGGCCCGGTGCCGATCGAGTGGTCCTGGGGGATTCCGGTGGCTCCGGCGGCGGCCACGTCGGCGGCCCTGCGGATGCCGCTGCCGTGGCTGGAGGCCATGAGGGCGACGAGGTTGAACGGCGCCTTCATGGAGAACACCACGGTGCCCTCGTCGGGCGCGGTGATCTCCTTGAGCACCGGCTTGAGCGAGCCCGCGTAGCTGCCCTTCTCCACCCAGTAGCGCATGGAGGCCACCACGTCCGCCGAGGTCAGCGGCGAGCCGTCGGAGAACTGGACGCCCTTGCGCAGGGTGAAGGTGTAGGTCAGGCCGTCATCACTCTTCTTGTAAGATTCGGCCAGCACGGGCTGGGGCTGGTAGTTGGCGTCGATGGCGACCAGAGACTCGAAGATCTCGTGCCCGAGATAGCTGGTTCCTGCGTTGCTGTTCTGCACCGTGTCCAGCGATCCAGGGTCCTGGGCGAGGCGGACGGTCAGGTTGCCGCCTCGCGCGGGCTGTCCCGCGTCGCTCTGTGCAGCCGGGGTGGCCGGGGTGGATGGGGACTTTGTGGCAGTGCCGCAAGCCGAGAGCAAGAGCCCTGCCGTGACGAGGGCGATGATCTTGGGTTTGCGACGTTGTCCGGTGCGATCCATTGCGGCTCCTCGCGCCTGTTTCCGCGGGTCGGTGGCGGAGAACGTAACCCGGCCCGCCCGTCCAAGATAGGCGTCGATGTCGGCTTTTATGTCACTCATGCGAAATCAGCCAACCTGTGCCCATGAGTGTGGACAGACGCCGTTCCCGATCGGCACACTGTGCCCACAGCCTTGTTAAGCGGCAGCTTTGAGGTGCAGAATCCCCGACCCGAGGTCAGGTTGGCCGACGGAAAGGATGACACCCATGTCACTACTCGAGATAGACCGCCTCTCCGTTGGAGTACTTTCCGACGAGGTGACCACCGACCTGGTCCACGAACTCACCCTCAGCCTTGATTCCGGACAGACCCTGTGCGTCGTCGGCGAGTCCGGCAGCGGCAAGACCGTCACCGTGCTGTCCATCATCCGCCTGCTGGAGTTCGTCGCCCCGGTGCGGACCACCGGCGCGGTCCGGCTCGACGACGTCGACCTGACCTCACTGAACGCGACGCAGATGCGGTCGTTCCGCGGCCGGCGGATCGGAATGGTGTTCCAGGAGGCGCTCGACTCGCTGAACCCGGCGCAGCGGATCGGTGTGCAGCTCGGCGAGGCCTACTGGTCGGCCGACGCCGCCTCACGTCGTGGTGACCTTCGTGCGCAGGGGCAGGCCAGGGCGCTTGAGCTGCTGGGGGAGGTGGGGTTCCCCGACCCCGAGCGGGTGGCGAACCTGTACCCGCACCAGCTCTCCGGCGGGATGCAGCAGCGGGTGATGATCGCCATGGCGCTGATGTCCAGCCCTGATCTTCTGCTGGCCGACGAGCCCACGACCGCGTTGGACGTGACCACCCAGGCCGAGATCCTGCGCCTGTTCCGTACGGTGCAGCAGGAACACCAGATGGCGTGCGTGTTCATCACCCACGACATGGGTGTGGCGGCGGAGATCGCCGACCGGATCGCGGTGATGTACGCGGGCCGCCTGGTCGAGGTCGGGCCCGCAGCGGAGGTGCTCAGCTCGCCCAGGCACCGCTACACGCGGGCCCTGGTCGAGTGCGTGCCGCAGGTGGGTGTGCGCCACACCCGGGGCATGCCGTCCATCGTCGGCTCCGTCCCCGAGGCGGGCGCCAAGCTCCCCGGCTGCCGGTTCGCCCCACGCTGCTCGCACGCGGGGGACCGCTGCCGCTCCGAGGAACCGCCGCTGGCCCTCGTCACCGTTCCGGTGGAGGAGGTCAAGCGTGTGGAGCGTTCCGAAACGGCCGTGGTGGAGCGGCAGGCCGAGGTCGCCTGCTGGAACCCCGGCGCCGGCCCGGTCGCCCTGCCCCCGCCCGTCGTCACGGCCACCGAGGCCGGGGCCGAGGCGCGGACCGAACCGCTCCTGGTGATCGACGACGTCCGCCGGGAGTTCGTCACCCGCAGCGGCCGCGCCGGCGGCCTGCTGAGGCTGCGCCGCCGCGAGCGCATGCCCGCCGTCGACGGGGTCAGCCTGGACATCCGGCCGGGCGAGTTCTTCGGTCTGGTCGGCGAGTCGGGCAGCGGCAAGACGACCCTCGGGCAGATCGTCTCGGCGCTCGACCACCCCACCGAGGGCACGATCACCGTGGACGGCCAGCGGCACACCTCACGTGGCCTGGAAGGCGACGTCAGGGCCTTCCGCCGTACCGTGCAGCTGGTCTTCCAGGACCCGCAGAGCTCGCTGGACCCGCGCCACACCGTGGGCCGGATCATCGCCGAGCCGCTGCGCGAGCTGACCGACCTGCGCGGCGCCGACCTGCGCCGCCGGGTGGAGCGCCTGATCGACGAGGTCGGCCTGCCCAAGGCGATCATCGACAAGCTCCCCGGGCAGATCTCCGGCGGGCAGCGCCAGCGGGTCGCCATCGCGCGTGCCCTCGCCCCCGAGCCCCGGCTCATCGTGGCCGACGAGCCCACCTCCGCGCTCGACGTCTCGGTGCAGGGACAGGTGATGAACCTCCTGCTGGACCTGCGCCGCGAGCACAACCTGAGCTACCTGTTCATCACCCACAACCTGAGCCTGATCCTCTCGGTCGCCGACCGGGTCGGGGTGATGAAGAACGGCAGGCTGATCGAGGTCGCCACCCCCGAGAAGCTCGCCACGGAGCCGCAGCACGACTACACCCGTACCCTGCTGGCGGCCAACCCGGGCATCACCCCCTCTTCCCCGGCTTCGCCGGAAGCCTCCCCGGCTTCGCCGGAAGCCTCCTCGGTTTCACCGGAAGCCGAGGGCACCGCAAGTTCGCGTCAGTGACACTGGGAGCCGCCATGCCGTCTGTGTCGTCCATCTCGTCTGTGTCATCCACCTCGGTCTCTCCCGTCTCGTTCCCGACCCACAGCTTCGACGACCCCCTCATCGGCGACGGGGCCCCCGGTTTCGCCATCGGGTCGTTCGCCGACCTGGCGCCCTGGTCGTCCGCGCCCTACCCGCACCGGCACGAGTTCTACGAACTGGTGTGCGTGACCGGCGGCACGGGCACCCACGTGATCGACTTCGTGCCGTACAAGGTCACCCCGATGACGATGTACTTCGTCGCCCCAGGTCAGGTGCAGTTCTGGGAGGGCCACACCCCTCTTGAGGGATACATCGTCACCTTCGTCGAGGAGTTCCTGGTTCCCCAGTACGGGGACCGGGTCTCCCCGCGTCGGTCCCTGGCGCTCGACCCGCTGGGCACCGGGCACGCCCTGCACCTGGCCCCCGAGGAGGTCGAGCCGGTCACCACGCTGCTGGCCGCG
This sequence comes from Streptosporangium jomthongense, assembly GCF_042650425.1. Taxonomy (NCBI): domain Bacteria; kingdom Bacillati; phylum Actinomycetota; class Actinomycetes; order Streptosporangiales; family Streptosporangiaceae; genus Streptosporangium; species Streptosporangium jomthongense. The sequence goes on along the minus strand of NZ_JBHSBC010000032.1, from coordinate 691,660 downwards.
CTGGTCAGGGAGTACCAGCGTCCCGGCGGCACCGACGTCTCGGTGCTCCAGGCGTACCTGCACATCCTGCTTGTCGAGATGCGCAGGTTCAGCCGGGGCGCGGACGTCCGTACCGTCGAGGAGGACAGCGGCACCGCGCTGGCCCGCCGCTACCTGCGGCTGGTGAGCGAGGAACTGCCGTACGAGCAGAGTGTCAGCGGCTACGCCAGCCGGATCGGGGTGACCCCCAAGCACCTGGCGGACGTGGTCAAACGCACCACGGGCAAGCGGCCCGCGGAGATCATCCGGGCCGCGTTGACCGTCGAGGCCAAGCGGCTGCTCAGGCACACCGACCTGACCGTCGCCCAGGTCTCCCAGCGGTTGCTGTTCGACAACCCGTCGTACTTCGGCCGCTTCTTCAAGCGCGAGACCGGAACGAGCCCGGGAGAGTTCCGCAGGCGCGCCGGCGCCGCGGATTACCTCCGTTCAGTGACAGGGCCGCCGACCTGACGAGCTATATGTGCCGCGACCTGCTGCCTAGCGTTAAGTCATGGAATCCTCAGTTGTGGGCATTAGGGCGCGGTTCGCCGAACGCCGCGTCGAGCAGCTACGTTCGTTGATCACCGAGGACCTGGTGACCGCGTGGATCCACGATCCTGAGGCGGTTCACCGGGAGCCGCTGAGTCTGCTGGCGAACTTCCTCGGCCAGCGGGCCGCGACCGAGCGCCTGTCCGTCTACGAACAGACCAGGCGCGAGGTCTGGCGGCTGGTCCGCCCTCCGGCGCGGCGCGGCGAGACCTACCGGCTCGCCGACCGGCGGGAGTTCACCAGCCTCAACGAGGCACGTGAGGCGGGCCTGCGGCGCGAGCTGTTCGACGTCTTCGGCTGGGGAGAGCCCTCACAGGACGCGATCGACGGGCCGGAGCTACGGCACGAGGGACCGGTCCTGCTCGGTTACGCCGACCGGGTGAGCGCGGCCCCCGGCGACCGGATCACGTTCATGGTCAGCGCCGAACAGGTCACCGAGTACACCACCGAACTGGTCCGGGTGCGGCACACCGACGACAACCCGGAAAGCCCCGGTGTCCGGATCGAGCAGGTGCCCGACGTCTGGCAGGGCCGCCACACCGGCCGGGAACAGCGGGTACGGCTCGGCTCGCACATCGCCGTCCGCGACCCGCACGGCGCGACCACGGGCGCGGACGGCTTCACCGTCGCCGCCTACATCTACCCGACCTGCGTGACAGGCAGGCCGCAGGTCGTGGTGTCCCGCTGGGAGGAGGGCCCGCGCGGTTACGCGCTCGGCCTGGACGAGACCGGACGGCTGACCCTCTGGCTCGGCGACGGCTCCGGCGAGAGCGCGGTCCACGCCGAGACCCCCCTCCCCCTGCACCGCTGGTACGGCGTCGCCGCCTCCTACGACCCGGAGACCGGGCGCGCCACACTGGTCGCCCGGCCGCTGGTGACCGGGGTGAACAGCCGGGTGAGCCCGATCGTGGTCGACGACCGGCCCCAGGTGACCGAGCAGGACGTCGAGGGCGGTTTCGCCCCGGCCGAGCACGGTGACCTGCTGTTCGCGGCCCGCACCCCCGAGGACGACCACTACAACGGCAAGATCGAACGGCCCGGCGTGTGGCCGTACCCGCTGGCCAGGGCCGCGCTGGTGGTCGCGGTCTCCGACGACCACGACGCCCCGCTGCGCTGGTCCTTCGAGCCGGGGGAGACCGCGGCGTCGCTGGTCGTGCCGTGCGTCGGCCGTCCCGGCCTGGACGGCAGGCTGGTGAACCTGCCGGTGCGCGGGGTGACCGGGCGTCACTTCACCGGCCGGATCGAGCACTACGCCGCCGACCCGCGCGGATACGCCGCGATCCACTTCCACGAGGACTCCCTGGCCGACGCCGGATGGGAGCCGAGCCACGAGTTCACCGTCCCCGACGACCTGCCGAGCGGCGTCTACGCCCTGCAGGTCACAGCGGCCGACGGCTCCTGCGAGCGGGGCATCCCGTTCGTGGTGCGTCCCCGCCCGGGAACCGCCACCGGCAGGCTCGCCCTGCTCCTGCCGACCGCGACCTACCTGGCCTACTCCAACGAGCGCGGCCTCGGCCACGTGCCGGTCGTCCCCGACGGCACGGTGTTCCTCGAACACCGCTACGACCTGGGGCACTCGGCCTACGCGAGGTACACCGACGGCAGCGGCGTGAGCTACATCTCGTGGAGCCGCCCGATCCTCACCCTGGCGCCGGGCTTCCGCGTCCACCTGTCGCCGTTCATGCTGGCCTCCGACCTGTACTTCCTGGACTGGCTCACCGAGCTCGGCTACTCCTTCGACGTCATCACCGACCACGACCTGCACGCCGAGGGCGTGGACCTGCTGCGCCCCTACGCCGGGGTGATCAGCGGCAGCCACCCGGAGTACGCCACCGAGCAGATGATCGACGCCATCGAGACGTACGTCGACGGCGGCGGCAACTTCGCCTACCTGGGCGGCAACGGCTACTACTGGGTGGTCTCCTTCCACCCCGAGCTGCCGCACGTGATGGAGCTGCGCCGCGGTGAGAACGGCACCAGGAGCTGGCAGGCCCAGACCGGCGAGCACCACCACGCCACCACCGGTGAGCGCGGCGGCCTGTGGATGAACCGCAGCCGCCCGCCGCAGAAGGTGTTCGGCGTCGGCTTCAGCGCCCAGGGCAGCGGCCCCTCCGGCCGCTACCGGATCGGCCCCGACGCCGTGCCGGAGGACCTGAAGCACCTGCTGGACGGCGTGCCCGAGGTGTTCGGCGACTCCGGGCTGGACGGCGGAGGCTCGGCCGGCGGCGAGATCGACCGCTACGACCTCTCGCTGGGCAGCCCGCCCGAGGCGGTCGTGCTGGCCACCTCAGAGGGACTGCTCGACGGCTACCAGTTCGCCGTGGAGGAGCTGAGCGGCACGCACCCGGGCCACGGCGGATCGGAGGATCCCGAGGTCCGCTCCGACATCGTCTACTTCCACACCCGTGGCGGCGGCTCCGTGTTCGCCACGGGCTCGATCTCCTACAGCGGTGGGCTTTCGGCCCACGGCTACGACAACGGGATCTCCAGGATCACCCGCAACGTTCTCGACCACTGGCTGGGTAAGAAGAATGATTGAGTCGCTCTCGGTCGACCGGATGGTCGCCATCCCGATGCGGGACGGCACCGTCCTGCGCGCCGACATCTACCGTCCGGTCGGGCAGCGCTGCCCCGCCCTGATCTTCCGCACGCCGTACGACCGCACGGGCCTGGGCATGTACGGCACGCTCGCCCTGCGGGCGGCCTCCAGCGGCTTCGCCGTCGTGATGCAGGACACCCGGGGCCGGGGCGCCTCGGGGGGCCGGTTCACACCGTTCGTCCACGAACGCGAGGACGGCTACGACTCGATCGACTGGGTCGCCTCCCAGTCCTGGTGCGACGGCAACGTGGGCATGTTCGGCGGCTCCTACGACGGGGTGACCCAGTGGCAGGCCGCCATGTCCGGGCACCCGGCGCTGAAGGCGATCGCCCCGAACGTCACGGCCTCCAGCTACCACCACGGCTGGGTCTACCGGGGTGGCGCGTTCCAGCTCAGCTTCAGCCTGGGCTGGACGCTCTCGCTCGCCGCGCACAACGCCGCCCGTGACCCCTCGGTCTCCGGCGAGGTGCGCGGGGCGCTGACCGACGCCCTGGACGACCTGCAGGACACGGTGCTGACGCTGCCCCTGGACAGGCACCCCTACCTCGACGGTGTCGCGCCGTACTACCGGGAGTGGCTCAAGCACCCCACCTACGACGAGTTCTGGGAGCGGCTCGACGTCTCCCGCGCCTACCCCCAGATCAACGTGGCCGCGTTCAACATGGGCGGCTGGTACGACACCTTCCTCGGCGGCACCCTGGCGAACTTCGCGGGCATGCGCGCCGAGGGCGGCGAGGCGGTACGCGACCGGCAGCGGCTGCTCGTCGGGCCGTGGCCGCACGAGGGCCTGTTCAGCGGCAACCCGGTCGGCTCGTGGAACTTCGGCGGACGCTCGACCGGAGGCGCCCTCGACGTGGACGGCCTGCAGCTTCGCTGGTTCGACCGGTGGCTGCGCGACGGCGGCGACTCGGCGGGGGAGGACCCGCCGGTGCTGCTGTACGCCATGGGGGCCGGTCAGTGGCGGGTCGCCGACTCCTGGCCGCTGCCGGGCACCGACTACCAGGACTGGTACCTGCACAGCGGCGGCCGGGCCAACACGCTGCACGGCGACGGACGCCTGTCCAGGGACAGCCCCGGTGCGGAGCAGCCGCCGGACAGCTACGTCTACAACCCGCGCAACCCGGTCCCCACGCTGGGCGGCTCGTTGTGCTGCAGCCCGGTGCACACCAAGGGTGGCGTCTACGACCAGCGTCCGATCGAGGAGCGCGAGGACGTGCTCGTCTACACCAGCGAGCCGCTCGGCGAGCCGCTGGACGTCACCGGCCCGGTCTCGGTGGTACTGCACGCCAGCACCTCCGCGCTGGACACCGACTGGACCGCCAAGCTGGTCGACGTCGGCCCCTGCGGCTACGCCCGCAACATCACCGACGGCATCCTGCGCGCCAGCCACCGCGACCCGAAGGCCGGGCTGAACCCGGTCGTCCCGGGAGAGATCGTGGAGTACCACCTCGACCTCGGCGCGACCAGCAACGTGTTCCAGCCGGGGCACCGCATCCGGGTGGAGATCTCCAGCAGCAACTTCCCGCACTTCGACCGCAACCCCAACACCGGTGAGCTGCCCGGCAGGTCCACCGAGATGATCAGCGCGTTGCAGAACATCCATCACGCGGGCCTCAACCTCTCCCGTGTCGTGCTGCCGGTCGTCAGCCCGGAGGCGACGCGTCCCTACCACACGGAGCACTGATGTCCATCAACGAATTCCGCCGGCTCGGCCGTACCGGGCTGGAGATCAGCTCGGTCGGCTTCGGCAGCTGGGTCACCGGCGGCCCGGGGCTGATGGGCTGGGGCTCTCAGTCCGACGAGGACTCGATCGCCGCCATCCACCGCGCCGTGGCGGGCGGGGTGAACTGGGTGGACACGGCGGCGGTGTACGGCTTCGGCCACTCGGAGACGGTCGTCGGCCGCGCCGTGGCCGCGCTGCCCGCCGCCGACCGGCCGCTGCTGTTCACCAAGTGCGGCCTGGTCTGGGACGAGAACGGCGTGGAGAGCCAGAACCTCACCCCGGAGTCGATCCGGCGTGAGTGCGAGGACTCGCTGCGCCGCCTGGGCGTCGACCACGTCGACCTGTACCAGATCCACGCCCCCGACCCGCAGGGCCCGCCCATCGAGGAGTCCTGGGGCACCGTGCTCGAACTGGTGAAGGAGGGCAAGGTCCGGCACGCCGGGGTGTCCAACTTCGACGTCGAGCTGCTGGAACGGTGCGAGGCGGTCGGTCCCGTCGAGACCCTCCAGCCGCCGCTCTCGCTGATCCACCGTGACTCGGCGGCCGACGTGATCCCGTGGTGCGCCGAGCACGACACCGGAGTGATCGTCTACAGCCCGATGGCGGCCGGTCTGCTGACCGGCACGTTCACCGCCGAGCGGGCCGCCGCGCTGCCGTCCGACGACTGGCGTTCGCGCAACGACGAGTACAGGGAGCCGGCCCTGTCGCGCAACCTGGCGCTCCAGGAGGCTCTGCGGCCGATCGCGGAGCGCCACGGGGTGCCGGTCGGCGCGGTGGCGGCAGCCTGGACGACGACGGTGCCGGGGGTGACGGCGGCGATCGTCGGCGCCCGTAACCCGGGGCAGGTGGACGGCTGGCTGCCCGCCGGATCGCTCAGCCTCACCCGGGAGGACCTGGCCGAGCTGGTGGCGGCGCTGCGGGAGACCGGTGCGGGGAGGGGTCCCGTCCCGGAGGCCTAGATGTGAACGGAAGCGGGCCGGGCGGAGTCTCTCCGCCCGGCCCGTTCTCGTCCCCGGGCCCGCTCCGGGTGACGTCCCATGAACGGGCGTGGGCCGGGTGGAGAGTCTCCACCCGGCCCACGCCGCCCCCCAACCGATCAGGTGTGGCGCGGCACGTTCTCGTCCGAGGCGTAGGACGGGTTCAGCGACAGTGCGATGAACGTGAACGGGCGGTTCACGTAGTTGAACCCGAGCGGGCAGTGCCGGGTGCCCGCGGGGATGAACACCGAGCCGGTCGTGTTGACCGTGTGCCGCTCGCCCTCGATGTCGAGGTACAGCTCCGCGCCGAGGTCGTGGATGTTGTCGGGGTCGTTGCCCATCCAGATGAGGACCTCGTCGTAGGTGTGCTCGTGGTCGTTGACCCAGTGCACCTGCTCCGTCGTCGGGTTGATCCAGCTGTAGGCCATGTGGACCGTGCTGAGGTCCACATCGATGGAGCGCATCAGTCCGAAGGGGTTGCCGATGTTGGCCGGACGCTCGCCACCCGCGGCGGCGCCCTCGTTCACCAGGTCGTCGGCGCAGTCCCGCATGTGATGGACGAACAGGTGATCGTACTTGCCCATGCCTCTCCTCGCTCCTTCACGTCAAGCGGTCGTTTCCGCACTTGAATGGTGCTTCTTGGGGCATAGGCGGAAAAAGACACTTATGACAGCGCTCATGTCACTGAACCTGTCATCAAGGGGACGATCCGGTCGTCAGTACCGGGCTCCGCGGCCGGAAAGGGCCATGAGATGAGCGCGAATCCGCTGGTCAGCGCGTTGGGCCGGTTCGCGGGCGAACGCGGGGGCCGGTCAGGAGATCGTCACTGAGCGGCCGATGCTCGCCGTGGTCTGTCACTTTTTGCCGGTTTCTGGCGGGCCGTGCCGTCCCGGCCGTGAAGGGCCGCGCGGGCCCGGTCCGAAGGTCACGCGGGACGCGGTCACGCCGCCCCGAAGAAGGCTGCGGACATGACGGAGCACGGTGTGCCGGAGGGAGGCACACCGTACGCTCGTGCCGACGGAACACCCTGCCCCAGACCCGGGGGCGGGACACCGGTCGCGGGCTAGGAGGCCCGGCGGTTGGCCGTCGTGGTCGCGGGTTGCGGCTCCGGAGGACCCGCCGCGCGTTGCGGCGGCACCACCGGAGTCGGCCTGACCAGACCGAGGGCGACCACTTCGTTGGCCAGCCGCGTTCGGCGGTTGGTGCCCTCGGGTATCCGGAACTTCTGGTACAGCCGCAGCAGATGCTGTTTGACCGCGGCCTCGGTCACCACCAGGTCGTCGGCGATCTCCCGCGCGGTCGCGGGAGCGACGAACGCCTCGTCGGAGAGGGCTGGACGGCACAGTGATGTCAGCACGTCCACCTCCCGGCGAGTCAGCTCGGGCGCCGCTGCGCGGCGCAGTTCGACCTCTGGGGCGAAGTCCTCGCGCGGGACCCCGCCTATCCTGCCCCTCGCGGCGCCGAAGGAGACGACGTCGCCGTCGTCGAGCACCCTTCTCGCGATCGGCCTGCCGTTAACCCGTGTGCCGTTGCGGGACAGGCCCAGATCAACGACATACAGGTAGGGGCCGCGCCGGACGAATTCCGCGTGCAGCCGGGAAACACTTGGATCGTTGAGCCGGATGTCTACTCCCCGGCCACGCCCGATCGTCGTGATCTCGGGGCGCAACGGGACAACCTCGCCTGTGTCCTCGATGCGTATGAACGGCCCCTCCACGGCAGTTCCTCCCCAGGTAGCCCGCCGTAACTATTCCTACAGCTGCGGCTTACCCAAACGAGGGGAAGGGGAATCGCCTTTGCCGTGAGGAGAATCCCACGTGAAATTGGCCTTGACCTCTTGGGAAGGTTTGTCCTGCTCACAGGTAGACTTCGCTGGAAGAAAAGCGGAGGAAACAGTCATGGCGGACAAGCCCACAAAAGGTCTCGCAGATGTCGTAGCCGCGTCCACGGCGCTCAGCGACATCGACGGACAGGCCGGTCGTCTCTTCTACCGCGGTTACGACATCCACGATCTCGCGGGCCGTACGACCTTCGAGGAGACCGCGCACCTGCTCCAGCACGGCAGCCTCCCGACCAGGGAGCAACTCGCCGACTACGGCGCCGAACTCGTCAGGGGGCGCACGCTCGGCGCGCTCGCCGAGGCGAACATCCCGGAGATCGCGGACAAGCAGGCTCCCATGGAGGCGCTGCGCACGCTGGTCTCGCTGGCCTCGGGCGACGATCCGGACAAGGATTCCAACAGCCCGGAGGCCAACCTTCGCAAGGCGGCCAGGCTCACCGCCCAGCAGCCGATCCTGGTGGCCCGCTACCACGCGGCCAGGACCGGCGCCGAGATCCCCGAGCCCGACCCCGAGTTGAGCGTCGCCGCCAACTTCCTGCTCCAGATCACCGGCCGGGTCCCCGACCCGCACGCCGTCGAGATCTTCGACACCTGCCTGGTCCTGCACGCCGACCACACCATGAACGCCTCGACCTTCGCCGCCCGCGTCTGCGCCGCGACGCTCTCGGACATGCACTCGGCCATCGTGGCGGCCATCGGCACCCTGAAGGGCCCCCTGCACGGAGGCGCGAACGAGCAGGTCATGCGCACCCTTGAGGCGCTGGACCCGGCCTCGGTCGCCCAGTCCGTGCGTGACAGGCTCGCCGCCCACGAGAAGATCATGGGCTTCGGGCACCGGGTCTACAAGACGGAGGACCCGCGCGCGACGCACCTGCGCAGGATGTCTCGGGAGCTCGCCGAGGCCTCCGGCGACGACACCTACTACCGGATGTCCAAGGAGATGGAGGAGGTCGTCTTCGAGACGAAGGGCCTCTACCCGAACGTGGACTTCTACGCGGCGACCGTTTACCACTATCTCGGTATCCCGACCGACCTGTTCACTCCCGTCTTCTCGGTCAGTCGCATGTCAGGATGGACCGCACATGTCATCGAACAACACGCGGACAACCGTCTGATTCGCCCGGACAGTGAGTACGTCGGCGAGCGTGACCAGAAGTGGAAGCCGATCGACGAGCGATGAGCCGGACACGGGAAACGCAGGAGAACGGGCGCGGAGGCGAACGGTGAACGCGGGCGGTGTCCCCAGGGAACGGTGGGGACCGTACCCCGTGGTCCTGGCCGGCGCGGTTCTCGCGGTGGTCTTCGCCGTGCTGGCCGACCCCGAGTGGGGAGGTTTCGCCCTCGGCGCCGTCATGGCGCTGGGCGCGCTGCTGCGCCTGGGCGGGGGAGGGCGGCTCGCCGTACGCCGCAAGGCGACCGACGCCGTCACCTTGGCGATCTTCGGCATCGCGCTGATGGTGGGATCGCTGTTGTTGCAGTATCCGTGGCTCATGCCGCGATATGGCAGATGACAGGGGGCGTCGCAGGGCGGTCAAACCCGTCCGATAGCCTCAACGGCCAGTGAGCCTCAAGGACTGTCTGGCCAGTGTTAGTTCAGAAGGGGAACCACACGCATGCCCAAGATCAAGGTAGAGGGTCCCGTCGTCGAGCTTGACGGCGACGAGATGACCCGGATCATCTGGCAGTTCATCAAGGACCAGCTGATCCTTCCCTACCTGGACGTCGACCTGAAGTACTACGACCTCGGGATCGAGCACCGTGACGCGACCGACGACCAGGTGACGATCGACGCCGCCAACGCGATCAAGCAGTACGGCGTCGGCGTCAAGTGCGCCACGATCACTCCGGACGAGGCCCGGGTCGAGGAGTTCGGCCTCAAGAAGATGTGGAAGTCCCCGAACGGGACGATCCGTAACATCCTCGGCGGTGTCATCTTCCGCGAGCCGATCATCATGTCCAACGTGCCGAGGCTCGTGCCCGGCTGGACCAAGCCGATCGTCGTCGGCCGTCACGCCTTCGGTGACCAGTACCGCGCCACCGACCTGAAGGTTCCCGGCGAGGGCACGCTGACCCTCACCTTCACCCCGAAGGACGGCTCCGAGCCGATCGAGCTCGACGTCTACGACTTCCCCGGCGGCGGTGTCGCGCTGGCCATGTACAACCTGGACGAGTCGATCCGCGACTTCGCGCGGGCGTCCATGCGGTACGGCCTGGCCCGCAACTACCCGGTCTACCTCTCCACGAAGAACACGATCCTCAAGGCCTACGACGGCCGCTTCAAGGACATCTTCGCCGAGGTCTACGAGACCGAGTTCAAGGCCGAGTTCGAGGCCGCGGGCATCACCTACGAGCACCGTCTGATCGACGACATGGTCGCCGCGGCGCTCAAGTGGGAGGGCGGCTACGTCTGGGCCTGCAAGAACTACGACGGTGACGTCCAGTCCGACACCGTCGCCCAGGGCTTCGGCTCGCTGGGCCTGATGACCTCCGTCCTGCTGACCCCCGACGGCCGCACCGTCGAGGCCGAGGCGGCTCACGGCACCGTGACCCGTCACTACCGCCAGCACCAGAAGGGCAACCCCACCTCCACCAACCCGATCGCCTCGATCTTCGCGTGGACCCGGGGCCTGGCCCACCGCGGCAAGCTCGACAACACCCCCGCGGTGATCGACTTCGCCGAGAAGCTGGAGCAGGTCTGCGTCGAGACCGTCGAGGGCGGTCAGATGACCAAGGACCTCGCCCTCCTGGTCGGCGGCGACGCCAAGTGGCTGACCACCCAGGACTTCCTGGGGGCCCTGGACGAGAACCTCAAGAGGAAGATGGCCTGAGAGGTCGTTCCTCACGCGGAGGGGTCGCCGTCACGGCGGCCCCTCTCCTTCTTCCGTGCCACGAACGCGCAGGAAGCGTTCCCCCGTGCCGGGAACCAGAGGCCGCGCTCACGGCTCGGTCAGGTCGCCGAGCACGATCGAGTCCCCGTCCGGCAGCCCGGCGATCCGGTGCAGCCGTCCGGTGATCGCGTCGACCCTGAAGAAGCCGAGCAGGTCCCCGGTCCGCCTGTCGGTCAGCTTGACGACGACCTCGCGGACGTTCGCCCAGCCGACGACCTCGGCGGAGGTGGGGTCGCCCAGCGAGGGCATCGGCAGGTCCTTGAAGACCTTCCTGGTCCTGGCGTCGATGACGTGCAGGCGGTCGCTGTCGTCCCCGCCCGGCTTGACGGCGGCGGTGAACCTCCCGCTCGGCGAGTCACGCCAGACCCGGTAGGTCTGCCGCATCCAGTCGGCCGCCTTCTCCGCGGCCGTCGCCTGGCCCGCGGGCAGCGACGTCGTGGCGCCGGTGGCGAAGTCGGTCCGCAGCCGCCGTCCGTTCAGTTCGACGACGAAGAAGCCGCCGTCGCGCGAGACGCTCACCCCGGTCCCCGTCTCGGTGTCGGAGGGGGCCAGGACCGGCGACAGGTACTTCTTCTCGCCACTGCTCAGGTCGTGGGCGACGTAACGGCCCTCCGCGGCGCTGAGATAGGCGATACGCCGCCCGTCCCCGCTGACCGCGGGTGACAGGCTCCAGTAGCTCCAGTCGTCGCCGTGCGCCAGATGCTGGGCCGCGTCGGGCACCTTCACGGTGGACTCGCAGTGGCCGGGACGCTCGCACTCGACCGACTCAAGCGCGGGACGGCCCTCGTCGCCCCCGGCCAGCTTCAGCGTCCAGCCCGCACAGGTGACCTTCCCCGCCCGGGAGGGTGCGGGCCTGCCGTCGGTCGAGGCGCCGTCGTCGGGACACTTGTCCGGTACGGCGTAGCGGATCGTGAACGACGTACGGGGGGTCTGCCAGGCCTGCGGGCCGGGACCCACGGCCGACCCCACCCCGGCCGAGGCGATCTGGTTGCTCTCACCGAGCGCGGAGTTCCACACCTGCCCCTGCTGCAGGGTGAAGGCGATGAGACCCACCGGGATCAGGCCCGCGACCGTGGTCAGGAGCACCCCCCGGACGCGGCGGCGGCGCAGCGCGCGCACGGACCTGACGGCGAGGTCGGGGACCGACGCCTCGGCCGCCGTGGCGGCCAGCCTGGTGGTCAGCCGCTTGGCGTCGCCCTTGGCCAGGGTGGTCACCGCCTCGGAGACCTCCGTCTCCACGGCCTCCCGGGACAGGCCCAGGGCGGTGGCCACCTCCTCGGGGGTCCTGCCGTCGTGCAGGCACGCCACGGCGATCACCCGCCGGACCGGCGGGAGCCGTAGCAGGGCCGTGGCCCTCGTCGTGACGGGCCGCCGCAGATAGCGGCGGTACATCGTGATCTGGGCGTGAACGGTGGGGTTCTCCCAGAGGGTCGGGGGCCAGCTCAGCCCGACGGAGCGCAGGGACCACAGGACGAGCCGCAAGGCCTGGTCGTGGCTACCGGTCAGGAGCAGGGCCGTACCGACCAGGAGACGCTGATCGCGCTGGATGAAGTCGCGATAACCCGTGTATCGGCGCATCAAGGATTGGCTCCGCTTTGACTGAAGGAACGGTCAACGGTAGCGATCTAAGCGCGTGCCGCGCCATCTTGGGGTGGTTTGTCGGTAATCGGGCAGGTCGGCGTGTCCAGATGACCCGCCACAGACCGTACAAGACGGAGATGGGGGCGCGGGGTCGTAAAGTTTGGCTGGTCGGGGAGTCACCGGATCGTGAGGACGATGATGCCGCAGATCGCGCCGCTGGGGGCGGGGGAACCGCACCAGCTCGGGCAGTTCCGCATTGTCGGCCGGATCGGGGAGGGCGGCCAGGGGATCGTCTACCTGGGCGAGACCCCCGAGGGGGAACGGGCGGCGATCAAGCTGCTGCACGTAAAGTTCTCCGGCGACACGATCGCCAGGTCCCGCTTCGCCAGGGAGGCGCGAGCCGCCCGCCGGGTCGCCTCCTTCTGCACGGCGGGCGTGATCGACGTCGACCTGGACGGCGACACCCCCTACATCGCCAGCGAGTACATCGAGGGCAGGTCGCTGCGGGAGGTCGTCGAGGCCGAGGGGCCGCTGCGCGGCACCGCGCTGCAGCGCCTGGCCGTCGGCACCGCGACCGCCCTGACCGCCATCCACCAGGCCGCGATCGTGCACCGCGACTTCAAGCCGGACAACGTGCTCATCGCCGCCGACGGGCCCAGGGTCGTCGACTTCGGCATCGCCCGCGTCATCGACTCGACCGGCACGATCACCAGCAGGGCCATCGGCACCCCCGCCTACATGGCCCCGGAGCAGGTCTCCGGGGGCGACGTCGGGCCGCACACGGACGTCTTCGCATGGGGGGCGACCATCGCCTTCGCCGCGACGGGCGAGACGGCGTTCGCGGGCGGTTCGATCGCGGTGGTGCTCAACCGCATCCTCAACCACGAGGTCGACCTCGGCGACCTGCCCGAGCCGCTGCGCGGCGTGGCCGCGGCGGCGCTGTCCAAGGCGCCCGGCGAGCGCCCCTCCGCCGACCAGATCCTGCTGCGCCTGCTCGGCCACCCGGAGACCGTCAACGCCTCGCCCGCGGTGCTCAACGAGGGAGCGCAGGTCGCGGGCCCCGAGGACGCCACCAACCCCATCAGGATGCCCGTCTCCGAGTCGCCGCCGACCGTGCAGATCCCGCGCCCCCCGCAGTCCTCGCTCTCCCAGATCTCCCGCCCGCGGATCCCGTCGGCCGAGCACCCCCAGGCTGACCGCCCCCAGCCCGAGCGGTCCCAGACTGAGCGCCCTCAGACCGAGTGGTCCCAGGTCGAACGCCCCCAGATCGAACGGTCCCAGCCCGAGTGGTCCCAGCCCGAACGTCCCCAGGCCGAACGGTCCCAGCCTGAGTGGTCCCAGGCCGAGCGGTTCCCGGTGTACGGCGAGCGGCCGGCCCAGCATCAGACAGGGCCGGCGCAGCCCGCCTACGGCCCGTCCGGGGGGTACGCCGAGCAGCCGCCGAACTGGCAGGCGACGGTCGCGAACCAGGCCTCCGCCCCGGAGCCCCGGCGGCGTTCGCGGGGACGCTGGATCGCGGCGGCGGTGGCCGTCCTGCTGGTCGCGGGAGCGGGCGCGGTCGCCTACTTCTCGGGCTGGCTGCCGAGACTGGCCGGACGCGTCCAGCAGTCGACCCTGACGCCGGTCACGCCGAGCCCGAAGACCTTCTCCTCGGTCGTGGACAAGGCGGCGAGCACCCACCGGCTGACCATCGGCATGCGTGACTTCCTGCCCGGCGTCGCGCTGAACAACGAAGGCACCTGGCAGGGGTTCGAGGTTGATCTGGCGACCGCGATCGCCAAGAAGCTCGACGTGCCGGCGAGCGGGATCACCTTCAGGGGCACCTCCCGCGAGGAACGGCCGAAGCTGCTGGCCTCAGGGGACCTCGACCTGGTCATCTCGACCTACTCGATCAACAAGACGGACGCCGTCACCTTCGCCGGGCCGTACTACGTGGCGCACGTGGACGTGCTCGTCAAGGGAGGTTCGGCGATCTCCTCCGTGGCGGACCTCGAAGGCCGCAAGCTCTGCCAGCCGGGGGCGAGTGCCTCGGTCGGCGCCCTGCAGGACGTGGTCAAGCGCCTGGACCTGGTCGCCGCGAGCACCTACACCGAGTGCATGAACATGCTGCTGGCCGGGGACGTGGACGCGATCCCCGGCGACGACCTGGTGCTGGCGGGCTTCGCCGACCGCGAGAGCATCCGCTACAAGGTGGTCGGGCTCAAGCTCACCGACGAGCGCTACGCGGTGGCCCTGCGCAAGGGCGACCAGCGCACCTGCAAGGCGGTCCAGGGCGCGATCGTGAGCCTCTACCGCGACGGCACGATCAGCAGGCTGCTCGACCGTCACTTCTCCAAGGTGGACTTCTCCACCAGGGAGGACACCCTTCCCACGATGGCCGGGTGCGGCTGAGGTCAGTCCTGCCCGGCCGACTTCTCGATCTCGGCCGCGGTCTCCTCGGCCCAGTCGTGCAGCAGACGGGTCTGCCGGATGCCCAGATCAAGGGCGTACCGTCCGAAACCGGGCTTACGCCAGACGGAGGCCTTGGCGCGGATGGCCTCAAGCTCGGCCATTTTGGCGGCCAGCACCTCGGCCTGCCCGCGCAGCAGCGCGACGGCCTCGTGCGGTTCGATCGTGGGCAGCAGGAAGGCGCGCAGCGCCGTCTCACTGCGGTGCATGCGTGAGGGCTGTTCGTCCAGCATCCACGCGCGCAGCTCCGCCGAGCCCTCCTTGGTGATCGCGTAGCTCTTCCTGCCGCGCGGTCCGGCCTCCTCGACCGTGACCAGTCCCTCGGCGGCCATCTTGTTCAGCTCGGGATAGATCTGGCTGTGCCGGGCCTGCCAGGCGTTGCTGATCGAACTCTCGAAGAGCTTGGTCAGGTCGTAGCCGCTTGAGGGTCCCGCGGCGGTCAACAGGCCCAGGAGCGCGATCCGGAGAGACATGTCCTCATCATAGCTACGCATTGACATGTCAGGATTGACATGTCACCATCAACATGTGTCTACCGACGTATTGAATCCTCCCGTGGAGACCCGGCCCGCGAAGAACGGGCTGTTGCTGCTCGCCGTACTCGGCGGCATGTTCCTGGCCATGCTCGACCAGACGATCGTGGGAACGGCGCTACCCCGGATCGTCCAGGAACTCGGCGGCGCAGGCCTGTACACCTGGGTCGTGACCGCCTACCTGCTGACCTCGACGATCACCGTCCCCCTGTACGGCAGGCTGTCGGACACCTACGGCCGCAAGCCCCTGCTGCTGACCGGGGTCACGCTCTTCCTGGTCGGTTCCGCGCTGTGCGGCGCGGCGCAGGACATGGGCCAGCTCATCGCCTTCCGCGCTCTGCAGGGACTGGGGGCCGGGGCGCTGCTGCCGCTGTCCCTCGCACTGGTCGCCGACCTGTTCCCGCCCGGCAGGAGCGGCCGGGTGCAGGGCGCCCTGGGCGGGGTGATGGCGTTGAGCTACATCGCCGGGCCCTTCCTCGGCGGACTGTTCACCGACCAGGCGAGCTGGCGCTGGGCCTTCCTGGTCAACCTGCCCATCGGCGTCGCCCTCATCGCGATCATCGTCGCCAGGCTGCCGCACACCGCCGGGCAGGGACGGGGCACCCGTCCCGACTACCTCGGCATCGCCGTCTTCAGCGTGGCGATCAGCGTGCTGCTCATCGGCCTGACCGAGAAGGGGATCGACGGGCACACCTGGACCAGCGCTCCCGTGCTGTGGCCCGTCCTGGGCTCCGTCGCGCTGCTGGCGCTGTTCGTCCTCGTCGAGAGCCGGGCCCAGGCGCCGATCATCCCGCTCGAACTGTTCCGCGTCCGCACCTACGCCCTGGCCAACATCGCCTCCTTCTTCACCGCGTTCTGCCTGTACGCCGGGGTGGTCTTCCTGCCGCGCTACTTCCAGGAGTCCGTCGGCCTGAGCGCGACCGAGTCAGGCCTGCGCATCTACCCGCTCATGCTCGGGATGGTCGTGGGCAGCGCGGGCACCGGCCTGCTCATCACCAGGAGCATGCGTTACCGGCCGTGGCTGATCTGCGGGGCGTTCCTCATCGCGGCCGGGGCCCTGCTGTGCTCCGGGATCACCGCCGGGACCTCGGGTGTCCTGCTCGCCGGATGGATGGCGCTGCTCGGCCTCGGCATGGGGCCGATGCTGTCCGGCCTGACCGTCGCGGTGCAGTTCGCGGTGCCGCCCAGGTTCATCGGCACCGCGAGCGCCAACCTGACCTTCTTCCGGCAGATCGGCGGCTCGGTCGCCCTGGCCCTGGCCGGAACGCTCTACGCCTCCGTCGTCAGACAGGAGGCGCCCCTGCGCGGACTGAGCGCGGCGCACGCGGCGGCGACCGCGAACGTCGTCCCCTGGCTCGCCGTCAGCGGGGCCGTCGTGGCGCTGATCGCCCTGATCGCGCTGCCCTCCGGACGGATCAAGGTACTCGCCGCGAGGTCGGCGACCGTCGACGGGTAACATCCGAACGTCGCAATTCATCCTACGAGTGGGGGAAGGTCATGGCCCAGACTCCCGTAAAGGTCACCGTCACCGGCGCCGCCGGTCAGATCGGCTACGCGCTGCTGTTCCGCATCGCGTCGGGCCAGTTGCTGGGCGCCGACGTCCCGGTCAAGCTGAGCCTGCTGGAGATCCCGCAGGCGGTCAAGGCCGCCGAGGGCACCGCGATGGAGCTCGACGACTGCGCCTTCCCGCTGCTGAGCGGCATCGAGGTCACCGACGACGCCAACAAGGCCTTCGACGGCGCCAGCGTCGCCCTGCTGGTCGGAGCCCGTCCCCGCACGGCGGGCATGGAGCGCGGCGACCTGCTGCAGGCCAACGGCGGCATCTTCGGCCCGCAGGGCAAGGCCATCAACGACAACGCGGCCGACGACATCCGTGTCCTGGTCGTGGGCAACCCGGCCAACACCAACGCCCTCATCGCCCAGCAGCACGCCCCCGACGTTCCGGCCGAGCGCTTCACCGCGATGACCCGCCTCGACCACAACCGCGCGCTGTCCCAGCTCGCCGCCAAGCTCCAGGTCCCGGTCACCGAGATCAAGAAGATGACCATCTGGGGCAACCACTCCGCCACGCAGTACCCCGACCTCTACCACGCCGAGGTCGGTGGCAAGATCGCCGCCGAGCAGGTGGACGAGGCCTGGCTGCGCGACACCTTCATCCCGACCGTCGCCAAGCGCGGCGCCGCGATCATCGAGGCCCGGGGCGCCTCCTCGGCGGCCTCCGCCGCCAACGCCGCGATCGACCACGTCTACGACTGGGTCAACGGCTCCGAGTGGACCTCCGCCGCCATCCCCTCCGACGGCTCCTACGGCGTGCCCGAGGGCCTCATCTCCTCCTTCCCCGTCATCTCCCGTGACGGCAGGTGGGAGATCGTCCAGGGTCTGGAGATCGACGCCTTCTCCCGCGAGCGCATCGACGCCTCGGTGCGCGAGCTTGAGGAGGAGCGCGCCGCCGTACGCGAGCTCGGTCTCATCTGATCCGAGCGGTCGCGTTCCGCACGCGAGAGGGGGTCCCGGTCCGCCGGGGCCCCCTCTCGCGTCTCCCCGGGTGAACCGGTTCAGGTCTCCAGAGCGTCGGCGGGCGGCGTGTCAGCATGCCCCGGGAGGGTGTCTCGCGTTGAATGACCACTGACGTTCGGGGGATCGGTGTTCACAGCGTATGGTGCGGGGCGTTTTGTCGCCGCAGTTGTAGGTTTTGCCCTTTTCACGGCTTTCGTAATGCCGGGGGCGGCTCAGGCGGAGAACAGGGGAGAAAGACCCGGTGGAGCGGACCTTTCGGTACGGATCCACGCCCTACCGGGAGTGGCGCAACCAGGGCAACCACTGTCCTACCGGGTGGAGGTGCACAACGCGGGCCCGGAGGACGCGGTGCTTCCCCTCCTCGTCGTACGGCTACCGCACGGCGTGGACGTCCTCAGCGTCAACGTCGCCGAATGCGTGCCGGGCAGGACGACCAACGAGGTGATCTGCCCCTCCCAGCAGGACGTCCTGGCCGGGACCGACGGCGGGGTGACCATCAGCGGCATCGTCAGGACCGGCGCGCACGGCCCGCTGACCGCCACCGCCGCCCTCACCTCCGAGGTGGTCGACGCCGACGAGACGAACAACTCGGCCCGGCTCACCACCCAGGTCGACGAGGGCGCCGACCTGGCCGTACGGCTGGCGCGCAAGACCCGGCAGGGCCGCCTGGTGACGATGGACGCCGTGGTCCACAACCGGGGTCCCAGAACCGTCAGGGACGCCTCCGTCTTCCTGCGCACCGTCAAGGCGCGCTTCCTGTCGGCCGAGGGGGCGCGCTGCCACGCGTACGCGGGCTACGTCGGCTGCGCGCTGGGCGCGGTCGGCTCGGGCAGCCGGATCAACCTCAGACTCGCCTTCCGCGCCAGAAGAACGGCCCCCAAGGCCAGGGCGACGGTCTACTCCTCCCACGTGGGAGACCGCCGCCCGGCGAACAACATGGCGCGCATCAGGTTGTGACTCTTTGCTCCGCCTGGCGGCGTCGCGGGCTGTGTCTCTTTGCTCCGCCTGGCGGCGTCGCGGGGCTTGGGCGCTTCGGGTCGGTGCTTTCCCTCGTCGTTCGTCCGCTTCGCTCCCTCACTCCTCAGTCCAAGCACCGACGCGCCCAAGCCGTGTCTCTTTGCTCCGCCTTCGGCGTCGCGGGCTCGGGCGCTTCGGGTCGGTGTCTTCCCTCGTCACTCCGTCGCTGCGCTCCTGCGTTCCTCAGTCCAGACACCGACGCGCCCAAGCCGGGCCTCTTTGCGACGCCTGGCGGCGTCGCGGGCTTGGGCGCCCTGAGTCGGTGCTTTCCCTCGTCGTTCGTCCGCTTCGCTCCCTCACTCCTCAGTCCAAGCACCGACGCGCCCAAGCCGACACCTCTCACACACGGCACCGGTAGGGCCAAGATCAAACCCCTCGCACCCGGTGCCGGGAAGCCAGGCCGGCACTCCTCACGCGCGGTGAGGGGGAGGAGTTGTGGTCAGGGGGTCTGTAGGGCGGTCCAGGCGTCGGTGACTATTTCCTTGAGGGTCGGGTGCTCGGGCTTCCAGCCGAGGTCGCGTTGGATCTTCTCGGAGGAGGCGACGAGTACGGCCGGGTCGCCTGGCCTGCGGTCGAGTTCGACGGCGGGGATCGGGTGGCCGGTGACCTCGCGGCAGACCGACAGCACCTCGCGGACGGAGAAGCCGGTGCCGCTGCCCAGGTTGTAGATCCTGTGCTCGCCGGGGGAGCAGGCGTTCAGCGCCAGCAGGTGCGCCCTGGCCAGGTCGGCGACGTGGACGTAGTCGCGCACGCATGTCCCGTCGGGCGTGGGGTAGTCCGTGCCGAACAGGCTGACCGTCTCGCGCCCGCCGAGCGCGACGGCGAGGACGTTAGGGATCAGGTGGGTCTCCACGGTGTGCCGTTCGCGGTAGGTTCGCCCGTCCGGCGCGGTGTAGGCGCCGCCCACGTTGAAGTAGCGCAGGCTCACCGCGGCCAGGCCGTACAGGCCGGCGAAGGCGGTCAGGGCCGTGTCGACCGCGAGCTTGGAGGCGCCGTAGGGGTTGGTCGGCCGGGTCGGGTCGGTCTCCAGGATGGGGGAGCGCTCCGGCTCGCCGTACGTCGCGGCGGTGGAGGAGAAGACGATCCGGCCGACTCCGGCGGCCCGCATGGCGTCGAGCAGGGCGAGGGTGCCGCCGAGGTTGTGCCCCCAGTACAGGCCGGGCTTGTCGACGGACTCGCCGACCAGGGACCTGGCCGCGAAGTGCAGGACACCGTCCACGCCGGTCAGCACGCCGGAGGCGTCGGTGATCGACCCCTGGACGAACCGCGCGCCGGAGGGGACCGCGTCGGCGTGACCGGTGGAGAGGTCGTCGAGCACGACGACCTCGTGGCCCGCCTCGACGAGCTGCGCCGCCACGACGCTCCCGATATATCCGGCACCACCGGTGACCAGCAGCTTCACAAGACCTCCTGTTTGATGATGTGGGTATGTGTTTATTTTTGTGAGGACGGTGCCAGCATATGCTTGCACCTCAAATATCGGCCACAGTCGGAACGGGCGGCGGCCATGACGGAGACAATCTCGTGAACAACGTCCTGGCGAACGCGGCCCTGGTCCTGGTCTTCATCCTGGTCGGGGGTTTCTTCGCGGCGGCGGAGATGGCGATGGTCTCCCTCAGGGAGAGCCAGGTGCGCAGGCTGGAGACCCGGGGGCGCAGGGGCGCCAGGGCCGCCAGACTCGCCCACGACCCGAACCGTTTCCTGTCCGCGGTCCAGATCGGCGTGACCGTGGCGACCATGCTCTCGGCGGCCTTCGGCGCCGACACCCTCGCCAGGGAGTTCCAGCCGGTCGTGGCCGGCTGGGGGGTGCCCACGGCGGTCGCGGCCCCGCTGGCCCTGGTGCTGGTGACGCTGGCGATCTCCTACTTCTCGCTGGTGCTCGGCGAACTGGTGCCCAAGCGGATCGCCAGACAGCGGGCCGAGGGCATCTCGCTGCTGGTCGCGCCCTTCCTCGACCGGGTCGCCGCGCTGTCGCGCCCGGTCATCTGGGCGCTGTCCACCTCGACCGACGTCGTGGTCAGGACGCTGGGCGGCGACCCGGAGGCCGACCGCGAGGAGATCACGACCGAGGAACTGCGCGACATGGTCGTCGGCCACCACGAGCTGACCCAGGACGAGCGCGACCTGATCGCGGAGGTCTTCGCCGCGGCCAAGCGCCAGCTCCGCGAGGTGATGCTGCCGCGCACCGAGGTCGAGTTCATGGCGGTCGACACCCCGCTGGCCGAGGCCGCGGTGCTGGCCGCGGCGATGCCGCACTCCCGCTTCCCCGTCTACCGCGACTCCTACGACGACGTCGTGGGGTTCGTGCACATCAGGGACCTGCTCGACCCGGTGCTGACCGGGTCCATCGAGCCGATCAGCGAACTGGTGCCGATCCGCCCGGTCAAGCTCGTCCCCACCAGCAAACGTGTCCTGACCACGCTGTCGGAGATGCGCGGGGAGGGGCACCACCTGGCGATCGTGATCGACGAGTACGGCGGGACGGCGGGCATCGTCACGCTTGAGGACCTGGTCGAGGAACTGGTCGGCGACATCCGTGACGAGCACGACGTCCAGCACAAGCGGGTGGCGCTGCCCGCGGGGGAGGTCGAGCTGGACGGCCTGGCCAACCTCGACATGGTCGAGGCGGAGACCGGCATCAGGCTCCCCGACGGGCCGTACGAGACACTCGCCGGGTTCGTCATGGCCGCCCTGGGACACCTGCCCTCGACGGGAGAGCGGGTCGAGATCCCCGGGTTCGAGCTGTCGGTCACCGGAATGGACGGCCGCAGAGCGTCAAGAATCCGGATAAAGCGTCGAGCGCCCGCGTCCGGCGCACCGAACACTCCCGACAGCTGACACAATTACCAGCTATGGCCAGTCCCCGTGTCCTCTCCGGAATCCAGCCCACCGCAGACTCCTTCCACCTGGGCAACTACCTCGGCGCGGTGCGTCAGTACGTCGCCATGCAGGAGGGGTTCGACGCCTTCTACTGCGTCGTCGACCTGCACGCGATCACGGTGGACTACCAGCCCGAGGACCTGCGCAGGCGCAGCAGGATCGCCGCCGCCCAGCTGTTCGCCGCGGGTCTCGACCCCGAGCGCTCGACGGTCTTCGTGCAGAGCCACGTCCGTGAGCACACCGAGCTGGCCTGGGTGCTGATCTGCCTCACCGGCATGGGCGAGGCGGCCAGGATGACCCAGTTCAAGGACAAGTCCGCCCGCTACGGCGAGGGCTCGGCCAGCGTCGGCCTGTTCACCTACCCCATCCTGCAGGCGGCCGACATCCTGCTCTACCAGGCCGACCAGGTCCCGGTCGGAGCCGACCAGAAGCAGCACCTCGAACTCACCCGCGACCTGGCCCAGCGCTTCAACCACCGCTTCGGCGAGACCTTCACGTTGCCCAAGCCGCACATCGTCAAGGACGTCGAGAAGATCACCGACCTGCAGGACCCGACGGCGAAGATGTCCAAGTCGTCCTCCTCGCCCGGCGGCATCCTCGACCTGCTCGAACAGCCGGGGCCGCTGCGCAAGAAGGTCATGCGCGCCGTCACCGACACCGGTTCCGAGGTCCTGGCCGACGACGAGAACAAGCCCGGCGTCACCAACCTGCTGCGCATCCAGTCGGCCCTGACCGGCACGCCGATCCCTGAGCTTGAGGCCCGCTACGCCGGGCAGGGCTACGGCACCTTCAAGAAGGACGTCGCCGAGGCCGTGGTCGACACCTTCACCCCGATCAGGGAGCGCACCGAGAAGCTGCTCGCCGACGAGGCCGAGCTCGACCGGATGCTCGCCGTCGGCGCCGCACGGGCCCGCGCGGTCGCCGCGGAGACCATGGCCAAGGTCCGCGACCGGGTGGGGTTCCTGCCCACCGTCTGACGCCTCCCGCCCCGGGCCGTACGTCCCACGTGGAGTCATACGTACGGCCCGGCGGTATTTGGGTAGGTGACGCGCGTGACAAGCGTGCGAGAGCGGATCGTCGCGATCCGTGAGCGGGGTAGGGCGACGATCGCCTCGGAGCGGATCAGGCGTCCCTGGTTCGACCATCTGATCAGAACCGTGCAGCGCTACCAGCTCCAGTCGGGTGACCGGCTGGCCGGAGCGGTGACCTACTTCGCCTTCCTGTCGTTCTTCCCGATCATCGCGCTGGCCTTCGCGGTCTTCGGCTACTTCCTCTCCGTACGGCCGGACGCCATCGCGACGTTGCAGCAGGCCATCGACCAGTACCTCCCCGGGCTGGCCGACCAGCTGCCGATCAAACAGATCGCCGACTCCCGCGGCAGCGCCGGGGTCATCGGCCTGTTCGGTCTGCTCTACGCGGGGCTCGGCGCGATCGACGCGCTGCGCGGCGCGCTCCGCGAGATGTCGATGACCGCCGAACCCCCGCTCAACTTCCTCCTGGCCAAGCTCAGGGACCTGGCCGCCTTCATCCTGGTCGGCGTCACGATGATCGCCTCCGTGCTGGTCGGCGGAGTCGCCACCCAGGCGGGCGGGTTCGTCGCGGAGAAGCTGGGCCTGTCCGCCTCGATCGCGGGGAGCTGGTCACTGTGGCTGCTCGGCGTGGCGGTCGGCCTGCTCGCCGACACCGTTCTCTTCGTGATCGTCCTGCGCTGGATGGGCCGGTCGCGGCAGCCGTTCGGGGTGGTCGTGCGGGGCGCGCTGCTGGGCGCGGTCGGCTTCGGCATCCTGAAGCAGCTGGCCGCGCTGATCCTGTCGCGGACCCTCAACAACCCCATCTACGGGGTGTTCGCGGTGATGGTCGGCCTGCTGATCTGGATCAACCTCTCCGCCAGGGTGATCCTCTACGCGGCCGCCTGGACGGAGACCGCGAGGCTCGGCCCGCCGCCGGACCCGACCCCCATCCCCGACGCGGGCGCGCTGGGCGGGGAGCCTGCCTGAGGGCTCAGCCCGCCTCCGCCTCCGCGTCCGGGGACCGGCAGACCGTCCGCTCCGAGGTGAGCGGGCACGGTATGGTCCCCGAACGGGTCACGACCACGACCTTGACGCCCGGCGGGACGGCGAGGGTGTAGTCGGCCCGGCAGGGCGGGGAGGGCGCCCACGGCGGGCCGTAGCCGGGGCAGTCGAGGTCGACCCGCAGCGTCTTGCCCTTCTCCCACACCTCCCGCATCGTGCGGGAGACCTGGGTCGAGGTGAGCTTCTGCCGCACCGTGAGCCTGCCCGCCGTACCGGGGGTGACGCTGACGCCGACCGGGCCGGTGGCGTCCACGATGACCCAGGGGGCGGCCAGCGAGTAGACCTTCGTGCTCTCGCCGTCCGAGGTCCCCCGGCTTTCGATGAGGGAGGAGCCGAAGGATCCGGGGTAGACGAAGTCGTAGGCGCGGGGCAGCTCGATCTGGCCCCAGGTCGTGACGGCGAGCCCGAGTACGAGGGCGACGCTGAGCGCCCCGCCGACGACGATCCAGGCGGCCCTGACACCGGTTCGCATGCCTGTCCTTCCTCAGATCTTCAGAAATCGCAGTACGGCGAGCACCCGTCGGTGGTCCTTGTCCGCACCGGAGAGGTCGAGCTTGGTGAAGATGTTGTTGATGTGCTTGCCGACGGCGCTCTCGGAGACGACGAGGGCCTCGGCGATCCCGGCGTTCGAACGCCCCTCGGCGATCAGAGCGAGCACCTCGTACTCCCTGCGGGTCAGCCGGTCCAGCGGGTCGCTGCGCCCGCGCAGCAGGAGCTGGGCGACCACCTCGGGGTCGAGCGCGGTGCCGCCCTCGGCGACCCGGCGCAGCGCGTCCACGAACTCGGCGACGTCGGCGACCCGGTCCTTCAGCAGGTAGCCGACGCCGCTGGTCGCGGTGGACAGCAACTGGGTGGCGTAACGCTCCTCGACGTACTGCGACAGCACGAGGATCGGCAGCCCGGGATGCTGCCTGCGCAGCACCAGCGCCGCGCGCAGTCCCTCGTCGGTGTGCGAGGGCGGCATGCGCACGTCGGTGACGACGAGGTCGGGGGTGTGCTCGTCCACCGCGCGCAGCAGCGCGGCGGCGTCGGCGACCGCCGCGACGACCTCGATGCCGACACCGGCGAGCAGGCGGACGAGCCCCTCCCTGAGCAGCACCGAATCCTCGGCCAGGATCACTCGCATGGCAACTCCACCGTGATGGTCGTGGGCCCGCCGTCCGGGCTGTGGATGCTCAGTCTCCCGTCCACGGAGCCGACCCGCTGGGCCAGGCCGCGCAGACCGGTGCCACCGTCCTGGCGGGCACCGCCCCGGCCGTCGTCGTGGACGCTCACGTGCAACAGCCGGTCGCGGCGTAGCACCCTGACCTCCGCCCTGGAGGCCCGCGCGTGCTTGGCGATGTTGGTGAGCGCCTCGGAGACCACGAAGAAGGCCACCGCCTCGATGGTCGGGGAGACCCGTTCCTCCACCTCGACCTGCAGCTTGACCGGGACCGGGGCGCGGGCGGCGACCCCGGAGAGCGCCGCGTCGAGCCCCTGGTCGTTGAGCACCGCGGGATGCAGGCCGCGCACCAGGTCGCGCAGCTCCTTGAGCGCCTGCTTGGCCTCCTCGTGCGCCTGGACGATCACCTCGTGGGCGGGGGCGGGCAGGTCGGTGAGGGTGGTGCGGGCTATGCCCAGGTTCATCGCCAGCGACACCAGCCGCTGCTGCGCGCCGTCGTGCAGGTCCCTCTCCAGACGGCGGCGTTCGGCGTCCGCCGCGTCGACCACCTCGGCACGGCTCTCCCGCAGGCTCTCCACCCGCTGGGCCAGCAGGTCGCTCCTGCTCGGGCCGAGCAGCGCCTCGGCGGCGATCAGGTCGAGGGCCGTGATCCCGCGCGCCACCCACGGCACGGTGACGAAGAGCGCCAGCGCGATCACGACGGGCGGCATCATGTACCACTCACCGCCCGCCCGCCAGATCTGGACGGTCGTGGGGAGCGCGACCAGGCAGGCGGCCCAGCCGCAGACGACCCCGAGGAAGCCGACCAGGCCGATCAGCGGCGCCAGCAGGTGGTAGCCGAGCTGCCGCCACGTGCCGCCGTCCCTGGCCGCGCGCACCAGCAGCTTCAACGGGTTGCGGGTGCCGAAGCGGCGGTGCGTCCTGGGGATGTCCACGC
Source organism: Streptosporangium jomthongense (assembly GCF_042650425.1). NCBI lineage: Bacteria > Bacillati > Actinomycetota > Actinomycetes > Streptosporangiales > Streptosporangiaceae > Streptosporangium > Streptosporangium jomthongense. The sequence goes on along the minus strand of NZ_JBHSBC010000032.1, from coordinate 665,919 downwards.
CGAGGAACGCCTGGAAACGGGCCCGTTGCAGGTGGGTGAGCAGCGGTACGGCCCAGACGAGCAGCAGCAACGCCGCGATCGGGACCACCACGGTCCACACCAGCACGATCGAGGCCGCGACCAGGCCGATGACCACGCCGGAGGACAGCAGGGCGATCGGCAGTCCTGTCACCACGTGGATGGTGCGCAGCCAGGTGAGTGCCGACCAGTGGGCGCGGGCCCAGGCCCGAACCCGGTCCCAGGGGGTGAGCACCTCGTTCATGGCATCAAAGGTATGGACTGGCCGTGCTTGTGTGACATGGGCGAGGTATCCCGGAAAAAGGTGAGGGAAACTCCACCCCGGCGAGGCTCAGGAGGACCCGCTCCGGGAACGTCTGCGCAGGCCGTACACCAGCAGGACGCCGCCGCCGAGCAGACCCGCGCCGAGCCCGTAGACGGCGGGGGAGAGGCCGCCGTTCCCGGCCGGTGCGGCGTCGGCCCTCGGGGCGGTCGAGCGCGCCACCTGGGGCGTCCTCGGTACGGCCTGGCCGGTCGGCGTCGGGGCGGCCTCGGGGAGCGGGTCGACGAGCGTGCCGACCGGCGTGACCCTGCTCCTGGCGGCGAACCCCCAGTCGAGCAGGTCGGCCACCTCGTTCCAGAAGTAGCCGTCGTGCCGCATGATCGTCACGATGATCGTGTGGCCGTCACGCCTGGCCGCGCCGACGAAGCTGCCCAGGGCCTTGGACGTCCAGCCGTTCTTGACGCCGATCATGCCCTTGTAACGCCACAGCAGCTTGTTGTGGTTGCCGATCTCGTAGTAGCCCTTGGGGGCGGGGAATCTCCCGGTCTTCGTGCTGGTGTAGCGCTGGAAGTCGCGGTTGGCCAGCCCGGCGCGGGCGATCAGCGCCAGGTCGTACGCCGAACTGCTCTGCCCGGGTTTGTCGAGGCCGCTCGGCGTCTTGGCCACGGTGTCGTAGGCCTGCAGGCGCCTGGCCTCGGCGTTCATCTCCCTGAGGGTCTTGGCGAGGCCGCCGTTGGTCTCGGCGAGCGCCATCGCGCAGTCGTTGCCCGAGACCAGCAGCAACGCCTTGAAGAGGTCGTCCACGGTGTACAGGGGTTTGGAGACCAGGCCGACGGCGCTGCCCTCCTCGTTCACCGCGCGGCTGCTCGGCTTGACCTTCATGTTCTTGTCGAGCTTGGGGATCAGGGTGAGCGCCGTCAGCGTCTTGAGCGTGCTCGCCGGGAGGTAGCGTCCGTGCGGGTCCTTGGCGGCGAGCACCTCCCCGGTCTCCGCGTCGGCGACCACGTAGGACTTCGCGGCGGTCTTCGGCGGCGCCTTCACCCCGGAGGGGGCGACGATGCCCCGGGTGCCGAGCGCGGCGCCGCCGACGGGCGCCCTGCCGGCGGAGTGCGTGGTGCCGCCGACCGGCTCGTTGTCGGCGTGTGCGGGAAGCCCGAGCAGGGCGTTCGCCGCCAGCAGCACCCCGACGGGCGCGACGTGTCTCATCCCCATAGTGATCACAGGGTAGCTTCGTACTGATTCGCATCATGTACACGACGCCCTGATCAGGGGCGCAATGGTGCGACGGAGTACTGAACGCATGCAAATGTCGCGAAAGATCGCCGGTTTCTTGGTAGCCGTCGCGGTTTTCATGATCTTCGAGTGGATAAACCTCGGTTTCAACCTCGCCGACGGCCACCCAACGGCCTTCTACGTCGTGCACGGCGTCCTGATCGGGGTCAACATCCTCCTGGGAATCGCCCTCGGGGTGATCGGGCTACGCGGGCTCGCAAAGCGCCCGTAGGGTCCTGTCGTGCAGGTCGGCGGCCTCCTGCGGGGAGTCCCCGATGCTGGTGAAGCCGAGCTTGCCGTACCTGTGGATCGCGCCGAGCAGGTGCAACACGTTCCCGGTACGGCTGTCGCGGTCGAAGCCGAGCCCGCTGTCGTTGACGAACTTGACGACATCGGCGGGCGTACGGCCGAGCAGGCCGTCCGAGGCACAGTTGTCCGTGGCCACGTAGTACTTGGGGCGGTCGCCGCTCACCAGCCCGGTCTGCCCGCCGGAGGAGGCGCCGGTGGTCAGCAGCGCGGCCCCGAACGGGTGGGTGGTGCCGCCGAGACGCAGGTTGATCTCACACAGCAGCGCGCGGTACCCGGCGTCGGTCTTGATGGCGAAGAAGTCGACACCGAACAGCCCGACCACACCGCGTCCGGCGAGCGCCCTGGCGATCCGGTCCGCGCACTCCTGGACCTCGGCGCGGTAGTCGGCCGCGGCGGGGAAGACGCAGCCCTTGTAGACGTCGCCGTTCTGGCCGCCCAGGATCTGCTCGTGCGTGGCGACCACGTGGCAGGAACCGCCCGGGGTGATCATGGCCAGGGCGCTGGGGGAGCGCAGCGGGCGCTCCTCGATGAACTCCTCAAGCACCGCGCCCCGCTCGGCGATCTTCTCGGCGAAGGTCACCCATGTCTCGTCGGGGGCGGAGAAGCTCGTCGGGCTCGCGCTGAGCGGCCCGTCCCCCCTGGTCACGACGGCGTTGCCCAGCCCCGAGTAGCTGTTGTTGAGCTTGACCATCAGCCGGGCCGCGGGATTCAGCGCGCGGGCCGCGTGCTCGACCTCGCTCAGCGAGCGCAGGTCGGAGAATCCCCGCGCCACCGGCACCCCGGCCGCCTCGGCGAGCGTACGGCTCCCGCTCTTCGACCCGAAGGAGGCCAGTCTGCTCGCGGGCCCGTAGATGGGCAGGTTCAACAGCGCCGAGAGCCGCTCCTCGTGCTCGCTGACGATGAACGGCACCATCCAGGCGTCGGCCGTACGGTCGAGGGCCGTGCGGATCCTCGCCAGCAGGTCGGGGCGGCGCAACAGGGACTCGGTGAGTTGGGTCGCTCCCGTATCACCCAAATTGATCATATGTAACCGCGAACGAGCCTCAGCGGGGTCGTCAAGGAAGCTCAGGTAGTAGTCAACCGTGGCGGCGTCCACCGGCGCCGAGGAGAGGTAGACGACCTCGACACCCGGGCGCCGGAGTGTGAGCAGGAAGAACAACATGCGTTCCTCGTAGCAGTAGGCGCCCGTGATCCTGCGGAGTTCGTCCTGGGGAAGCGACAGTGAAGGGACGATCACTATGGTCCCTTCGTCCGGTTCAAAGATGCTCAATCCGGAATGCTTCTCCCCGAACGGGATGCAAGTGATCATAGGCGGAGTTAAACATGCATTCCTCCCCTTTGCATCACTCCGTCGGGTTCTATGACTGGTACCTGAGGACACGGAAATTGGCAGCCCTTCGACGTTTCAAACCCCCACAAACCTGCCACTACCCCCAGAACGGTCCCCCTCCCCACTCCCCACCCCAAACATCGCCACCCGCGACGGCTGGAAGCCCCTGATCGAGACCACCCGGGGACACCCCTCGCCGATGTGACCCTCGCCCCGTGAACGCCGGCAAGGTTCGCCCCCGCCCCACGGACAAGGGCTTTGATCTTGGCTTTTCCCGCCCTCCGCTTGATCTTGGATTTCCCGTCGCCGGGCGTGAGGGGTTGCTTGTGCCTTACCGGTGCCGTGCGTGAAGGGTTTGGCTTGGGCGCGTCGGTGCTTGGACTGAGGAGCGAAGGAGCGCAGCGGATGAGCGACGAGGGAAAGCACCGACTCAGGGCGCCCAAGCCCCCCGCGACGCCGCTAGGCGGAGCAAAGAGGCATAGTCAATCCGGGCCATCATCCCTGGTCCAAGTGGGTCAGGAGATGTGAATGGAGAGCATGGGGCGGCAAAACATTTGGCCGAGATGACGGCGAGGTGTGTCCGAGGGGAGATAAAGTCGAAGTCATCGTCAACACGCCGGTGGACTCTGACCGGCCTGCCGCTTTCGTGCTGGCGGTCCATCGGTCCGCGCCGGAACGGCTCTGGGCACCCCCTCAGGCTTGTCGGTGCGGTGATCGTTTTGTCGACTGCCCCATGATTCACGTGATTGAGGGCAGTGGCACGGTGCGTCGGGACCCAGAGCTGGCAGGCGCGGATAGGACGGTGACCAATGCGGGGGCATAATCTGCGGGGGGAACTGGACGTGTTCCTCGCCGAGACCGGGCAGGAGCTGATCGGTTTCCGGCGTGACCTGCACATGCATCCCGAACTGGCGTTCGCCGAGTACCGGACGACCCAGCGCGTCGCCGACCGGCTGATCGCGGCCGGTCTCACGCCCTCGGTGCTGCCGCGCGGTACCGGCCTGATCTGCGAGGTCGGCAGCGGCGACGGGCCGACCGTCGCGTTGCGGGCCGACATCGACGCGCTTCCCGTGCCGGATGAGAAGGACGTTCCCTACAGTTCGACGGTTCCCGGGGTGTGCCACGCCTGTGGGCACGACGTGCACACCACGGTTCTGCTCGGCACCTCCCTCTTCCTGGCCAGGCAGGCCGAGGCGGGTCTGCTGCCCGGCAGGGTCCGGCTGATCTTCCAGCCCGCGGAGGAGCTTCCCGGCGGCGCGCTTGAGGTCATGGCGGCGGGCGGTATCAGCGGTGTGGACCGCATCTTCGGCCTGCACTGCGACCCCCGGGTCGACGTCGGCAAGGTCGGTCTGAAGACGGGGCCGATCACCTCCGCCTGCGACAAGGTCTTCATCAGGGTCAGCGGTCCCGGCGGGCACACGGCCAGGCCGCATCTGACCGCCGACCTGGTCTTCGCCCTGGCCAAGATCCTGACCGAGCTGCCCGCGGCGCTGTCGCGCAGGATCGACCCGCGTTCCTCGCTGAGCCTGGTCTGGGGCCGGGTCGAGGCGGGTTCCGTGGCCAACGCCATTCCCGACGAGGGGCTGGCCGAGGGCACCGTGCGCTGCCTGGACGAGCAGGCGTGGCACGCGGCCCCCGACATGATCAAGGCCCTGCTGGAGTCCGTCGCGGGCGCCTACGGTGTCGAGGCCCGGATGGACTACGTCAGAGGTGTGCCGCCGGTCGTCAACGACGAGGTCAGCGTGCAGATGCTGGCCGAGGCGGCGGGGGGCGTGCTGGGCGAGGGTTCGGCCGAGCCGACGCAGCAGAGCCTGGGGGGCGAGGACTTCGGCTGGTACCTGGAGTCGATCCCCGGGGCCTTCGCCAGGCTGGGCACCCGTACGCCGGGGACGCCGCATCCGGGTGACATCCACCAGGGCACCTTCGACGTCGACGAGTCCTGCATCGCGGCCGGGGTGCGTTTCCTCGCGGCCACGGCGCTGACCGCCCTGTGGGAGGGGCAGCGGCCCAGCGCGAGCGAGCACGTGGCGGGGGCCATCGCCTGAGGCGTCGTCGCCCGAAGCGCCCCGTATGAGTGCCTTCTCCTGAAGTGACGTCGCCTGAAGCGCCGTCCCGGACGCCGGTCACCGGCGTCTGGGTGGCCGCCGGTGACCGGAGTAGGTGAAACCCGGACGGATCACCCGTGGGCCTCCGCATGGAAGACGGTGCCCTACCGTGACGCTACCGTGACGACACCCGAAGCTACCGTTCGGTAGGATCGGCCGTCCCTGTGGGTCACGAGGTGGCGTGAGCTGCATAACAGACCTGTTGCGGACTGGTGTGCTGGTTTGGTCAACCCTGGTCAACCAACTATCTTCCGTGCAGGGTTGCCGTGCGTCTCCTCGCGCGTGCACTGAACGCGAAGGGGGTCCATCTTGCTTCGGAACCGGTTCGGCAGGCTGACCGCGGCGGTGGTCGCGGGAGGCATGCTCATGGGGGCTGCCGCGTGCGGGGGAAGCGAGGAGCCGGCGACGTCGGCCAAGCCCGACGCCAGCGCGAGTGGCGCTCCGCAGGAGAAGGGACCGAAGGTCGGCCTGGCGTACGACATCGGCGGTCGCGGTGACCAGTCCTTCAACGACGCCGCGGCCGCGGGCCTCGACAAGGCCAAGACCGAGCTGAGCCTGGCCGACACCAAGGAGCTCGAAGCGGGCAGCGGCGAGACCGAGGCGGCCAAGGAGGAGCGACTCAGGCTGCTCGCCCAGGGCGGTTACAACCCCGTCATCGCCATCGGTTTCGCCTACTCGGCCTCGCTGAAGAAGGTCGCCGCCGAGTTCCCCAACGTGCAGTTCGCGATCGTCGACGACGCCGCGGCCACCGGCCCCAACATCTCCAACCTGCTCTTCGCCGAGCAGGAGGGCTCCTATCTCGTCGGTGCCGCCGCGGCGCTGAAGTCGAAGAAGGAGCACATCGGTTTCGTCGGCGGTGTCCAGGTGCCGCTGATCCAGAAGTTCCAGGCCGGTTTCTACGCCGGGGCGAAGAAGATCAAGCCTGACGTCCAGATCGACGTCAAGTACCTCACCCAGCCGCCGGACTTCACCGGCTTCAACGACCCGGCCAAGGGCAAGACCGCCGCGCAGGGCATGTTCGACGCGGGCGCCGACGTGGTCTACCACGCCGCGGGCGGTTCCGGTGGCGGCGTGTTCGAGGCGGCCAAGTCCGCCAAGGGGCTGGCCATCGGCGTCGACTCCGACCAGGCGAAGACCGCCGCGCCCGAGGTGCAGGGCGTGATCATGACCTCCATGATCAAGAAGGTCGACGTCGCCGTCTTCGACTTCCTCAAGGGCTTCACCTCCAACTCGCTGAAGCCGGGCACCACGGTCTACGACCTCAAGGCGGGCGGTGTCGACTACTCGACCACCGGCGGCCAGGTCGACGACATCAAGGCCCAGCTCGACGAGCTCAAGCAGAAGATCGTCTCCGGCGAGATCGTCGTCCCCGACAAGACCTCCTGATCCACGACCTCGAAGGGCCCGGCGGATTCCTCCCCGGGCCCTTTGGGTAACGTCCAGCGTTGCGCTTTCACCACCGTGGCCATCCGTACGGAGGGGGCCGTCATCAGCACCTCGACACCGGCCGTCGAGCTTGAGGGGATCACCAAACGGTTCCCCGGCGTCGTGGCCAACCGCGACATCTCCCTGTCCGTCCAGCAAGGCCACGTGCACGCCGTCGTCGGCGAGAACGGCGCGGGCAAGTCCACCCTCATGAAGATCCTGTACGGCATGCAGCGTCCGGACGAGGGTGAGATCCGGGTCAACGGCACGGGCGTGACCTTCAAATCTCCCTCCGACGCCATCGCCGTGGGCATCGGCATGGTCCACCAGCACTTCATGCTCGCCGACAACCTGACCGTTCTGGAGAACGTGATCCTCGGCAGCGAGCCCCGCGTCGGCGGGATCGCCATCGACTTCGGCGCCGCGCGCCGCAGGATCAGGCAGATCTCCGACTCCTACGGCCTGGGCGTCGATCCGGACGCCATGATCGAGGACCTGGGCGTCGGCGCGCGGCAGCGCGTGGAGATCCTCAAGGTCCTCTACCGGGGAGCCCGCATCCTCATCCTCGACGAGCCGACCGCGGTGCTCGTGCCGCAGGAGGTGGACGAGCTCTTCGAGAACCTGCGCGACCTGGTCCGTGAGGGCCTGACGATCATCTTCATCTCCCACAAGCTGGACGAGGTGCTCTCGGTCGCCGACGCCGTCACCGTCATCAGGCGCGGCACGACCGTCGCCGAGGTGAACCCCGCGGACGTCACCGCCAGGCAGCTGGCCGAGCTGATGGTCGGCAGCGAGCTGCCCAGCCCGGAGACGCGCGAGTCGACCGTCACCGACGAGGTCGCGCTCTCGGTGCGGGACCTGACGGTCCGCGCGCCCGACGGCAGGGTCCTCATCGAGGGGATCGGCTTCGACATCCACAAGGGCGAGGTGCTCGGCATCGCGGGCGTCGAGGGCAACGGCCAGGCGGAGCTGGTCGAGGCCGTCATGGGGATGCGCCAGGCGGAGGGGGAGATCCTCCTCGGTGGCCAGGACATCTCCACCTGGACGACGCTGCGCCGCCGTGAGGCGGGCATCGGCTACATCCCCGAGGACCGGCACCGGCACGGCCTGCTGCTTGAGGCGCCGCTCTGGGAGAACAGGATCCTCGGCCACCAGACACGGCGGCCGAACGCCAGGGGACCCTGGATCGACCGCGCGGGCGCCCGCGCGGACACCCGGCGCATCGTCGAGCAGTACGACGTCCGTACGCCGGGGATCGACGTGGAGGCCGCGTCCCTCTCCGGCGGCAACCAGCAGAAGCTGATCGTCGGCAGGGAGATGAGCGGGGAGCCGGTCTTCCTGATCGCCTCCCACCCGACCCGGGGGGTGGACGTCGGGGCGCAGGCCGCGATCTGGGACCACCTGCGGGCCGCCCGCGCGGCCGGGCTGGCCGTACTGCTGATCTCGGCGGACCTGGACGAGCTGATCGGCCTGTCCGACACGCTGAAGGTGATCCTGCGCGGGCGGCTGGTCGCCGACGTCGATCCGGCGACGGTCACGCCCGAGCTGCTGGGATCGGCCATGACGGGCGCGGGGGAGGCGGCATGAGCGACGGTACGGCCGGCGGCCGGGAGGCGGGGTCCACCTTCGCCGACAGGCTGATGGGCCGGGTCAAGCTGGGTGGTCTGCTCTCCCTGGCCGCGCCGGTCTTGGCCATCGTGTTCGCGGGCCTGATCACCTCGGTCATCCTGCTGGTCACCGGAGCCCCGCCGATCGAGACGATGGGCACGATGGTCGACTACGGCCTGCAGCCCAGGCCGCTGACGCTGGCGTTGAACCTCGCCTCCGGCTACTACCTGTCCGCGCTGGCCGTGGCGATCGGGTTCAGGATGAACCTGTTCAACATCGGCGTCGACGGACAGTACCGGCTGGCGGCGCTCATCGCGGCGGCCGTCGGCGGCGCGATCACCCTGCCCGCCCCGCTGCACGTCGCCGCGATCCTGCTGGTGGCCGTGCTGGTCGGCGCGGGCTGGGCGTCGATCGCCGCGGTGCTCAAGGTCAGGCGCGGCGTCAGCGAGGTCATCTCCACGATCATGCTGAACGCCATCGCGACCGCCCTGGGCTCCTGGCTGCTCAACAAGGACCGGCTCGCGGTCGAGGTCGCGGGCAGCAACAACATCGGCACCCAGCCGCTCGGCCCCTCCGCCCAGGTCCCCGGCATCCCGCTCATCCCGGGGAGCCCGCTGAAGGTGGACGGCCTGATCATCCTGGCGGCCGTCATGGGCCTGCTCTACTACGTGGTGCTCAACCGGACCCGGTTCGGCTTCGACCTGCGCGCCACCGGGCGCTCGGAACCCGCGGCCGTGGCCAGCGGCGTCAACGTCAAGCGGATGATCTTCACCACGATGATCATTTCCGGCGCGGTCGCGGGCCTGGCGGGTATGCCGAACCTGCTCGGCGAGTCCTACAGCTACAGCCTGAACTTCCCGCCGGGGCTCGGGTTCACCGGCATCGCCATCGCGCTGCTCGGCCGCAACAACCCCGTGGGCATCGCCTTCGGCGCGGCGCTGTGGGCCTTCCTCGACACCTCGTCGAACATCCTGCAGATCCACGACATCTCCCCGGAGATCGTCGAGATCATGAAGGGCACGATCGTCCTGTCGGTGATCGTCGCCTACGAGCTGGTCCACCGCTACCGGATCTCGGCGGGACAGCGCAGGGTCAGCAAGGAGCTGTCCGGCGGACCCAAGGTCCAGGCCGAAGGAGCGTCGGCATGAGCGAAGGCGGTCTCACCCTGGCCAAGGCTCCCGTCGTGGAGCCGCCCAGGCCGCGCCGGTTCAGGGTCACCTGGCCGGTCCTGCTGTCCGCCTTCGGTGCCCTGGTCGTGCTGCTCTCGGCCACCAGGGCGGTCACCGGCGCCGCCGACCTCACCTCGGCGGGGGCGATCAACGCCGCCGTCGCGCTGGCGGTCCCGATCGGCCTGGCCGGTCTCGGCGGCCTGTGGTCGGAGCGGGCGGGCGTGGTCAACATCGGCCTTGAGGGCATGATGGTCATGGGCACCTGGTGCGGTGCCTGGGGGGCGCTCCACTTCGGCAACCCGTGGGCGGGTGTGCTCGCCGGGGCGATCGGCGGTGCCCTGGGCGGCCTGCTGCACGCGGTCGCGACCGTGACGTTCGGGGTCGACCACATCATCTCCGGTGTCGCGATCAACATCCTGGGCGTGGGCGTCACCGAGTTCCTCTCCAAGATCACTTTCGCGGAGATGCCGGGTGGCGGCGACTCCCAGTCGCCCCCCGTGCCCAAGCCCGGCATCGTGAGCGTGCCCGGGATCGGGGACGGCCTGGCCGCCCTTGAGTCCGGCCACTGGTTCCTGGTCTCCGACCTGGCGGGCATCGTGCGGGGCCTGCTGACGAACGTCTCGTTGTTCACGGTCCTGGCGATCGCGCTGGTCCCGCTGAGCTACTACGTGCTGTGGCGTACGGCCTTCGGCCTGCGGCTGCGTTCCTGCGGTGAGCGCCCGGTCGCGGCGGAGTCGCTGGGCGTCAACGTCTACTTCCACAAGTACGCCGCGGTGCTCGTCTCCGGCGCCCTGGCCGGTCTCGGCGGGGCCTTCCTCTCGCTGGTGGCCGCGACCGCCTACCGGGAGGGGCAGACCGGAGGCCGGGGCTTCATCGGCCTGGCCGCGATGATCTTCGGTAACTGGCGTCCCGGCGGTCTGGCCGCGGGCGCGACGCTGTTCGGCTACACCGACGCGCTCCAGCTCCGCCGGGGTGGGGAGTCGGTGCACGCGCTGCTGCTCGTGGTGGCGATCCTCGTCGCCGCCGCGGCCGTCTACCAGCTCGTCGCCCAGCGGCGCACCCGGGCCGCGGTGATCAGCGGGATCGCGGCGGTCGCGGTCTTCGTGGTGTTCGCGCTGACCAGCACCATCCCCTCGGAGTTCACCTCGGTCGCACCGCACGTCACCACGCTGCTGGTGCTCTCGCTGGCCGCCCAGCGGTTGCGCCCGCCCGCCGCCGACGGCGTGCCGTATCGCAGGGGGCAGGCGAAGTGAGCGGGGAGAACGTGGACTGGCCGGCCCTCAGGCGGGAGGCCGTACGGGTGATGGCCCACGCCTACGCCCCCTACTCGAAGTTCCCCGTCGGCGCCGCGGCCCTGGTCGACGACGGGAGGGTCGTCTCCGGTTGCAACGTGGAGAACGCCTCCTACGGCCTGGGCCTGTGCGCCGAGTGCGGCCTGGTCAGCGCCCTCCAGGCGAGCGGGGGTGGCAGGCTGGTCGCCTTCACCTGCGTGGACGGCCGTGGGGAGCTGCTCATGCCGTGCGGCAGGTGCAGGCAGCTGCTGCTGGAGTTCGGCGGACCCGGCCTGCTCGTGGAGACCGTGGACGGTCCCAGAACGCTGGCCGAGATCCTGCCGTACGCGTTCGGGCCGGACGACCTGGACCGGGGAGACTGAGGAATGGACGCCGTCGACGTCATCGTCACCAAGCGGGACGGCCGTGAGCTGTCGACCGGGCAGATCGACTGGGTGCTCGACGCCTACACCCGGGGCGTGGTCGCCGACGAGCAGATGTCCGCGCTGGCGATGGCCATCCTGCTCAACGGCATGAACCGGCGGGAGATCGCCGACTGGACCCAGGCCATGATCCGCTCCGGCTCCAGGATGGACTGGTCGGGGCTGCCGGGCCGTACGACGGACAAGCACTCGACCGGCGGCGTCGGAGACAAGATCACGCTGCCGCTGGCGCCGCTGGTCGCCGCGTGCGGCGGCTACGTCCCGCAGCTCTCCGGGCGGGGGCTGGGGCACACCGGGGGCACGCTGGACAAGCTGGAGTCGATCCCCGGCTGGCGCGCCTCGCTGTCGGGCCGGGAGATGCTCGGGGTGCTCGGCGAGACCGGCGCGGTCGTCTGCGCGGCGGGGGAGGGGCTCGCCCCGGCGGACAGGAAGCTGTACGCGCTGCGCGACGTGACCGGCACCGTGGAGTCGATCCCGCTGATCGCCTCCTCGATCATGTCGAAGAAGATCGCGGAGGGCACCGGGGCGCTGGTGCTGGACGTGAAGGTCGGCTCGGGCGCCTTCATGAAGACCGTGGAGCGGGCCCGCGAGCTGGCCACGACCATGGTCGAGCTGGGTACGGACGCCGGGGTGCGCACCGTGGCGCTGCTCACCGCGATGGACCGGCCGCTGGGCAGGACCGTGGGCAACGCGCTTGAGGTGGCCGAGTCCGTGGAGGTGCTCGCGGGCGGCGGCCCGGCGGACGTGGTGGAGCTGACGCTGCGGCTGGCCCACGAGATGCTCCAGGCGGCGGGGATCGACGGCGACCCGGAGCGGGCGCTGCGGGACGGCTCCGCGATGGACGTCTGGCGCCGCATGATCGCCGCCCAGGGCGGCGACCCCGACGCCCCGCTGCCCAGGGCCGCGGAGACCCTTGAGGTGACCGCCCCCGAATCCGGCGTGCTGACCGGCCTCGACGCCTACGGTGTCGGCCTGGCCGCCTGGCGGCTCGGCGCGGGCAGGGAGCGCAAGGAGGACCCGGTCTCCTTCGGCGCGGGCGTCGTGCTGCACGCGGGCCTGGGTGAGACCGTACGGCGGGGGCAGCCGCTGATGACGCTGCACGCCGACGACGCCTCCCGTTTCGAGCGGGCGCTGGCCGCGCTCGACGGCGCCTACGTCATCGCCGAAGGGGGAGCCGCCGAGGCGCTGCCCCTGGTGATCGACCGGATCACGGCCTGAGCGCAGGTCTCAGCCGCCCAGCCTGAGGAGCCTGTCGACCAGGGAACGGGCGTGGTCGGGGCCGACCGGACGGTTGAAGAACATCGCGTGGTAGTACAGGGGCGCGATGACGACCTCCATCAGTTCGAGCAGTGTGGGAGGGCGCTCCCCGCGCTCGGCGGCCCTGTCGAGCATGCCCTCAAGCTGCACCGCCCGGTCGACCAGGTAGGTAGCGCCCTCGGGGCCGCGTGAGCCGATCATGGCCGCGCGCAGGTAGAGGTTGCCCAGCGGCCCCGCGACGTCCTCGGCCACCTGGAGCGCGTAGGCCTCCAGATCGCCGCGGAGCGTGCCCGTGTCGGGCACCGGGGACCCCTGGGACAGGCGTTCGACCACCACGTCGTCCACCAGCGCGTTGAGCGTGCCCCAGCGCCGGTAGATCGTGGCCTGGTGCACGCCGGACCGTTCCGCCACCACGGCGATGCTCAGGTCGTCCCAGCGGTCCTCGCGCAGCAGGTCGAGCACCGCCTCGTGCACGGCCGTCCTGACCTTCGCGGTGCGCCCTCCCGGTCGCTGTACAGGTTGCATGAGAACAGCCTAACGCGAACCGGCTTGCTTTAGCGTCGAGTGCACGCTACTTTGAAGCGAAATTACTCGCATTAAGGAGTTCGGGGTGCGTCCTCTCGTCTTCACGGAAGACACCACGTTCTGGTACGAGACACTGCGCATGTTCGGCCACATCGCCTACGGCGGCGCCGACTTCGGCGAGGTCGTCACGACCTCCCAGCGCATCACCGAGAGCGACTACGACAGCTGGCACGACGAGTGGCTGGCCACGGCGGACCGGGTGGCCGCGGAGGCGGAGCGCTCGCTGGCCGCCGGGCACCGGATCAGCGCCGCCGACGGCTTCCTGCGCGCGTCCAACTACTACCGCGCGGCCGAGTTCTTCCTGCACGGCGACCCGTCGGACCCGCGCCTCGCGGTCGCCTACGCACGGCAGGTGGCGGCCTTCAGGGAGTTCGCCGCGGTCCATGACATCGAGCCGGTCGAGATCCCCTACGAGGGGACCACGCTGCCCGGCTACTTCTATCGTGGCAGCGGGGGCGCCACGGTCGTCATGCACAACGGCTTCGACGGCAGCGTGGAGGAGATGCACTTCTTCGGGGCGGCGGCGCTGCGGGAACGCGGCTTCAACGTGCTGACCTTCGACGGCCCCGGGCAGCCGGGCGCCGTCAGGAAGGGCCTGGTCTTCCGGCCCGACTGGGAGAACGTGGTCGGCCCGGTGCTCGACTGGCTTGAGGCCAGGCCGTACGTGGACGGGGAGCGGGTCGCGCTGCTCGGGGCGAGCATGGGGGGCCTGCTGGCGCCGCGCGCGGCGGCGTTCGAGCCCAGGGTCAGGGCGCTCGTCGCCTTCGACGGCGTCTACGACATGGGCGTCGTCATCGCCGAGAGGTTCGGCGGCGACAGGGAGGCGGCCAGGCGGGCCCTCGACGACCCGGAGGCCGACACGTTCATGCGCGGGCTGATGGAGCGGGACGCGGTCACGCGCTGGGCCGTCGGCCACGGCACCTGGGTGACGGGCACCTCGCCGAGCGGCTACGCCAGGGCGATGCTCGACGACTACCACCTGGGCGACGGCGTCGCCGAGCGGATCACCTGCCCGACGCTCGTCTGCTCCGCCTCCGACGACTTCGCGTTTAGGGGGCAGCCCGAGACGCTGTACGCCCACCTGACCTGCGACAAGACGCTCATCGAGTTCCACGAGGCCGAGGGGGCCGACGCGCACTGCCAGTCGGGCGCCCAGCGCCTGGCGATGGCCCGCATCGGCGACTGGCTGGAGAGGACGTTCCGATGAGGAAGATGCTGCCGGTTCTGCTGTGGGACGTGCTTCCCGCGATCGCCGCCTACTACGCGCTGCGCCTGCTGGGCCTGAGCGAGTACGCCGCGCTGCTGGCCGCCACCTGTGTGGGCGCGTTGCGCGTGGTCTACGTGGGTGTCAGGGAACGCAGGCTGGACGGCTTCGCCGCGTGCACGGGCCTGGTGTTCGCGCTCGGTCTCGGCCTCTCCTTCCTCACCGGGGACGAGCGGTTCATGCTGGTCGTCAAGTCGGTGACCACGACGGTCCTCGGACTCGTCCTGATCGGCACCTGCCTGGCCGGGCGTCCGGCGGCCTTCGGGATCGCCAAGCGCCTCGGCGCGGAGGACGAGGCGACCGCCGCCCGCTGGGACAGGCTCTACACCGATCTGGCGGCCTTCCGGCGGATCTACTTCGTGATGACGCTGACCTGGGCGTTCGCCCTGCTGGTCGAGTCGGCCGTGCGGATCCCGCTGGTCTACCTGCTACCGGTGGACGTCATGGCGGGTCTGTCCACGCTGCTGCTGGTCGGCACGCTGCTGCTGCTCGGCGTGTGGTCCGCCTGGTACGGCGGTCGCGCGGAACGGGTGATCACCTCCTCCCGTTCCTGAACACCACGAGAGCGCGGCCCGTGACCACGGACCGCGCTTCTCCGGACGTGGGAGATCAGGCCTCCGCGGGGCGTGACTCCGTGGTCAGGGCGCTCATCAACACGGCCCGGTGGGTCGGCAGGGCCTCCTTGTGGCGCGCGCGGCCCTCGTCGGTGATGCGGACGAACACCCCGCGCCGGTCGGCCTCGCACATGTTCCTGCAGACCAGGCCCGCCTTCTCCAGCCGCGCGATCAGCCGTGAACACGCGCTCTGGCTCAGGTGGACGGCGTCGGCCACCTCCTGGACGCGGTATTTGTCACGGCCCCCCTCGACCATGCGCTCCAGGACCTCGAACTCGCTCATCCCGAGCCGGTGGCGCTCGGAGAGCTCACGTTCCAGCGCGCACGAGGCCGCGGCGTGCCTGGCCAGCACATCTCGCCACAGGTGCACGACGGAGTCCTCGTTCATGTCGCGGAGCATACCATCCTCAGTCAACTAATGCACGAGAATTAAGTTCGCTTGCATTAGATGCGTCTGCATGTATGGTTGTCCGCATGATCTCCTCCACGGAAGAGCGCTGGGACGCGCGCCTCTGGGCAGCGCTCGCGGTGCTCTGCGCCGTCATCTTCCTCGACGCCCTCGACGTCTCGATGGTGGGAGTCGCGCTGCCGTCCATCCAGGCCGACCTGGGTCTTTCCACCTCCGCCCTGCAGTGGGTGGTCAGCGGCTACGTGCTCGGATACGGCGGGCTGCTGCTCCTCGGCGGCCGCACCGCCGACCTCCTCGGCAGGCGCAAGGTCTTCCTGGCCGCGCTCGCCGTCTTCGTGTTCGCCTCCCTCCTCGGCGGCCTGGTCAACGACGGCACGATGCTGATCGCCGCCCGGTTCGTCAAGGGCGTCAGCGCCGCCTTCACCGCCCCCGCCGCGCTGTCCATCATCACCACGACCTTCGCCGAGGGCCCCGCCCGCAACCGGGCCCTGAGCGTCTTCACGGCCTCCGGCGCCAGCGGATTCTCGCTGGGCCTGGTCATCTCCGGCTTCCTGACCGAACTCGGCTGGCGCTGGACGTTCCTCATGCCGGTCCCCGTCGCGATCATCGCGCTGTTCGCGGCCATGAAGGTCCTGCCCAAGCGGCGTGAGGAGAGGGCGGAGAGCGGTCACGACCTCATCGGCGCGGTGACGATCACCGCCTCGATGCTGCTGCTCGTCTTCACCGTCGTCGAGGCGCCCGCCGCGGGCTGGTTCTCCCTGCGCACCATCGGCTCCCTGGTCGGCTCCGCCGTACTGCTCGGCCTGTTCGTGCTGACCGAGTCGAAGGTCAAGCACCCTCTGGTACGGCTCGGCATCCTGCGCTCCGGGCCCATCGTCCGGGCCAACCTCGGACTGGTGATCCTGTTCGGCTCCTACGTCGGCTTCCAGTTCGTGGCCATGCAGTACTTCCAGAACTTCCTGCACTGGTCGGCCCTGGAGACCGCGCTGGCCTTCCTGCCCGCCGGAGTCCTGGTGGCCGTGACGTCGACCAGGATGGGCAGCCTGGCCGACCGGTTCGGCACCGGCAAGCTGATCGCGGTCGGCTCGGCCTCGCTTGCGGGCGCCTTCACCCTGTTCCTGCGGGTCAACGCCGATCCCAGCCTGGCCACGCTGATCATCCCCGGCATGGTCCTGCTGGGCATCGCCTTCGCCCTGTCCTTCCCCTCGCTGAACATCCAGGCGACCAACGGCGTCGCCGACGACGAGCAGGGCCTGGCCTCCGGCCTGCTCAACACCTCGGGGCAGGTCGGAGGGGCGATCGTGCTGGCCGTCGTGACGGCCGTGCTCACCTCGAACACCGGTGCCGACCCGCTGGACGCCTTCCGCGCCGCGATCACGGTCTCCGCGATCCTCGCCGTGGTCGGCCTGCTGGTCGCCCTCACCGGGCTGCGCCGCCCCCGTTCGGAGTCCGCGGCTGTGGACGCCGGGGACGCCGGAGAGGGCAGGGTGCTGGAGACCGTCTGAGACGCGCGGGCCGTACGGCCCGCGGAACCCGGTCCTCAGGGCCGCCGACGCAGGAACCGGGGCGCGTCGGCGGCCCTGAGGCCGTGTGCCGGGTGTGGATCTTCGCAGGTGGTGAACCCGGACCGGCCTCTGGGCATCTAACCGGACAGGAGGCCATAATGAAGCGCACCCGCGTCGCACTCGCCCTTGCCCCGTTCGTCCTGCTGACCGGTTGCGGCCTGTCCGGCGGCCCGCCCTCGGCCGCTCCGGGGACGACCGCCCCGACCGTCACGGCCACCGTCACCGTCTCACCCTCCGTCTCCTCCGCCGCCCCGGCCTCCCCCGACTTCCCCGGGGAGACCCGGCTCGGGCCCCCGACGAGCACGCGGGAGGTCACGGTCAGGCGGACCACGGACAACCCGCCCCTCGTGCTCGGGGCGCGCTTCGCCAAACACGACGGGTTCGACCGGGTGGTGATCGACCTGAACGGCGGGCAGCCCGGCTACAGCGTGCAGTGGGTGCCCAGGCTGGTCCAGGACGGCTCGGGCGACCCGATCGACGCCCCGGGAGGGGCCTACCTCCAGGTGACCATCACCCCCGCCAACGCGCACGGTGAGACCGGCTCCCCGACCTGGGTCGGCGGCCCGGTCTTCCACGCCGGGCTGGGCAACGTGCGCAGCGTGGTCAAGACCGGAGACTTCGAGGCCGTGGTCGGCGTGGGCATCGTCCTCGACCACCGGGCCCCCTTCCGGGTCCTGGAGCAGCGCAACCCGCAGCGCCTGGTCATCGACGTCGCGCACTGACCGCGCACACGGGCCGGCCGTACGAAGGTCCGCGTGGGGTTCGCCGGCGTGACGGCACCGACCGCGCACACGGGCCGGCCGTACACCGGCGGACCGGCGTGATCTCCGGGGACGTCCCCCGGCGGCGCGGCCGGCCCGCGCGCTGGCAGACTGGCCCGATGGTACGCAGAATCGACAACGCCACCCGCATCCCCGTCCCCGGCGGCAAGACCATCGACGAGTACGTCGGCCGGGTCAACAGCGGCGACACCCGGATCTCGATCGCCCACATGACGGCTCCTCCCGGGTGGGACGAACCCGCCCAGACGCCGGAGTTCGCCGAGTACACCCTCGTGCTCAGAGGCACGGTCGTCGTCGAGCACGACGAGGGCGTCACCGAGGTCGGCGCGGGCCAGGCGTTCGTGAGCGAGCCGGGGGAGAGGATCCGGTACAGCTCCGGCCCCGAGGGCGCCGAGTACGTCGCGGTGTGCCTGCCCGCCTTCTCCCCGGAGAGCGCCAACCGCTCAGAATGACGACCGGAGGGCTCCGGGCTTGACCTGGAGTGCACTCCACATCCCAGACTCCTTTCCCGGGGCCCGCGAACGCCGGGCCGTACCGGAAGGACACCATGAAGTACCGCACCATCGGCACCGACCCGAAGACCCGCCGCGAGGTGAGCGTGATCGCCCTGGGCGCCATGCTCTTCGGGTCGGCGACCGACGAGAGCACCTCCTACGCGATCCTCGACCGCTACGTCGAGGCGGGCGGGACGTTCGTCGACACCTCGAACAACTACGCCTACTGGGTCGACGGAGGCCTGGGCGGGCGGAGCGAGGAACTGCTCGGGCGGTGGCGGCGCAGCCGCGGCGTCGGGGACGAGATCGTCATCGCCACCAAGCTGGGCGCCCGCCCGCTCGTGCCCGGCACCGGCTACGCCGACGGCGCCGACGGGCTGTCCGCGAAGGCGATCAGGGAGTCCGCCGAGGCCAGCAGGCAGCGGCTCGGGGTGGACAGGCTCGACATGCTCTACGCGCACATCGAGGACAGGAGCGTCTCGGCGCGGGAGACCGTCGAGGGCTTCGCCGAACTGGTCACCGAGGGAACCGTCGGGCTGCTCGGGGTGAGCAACCACGCGGTCTGGCGGGTCGAGCGGGCCCGTGCCATCGCCGCCGAGGCCGGGCTGCCCGGCTACGAGGTCCTGCAGTACCAGCACAGCCTCCTGCGCCCGCGCTACGACATGCCCTACGGCATCTTCCCCGAGGGCAGTCTCGGTCACGCAGGGGCCGAACTGCTGAGCTACCTGAAGGAGGAGCGCGACCTCACCCTGGTCGCCTACTCCCCGCTGATGGGCGGCGTCTACACCCGGCAGGACAAGCAGCTGCCGCCGGACTACGACCACCCGGGAACGCCCGTCAGGCTCGCGGCGCTGCGCGAGGTCGCCGCGGAGACCGGGGCGACGGTCAACCAGGTGGTGCTTGCCTGGCAGCTCGGCGGGCCGTACCCGATCATCCCGCTGGTCGGCGCCTCCTCCGTCGCGCAGCTTGAGGAGAGCCTGGCCGCCGTCGACCTGGAGCTGACGGAGGACCAGCGAGCCCGCCTGGACGTGTTCTGACGGCCGTCAGGCCGTCTCCCCACGCCCGAAGGCGCCAGGGCCCGCGTGGAAGAGGCCGATGAGCAGGACGCTCACGCCGATGGAGGCGAAGGCCGGTCCGGGGTGCCGGTCGATGTGCGCCCACCACAGCAGCGCGCCGCCGAGGACGAGGCCCGCCCATCCCGCGACGAGGTTGGGGACGGGCCCGTTGCCCAGGGCGCTCGGGTAACGCCTTCTGGTGATGCCGCGGACGAAGTGCGGAAGTCCGTTACCGGCGACGAGGCCGCCGAGGAAACTGAGAACGATCGTCTGCCACATCGTGGAAGTCCTTATGGTCGGTCGAGCTGACGGCTGAGCATGGGAAGCAACACCGCGTCCACGAGCGTGTGCAGGAAGTGGTCGTCGAGGGGTTCGCCGGTGACGAGGAGACGGGACAGCAGCGCGGCCGAGCCGATTTCGGCGAGGAGCGCGTGGTCGACCGTCTCGGGAACCTCGCCCCTGGCGGCGGCCCTGGCCAGGACGGCCGCGAACACGTCGCGTTTGTGGTCGAGGACGTGTCGCCGTACGGCGTGCGCGAGATCGGGGTCGCGACGCATCGCGACGAGGAGCCCGAGGATGAGCGCGCTGTCCTGACCGGTGAGGCCGGCTCGCAGCTCCAGCAGCACCGCCACCAGGTCGTCACGCAGGTTCGTGGTTTCGGGCGGGGCGGCCACCGGTGTTCCGGCATGCCGCCGTACGGCCGTCCCCACCAGCTCGGCCTTGCCCGGCCATCGTCGGTAGATCGTGGCCTTGCTGGCGTGGGCCCGCTCCGCGACGGCCTCGATGGTCAACCGGTCGTAGCCGACCTCACCCAGCAGGCTCATGGCCGCGAGCAGGATGGCTTCCTCCCGTATCTCGCCGCGTCGGCGCGTCGGCATCCCGGCCTCCTGTCGAAACGGTGCCGTTCACATCAAGAAGTGTACGCACGCGTTTCGATTGTGCGGAAGGGGTCCTCCCGGATCCGGGCGGGCCGGCCGGTCCGTTCCAGGGCGCCCGGAACGGTCGCGTGGCTGCCGCCGTCCGTTCCGGACCTCGCCCCTAGGATGAGGAGATGAGTCAGCCACTCGCCCTTGAGGAGATCCGTCAGGCTCCCAAGGTGTTGCTCCACGACCACCTCGACGGTGGCCTGCGGCCGGAGACGATCGCCGATCTGGCGCGTGATTCGGGATACGCCGGGCTGCCGACGACGGACCCGGACGCGCTGCGCGCCTGGTTCCGCGAGGCCTCCGACTCCGGGTCGCTCGAACGCTACCTTGAGACCTTCGACCACACGGTCGGCGTCATGCAGACCCGCGAGGCCCTGGTGCGGGTCGCCGCCGAGTGCGCGGAGGACCTGGCCGCCGACGGCGTGGTCTACGCCGAGGTGCGCTACGCGCCGGAACAGCACACCCAGGCGGGCCTCAGCCTCGAAGAGGTGATCGAGGCCGTGATCGAGGGGTTCGAGACCGGCTCACGGGGCCGCGGCATCAAGGTGGGCACCCTGCTGACCGCGATGCGCCACCAGGCCAGGTCCATGGAGATCGCCGAGCTGGCCGTCCGCTACCGCGACGTGGGCGTCGCGGGCTTCGACATCGCCGGGGCCGAGGCGGGCTACCCGCCGACCCGTCATCTCGACGCCTTCGAGTATCTCCAGCGGGAGAACGCCCACTTCACCATCCACGCCGGTGAGGCCTTCGGCCTGCCGTCGATCTGGCAGGCGCTCCAGTGGTGCGGCGCGGACCGGCTCGGCCACGGGGTCCGCATCATCGACGACATCACGGTCTCCGAGGACGGACAGGCCAAACTGGGCAGGCTGGCGGCCTACGTCCGTGACAAGCGCGTCCCGCTGGAGATGTGCCCGACCTCCAACCTCCAGACCGGGGCCGCCCCCTCCATCGCCGAGCACCCGATCGGGCTGCTGCGGTCGCTGAACTTCCGGGTCACGGTCAACACCGACAACCGGCTGATGAGCGGCACCTCCCTGTCCGAGGAGTTCGCCAAGCTCTCGGAGACCTTCGGGTACGGCTGGGACGACCTGCAGTGGTTCACCATCAACGCGATGAAGTCGGCGTTCCTGCCGTTCGACGAACGGCTGGCGCTCATCAACGGCGTCATCAAGCCCGGGTTCGCACGGCTCAAGTGGCGGGCGTGATTCCCCGCGGATGTGTTGAAGTCTCCCGCGATCGGGTTGGATGGAGGCTCGTGACGAGAGTGGGAGCTGTGTGATGAAACAGGCGTTCCGATCGACGGCCGTGCAGGTGCTCGGCTGGATCTGGATGGCCTTCGCCGCCTTCAACGCGGTCGATCTGATCGTCCGGTTCAGCGGGCGGCCCTCGATGATCGCCGCCGCGGTGCTGACCGTGCTGACCGCGGTGGTCCTCATCACCTGCCTGCGCCCGGTGACCAAGTTCGTCGAGGACGGTGTGCTGGTCCGCAACCCCCTCAGGAACTTCTTCGTGCCGTGGCCGCTCGTGGACGACGTCAGCGTCTCCCATTCGATCATGATCACCTCGGGAGGCAGGAAGATCCGCTGCTGGACGCCGCAGGCCTCGGGGCGTGAGCGGGTCTCCGCCATGCGCAGGGCCCTGCCGAGCAAGGCGGGCCGGCTCAGGACCGAGCCCGCGCGGTCGAAGGGCGAGCAGGCGGCGGTCGAGGCGCTGGCGGGCAAGACCCACGCCGACTGGGTCGCCGAGCAGCTGCTCGAACGAGCGCGCTCGGCCAAGCGGACGGCGTCGAAGGCCACCGGCACCGTGCCGGAGCCGGGGACGGTCAGGGTGACCTGGTCACCGACCGCCCTGGCGGCCCTGGCCGTCTCGGTGGCCATGATCGTCGCAGCCCTTCTCTCCTGACGCCCGGCCCCAGGTGCCGGGCGCCGGAGAGCGCGTCAGAGGGTCAGAAGACAGGGTGGATGCCGAACACCGGGGCGCGGACCCCCGCCGGCAGCAGCACCACCCACTTGGGCAGCAGGCTGCGGTCCTCGATGAGGTTGCGGCCGATGTACTGGTCGGTGCCCGCCAGCCTGATCCTGGCGGTCCGGATCGCCTCGCCGGGGCCGTCGGGGGTCAGGTCGGAGGTGGGGCCGGAGGCGAGGTCGTCCTCGATGGGAGTGGCCGCCTCGATGACGAAGACCGAGTGCGGGGGCACATGGCCGGGGCCGCTCACGCGCAACTGGGTGAAGGGCTCGGTTTCGGGGACGTAGACCAGGCCGTGGGTGCGCTCGTCAAGGAACCGGACGCCGCCGCGGGCGGGCAGAAGGCGGAACCTGGTGGCCGGGGGTGAGGGCAGCAGGGCGGCGAAGACCCTGCCGTCGATGTTCACCACGTGCCCTCCGCCGATGGTGAGCGTCACCCTGGGTGGCAGGGGGGCCGGGGCGGTCTCGGCGGAGGCGGCGGTGGACAGTCCGGGCACCAGCACGGTGGCCAGTACGGTGGCCAGCACGGCCAGGTGGGCGCGGATCGGACGCATACTCTCTGCCTTCCTTGTGGAGGGAGACCGGATGCGCGAACGCCCCGGCCTCGTCTGCATCAGAAAGCATGCATTCGATTACTCAGGGTAGCTGTAGCCGTGGGGTGAGGGCTGTCCTACCGTCCGGAGCCGACCGGCGGCTCGCCGGCCGTACCGGCAGGTCGCATTTCCAAGACCGCAGGTCACGGATCCAGGACGACGGACCGCCGGCCCGGCGTGGCGGGTCACAGGCCCAGGGCGGCGGAGAGGTCGGCGCGCAGGGCGCCCAGGTCGCGTACGGCCCGCTCCCTGGCCGCCGAGACCTCCTCCTCGACCGGCACCACGACCTCCAGATAGCACTTGAGCTTCGGTTCGGTACCCGAGGGGCGGACCACGACGCGGGCGCCCCCGGACAGGCGGTAACGCAGACCCTCGGTCGGCGGCAGCCCGTCCAGGCCCGCACCCAGGTCGTCGACCGCCTCGACCTTGCGCCCGCCGAGCTCGGCCGGGGGTACGGCGCGCAGCCCGGCCATCGCCTCGGTGATCAGCGACAGGTCGGCGACCCTGAAGGACAGCTGGGACGTGGCGTGCAGGCCGTACCTCCTGGCCTGGTCGTCGAGGAGGTCGAGCAGGGTGCGTCCCCGCTCCGCGGCCTCGGCGGCGAGTCCGGCGACGGTCAGCGCGGCGCCGATGCCGTCCTTGTCGTGGACGGGCAGGCCCGCGTCGGAGCCGACGCTGTAGCCCAGGGCCTCCTCGTAGCCGAAGACCAGCCCGGGCCCGGCCTTCATGATCCATTTGAAGCCGGTGAGGGTCTCCGCGTGGCGGACGCCGTACTCGGCGGCGATCTTGCCGAGCAGTGAGGAGGAGACGATCGTGGTGGCGACCAGGCGGTCCTCGCCGGAGGTGTGCCTGATCACGTGCTCGCCGAGGAGCGCGCCGACCTCGTCGCCGGTGAGCATCCGGTGACCCCCGCCGGGCAGGCGCACCCCGACCGCGCACCGGTCGGCGTCGGGGTCGTTGGCCAGCACGATGTCGGCGTCGATCCGCCGGGCCAGCCCGAACGCGAGGTCCATCGCGCCGGGTTCCTCCGGGTTGGGGAAGGCGACGGTGGGGAAGTCCGGATCGGGGGCCGCCTGCTCCTCGACGACCACGGGGGCGTCGAATCCGGCCGCCAGGAAGGCACGTGCCGCCAGGTCGCCGCCGACGCCGTGCAGCGGGGTGTAGGCGACCCGCAGCCGCCTGGCCTCGCCGATGGGCAACGCCGTCACCGCCTCCAGATAGGCGGCCACGACGTCGTCGCCGAGTTCGGTCCACGACGAGCCGAGCGGCAGCTCGGAGACCGGCCCGACGGCGTCGATCGCGGTGGAGATCTCCGTGTCGACCGGCGGCACGATCTGCGAGCCGTCCCCCCAGTAGACCTTGTAGCCGTTGTCCCTCGGCGGGTTGTGGCTCGCGGTGACGGTCACCCCGGCGTCCGCCCCGAGACGCCGTACGGCGAAGGCCAGCACCGGGGTCGGCAGCGGGCCGCGGAGAACCGAGGCCCGCAGCCCGGCGCCGGTGAGCACGGCCGCGGTGTCACGGGCGAAGACGTCGGACTTGTGCCTGGCGTCGTAGCCGACCACGACGTGCGCCCCGGGGCCGAGGGCCCGGGCGAGTCCGGCGGCGGCGCGCATGACCGTGACCCGGTTCATCCGGTTGGGGCCCGCGCCCAGCTCACCGCGCAGCCCGGCCGTACCGAACTCAAGCCTGGTGTGGAAGCGCTCGCGCAGCGCCTCCAGGCTCTCCGGGAACCGGTCGAGCAGATCGGTCAGCTCGGCCCTGGTCTCCGGGTCGGGGTCCTGGGCGAGCCAGGCCCGCGCGCGCCGCAGGAGATCGTCGCTCATCGTGGCCTCCCGCTACAGCTTGCAGACGACCTGGGCGAGCAGGTCGCCCATGCGCGAGGCGGTGGCGCGGCCGACCGCCAGCACCTCCTCGTGGTTGAGCGGCTCGCCGACCAGGCCCGCGCCCGGGTTGG
The DNA here is from genome assembly GCF_042650425.1 of Streptosporangium jomthongense. Classification (NCBI taxonomy): domain Bacteria; kingdom Bacillati; phylum Actinomycetota; class Actinomycetes; order Streptosporangiales; family Streptosporangiaceae; genus Streptosporangium; species Streptosporangium jomthongense. The sequence goes on along the minus strand of NZ_JBHSBC010000032.1, from coordinate 641,245 downwards.
TGACCAGGGAGACGCCGAGCACGTCCGCCCCGCCCTCCCTGGCCGCGATGGCCTCAAGCACCGTGGACATCCCGACCATGTCGCCGCCGAGAATCCTGCACATGCGGACCTCGGCGGGCGTCTCGTAGGTCGGCCCGCGGAAGGCCACGTAGACGCCCTCGGTCATGGACGGCTCGACCTCCCGGACGAGGTCGCGCAGCCGGGGGGCGTAGACGTCGGTCAGGTCGACGAAGGTGGCGCCGGTGATCGGGCTGGTGCCGGTCAGGTTGATGTGGTCACTGATCAGTACGGCCTCGCCGACCCGCTGGGTCTCCGGGCGCAGCCCGCCCGCCGCGTTGGTCAGCACGATCGTCCCCGCGCCCGCCCTGATCGCGGTCCGCACCCCGTGCACGACCGGGTCGACGCCCCTGCCCTCGTAGAGGTGGGTGCGGCCGAGGAAGATCAACGCGTTCGTGCCGGACCCGGTGCGCACCGCGCGGATCCTGCCCGCGTGTCCCTCGACCGCGGGAGGGGCGAACCCGGGCAGGTCGGTCACCGGGATCTCGGCGATCGTCTCACCGATCGCGTCGGCGGCCGGGACCCAGCCCGAACCCATCACCAGGGCGACATCGAAGGAGCTCACGCCGACGGCCTTCCTCAGGGCGGCTGCGGCGTCCGTTGCGAGGGCATAAGGGTCGTTGGTCACGAACTGAGGGTACTCGTCCCGCCGTGGGAAACGGCGGGACGGAGCCGGTCAGCCTCCCGCGGACGTGCAGGGACGGCCCCGCAGCCGCCTGACGTAGTCGTCCGGCGCGCCCGCCTTCTCCGCGGCCTCGGCCAGGATGCCGAGGTAGCGCGCGGACGGCAGGCCGCCCTCGTAACCGTCGATGACGTAGAACCAGGCGACGACCTCGCCGTCCAGGGTCTGCACTCGGAGCCTGACCTTGTGGTAGAGGCCGCGCGCGGCGCCCTCCCACTGGTCGAGGGAGGTCTCGTCCCACTCGGGCACGTCGTAGAGCACGACGAAGACCTCTTCGAAGGAGTCCTCCACGATGGTGGCGAGGGCGCCCTCCCAGCCGAGGTCGTTCCCGCCGAAGGTGAGGCGCCAGCCCTGAAGCCAGCCCGACCCCCTCATGGGGGAGTGAGGGGCCCGCAGGGCCATCTGCTTCGGGTCCATGTTGGTGCCGTAGGCGGCGTAGACAGGCACAGCGTCCAACACTAATCGAAGATCCGGCGGGTGCTCACGTGTGTCGGTGTGGTGTCGGTGTCTTTTGTCCCACGCCGGTGCCCACCGTACCCGGGTGTCCTTTGCCATAACCGGTCCTTCTGCGACAAGCGAAGGGGCCCCAGGGGGCGAATGCCGCAAAGGATGCGGGACAATGGGGTACGTGACGAGGATCGTGATCATCGGTGGCGGGCCCGGCGGATACGAGTCGGCTCTGGTGGCCGCGCAACTTGGGGCGCGGGTGACCGTGGTCGAACAGGAGGGCCCAGGAGGGGCCTGCGTCCTGACCGACTGCGTGCCCTCGAAGACCCTGATCGCGACCTCGGTCCGCAAGCAGGCCCTGCTCGACGCCAGCATGCTCGGGGTGCACTTCACCGGCGGCCCCGACGGGGAGGTCGGCGGCGTCATCGCCGACATGCCGCTGGTCAACAGCCGCGTCAAGCACCTCGCCCAGGCCCAGTCGGCCGACATCGCCGCGCGGCTCGCCGCCGAGGGGGTCGAGGTGATCAAGGCCGCCGGGCGGCTGGTCGACCCCCAGGTGGTCAGGGCGGGCGACCGGACGATCCGGGCCGACGTCGTGATCGTGGCGACCGGCGCGACCCCGCGCATCCTGCCCTCCGCCGAGCCGGACGGCGAGCGCATCCTCACCTGGCGGCAGATGTACGACCTGGAGGAGCTGCCCGAGCACCTCATCGTGGTCGGCTCCGGCGTCACCGGCGCGGAGTTCGCCGGCGCCTACCGCTCACTCGGCTCCGAGGTCACGCTCGTCTCCTCGCGCGACCGGATGATGCCCAACGAGGACGCCGACGCCGCCGAGGTCCTGGAGGAGGTCTACCGGCGCCGTGGGATGAACGTCATGGGCCGCTCCCGCGCCGAGTCCGTCAAACGCACCGCCGACGGCGTGGTCGTCACACTTGAGGACGGCAGGACGGCCGAGGGCACGCACTGCCTGATGACGGTCGGCATGATCCCCAACACCTCGGGCATCGGCCTTGAGGAGGCCGGGGTCACCCTCGACCGGGGCGGGTTCATCCAGGTGGACAAGGTCTCCCGCACCTCCGCCCCCGGCGTCTACGCGGCGGGTGACTGCACCGGCGTGCTGATGCTGGCCTCCGTCGCCGCCATGCAGGGCAGGATCGCCGTCTGGCACGCGCTGGGGGAGGCCGTGCAGCCGCTGCGCCTGGCCACCGTCGCCTCCAACATCTTCACCGACCCCGAGATCGCCGCCGTCGGCGTCACCCAGAAGGCCATCGAGGCCGGTGAGATCGTGGCCAACGTCGTCAAGCTGCCGCTGGCCACCAACGCCAGGGCCAAGATGCAGGGCTTCAACGACGGCTTCGTGAAGCTGTTCTGCCGCCCGAACACCGGCATCATCCTCGGCGGCGTCGTGGTCGCGCCCCGGGCCTCCGAGCTGATCCTGGCGGTCTCGGTGGCCGTCCAGCAGCGGCTCACCGTGGACCAGCTCGCCCACACCTTCGCGGTCTACCCCTCGCTTTCCGGGTCCGTCACCGAGGCGGCCCGCCGCCTGATGCAGCCGATGACCCCCAGCGGGATCTGACCTCGCCAACCGACGGGAGCGCCATGACACGTCTCGACGTCAACGGGATCGGGCTCAACGTCCAGGTCGAGGGGGAGGGGCCCGCCGTGCTGCTCGTGCACGGCTACCCCGACAGCCACACCTGCTGGCGCTACCAGGTGGCCGCGCTGAACGCCGCCGGATACCGTACGATCGCGCCGGACCTGCGGGGGTACGGCGACTCGGACAAACCGGCCGGGCTTGAGGCGTACGAGCCCCGGCTCTTCGTCGGCGACCTGCTCGCCGTCCTCGACACGCTCGGCGTCGAGCGGGCGCACGTGGTCGGACACGACTGGGGTTCGGCGCTCGCGCAGTTCCTCGCCGTGTTCGCCCCGGAACGGGTGGCCAGTCTCACCTGCCTGTCGGTCGGCCACCCCGCCGCGCTGGCCGCCGCCGGCTGGCGGCAGCGGGAGAAGTCGTGGTACATGCTGCTGTTCCAGTTCGCCGGTGTCGCCGAGCGATGGCTCAGCCAGAACGACTTCCGCAACGCCAGGGAGATGCTTGAGGGGCATCCCGACGCCGAAGAGGTCGTCGCGCGCATGCGCGATCCGGAGGCGCTCACCGCGGGCCTGGCGATCTACCGGACCGGCGTGCCCCCGGAGAGCCTGGTCGCCCCGCCCTCGGAGCCGCCCGCCCTGCGGGCACCCACGCTCGGGGTGTGGAGCAGCCGCGACCGCTTCCTCACCGAGGAGTCGATGACCGGTACGGCCGCGCACGTCAGCGGCTCCTGGCGCTACGAACGTGTGGACGGGGCGGGCCACTGGCTGCAGCTGGAGGCATCCGACCGGGTCAACGAACTCCTGCTCACCCACCTGGCCCGCCACCCGGTCTGAGCCCGTCTCAGCGGGACGTCCTGGCGCGCAGCCTGTTCAGGGCGTTCCTGCCGTCCTGTACGGCCCGCGCGACGAAGTGCAGTTCCTCGTCCCGCCTGGCCATCACCAGCGCGTTCTTGGCCGCCTCGTAGGCGTCGAGGGCGTGCCGCCAGTCGGCGTCGGCGGTCATGCCGCCCCGCCCGCTGATCTGGAACTCGTAGTCGAGCTGGTCGATCTCCTCGCCCAGGCGGGTGATGTCCTCCTCGGCCCCGCGCCGCATGAGCGCGAACCTGGCGTTGCGCCTGTTGCGCCGCTGGGCGCTGACCCCCCAGGCCACCACGGTGACCGCCAGGCCGAGCGCGCTGAGCACGACCATGACCAGCCCGACGGACGTCCCTCCCCGTGAGGCCTGGGCGTCCGGGGTGGCCGTGCTCTCCGGCTCGTCGTCGCTCGCCTGCTCCTCGGCGGGCGTCGGCACGGAGAACGGCCCGTCGATGCCCTTGGGGGTTCCCCGGGCACCGGTCAGGTCGGCGTCGTCGGCCTGGGTGAAGGAGGCGTCGTCGACCAGGGCGCCGACGAAGGAGGCGCCGTCGAGCTCGGCCTGGTCGAACACGGCCTCACGCAGGTCGGCGTCCTTGAAGACCGCGAAGCCCAGGTCGGACTGCCCCATCTTGGCCTCGTGCAGCTTGGCCCGGGTGAAGTCGGCCTTGCGTCCCTTGATCTGGCCAGGCCTGCTCTCGTTGAGGTCGGCGTCGACCAGCTTGGCGTTGACGAAGTTGACCTGGGTCAGCACGGCCCGGGTCAGCTTCGCCCCGGTCAGGTTGGCGTAGGGGAACTCGGCCTGTCCGGCCTCCGCGTCGACCAGGATCGCCCCGCGCAGGTCGGCGTGGTCGGCGTGCATCTGTCCGAGGTCGGCCTCACTGAGGTTCGCCTCACGCAGGTCGGCGTACTTCAGCGTGGCCTGGGTGAGGTTGGCCTGCCTGAGGTCGGCCCCGCGCAGGATCGCTCCGGTCAGGTCCTTCTGGATGAGCTCGACGCCCCCCAGCTTCGCCTTGGTCAGGTCGGCGCAGCGCAGGCTGTACGGCAGCGCGGCGCCCTTGGTGAAGTCCCTGCCGCGCAGGTTGGCGCCCTGGCCGGGCCTGCACGGCCCGGCCGCGGCCGAGGCCGCCGTCTCGGCCTGGGCCGTGACGGGAGAGATCATGGCCCCTGACAGCGCGAAGATCGCGGCGAGGAGTGTCAGGGAAACGGAACGACGCACGGGAACCTCCTTGGAACAGTCCCGATCGTGTCAGTGGATCATTGCATCCCGCTAGACGGAGGCTTGCACGTCGCGGGGCGTGCCGTACCCCGCGTGCCGGATGTCATCGGGCCACGGCCAGGCGGTAGGCCTCGTCGGAGGCGAGGAGGTTGTGGTGGGTGTCGTCCGCGGTGACGGTGCCGTCGTCCAGGACGAGGACGCGGTCGGCGGCGCCGAGGAAGGCCGGGCTGCTGGTGATCACGATGGTGGTGCGGTCGCGGCGCAGCTTCGCGATGTTGTGCGCGATGAGTTGTTCGGTGACCGCGTCGACGGCCGTCGTCGGGTCGCGCAGGACCAGGATGCCGGCGTCGGCGGCGAGGGCCCGGGCCAGGGACAGCCGCTGGCGCTGCCCGCCGGAGAGGTTCGCGCCGCGGTCCCGGACGCCGTGGTCGAGACCCTCACGGTGGAGGGCGACGACGTCGGTCAGCATGGACGCCTCGACGGCCTCGTGGATCATACGGTCGCCGCCCGCCGGGACGATGTTCGTGCGGAGGGTGCCCGAGAAGATCTCCCCGTCGAACGGGTTGACCAGCATGCGTTCGCGGACCGTCTCGACGGACAGGTCCGCCAGCCTCCGCCCGCCGATCCGCACCGCGCCCTCGTAGGAACCGGGCGGGGCTTCCATGGCCAGCACCGCCACGAGGTCGGCCGCCACGCGCGGCCGGTAGGCGACGATCGCCACGAACTCCCCGGCGGGCACCTGGAACGTCAGATCCCGCAGGCAGCCGTGCCGGACGCCGTCCAGCACGAGATCTCCGCTCTCCTGCAGAGGTTCCCGCCCCGGGGTCGTCACCGCGGGCGCGGCCAGCACCAACGCCATCCGCTCCGCCGAGGCACGCGCGATCATCACGTACTTCGGCATCTCGGAGAACAGTTTCAGCGGTTCCATGATGAACTGCGCCATGCCCACGGCCATGACGAGTTCCCCGACGGTGATCCGGCCGTCGAACGCCAGCCAGCCCGCGGTGAGGGTCACCGCCGTGGCGAGGAGGGCGTTGAGCGCCAGCGCGACGCCCGCGTACGCGCCGTTGACCCCGGCGACGGCGACCGCCTGGTCCCTGGCCTCCGCGCTGACCCTCCGGTAGGACAGGAACGCCGCGTGGTTGCCGCCGAAACCGTGCAGCGGGCGCAGACCGGTGATCAGGTCGGCGACCTTCGCGGCCGCCCGGGCCACCCTGGCCTGCTGTTCACCGGTGGCGGTGCCGATCCGTCTGGACATCACACTCAGGACGGACAGGGTCGCGGCGGTGCCCACGATCACCAGCAGGCCGAGCCGTACGTCCGCCGTGCCCAGGGCGACCGCGGCGACCAGCACCGCGACCAGTGAGCTGACCAGCAGCGGCACCACCTCGATGATGTCGGCGGTCTGGTCGGCGTCCTCGGTGGCGACGGTCAGGATCTCGCCGGACCTGAGGTCGAGGTCCCTGGCCACGGGCTGGAGTCCGCAGGCCGCGACCCGCACCCGCCAGCGGTGCGCCTCGGCGGTGTTGGCCTTCTGCAGGATTCGCATCCCGAACCGCCATGAGAGGGAGACGGTCGTGATGATCACGGCCAGCGCGGTGATCGACAGGGCGAGCGCGCCGAGACCTCTGTCCCGCAACGTGTGTTCGACGATCAGGCCGAGCGCGATGGGAAAGGCGGTCTCACCGGCCTGGTACAGGCCCATGAGGACGGTGCCCCAGGCCATGGCGCCCGCGTTGCGCCGCAGTGCCGTACGGAGGATGCCGGTTCCCGTGTGGAACCGTCGTTCTTCTGAGGTCGTCATCTCAGGTGCGCCGACCGTCCTGTCGCCACGCGTGCCACAGCCGCGCGTACCGGCCGTCCAGGGCCACCAGCTCCTCGTGGGTCCCCTGTTCCACGACGCGTCCGGCGTCCAGTACGGCGATGCGGTCCGCCGTCGTCGCCTGGGTCAGCCGGTGGGCCACCAGCAGCGTGGTCCGGCCCAGGCACGCAGCGGACACGGCCCGTTCCAGCTCGGCGGCGCTCTGGCTGCCCGCCTCCGCGGTCGACTCGTCGAGCACGACCACCGGTGAGCGGCCCAGCACCAGCCTGGCCAGGGCGATCTGGGCGGCCCTGGCGCCGTCAAGGCGTTCGCCGCCCTCGCCGACCGGGGTGTCCAGCCCGTCGGGCAGCGTCGCGACCCACGTGTCGGCGCCGCTCCCGCGCAGCGCGTCCATCAGCTCGGCGTCGGTCGCCTCCGGCGCGGCCAGCCGCAGGTCGTCGGCGAGCGTGCCGGAGAACACGTGTGTCTCCTGCGTGAGGACGCTCACCAGGGCCCGTGCCCCGGCCTCGTCCAGGTCGGCGAGATCGGTCGACCCGATGCGGACCGTCCCTGCCTGCGGGGTCACGACGCCCGCGACCAGCGCCGCCAGGGTCGACTTGCCCGCGCCCGTCGCCCCCACCAGCGCGAGCGAGCCGCCTGCCGGGATCACCAGGTCGACGTCCCGCAGGACCGGCCGGTCCGAGCCGGGGTAGCCGAACGTCACCCCTTCCACGACCACCGGGTACGGCCCGGCGCCCGCCGTGGCGGTCGCATGACCCACCAGCCTCTCCTGCGTCGCCTCGCCGAGCACGCCGACCAGCCGGGTCAGGCTCGCGCCCGACTTCTGTGCCTCGTCGAAGGTGAACATGATGGAGCCCAGCGGGTTGAACAGCCGATGGAACAGCAGTGGGGCCGCCGAGGCCTCGCCCAGGGTGACGGCGTCGGCCTCAAGCAGGACGTATCCCACCACGATGATCAGGACCAGCCCGACGAACTCGGCGCGGTTCTCCCTGCCGACGAACCGGCCGAAGAGCCGGAAGACCTCGACGCCGAGGTCGCGCACCCGTGCCGACTCGCCGGTGACCTTCTCGCGGAAGGCGGCCTCAAGACGGTAGGCCCGTACCGTGCCGATCCCGTTCAGGCCGCTGATCAGCGCCTGCGCGCGATCGGCCTGGGCCTCCCGCTGCCTCCGGTACAGCGGCGCGGACCGGGGGAGGTACCAGCGCAGGGCCAGCGCGTACGCGGGCAGCGCTCCGACGCCCGCAAGCCCGAGCCGCCAATCCAGCCCGAACATGCCGGCCGTGGCGATGACGACCAGCACTCCCGCGGAGAACACGGTGGGAACGGCCGTGCGGATGCCCTTGGACAGCACGGCCACGTCGTCGCCGACCCTGGACAGCACGTCTCCCCGGCCCGCCTGTTCGACACGCGCGCTCGGTGTTCCCAGCACCGCGCGGACGGCGCCCTCCCGCAACCTCGCGAGCAGGTCCGCGCCCAGCCGTCCGATCAGATACGTCGGGGCCGCGACCGCCGCCGCGCCGAGGAGCGCGGCGGCCAGCATCAGCGCGCCGATCGTGATCAGCGTCGACCGGGGCTCGCGGTCGATCACCCCGTCGACCACCCGGCCGAGCAGGAGCATCGGCAGCACCTGGAGGGCGGCCCCGGCCACCGTGGTGAGCACGGTGGCGGCCGTCAGCCACGGCGCCTCGCGGGAGTGCGCCGCGACCCAGCGGGCCGCCTCCCGCCCGGTCGCCGTACGCAGCGGGGCCGGGGCGACGGGGGTGTCCGCGGTGTTCACACCGGGACCGCAGCGGGACGGGGGACGCTCATCGGTGACCTCAGCCGACCGACTTGACGAGTTCGTCGATCGCGTACGGCAGGGACAGCAGGGTGCTCTGGGACAGGGCCGCGCCGATCGCCGGGCCCTCGCTGTCCAGGAGGTAGGAGACCTTCCCGTTCTTGACCGCGGACAGGTTGGTGAAGAGCGCGAACTTCTTCAGCGCCTCCTGGTCCGCCTGGTCGGCGATGACGAAGATGCGGTCGACGTCGACGAGGTCGATGCGCTCGGGGGAGAGCACGGTGTAGAACTTGCCGCCCGCGATCTTGTCGATCTCCGTCGCGCCCTTGAAGCCGATGCCCGTCACGAGCCGTCCGCGTACGTCGGTGGTGGCGAACGGCGCGACCGAGCCCTTGTACCAGGACAGCGCGACGGCGGTCTGGTCCGCGAACTCCGGGTGCGCCTTACGGGCGGCGTCGAGTTTGTCCTGGATGCCCTGCACCAGCTGCGCGCCCTCGTCGGCCTTGCCGAGCGCCTTGGCGATGTGGAGGGCGTTGTCCTGCCACGGCGCGCTGAACGGCTCCGCCTCGCCCTTGGTACGGCCGACCGTCGGGGCGATCTTGGAGAGCCGGTCGTAGGCGGCCTTGTCGATCTCCGAGTAGACCGCGATGATCAGGTCGGGTCGCAGGGCGGCGATCTTCTCGTAGTTCGGGCCGGAGTCCCCGTTGCTCATGATGACCTCGGGGCGGGCGTCGCCCCACTTGTCCTTCACCCAGGGCCACTGGGTGTTGATGTCGGGGGTCGTGCCCGGCGGGTTCGGGTACTGGTCGACCATGCCGACCGGCTTCACGCCGAAGGCCAGGATGGCCTGGTCGTCGGTGTAGCCGACGGAGACGACCCGTTGCGGGGCCTTGGTGATCTGCGTGGACCCGAACGCGTGCTCCACGGTGACCGGGAACGCGCCTCCCGGAGCGGCGGCCACATCGCCGGCCGGCTTGTCCGCGGGTTCGGAACCGCATCCCGCGAGGAGGCCGACGCCGAGGGCCGCGGCGGAGAACGCCGTGGCGAACCGCCGCAAGGTCTTCGTGGCCGTTGTTCGGTGGAGGAGCATCCCGGAATCCCTTGCTTTCGTACAATCCGCCACAAAACTAACCAGCGGTGGGGAAACCGTAGCATGAAGGGATTAGGCAAGCCTAACCTCACCTTGGTTGGCCGGTCATCCCGCCCTGAGGTTCGCCCGCACCAGCAGGTAGACGAGGAAGGGGCCGCCGATCGCGGCGGTGACCACGCCGACCGGCAGGGAGATCGGCAGCACCGTACGCGCCACCAGGTCCGCGCAGATCAACAGCAGCGCGCCCGTCAGCCCGGAGGCCACGAGCGGCGGCGCCGGGTACCGAACCAGGCGCATCGCCACCTGCGGCGCCACCAGCGCGACGAACGGGACCGGGCCCGCGGCGCTCACCGCCATGCCCGCCAGCGAAACCGCGCACAGCAGCAGGATCGCCCGCACCGTCGAGTGCCGGACGCCCAGGCCCGTCACGACGTCGTCGTCCAGTTGCAGGGCCCTGAGATGGGGGGCGACGCACACCACGACGGCCACGAGCGCGAGAGTGCCCCACAGCGCCACCCGGACCTCCGCCCACGACCGGTCGTTCAGCGAGCCGACCAGCCACGCCTGGGCCCGTGCCACATCCCTGATGTCGGCCGTGACCAGCAGCCAGGTCGTGACGGCCTCCATCACGGCGCTCACCGAGATGCCGATGAGGATGAGCCGGAGACCGTTGATCCCACGCCGCCACGCCAGGAGGTACACCAGCAGGCCGGTGCCGAGCCCGCCGGCGAGCGCCGCGGCGGACAGGCCGACGGAACCGGCGACCGTCGCGGCGGCCCCGCCGGAAACCGTCACCAGGGTCACCGCGACCGCGCTCGCGCCTCCGGTGATCCCCAGAACGTCGGGGCTGGCCAGCGGGTTGCGTGCGATGGACTGCGTGATCGCCCCGGACACCCCCAGCGCGATCCCCACGACGAGCCCGGCCAGGGCACGTGGCATCCGAAGATCCATGATCACGAACTCGTCGACCTGCTCCCCCCGGCCGAGGAGGGTGGCGACCACCTGGCGCAGGCCGATGGGGAAGTCGCCGACGCCGATGGACAGGCAGAACGCCACGAAGGCGGCCGCCGCCAGCAGCAGCGTGACGAGCACCATCCAGGGCCGCCACACGAACGACACGGGACCGAGCCGCACGCCCGGTGCCGACGACCGCTTCATCGTTGTCTCGTTCATGCCGTCTTGAACTTTCCACGCCACACCAGCGCCGCGAAGAACGGGGCGCCGACGAGGGCGACGACGATGCCGGCCTGCAACTCGCCGGGCCGTGCGACCACGCGCCCCACGATGTCGCAGACCAGCAGGACAAGGGCGCCGAGCAGGCCCGCGCACGGCACCAGCCAGCGATAGTCCGGTCCGATGAGATACCGGGCCACGTGGGCGACCATGAGGCCGAGGAACGCGATGGGGCCGCACGCGGCCGTCGTCGCGCCCGCCAGCAGGGTGATGGCGGCGATGCCGACCGTCCGGTTCAGCGTGACGTTCACCCCGAGCCCTCGTGCCACGTCGTTGCCCAGGCTGAGCAGGTTGACGGCGGGCAGCGTGACCGCCGCCAGGGCCAGCCCGGCCACGACGAACGCGGTCAGCGGCCAGATGACGTCGAATCCGACACCGGACACCGAGCCCGCGTTCCAGAAGCGCAGCGCGTTCAGCGAGGCCTGGTCCGTCAGCGCGACCGCCGTGGTCATCGCGGCCAGGAACACCGCGACCCCCTGACCGGTCAGCGCGAGCGTCAGCGGACTGCCCGCTCCCCGGCCGAGACTCGCCAGCCCGAACACGATGACCCCGGCGACCCCCGCCCCCAGGAAGGCGAACCAGACGTACTGGTACGGATTGCTGATCCCGAACAGAGTGATCACCGAAACGACGGCGAACGAGGCGCCGGAGTTCACCCCAAGCAGCCCCGTGTCGGCGATCGGGTTGCGCGTGTATCCCTGGATCAACGCCCCGCCGACCCCCAGGGCGACTCCGGCCACGATCGCCAGCACGGTCCTGGGTATCCGCACGGTCTGCACGATGAGCGTTATCTCGGTGAGCCGCCGGTCGGAGCCCGGGGCCGTGAACAGCCCGTGCCACACCTCCGCAGGACTCAACGCGCGGGTACCGACGGCCAGCGAAACCGTCCCCACGAGCAGGAGAACGACCACGAGCGCGCCCAGGCCCACCCCTTGCCGTCGCCGGCGGACCCCCGTGGCCGCAGACATGGGACGTTTCACCACAGACGCACTCATTCGACGTACGTTATCCCTTTGGTCCGCCAGGGAATCCCTCCGGTCCACGGGACAGACGGCCGCAGGCCCCTCGAACGGCCGGGGCCGTACGGCGCGCGAACGACGACGGGCGCGTCCCCGAGGGAACGCGCCCGTCCTGATCTCTGGCCGGCGAGGGCTCTCAGCCGGTGACCGTGGTGGCCGCCGGATCCGTCAGCGGTGACTACCAGTCGCCGCCACCGAAGTCACCGCCGCCGAAGTCGCCGCCGCCGAAGTCACCCCAGCCTCCGCCGCCGAAGTCGCCTCCGCCGCCGCCGAAGTCACTGCCGCCACCGCCGTCGGCCAGGCCCTGCTCGTAGCCGGCGCCGTAACCGCTGTGGCCCCAGCCGCCGCCCAGCATGCTGCCCATCATCGTGCCGACGAGCATCGCGCTCATGACGTCGCCGAAGCCGCCGTAGTAGCCGTAGGCGTAGGGCTGGTAGGCCGGGCCCGCGTCGTAGTAGGGGCGGTAGTGGCCGTCCACCATGACCTGACGGGTCTGCGGCTCGAAGCCACGCTCGATGGCCTCGGCGTCGGCCGCGCAGGCGGGCACGTCGCGCACCGCGCCGCCGGGCGGGGCCCAGCGGACGTCACGGACCGAGGGACCGTGCTGCGGGTTGAAGAAGCACGGCGAGCGCCGCTCGGGGAGCGGCTGGTTGTTCACGCGCGCCTTCACGCAGGCCAGGGCGTAGCGGCCCTCCTCAAGCGCGGTGGTCACGCCGCGGAGCTCGTCGGGGCGGTTGACCGCCGCGAGCTCCACCTTGGCCCGCTCGTAGGAGTCGAGGGCGCGCTGCCAGTCCTGCAGGTGATCGGAGCCGTTGCCGAGCAGCTTGACGTCGGTGTCCAGGTCGGTGATCTCCTCACCGAACTTGGTGACGTCCTCGTCGACGGTCTGCTTGACGGCGGCCAGCTCGGCGGCCTCACGGGCCTCGCGCTGCCGCTTCTTCTTACGGGAGTAGAAGAAGATGCCCAGACCGCCCGCGACGGCCAGCACCAGGATGCCGATCAGCACGCCACCCGAGGAGCCCCCGGAGGAGCGGGAGGGGCTGGAGCCCAGCCCGGCACCGGTGGCCGCGTCGTCGGCCAGCTTCACGAAGTTGACGATGTTGTCCGTCGGGCTCGAGGTCGTGGCCGCCCTGCTGAGCAGCTCGTCCACGTCGATGCCCTTGACGTTGGAGACACCGAACGGCTGCTTGCCGTTCATGACCAGGATGGTCGCCTTGCCTCCGACGTCCTTGCGCAGGGACGTCAGCAGAGTCTTCGCCTGGGACTGGCTGGTGATCGAGCCGGAGGGCAGCAGCGCCACGTAGACCGTCGAGGTCTGCTCGGCGGCGCTGCTCATGGCGTCCGCGGCGCTGGCGGGGATGCCCGCCGCGGGGTCGGCGTAGAAGTGGTCGCCGTCCTTCAGGCCGGACGCGATCGTGCTCGGGTCGGGCGCCGCGGCGTTCGCCGCCGGGGCGATCATGAAAATGGTCAGCAGCCCGGCGAGCAACGCGATGATCGCGGCACCGAGGCGACCTGACGCTGTTTGCTTGGTGGTCACGGCAGAAAGCCCTCCTTCGCCCTGGAAGACGAGCGAGTGGACGTCAGAGTTCCCCCCTGACCGTAATCCTTTCCAAACCTGGACGCGTCACCCGGGAGAAGGAGGGGTCAGTTGTCGCGGATGTCACAGATGGCGGCACCCGCCGTGACGGTCTGCCCGACCGCCGCGTTCAGCCCGGCGACGACTCCGGCCCGGTGCGCGGTCAGTGGCTGCTCCATCTTCATCGCCTCCAGGACCACGATCACGTCCCCGGCCGCGACCACGTCCCCGTCGGCGACCGCGACCTTCACGATCGTGCCCTGCATCGGGCTGACCAGTCCGTCCCCGCTCACCGCCGTGGCACGTCCGGCGCCCTGGCGCCTGCTCGCGCGCCTGCCCCCGGCGCCGCCCTGGGCCGTCACGCCCGCGCCCTGCCCGCCGACCAGCCCGGCGGGCAGGACGACCTCAAGCCGCTTGCCGCCGACCTCGACCGTGACCCGCTCGCGTTCGGCCGTCCCCGGCTCGGCGACCGGCCCGGCGTACGGCTGGACCGGGTTGACGAACTCGGTCTCGATCCAGCGGGTGTGCACCGCGAACGACGACGCGCCGTCCGGCGCGGTGAAGGCCTCCTCCTCGACCACGACCCGGTGGAACTCGGCCACCGTCGGCATTCCCTCAAGGTGCAGCTCGGCGAGAGCCCGCCTGGCCCGGGCCAGCGCCCGTCCCCGGTCGGCCCCGGTCACGATGACCTTGGCCACCAGCGAGTCGAACGCGCCGGGGACGGTCATGCCCGCCTCGTATCCGGCGTCGACCCGCACGCCCGGCCCGGAGGGCCAGCGCACCGCGGTGATCGTGCCCGGCGCGGGCAGGAAGCCCCGTCCCGCGTCCTCGGCGTTGATCCGGAACTCGATGCTGTGCCCGCTCACCCGCGGGTCGTCGTAGCCGAGCGGCTGCCCCTCGGCGATCCGCAGCATCTCGGAGACCAGGTCGAGCCCGGTGACCTCCTCGCTGACCGGGTGCTCGACCTGCAGCCGGGTGTTGACCTCAAGGAAGGAGATCGTGCCGTCCTGGCCGACGAGGAACTCGCAGGTGCCCGCCCCGACGTAGCCCGCCTCCCGCAGGATGGCCTTGGAGGAGGAGTACAGCAGCTCCATCTGCTCGTCGGTCAGGAACGGCGCCGGGGCCTCCTCGACGAGCTTCTGGTGCCTGCGCTGCAACGAGCAGTCACGGGTGGAGACCACCACCACGTTGCCGTGCGTGTCGGCCAGGCACTGCGTCTCCACGTGCCGGGGCCGGTCGAGGTAACGCTCGACGAAGCACTCGCCCCGGCCGAAGGCCGCGACCGCCTCGCGGACCGCGCTGTCGTACAGCTCGGGGATCTCCTCAAGGGTCCTGGCGACCTTCAGGCCCCGCCCTCCACCGCCGAAGGCGGCCTTGATCGCGATCGGCAGGCCGTGCTCGGCGGCGAAGGCCACCACCTCCTCGGACCCGGAGACCGGCTCGGCGGTCCCGGCGACCAGCGGCGCCCCCACCTTCTGCGCGATGTGCCTGGCCTGCACCTTGTCGCCGAGGGCGACGATCGCGGAGGGGGGCGGCCCGATCCAGGTCAGCCCGGCGTCGATGACCGCCTGGGCGAAGGCCGCGTTCTCCGCCAGGAAGCCGTACCCGGGGTGGACCCCGTCGGCGCCGCTGGTCTCGGCGACCGCGAGCAGTTTGGCGATGTCGAGGTAGGTCTCGGCGGGGGACTGGCCGCCCAGCGAGTGGGCCTCGTCGGCGAGCTGGACGTGCAGGGCGTCCAGGTCCTGCTCGGCGTAGACCGCGACGCTGGCCAGGCCCGCGTCCCTGCAGGCGCGGATGATCCGTACGGCGATCTCGCCACGGTTGGCGACCAAGACCTTCTGCACCGACATGGTTCCCTTCATCACGTGCGAACGGGGGGGCTGGCGGGCCTCCAACGGAGTTTAGGCGCCGTACGGAGCCTGGGAAGAGCGGGGTCCCGCCCGCCGGGATTGGGATATGTCATGGGTTGTTTTTGGATGGCCGTATTGGTGATGATCCCCGTGCGCCGGAGTGGGCACGGCCGCCGGCACATGGCGCCTCTCGGATGACGATTCCCGGTATGACATGTGACTTACGGCGAATGACGCGTTATCCGGTCCGTGGGTATGGGAAGATCCATAGCCGCTCGGCATAATCCGAGTATCTCCGTGATCCACTCACCTATCGTGATGTCGTTTGGTGAGCCCCCGACACCGATCCAGAAGGAGTGCTGGCATGAGCCAGAACTTGCTTGGTGGCAATCCCGCGGAAATGCAGCAGATGGCCACCCAGTTCACCCAGCAGGCCGACCAGGTGAGGGCCACGATGGCGGCTCTGGACCGTGAGGCGGGAAAGGTCGGCACCGCCTGGACCGGCCCGGGTGCCCAGCGTTTCACCGAGGCCTGGCAGAACTACCGTGCCGCCTTCCAGCGCATGTCCGAGGAGCTCGCCGAGGCCTCCCGCGTGATCAACACCTACCGCGGCAACATCGAGTCCGCCACGCGCTGATTCGGCCGCCACGCCGCCCCGGTCTCGTGAGACCGGGGCGGCGTTTTCGTTGCCCCGCCGTACCTCAGCCGGGCAGGGCCGTCTGGACGGCGGTGGCCGTGCCCAGCGTCACCAGCAGGCCCCGTCCCGGCGGGCCGCCGACCGCGCCGCGGGGGAGCCGGATGGTGAACAGGTCGCCGTCCGCGGGGCTCTGCACCGAGAGCAGCAGACCGGTGCGGGCCTTCCTGGCCTCGGCGACGAAACCCCGGTAGGCGGTGGTCAGGTCACCCGTCGTACCGCCGATGACGAGGCCGTGCTCGCTGTCGCGGCCGGTGCGCAACACCTGCTCAAGGGACATGCCCAGGGGCGAGTCGGGGGAGACCAGCTCCGCGTCGTCCACGATCGCCACGTACCGTTCGTGCCCCGCTACGGCCCTGTCGAGGTCGCCGTCCGCGCCGAGTACGGCCAGCACCCCCTCCTGCCCGGCCAGCGTGCTGAGCGGGCTGCGCCTGGGGGTGACCACCACCACGGGCGTCCCCCTGTCCAGCAGGGAACGGGCGGCGGTCAGCAGCGCCGAGGAACGCCCGGAACGGGACGGCCCGGCGACGACCGCGCCGGGTCCCTGGGCGAGCAGGTCGACGCCGAGCGGGGTCAGCGAGTCGCCGCCGACGCCGAACAGCGCCCACAGCGGGGAGGGCGGCTCGAAGGAGGGCACCAGCTCCAGCGCCTGCGCCGAGGTGATCCGCATCGGCAGCGCGTCGACCCGCAGTGGCGGCTCGCCGTTCCACGGCCACCGCCCCGGCTCGGCCGTACCGGGGGAGGCGCCGAAGCGGCCGGGCACATCCCTGGACAGCGCCTGCAACGCGGCGACCTGGGCGGGGCCGGCGGGATCGTCGCACAGCAGCGCGATCTGGCTCTCGACGATCCCGTGCTCCCCGGTGGCCAGCGCCCTGCCGGGGGCCAGCGCGGCGGGCAGGTCCTTCACCGGCAGCCCGGCCAGGCCGTAGTCGGAGGGGTCGGCCAGGCGCAGGATCAGCCGGTCCTCGAAGACCGTGGAGATCTGCCCGAGCAGCACCGACCTGTCCCCGGTCACCACGGCGCGCAACCCGACCGCGGGTCCCTCCCTGAGCAACTGCATCGCCGACTCGATCAGCCGCCCGTAGTCGTAGCCCTCGAACGCGGCGACGAACCCCTCCCACCGGTCGAGCATCAGCACCATCCACGGCAGCCTGGGCCCGGTCGCGGCGGCGCGCAGCTCGGCCAGCGACGCGTAGCCCTCCGCGGCCAGCAGTTGCTGGCGCCGCCCGACCTCGGCGCGCAGCCGGTTCAGCAGCCGTTCGACCCGGTCGAGCTGGTCGCGGGTCACCACGGCGCCGCAGTGCGGCATGGCCATCAGCGGCAGCAGGGCCCCGGAACCGCAGTCGATCGCGTGCAGGTGCACGTCCTCGGGGGAGGCCCCGGCGGCGATCGCCCCGGCGAGCGTGCGCAACGCGGTCGAACGCCCGCTGCGGGAGGCACCCGCCAGGAGCAGGTGACCCCCGGCGGCCAGGTTGAGCGCCAGCGGCCTGCGGGCCTGCGCCCACGGCAGGTCGGTCGTCCCGAACGCCAGCGGCGGCACCTCCTGGACCCCCACCCGGTACGGCGGCGCGTCCCCGGGGGCCACGGTGACCCCGGGGGCCACCAGCAGGTCGTCGAGCGGCGGCAGCCAGGGACTCGGCTGCCTGGGGACACCGGTGACACGGGCGGCCTCGACCAGGGCGTCGACCAGTACGGACAGGTCGGTGACCGCGGCGTTCTCCGTGGCCGTCTCCGGCGGCGTGAGCGGCTGCCCGAGCGCCCGCCAGCCGACCTCCGTCACCCTGGCCCGCACCTCGCTCTGCGCGCCGGGCCCGCGTCCGCCGATCCGCGCGGTCTGCACCGCCGTGGGCGTGCCGACGCCCGACTTCACGTAGCACCGTCCCGGGGTGGCCTTGGAGATGTGCGCGGCGTCCGGCCTGTCGATGACGTCGGAGGACTCCGCGGCCTCCGTCACCCGCAGCGCGATGCGCAGCGAGGTGTTGGCCTGGATGTCGGCGGTGACCACGCCGCCGGGCCGCTGGGTGGCCAGGATCAGGTGGATGCCCAGCGAACGGCCCCGCCTGGCGATGTCCACCAGGCCGGTCATGAAGTCGGGCAGCTCGCTGACCATGGCCGCGAACTCGTCGATGACCAGCACCAGGCGGGGCAGCGCCGCCAGCGGGTCGGCGCGCAGGGGCAGCTGCCTGACCGCCGAGCCCGCCCCGGCCACCATCAGGTCCCGTGAGGCGCGGGCCCGCTGCGCGTCGCGCAGCTCGTGGTAGTCCTCGATGTCCTTGGCCCCGGCGGCCAGCAGCAGCCGTTCGCGGCGGCGGATCTCGGCGGCCAGGGAGGCCAGCGCCCGCTGGGTGAGGTGGCCGTCGAGGTCGCTGACCATGCCGACCGTGTGCGGCAGCCGTACGCACTCCTTGAAGGCGGCCCCGCCCTTGTAGTCGATCAGCACGAACGTCATCTCGTCGGGGCGGTTGGCCACCGCGAGGGAGCAGATCAGGGTCTGCAGGAGCTCCGACTTGCCCGCGCCGGTCGTTCCCGCGATGAGCGCGTGCGGACCGTCGGTGCGCAGGTCGACGGAGAAGACGCCGTCGGGGCCCGCGCCGATCACCGCCCGTGTCGTACGGCCCCAGCGCTCGGCCAGGACGGCGCCGGAGACCGAGGGCAGGTCGAGCAGGTCGAGCAGCCTGGCGGAGCCGGGCAGGGCCAGGGCGGCCTCGTCCCGGCTGACGTCGCGCACCGGGGCCAGGGAGCGGGCCAGCCGGTCGCACCAGGAGGAGGAGACCTGGTCGGCCAGGATCTCGCCGAGCCCGTCCAGGCCGCCTCCGCGCAGCCGTACGGTGCCGTCCCCGGCCACGTCCGCCACGGTGGCGCACTCTTCGGGCAGCAGCCGCTGGTCGTCGTCGAGGGCCAGGGTGTAGACGCCCGCCCTGGGGCCCTGGCGCAGGACCTGCGGCATGCCGGGCAGGGCGCGCAGGACCTGGGCGCCGTCCAGGACGACCAGCACGTCGTAGGGCCGCTCGTCGTATACGGGCGCGACGTCGGCGCCTGCCGGGGCGCCGTCGCCCCATCCGGAGGCGATACGGCCGAGCTTGGCCGCCGACCCCTCCTCCTCGCCCTGGCGTCCCTCGATCAACGCGGTCAGCTCGGTCACCCTGCGGGCGGCGGCCTCGGGGTCGGCGCCGACCAGCGCGACGCAGTCCTCGCCGCCGCGCGGGGCGCAGTGCGGCAGCCAGCGCACCCAGTTCCAGTTCTCCTCCCCGTCGCGGTGCGCCGACAGCACCACGATCGCCAGGTCGCGGGGGCTGTGCAGGGCGGCCGCCTGGCCGACCAGCCACCTGGCCAGCCCCGTGACGGCCGGTCTGTGCCCGGTCAGGCCGGCGACGCCGAGACGGCGCATGGCCAGGGCCACGGGCACCGCGTGGCAGTCGGGCGGGTCGGGGGGCACGCAGTCGGCGGGGGCGGAGCGCTCCGGGGTGAACTCCAGGTCGGCGGGCAGGTCGGCGAGCCCGACCCGCAGCCTGAGCGCGTCCTGGTCGTGGTCACGGCGCTCCCACAGCCGCCGTCTCGGCCCGGTCGCGGTGAGCAGCACCTCGGCCGGGTCCGGCGCGGCGGTACGGCGCTCCGCCTCGTCGTCGGCGCGGGCGCGCTCGACGTCCGCCTCGAAGTCCTTCAGGCGCTTCCTGTACTCCTTCATCCGCTGGCGGTACTGCTTGCGGCCGTGCCGCCGGTCGCTCCACCACTGGCCGATCATGATCAACGGCGTCATCAGCGCCATCAGCAGGAAGTACCAGACGTGCAGGGTCCAGGCCATGACCACGCCGAGCGCGGCGGGCAGGAAGGCGGTCAGCAGCTGCAGCCGCATGGTCTCGGCGCGTTTGGGCTCCGCGGGGACCTCGAAGCGCCGTGTGCTCGGCGGGGTGCGCAGCCTGGGCGGCCGGTTGTAGGCGAGGCCGCCGTCGGGCTGGGCGTCCAGGTGCGCGTCCGGAGGTTCGACGGCCCTGAGGGTCAGCACGCTCGCGCCACAGGTCAGCACGGCGTGCTCCCGCCAGGGCGCCGGGCCTTCGAGCGGTTCCCGGTCGAGTCTCGGCGTGGCGCCCTCCCCCGCCTCGACGGTGATGGCCTCGGGCGTGAGCCGGACGACGGCGGCCCTGGGGGGCAGCATGGGATCGGCGACGGAGACCGCGCAGGCCGGGTCGGAGCCGATGGTGTGCACACCCAGGCTGATGCGGTGCACGGACCCGGCGGCGGGCCCGCCGACGACCCGGATCTCCACGATGCCGCCCGGTTCCTCGGCGAGTGTCGCGGCGGCCAGGTCGCGTTCGAGGGTGACGAGGTCGCCGTCGCGGAGCAGGCCGAGGGCGGGCGCGGACGGTTCGAGGAGGCGGCCGTCGAGCCACATGGGCGGGGGTTGTGACCCGATGTCGCGGTCCAGGCCGTAGGGGGCCTTGCTGCGCGTCAGCCGTACCACGTTGCTCGGCCGCTCACCGCCCTGGCCGGCGAGCGCCTCGGCGAGCCTGGCGACCGTGGTCGTGTCGTCGCCCTCGACCACGACATCGCGGTCGGTGTGCTCGCTGAGCACGGTGAGCATGATCCGCATCGACGCTCTCCTCGGGTCGGAGCCCCGGTCCACGGTACAGAGTGGCACTTGTCGCGAAGGAGTGGTTTGCGGCAATGCCATGGGTTGTGGAGCGGTATGTGGAAAACGTGGCGGCCTGTGGAAAACCGCCTGATGACAGTGGCCGGTCGTGCCGTTTTAAATGGGCGTTCGCTCATCGGGCCGCGCACGGGAATGGCCGGGTGGGGCTGTGGAAAACTCAGGCCGCCGCCTCGCCGTACGGCCTGACCTGGGAGGTCGTGGCGGCGGGACGCGGACGGCGGGCAACGGGAGACGCCGTCTTCGCGTATGTGGTTTCGCGGTGACACGGGTGATCCGTTTTCCTGAGGGGGAACCGCATCCGGTGTGGGGCCGGGGCGGCGTACCCGGACCACTTCGCCATGACGCAAGCCATGACGCAAGGATGACACACGGTGAACGGCCTTCCGGCCGGATGGTGAAGGGCGCGGGTCTTTCCCGCCGAATGAGCCCCCTAAACGCCGGGGTGGACGCCGCACGAGTTAATCAGATGCCCTTATCACCCCGATAAGTCTCTTGTCATCTCACCGAACCGTCAGCATCCTTGCGATCGGCGTTGACAGACCTGTTCCTATCAAACGAGCATGGGACCTGGATTTTGTCTGCCTGTTCATCGGTGCGGTGCGCATAATGGCGTAAATTCGAGCAGTAGTCCCATTTGCGAAGACTCTGGGAGTCCCCCTACCCATGAGGACCAGTGAGAAGCCGGGCGGCCGCCCCCCGGCGAACGCCGAGCGGCCGGGCGCGCAACCAGGGCTTTCCGGCCCGGCGTCGCGCAAACTCCCCGTGTCCCCGCGTGAGCGCAAACCCGCGCTCGCGGCCCTCGCCCTGTTGCTCATCCTGGGCGGCGCGCTGGCCACCACCCTCCTGGTGCTGCGCAGCGGAGACCGGGTCTCCGCGATCCGGATCGTCAAGCAGATCGGCGCCGGGCAGCAGATGCTCGTCACCTCCATGCAGGAGGTGCAGATCGCCGACACCGGCATCGACTACGTTCCGTGGTCGCAGAGCGCCCAGGTCGCCCATGACTTCGCCAGCGTCACCCTCCTGCCGGGCACCCTGCTGACCCCCAGGATGGTCGCCTCGGCGAGCGGGGAGCTCGGGCCGGGCAAGGCCATCGTCGGCCTGTCGCTCAAACCCGGCCAGCTGCCCATCACCCTCGACGAGGGCGACCGGGTCCAGGTGATCTACGTGCCGGGCCGGGGCGGCGACGGGACGCAGAGCCGGGTCCTGGCGCAGAGCGCGCTCGTCCACCGGATGACCGCGACCAGCAGGGGAACCCCGGCCGGTCCGCTGGCGATCGTGGTGGACGTCAAGGACGCGCCCCTGATCAGCACCTACGCCTCAAGCGGCGAGGTCGCGGTGGTCGAGCTCCCCGGGGCCCGCTGAGATGGCGCTCATCGTGCTGGCGGCCGACAAGGGGGCGCCCGGGGTCACCACGGCGGCCACCGCGCTCGGCGCGGTCTGGCCTCGTTCCGTCCTGCTCGCCGAGTGCGACCCGGCGGGAGGCGACCTGGCCTACCGACTGCCCGCGCAGGACGGCGGCGTGCTCAACCCGGGCAGGGGCCTGCTCACCCTGGGGGCCACGGCCCGCAGGGGGCTGCAGCCCGAGCAGATCCACGAGCACACCCAGCGGATCGTCGGCGGGCTCGACGTGCTGGCCGGGCTGACCCACGGCGAACAGGCCGCGGGCCTCACCTGGCTGTGGGGGCCGCTCGGCCGCGCGTTCGCGGCGCTGCCCGGCGCCGACGTGCTGGCCGACTGCGGGCGCCTGGGCGGCCACCCCGAGATGACCGAGCTGGTCACGGAGGCGGCCCTGGTGGTGCTGTTCACAAGGGCGAGCCTCGACCACGTCGCCCACCTGCGCGAACGCCTCCAGGTGCTGCCCTCCTCGGTGCAGGTCGCGGTCGTGGTGATCGCCGACCCCCGCCAGTACCGCACGACGATCGACGACGTCCGCCGGATCGTCACGGCGACCGGCAGGCAGGTCGCCTTCGTCACCGGCATCGCGCACGACCCCAAGGGCGCCGAGCTGCTGCGCGGCCAGTGGGGCGGGCGCCTGGACCGCTCGCTGCTCATCCGCACCGCCCGTGAGCTGGCCGGACGCCTCGCCGCCCAGATCCGCGCCCCGGAGCACGTCCTGTGACCATAGACCACACCCTGGTGAAGCGCTTCCGGCAGGAGGTCGGCGACCGGCTGGCCCACCAGCGCCGCCTCGACCAGGCCAGCGGCCTGCCGCCGATGAGCGGCGAGGACGAGCGCCAGTTCGCCCGCGCGCTGATCGCCCAGGTGCTTGAGGAGTTCGCCCGCGGGGAGATCGGCGTCGGCCGTACCCCGCCGACCGCAGAGGAGGAGGAGGCCCTCGCCGGCGGAATCCACGCCGCGCTGTTCGGCGTCGGCCGCCTGCAGCCGCTGCTCGACGACCCCGACGTCGAGAACATCGACATCAACGGCTGCGACCGGGTCTTCGTCGGCTACGCCGACGGCCAGGAGCTCATGCGGGAGCCGGTCGCCGACTCCGACGAGGAGCTCATCGAGCTGATCCAGGTCCTCGCCGCCTACAGCGGCCTGTCCAGCAGGCCGTTCGACACCGCCAACCCCCAGCTCGACCTGCGCCTGCCCGACGGGTCCCGGCTCTCCGCGGTGATGGACGTGACGGTCCGCCCCGCGGTCTCCATCCGCCGCTCCCGCCTGGGCAAGGTCTTCCTCAGCGACCTGGTCGGCAACGGCACCGTGACCCCGGAGATCGGCCGCTTCCTCTCCGCGGCCGTCGCGGCCCGCAAGAACATCATGATCTCCGGCTCGACCAACGCGGGCAAGACGACCCTGCTGCGCGCCCTGGCCAACGAGATCCCGCCCCACGAACGCCTCATCACCGTCGAACGCGCCCTCGAACTCGGCCTCGACCAGTTCGCCGAGCTGCACCCGAACGTGGTCGCCTTCGAGCAGCGGCTGCCCAACTCCGAGGGCCAGGGCGAGATCTCGATGGCCGAGCTGGTGCGCCGCTCGCTGCGCATGAACCCCTCCCGGGTGATCGTCGGAGAGGTCCTCGGCGACGAGATCGTCACCATGCTCAACGCGATGACCCAGGGCAACGACGGGTCCCTGTCCACCATCCACGCCAACTCCTCGATGGAGGTCTTCAACCGCATCGCCACCTACGCCCTCCAGGCCGCCGAGCGTCTGCCGATCGAGGCGACCCACATGCTCATCGCGGGCGCGATCGACTTCGTGGTCTTCATCGAGAAGCGCAACGACTACGCCAAGGGCGGCAGACTGCGCCGCTTCGTCTCCAGCGTGCGCGAGGTCGCCGGTGTCGACGGGCGGGTGCTCTCCTCCGAGGTCTTCGCCACGGCCCCCGACGGCCGGGTCCTGCCGAACGCCCCCCTGTCCTGCATGGAGGAGCTGGCCCACCACGGCTACGACCCCGGAGGCTGGGCGTGAACGGCCTTCCCCCCGGCCTGTTCGACCCGCTGGTCATGCTCGCGGGCGCGGCGCTCGGCGCCGGGCTGTTCCTGCTCGGCCTGGCCCTGTACGGCCTGCGCCCCCGGCCCGCGAGCCCGGGCAGGAAGGCGGGAAGACGCGAGCTTCTCAAGGCGCTGTCCACCCGCTCGGCCATCGGCGCGATCGTGGGCGTCCTGGTGCTCGTGGTGACCGGATGGCCGGTCATGGCGGCCGGGGCCGTACTGCTCGCGCTCGGATGGCGGGGCCTGGCGGGCGGCGCGGCCGAGGAGCGTACGGCGATGCGGCGCCTTGAGGGCCTGGCCGCCTGGACCGAGTCGCTCCGCGACACCATCGCCGGGGCGGCGGGCCTGGAACAGGCGATCCCGTCGTCGATCAGGGCCGCCGCGCCGACCCTGCGCCCGCACCTGCTGTCGCTGGTCGACCGGCTGCACACCAGGATGCCGCTGCAGGACGCGCTCAGGCTGTTCGCCGACGAGCTGGACGACCCCTCGGCCGACCTCGTCGTGGCCGCGCTCATCCTCAACTCCAAGCTGCGCGGCCCCGGCCTGCGCGACGTGCTCGGCGCGCTGGCCGTCTCGGCCCGCGAGGAGCTGGACATGCGCCGCCGCGTCGAGGCCGAGCGCCGCTCGACCCGGCGCAGCGTGCAGATCGTGGTCGGTACGGCCATCGCCTTCGCCGTGGCGCTCGTGGTGTTCAACCCCTCCTACGTCGCCGAGTACGACAGCGCCCTCGGGCAGGCCGTGCTCGTGGTCGTGGCCGGGTTCTTCGGCGCGGGCTTCGCCTGGATGCGGCGCCTGGCCCGCTTCGACAAGCCCGCCAGACTGCTCGGCCTGCCCACCGGAGGGGCCGTGGGAGGCACCATGGGAGGCGAGGCGCGCGATGCCGACTGACGCGCTGTTCGCCGGGGGCGTGTTCGGCCTCGGCCTGTTCCTGCTGATGCGGGCGCTGTTCCCGGCCAGGCCGGGGCTGGTGACCAGGCTGCTGGCCCTCGACGCGGCCAGGGAGGGCACCCAGGCGCCCAGGGCCAGGCTCATCCTGCCGGACGAGGACGTCAGCGCCCTGCGCAGGGAGCTGGGCGTACGGCTGGCCCGCCTGTACGCGGCCAGGGGCTGGCAGGCGCGCTCGGCCAAGTCCGACCTGGCCCTGCTCGGCAGGTCGTTCGAGGCGTTCCTGGCCACCAAGGTGCTGCTGGCCGTCTCCGGGCTGCTGGCCTTCCCCCTGCTGGCCGGTTGGCTGGCGCTGATGAGCTGGGACGCCTCGCTCACGATGCCGCTGTGGGTCGCCCTCGCGGTCTCCGGGGTGTTCTTCGTCCTGCCCGACCTCCAGGTCAAACGGGACGCCGCACGGATGCGCCGCGACTTCCGGCACGTCGTCGGAGCCTTCCTCGACCTGGTCGCGATGAACCTCGCGGGCGGCCGGGGCGTGCCGGAGGCGCTGTTGATGGCCGTCTCCGTCGGCGCGCCCGCCGGGGACGAGGAGGAGGCCAACTGGGCGATGGCCCGCATCCGTGAGGCGCTCGGCAACGCCAGGATCGTCGGCATCACCCCGTGGCAGGCCCTCGGGCAGCTCGGCGACGAGATCAACGTGGACGAGCTGCGCGACCTGTCCGCCGCCCTCGGGCTGGTCGCCGACGACGGCGCCAAGGTCCGCTCGTCGCTGACCGCGCGCGCCGCGACCCTGCGGCGGCGGGAGCTCGCCGAGATCGAGGGGCAGGCGGGTGAACGTTCCCAGTCGATGCTCGTCGCGCAGCTTCTGCTCTGCGCCGGCTTTGTGATCTTCCTGAGTTTTCCGGCAGCGATGAAGATGTTGGGGTCCTGACATGCTGAACCATCCGTGGATCGTCTACGCGACGACCTTCCTGAGTGTGCGGATCGACCGGGCGCGCAACGCTCCGAGCAGGGGCGCCTCAGCGGTCGAGTGGGTCATCATCACCGCCATCATCGCCGGGGTCGCCCTCGGCCTGGCCACCCTCATCAGGACCCTCGTCGAGGGCAGGCAGGGGGAGATCTCCGACCAGTTCGGCGGCGGAAGCGGTGGCGGTGGCGGGGGCGGCGGCACCGACGGCGGAGGTGGCCCGGTTGGCGGCAACGGCTGAGGCGCCCGCGCGCCGCTCCCGGCGCGTGCGCGGACGGGACGGCGAGCGCGGCGCCTCCGTCGTCGAACTCGCGATGATCATGCCGGTCGTGCTGGCCGTCGTGCTGCTCGTCGTGCAGTTCGCCCTGTGGTTCCACGGCCGCCAGGTGGCCGACGCCGCGGCGCGGGAGGGGTCACGGCTGGCCAGGATCGACTCCGACTCCTGGCAGGAGGACGCGACCTCCAAGGCCGAGGAGGTGCTCAAGGCCATCGGCCCCAAGCTTCTCGACGGCGCGAAGGTGACGACCTGGGAGGAGGGCGACCAGCGGGGGGTCGAGATCACCGCGACCGCGGTCCAGGTCGTCCCGCTGCTGCCCTCGACGAGCCTCACCATCACCTCGCGCTTCGGCGGCCCCGTCGAGTGCTTCCGGCCCGACGACGGCGGTGAGGGGTGTCAGGAGTGACCAGGAGAGCGGGCGGGGACCCCGAGCGGGGGTCGCTGTCGGCGGAGGCCGTGCTCCTCGCACCGGTCTTCCTGCTGTTCCTGCTGTTCCTGGTGGGCGCCGGACGGATCGTCGAGGCCCAGGGCGAGGTGAACGGCGCCGCCAGGGACGCCGCGCGGGCGGCCTCCGTCGAACGCACCCGCTCCGACGCGGAGAGCGCCGCGGACGAGGCCGCCAAGGGGTCCCTGTCCGGGCAGTGCGAACCGGACGTCAGCCTCGCCGGCACGGACTGGAAGGCGGGCGGCCAGGTCAAGGTGACGGTGACCTGCTCACTCGACCTGGACTTCCTCGGCTTCGGCGCGGCCAAGGACATGCGGGGGGACGCGGTGGCCCCGCTTGAGCAGCTCCGGAGGGTGGAGAAATGACCTCTGCCCGCCGACCCGGAGACCGGGGGTCGATGTCGGTCTTCACGGTGATCTTCTCGGTGATGGTCTTCATGCTGGCCGGGCTCCTCGTGGACGGCGGAGGCGCCATCAACGCCAGGCTGCGGGCCGCGGACATCGCCGAGCAGGCGGCCAGGGCCGCCGCCGACAAGATCGACGTCGAATACCTCAGGGAGACCGGTCAGGCCCGGCTGCTGGGCGAGGACGAGGTCTGCGCGGAGGCGAAGAAGATCGTCTCCGGCTACGCGGGCTCCGACGTCCGCCTCGGCGAGTGCTCGGTCGGCGGCGGGCAGGGCGAGGTCACGGTCCGGGTCTCCGCGGCCTGGACGTCGTTCTTCCTGGCCGCGCTCGGCTTCCCCGGCTCCGACATGGAGGCCTCGGCAACCGCGGGGCCCGACATGGGGGACGACGGGTGACGGGCGCGGGCCGTACCGATTGAGGCGAACGGCTGGCGGAGCCGGCTGAGGACGAAGAACCTGGACACGAAGGGAGACGCATGCCCACGCGACAGCCAACGCGCATACGACCGAGACGTACGGCGGGCGACCTGGCCGCCGGTCTCGGCGCGCTGGTCGTGCTGGTCGCACTGGTCGGCGGGGTTCCCTACGCGCTGCTGAGGCTGGCCGGGCCGCCGTTGTCGCCCGAACTGCTCCACCTGAACCTGCTGACCAGCCAGGTCGGTACGAGCATGATCGTGGCCATCCTCGTGCTGCTGGTCTGGCTGGCCTGGCTGCAGCTGACCGTCTGCGTGATCGTCGAGATCTACGCGGGGCTGCGCCGGGTCGGCATGCCCGCCAGGGTGCCCTTCTCCGGCGGCACCCAGATGCTGGCCAACCGGCTGGTCTCCGCGGTCCTGCTGCTGTTCACCGTCTCCGCGGTCGTCGTGCCGATCGTCAGGCCCACGGCGACGCCCGCCGCCCCCGCGACCGCGGCGGCCTCGGTCACCACCCCGGAGCCCGAGGAACGGGCGCCGCTGGTGCACGTCGAGAAGGCCAGGAAGGTCTACGTGGTGCAGCCGCCGCACGGGCGCCACCACGAGAGCCTGTGGGAGATCGCGGAGAAGTGCCTCGGGGACGGGCGGCGCTATCCGGAGATCTACCGGCTCAACCAGCACAAGGAGCAGCCCGACGGCAGCCGCCTGCACATGGCCGACCTCATCAGGCCGGGCTGGGTGCTCGACATGCCGGACGACGCCAGGAACGTGCACATCGTCCCGGCCTCCCAGCCGCGCGGGGAGACCCTTGAGGACCACCCGGGCAAGCCTGCGGAACTCGACGGCCACACCCAGGACATCTCGGCCAAGGGAGGCTCCGACCTGCCGGGCGAGGCCCGGCAGGAGGCGGGCGGCGGGGAGAACAGGGGCGAGGCCCGCAGACCCGCCGACTCCCGTGAGGAGAGCGCCGACAGCGGCAGGCGGGAGCCGTACAGGACCAAGGACCAGGGACAGGAGCAGAGCCAGGACCAGGGCCGCGACCAGGGGCAGCAGCAGGGGCTGGAGCTGCTCGACTACCTGGCCGGGGCCTCGCTCGCGGCGGCCGGGCTGCTGGCGGCCCTGGGCCGCAGGCGCAGACAGCAGCTGTGGCACAGGGCGTTCGGGCGCAGGATCGCCAGGCCGAAGGACGACGCGGCCAAGGCGGAGGTGGCGCTCAGACTGGGCGCCGACGCCCCGGGCAGCCGGATGCTGGACATCGGGCTGCGGCTGCTCGGCCGCTCCCTGGCCGCGCAGAAGCGCATCCCGCCCACCATCTACGCCGCCCACCTGTCGGCGCAGAGCCTCGACCTGTGGATCCACCCGCCCGTGGCCGAGGCGCCCGCGCCCTGGAGCGCCCACGACGGCGGCCAGGTGTGGAAGCTGCCCGCCCACGAGGGCAGGATGCTCGACGAACGGGCGCTGTCCGAGGCGCCCGCGCCGTACCCCGGGCTGGTCTCGCTCGGGTCGAACGGCGAGGGGCGCGTGCTCGTCGACCTGGAGGCGGCGCACGGCCTGATCAGCCTCGACGGCCCGCGCAGCACCGAGGCCCTGGCCGCGCTCGCCGTCGAACTGGCGACCAACCGCTGGTCGGACCTGATGACCGTCACGCTCGTCGGGTTCGGCGAGGAGCTGACCGTGATCGCCCCCGACCGGGTCAGGCACGTCGCGACCCTCGCCGAACTGCTGCCCGAGCTTGAGGCCAGGGCCGCGGAACGCGGCCAGGGCGGGGACGTGCTGACCGGCAGGATCCAGGGGCGGGCCGCGGAGCCGATCTGGCCGCCGCACTACGTGCTCTCCGCGCTCGTGCCGAACGAGGAGGAGGGGCACCGGCTGGCCGTACTTGCCAGGAAGGGCGTCAGGACAGCGGCCGGGTACGTCGTGGCGGGGAAGGTCCCGCACGCCACCTGGAACTGGGAGGTCACCGAGGACGGCAGGGCGAAGGTGGACGCGCTCGGCTTCGAGGTGGACGCCCAGCTGCTGCCCCGCCGCCACTACCGTGCCCTGATCGACCTGTTCGAGACCGCAGGACGGCTCGACGGCGAGCCGATGAGCGACCGGCCGGAGCCCGTCCCGGCGAACGCCTCGGTCGAGGTGCGGGTCCTCGGCCCCGTGGAGATCGCGGGCCCCTCACCGATGGAGGAGGGACGGGCCACGCTCGCGGTGGAACTCGTCGTCTACCTCGCGACCCACCCGGGCGGCGTCCACCCGGTCGTGCTCGGCGGCGTCCTGTGGCCACGCGGCGTGCAGGCGGCGGTCAGGGACGCGACCATCGCCAGGGTCGTCGACTGGCTGGGCACCGACGGCGCGGGGCGCCCCAACCTCTACGCCGACGAGGCGGGCAGGTTCCGCCTCGGCCCCGAGGTGCGGACCGACTGGATGGTCTTCCGCGATCTGGTCCGCCGCTCCCACACCGACTCCGGGGTGCGCGCCGTACTGCTCGAACGGGCGCTGAACCTGGTGCGCGGGCCGCTGCTCAACGGCCGCCCGCGCGGCCGGTACGCCTGGCTGGCCGACGACGACCTGGAGTACGACGTGACGGCGGCCGTCGCGGACGCCGCGCACCGGCTCTGCGACATCCGGATCGAGGAGGGCGACGGGGGACGGGCCGTCGCCGCGGTGCGGGCGGGCCTGCTGCTCGCCGCCGACGACGAGGGGCTCTGGCGTGACCTGCTGCGGGCCACCCACCTCACCGGAGACCAGGCGCGGCTGCGGACCGTGGTCGAGGCCCTGAGCAGGAGGGCCGCCGCCCAGCCGGGCGGGAGCGGGATGGCCCCGGAGACCGAGGCCCTGATCGACGAGCTGCTGCCCTCGTGGCGGATGCGCTCGGCGCCGTCCGCATGAGGGCGGGGAGGGCCCTGGCGGCCGGGGTCGCGGTGGCAGGAGTCCTGCTCGCGGGCTGTACGGCGGAGCCGGACAGGTTCGTCCCGCAGGGCGACGCCGGTGGGGCGAGCGCGACGCCGGACCTCTCAAGGGCGCCCGTCGCGACCCCCACGGCACGGACGGAGACGGTCGAGGTCGCCCCCGGCGTACGGCTGGTCGTCGAGTGGCCCGCCGCCCCCGACCGGGACACCGCCGGGATGGTCGCCGCCTTCCGCGACCACCTGGCCGGGTCGTTCAGGGCCGTCGTCACCGGCGGCAGGGACGTCGGCTATCTCGACGCCGTCACCGGTGACGCGGTCGGCGAGCTGAGCACGTGGGTGGGGGAGTTCCTCGACCAGCACCGTTCGGTACGGGGCACCGCCCGCGTCTACGCGCTGACCGTCGGCCCCGTGGACGGCAGAGGGGCGCAGATGGAGGCGTGCATGGACGAGTCCGGCATGCGTCTGCTCGACACGGCGACCGGGAGGCCGCTCGCCCGCCAGCCCGCGTGGACCCGTGAGCCCTTCCTTCAGGCGGCCGGGATGCGGCTCGGCGACGACGGGGTGTGGCGGGTCGCGCTGCTGCGGCACACGGAACTTCCCAGCGAACGGGTGAAGGGATGTTTGCGATGATCGGGAGAACGGCCGTCGCGGGGCTGGTCCTGCTCGCTGTCACGAGTCCCTCCGTCGCCTTCGCGGCCCCTCCCGGAGGGGGCGGCGGTCCCGAGGCCACGGGCTTCCAGGGGGGCGAGGGCAACGAGAAGGTCGGCGTCGTCCTGAAGGACTCCCGGATCGTCGTGTCCGGGAACGGGACGGGCGGCAAGAGCGACGGCTACCGGGTCAAGCGCCCCTGCTGGTACGAACCTGGCGGAAACGCCGAGGACATGCTGAAGAAGCAGGAGGGGAGCAAGCCCGAGTGGATCCCCGAGACGGAGTGGCGCAGGCACCTGGACGACCTCAAGCAGTTCAAGGACAAGGTCGGCAAGGAGGGGAACTGGTGGACGCGCGCCTACAACGCGGCCGACCCGAACGCGCTGTCCTGCCTGGCGGGGCTCGAACCGTACGTGTTCGTCCCGCCGAACACCACCCCGCCCGCCGGGATCACCGTCAGGGAGCTGGCCGACATCGCCAGGGCCGCGCTGACCGTGCCCAAGCCGAAGATCGAGGTCAATCCGAACGTCAAGAGCTACGTCAACCTGGACACCTGGGTCTGGCTCGGTGACACCGGCGCCAAGACGCGCTCGGTGACCGCGACGCTGCCCGGCGTCATGAGCGCCACGGTCACGGCCACCCTCGGGAGCCTGCAGATCAAGTCGGGCACCACGGGCGATCGCGCCGACGTCAAGCAGAACTGTGCGGGGGGCGGCAAGCCGTACAGCAAGGGGGAGAAGGACAGGTTCAGCTGCGGGGTGACCTACCGGCGGGCCTCGGCCGACCAGCCGCGCGGGGTTTACACGATGACCGTGACCGCGGTGTGGCCCGTCACGGCGCCGGGGGTCGACTTCGACTACGCCCCGGTCCAGGTGAGCGCGGACCGGGACGTGGCCGTCGGCGAGGTGCAGAGCGTCGTCAAGGGAGACGAATGAGGCCGGCCGGTCAGGGCAGGAGGGCGCCCTCGTGGGTGAGCAGCCACCGCTTGACCGGGACGCCGTAGTAGTAACCGCCGAAGCCGCCGGTCGAGGGCAGGACGCGGTGACACGGCACGAACGGGGCGATCAGGTTCTGCGCGCAGGCGCCTCCCGCGGCCCTGGCCGCCGTCCTGGGCAGCCCCGCCCGTTCGGCCAGCTCGGCGTAGCTGACCGTGACGCCGGGTGGGACCTGCCGCAGGGCGTCGAGCAGCCGCTGCCGTTTCGGGGTGCCGGGCTGCGTCACCTCGACGCTGTCGAGGGCCTTGAGGTCGCCGTCCAGATAGTCCCGTACGGCCCGCGCGGACGGGCCCAGGTCGTCGGTGACGACCAGGTCGAGGGCCCTGAGGGCGGGCGGGAGCCGTACGAACATCTCCTGGGGGTCGGCGGTGAAACCGGCCGCCACGACGACGCCCTCGCGGGCGAGCAGCGCCAGCGGGCCGATGGGGGTGGGGAGGACCTGTGCCTCGACGGTCATGCGGCGCTCCAGAGGTGTAGCGCGGCGTAGGCCCGCCAGGGCCGCCACCGCTCGATGTGATCTTCGGGGATGTCCAGGCGGGCCATGGTCCTGCGCAGCACCAGGTCGCCGTCGGGCCAGGCGTCCGGGTCGCGCAGCGCCCGCAGCGCCACGTAGCTCGCCGTCCACGGCCCGATGCCGGGCAGCGGCAGCAGCCGGGAGACGACCTGGGCGGGTTCCTGCGCGCCGTCCAGGTCGATCTCGCCCTCGGCGACGCACGCGGCGAGCGCCCTGAGCGTGGCGACCCGCCGCCCGGTCAGCCCGAGCCCTTCGAGGTCGGCTTCGAGCAGCTCGCCGGGGGCCGGGAACAGCACGCCCCCGTGGCCCGCGCGGGCGACGATCCTGCCCAGCAGGGTACGGGCGCCCGCGACGGAGATCTGCTGGCCGACCACGGCGCGCACGGCGACCTCGAAGCCGTCCCACGCGCCGGGCACCCGCAGGCCCGGGTTGGCGGTGACCAGCGGGCCCAGGGAGGTTCCCCCGAGCGCGTCGGCGATGGCCTGCGGGTCGGCGTCGAGGTCGAGCAGACGGCGGCAGCGGGCCACGACGCGGGCAAGCCCCCGGGTGTCGTCGAGTTCGACGTCGAGCCGCACGTGGCCGGGCAACGGGGTGAGGGTGACGGCACCGCCGGGGACCACCCTGCTGTAGGAGGTCTCGTCGACGGTCTCCAGGCCGGGGATCGCCCTGGCCCGCAGGAACCGCAGCAGCGCCCGCGAGTCGTACGGCTCGCGCCGGTGCAGCCGCAGCGTCAGCGAGGTGTCGGCCACGGCCCTGCCCCCGTTCCCGCCCCCGTCCCTGCTCGCGGTCGCCCGCAGTTCGCCGGGCGTGAAGCCGTACGTCTCCTTCATGGTGGCGTTGAACTGGCGCACGCTGCCGAAGCCGGAGGCGAAGGCCACGTCGGTGATCGGCAGGCCGGTCTCGGTGAGCAGCTGTTTGGCCAGCAGCAGGCGTTTCGTCCTGGCGACGGCCAGCGGGCCGACGCCGATCTCGGTGGTGAACAGGCGGTGCAGGTGCCGTTCGGTGATGTGCAGGCGACCGGCCAGCCTGGCGACCCCGCCGTCGTCGGCCACGCCCTCGTCGATCAGCCGCAGTGCCCTGCCGATCAGGTCGCCCCGGTGGTCCCAGCCGGGGTCTCCGGGGCTGAGCTCGGGACGGCAGCGTTTGCACGGCCGGAACCCGGCCGCCTCGGCGGAGGCGGCGTGGCGGTAGAAGCGCACGTTGCGCGAGGCGGGTGTGCGGGCGGGGCAGATGGGCCTGCAGTAGATGCGGGTGGAGGTGACAGCTGTGTAGAACCGCCCGTCGAACCGGGCGTCCCTGGCGGTCACCGCGCGGTAACAGGAGTCGAAGTCAAGCTCTGCGACGGACATGTCCTCAACGATATGAGCAGCGTAGAGGGTGTGACCGGCGGGATTCGGACGTGACCGTGGATCACCGCGGGGAGATCACTTCGAGGAGATGCCGACCCCGATCTCGAACTCGCGGTAGACCCTGGCCCAGAAGCCGTCGCGCAGCCAGACCCTGGCCTCGGGGTAGGGGCGCAGGGAGTGGCCCAGCTCCTTCTCGGCCTCGATGAGCAGCTCGGTGTCGATGACCGTGGGCAGGATCGGGCCGGGCAGCAGGTCGCGGATGTTGTCGCGGCCCCGGGTGAGGATCCACTTCTGGGCCACGTGCTCGCCGACGTCCTCGACCCGGGGGCGGCTCGGCCCGAGCTTGGCGGGCTGGCCGGCGGGGGCCTTCGGCTTGGCGGCGGTACGGCCGGCGAAGACCTGGGCCGGGGAGGGCGTCACCGGCGGCACCGGGACGGGGACGGGCGCGGGGGCGCGGCTGAAGAAGGAGCGCAGGAAGTCGGCGCTGATGATCTCGACGGTGTCGGACTCCCAGACCAGGCGCTCGGCCTGGTTGGTGCCGTAGGGCGGCTCGACGCCCCACAGGTGGATGCGCACGCCGTAGGCCTGGGCCGCCTCGACGGCGGGGACCATGTCCTCGTCCCCGGCCAGCAGGATGGTGTCGCTCACCGCGTGGTGCCTGGCCAGGGCCTCCAGGTCGCTCCTGATCTGGGCGTCCACGCCTTTCTGCTGGCCGCGGGCGTTGAGGTTGCCGAGCCGGACCTTGACCCAGGGGAGCTGGGCGATGACGCGCTGGTCGACGGTCGGCACCCGGTCTCTGGCGGCGTCGTACCAGTAGATCCGCAGCAGCTCGCCGTGGATGCGCGCCTCGGCGTGCTTCTGCAGCGCCTGGATGAGTTCGTCGGCGGCGACGCGGTACTCCTTGCGCTCCTTGGCGCCCAGGAGGACCTCTCCCGCCGCCGCGTAGAGATAGCCGACGTCCACGAGGACGGCGTACTTGGCGGCGACGGGATGCGTTGTGAGGTCCAGGATGGTCATCTCGTCCTCCAGGCCTCGGAACTCACTGATCGGGCTGACTATATGCGCCCATTTCTTAGATAGTCCCAAGTCTCGTGCAACTTGACACCCCGTTCCATGGATCTAACGAGGCAGTCCGCTTGATCTCCAAGCACCATGTCCGGTGGGCAGATACTTTCGCATGCGGTGTGAGGGATTACGCCAATTTTCGCGCTTTGGTACTGCTTTCGCCGCCGGGGCCGTCCGTGCGGCGAGGGCGACCACCAGCGCGACGACCTCCTCCTGTGTCGCTTCTCCATGAACGATCTTCAGGTGTGTCATAGCGGGATGTTCCCATGCTTCTTGGGGGGCAGGACCGTTCGCTTGTTGCGCAGGGCGCGCAGGGCCCTGACGACCTGGACTCGGGTGTCGGACGGGCGGATCACGGCGTCCACATACCCTCGTTCGGCCGCGAGATACGGGTTGGCGAGGGTGTCTTCGTACTCGGTGACGAATCTGGCCCGCTCGGCGTCGGGATCGGCGGCCGAGGCCAGCTCACGCCGGTAGAGGATGTTGACCGCGCCCTGGGCGCCCATCACCGCGATCTGCGCGGTCGGCCAGGCCAGGTTGACGTCCGCGCCCAGGTGCTTGGAGCCCATGACGTCGTAGGCGCCGCCGTACGCCTTGCGGGTGATCACGGTGACCAGTGGGACGGTCGCCTCGGCGTAGGCGTACAACAGTTTGGCCCCGCGGCGGATGATCCCGTTCCATTCTTGATCAGTTCCCGGAAGGAATCCCGGTACGTCCACAAAAGTAAGAACGGGAATGTTAAAGGCATCACAAGTACGGACAAATCTGGCGGCTTTCTCGGAGGCCGCGATGTCCAGCGTCCCGGCGAAACTCATCGGCTGGTTGGCGACGATCCCCACCGAACGTCCCTCGACCCGGCCGAAACCCACCAGGATGTTCGGCGCGAACAGCGCGTGCACCTCAAGGAACTCGCCGTCGTCGAGCACGTGCTCGACGACGGTGTGCATGTCGTACGGCTGGTTCGCCGAGTCGGGGATCAGCGTGTCCAGCTCCCTGTCCTCGTCGGTGGTCTCCAGGACCGGCTCCGCGTCCAGCACCGGGGCCTCGTCCAGGTTGTTCGAGGGCAGGTAGGACAGCAGCGCCCTGGCGAACTCCAGGCAGTCGGCCTCGTCGACGGCCTCGTAGTGCGCCACGCCCGACCTGGAGTTGTGCGTGTGCGCGCCGCCGAGTTCCTCGAACGTCACCTCCTCGCCGGTGACCGTCCTGATGACGTCGGGGCCGGTGATGAACATGTGCGACTTCTCCGACACCATCAGCACGAAGTCGGTGAGCGCGGGGGAGTAGACCGCGCCGCCCGCGCACGGGCCCATGACCAGCGAGATCTGCGGGACGACGCCGGAGGCGTGCACGTTCCGCTTGAAGATCTCGGCGTACAGGCCCAGGGAGACGACGCCCTCCTGGATGCGCGCCCCGCCGGAGTCGTTGATGCCGACCACCGGGCAGCCGGTCTTCAGGGCGTGGTCCATGACCTTGACGATCTTCTCGCCGAAGACCTCGCCGAGGGAGCCGCCGAACACGGTGAAGTCCTGGGCGAAGATCGCCACCGGCCTGCCGTCGACCGTGCCGTGCCCGGTCACCACGCCGTCGCCGTACGGCCTCTCGCGGTCGAGGCCGAAGTTGGTCGAACGGTGCCTGGCCAGTTCGTCGAACTCGACGAAGCTGCCCTCGTCCAGGAAGGAGAGCACACGCTCCCTGGCCGTCATCTTGCCTTTGGCGTGTTGCTTGTCGACCGCGCGCGCCGAACCGGCGTGAGCCGCCTCGTCCAGGCGGCGTTCCAGGTCGGCGAGCTTGCCCGCGGTCGTGTGGATGTCGATCCCCGGGGCTGTCGGCTCGGCGCTCATCGGGTCCTTCACTCCTCGCTGCGTTCGTGACAGGCGCGTCCGGGCGTGGCTGCCGTTGTGCGGCCTGACGTTCCCGGGCGCGCGGGCGCTTTCCCCGCTCGTTTCCAGCAGGGTAGCCCTCCGGTGATCCCGGAACCCAGAGGGGTCCCGGACCGTTCTGAGCTGGGAGGTATGACTTCCAAAAGGTTAATTCTGGCAAAATAGAGGTCATGATGGACAGCGCCGAAGCGGTACGAACACAACAGCTCTTCAAGAGATTCGGGCAGCAGGTGGCCGTCGGCGGTGTCGATCTCGTCGTGCCCCGCGGCAGTTTCGCCGGACTGGTCGGTCCGAACGGCGCGGGTAAGACGACCACGCTCAGCATGGTCACCGGTCTGCTCCGCCCGGACGGCGGCGCCATCCACATCGACGGCCTCGACGTCTGGCGCGACCCGGTCCAGGTCAAGGCCCGTATCGGTGTGCTGCCCGAGGGGCTGCGCCTGTTCGAACGCCTGTCCGGCAGGGAACTGCTGTCCTACAACGGCCAGCTCAGGGGCATCCCCAAGGCCGAGGTCGAACGCAGGGCCGAGGAACTGCTGCGGGTCATGGACCTGACGGAGTCGGCGGACAAGCTCGTCGTCGACTACTCCACCGGCATGCGCAAGAAGATCGGCCTGGCCTCCGCCCTGCTGCACAACCCCAGGGTGCTCTTCCTCGACGAGCCCTTCGAGGGCGTCGACCCGGTCAGCGCCAACACACTGACCGAGGTCCTGCGGCGCTACACCGAGTCCGGCGCGACCGTCGTCTTCTCCAGCCACGTCATGGACCTCGTCGAGCGCCTGTGCGACTGGGTCTCCGTGATGAGCAGGGGCCAGATCGTCGCCCAGGGGCCGCTGGACCAGGTCCGCGCGGGACGCAGCCTCAACGAGGCCTTCCTCGGGCTGGTCGGCGCGGGCGGCCACGGACACGGCGACGGCGGAGGGGAGGGTCTGTCATGGCTGGGCGCGACCTCGGCGTGAACGAACGGGCCGCGCGGGTCGGCCCCATGCTCTTCGTACGGCTCAAGCTCAGGCTGATCGCCGGGAACCTGCGCGGCAACGGCGCGCGTGTCGCCGGGTTCGTCTTCACCGTGCTCGCCGCCGTGGTCGTCGCCGGTCTCGGCTTCGTCGGGGTCTCCGCGCTGCGGTTCGCCCCCGCCGGGATCGCGGCCGACGTCGGGGTGGTGCTGTTCACCGTCTTCGTGGTGTGCTGGGCCATCGGGCCGCTGCTGGTCTTCGGTCTCGACGACACGCTCGACCCGTCGCGCCTGGCGCTGCTGCCGCTGACCACCGGCAGGCTCGCGGCCGGGATGTTCGCCGCCTCGATCACCGGTGTCTGGCCGATCTCCGCGCTGATCGTCATGTCCGGCGCGGTCGTCGGCATCGCGAGCGGGATCGGCGGAGTGCTCCTCGGGGTCGTCGCGGTGCTGCTGCAGTTCGCGCTGTGCATCGTCACCTCACGGCTGGTCACCACCTCCCTGTCCGGTGTCATGCGCACCCGCAGGGGACGCGACGTGCTCGCCGTCTCCGTCGTCCTGTTCGTCCTGGCCGGGCA
This sequence comes from Streptosporangium jomthongense, assembly GCF_042650425.1. NCBI lineage: Bacteria > Bacillati > Actinomycetota > Actinomycetes > Streptosporangiales > Streptosporangiaceae > Streptosporangium > Streptosporangium jomthongense. Next base: position 602,972 of record NZ_JBHSBC010000032.1, on the reverse strand, counting down.
GATCCCCAACCTGGTGCTCAACGGCGGCTTCTCCGCCGACCCGGGGCGGATGCTGCACGCCGTGGCCTCGGTGCTGCGCTGGACCCCGCCGGGCCTGGCCGCCCACGCCGTCGCGGACGGCGGCCTGGTCGCCGTCGCCGAACTGCTGGTGCTGGCCGTACTGGTGCTGGTGATCGGGCGGCTGTGGATCGCCGCGCTGCGCAGGGCGCTGGTCACCCCGGACGCCTCGACCCAGGGCGCCTCGGTGCGCAACTCCCGGGGCCTGCTCGCCAGGTTCCTGCCGGACGGGCAGCTCGCCGCGGTCGCGACCAAGGAGCTGAAGTACGCCCGCCGCGACCCCAGGGGCAGGGTCGTCTGGTTCACCTCCCTTGTGGTCACCGGCATCATGGCCTTCTCCCTGAGCAGGGGGGAGGGGATGGGCGGTGCCGGCCTGGTGGTCGGCCCGGCCTGCCTGGGCGCGGTGATGATCGCCCTGCAGTCGGCCAACTCCTTCGGCATCGACGGCCGCTCGCTGTGGATGAACGCCGTGGTCTACGGCACCGGCGGAGACTGGCGGACCGACCTGGCCGGGCGGCACCTGGCCGTCGCGACGATCGCCGTGCCGCTGCTCGCCCTGGTGGCCGTGATCGCCTCCCTGCTGGCCGGTGACCCGATGCTGGCGATCCCCGGAGCGCTCAGCGGCTGGGGCGTCCTGGGCGTCGGGCTCGGGGTCGGCGCCCTGACGAGCGTGCTGGTGCCGTACTCGGTGCCGGAGCGGCTCAACGCCTTCACCGGCGCGGTGCCGGGACAGGGCGGCCTCGCCTTCGTGGCCTCCTTCGGCGCGATGATCGGCGGCGGCCTGCTGTCGCTGCCCGTCGTCGTGCCCGTCCTGCTCGGCGCCACCTGGGTCAGCGTGCTGGCGGTGCCGTACGGACTGCTGGTCGCGTGGGCGGGACGGAGAGTGGCGGGGAGCGTCGGTTTCCGCAGGTATCCGGAGCTCGTGGGGGCCGTCTCCCGAGGGGGTTGATTGGTCTAGTCCAATAGGTGGGACCGGTCTGCGGTGAAGAATTCGGACTGACTACGCTGACGATTATGTCCGCTATCGCGAACACCGCAGAACGTTCATCCGCTGTCACCGAGATGCCCGACGAGCTCCGCGCGGATGTGCGGCTGCTCGGTGGGCTCCTGGGGCAGGTGATCGCCGAGCACGGAGGCGACGACCTGCTCGCCGACGTCGAACGCCTTCGCAAGGCCGTCATCGACGCCCGTCGCGGGAAGGTCTCCGGCGACGAGATCACCGAGATGGTCGCGCAGTGGCCGGTCGACAGGGCGGTGCTGATCGCCCGCGCCTTCACCTGCTACTTCCACCTGGCGAACCTCGCCGAGGAGCATTTCAGGATCCGCACCCTCCGTGTCCGTGACACGGGGGAGGAACCGCTGCCGGAGTCCATCGCGCAGGCCGTACAGGAACTGGGCGGTGAGCGCGTCGCCGAGCTGGTCGAGGGGCTGCGGCTGCACCCGGTGCTGACCGCGCACCCGACCGAGGCCCGCAGGCGCGCGGTCGTCACCGCGATCCAGCGGATCAGCGGCAGGCTCGCCGCCTACAACAGTCCCGACCGGGGCGCGGCCGAACGGGCCGAGACCCGGCGGCGGCTCCTTGAGGAGATCGACCTGCTGTGGCGGACCGCGCAGCTCAGGTCGACCAAGCTCGACCCGCTCGACGAGGTGCGCACCGCCATGGCCGCCTTCGACGAGACGCTGTTCCGGGTCGTGCCGCTGGTCTACCGCTCGCTGGACGCCGCGCTCGGCGAGGGCACCGGCACCCGTGAGCCGCTGGCCAGGGCCTTCATCCGCTACGGGAGCTGGATCGGCGGCGACCGCGACGGCAACCCCAACGTCACCGCCAAGGTGACCAGGGACGCCGTGCTCATCCAGTCGGAGCACGTGCTGATCGCACTGGAGAACGCCGCGCTCAGGATCGGCAGGTCGCTCACCCTGACCTCCTCCTACGCGCCCGCCTCCGCGGAGCTGCGGGCCGCGCTGTACGCGGCGGAGAACGACCACCCCGAGCTGGTCTCGGAGATGGCCACCCGTTCGCCGCAGGAACCGCACCGGCAGTGGCTGCTGTTCGTCGCCGCCAGGATCGCGGCGACCAGGAAGCGCGGCCTCGACCTGGCCTACCGTTCTCCGGAGGAGCTACTGGCCGACCTGCGCCTGGCCCAGGAGTCGCTGGTCGCCGCCAAGGCGTCCCGGCAGGCCTACGGCGAGCTGCAGCACCTCGTCTGGCAGGTGGAGACGTTCGGCTTCCACCTGGCCGAGCTTGAGGTGCGCCAGCACTCGCAGGTCCACGCCCAGGCGCTGGCCGAGCTGGCCGAGGGCCGTACCTCGGAGCGCACCGACGAGGTCCTGGCCACCATCAGGACGATCGGCTGGATCCAGGAGCGGTTCGGCACGACCGCCTGCTCCCGCTACGTGGTCTCCTTCACCCGTTCCGCGGACGACGTCGCCGCCGTCTACACGCTGGCCGGGCACGCCCTGGGAGATCGGGCGCCCAGCCTCGACGTGGTCCCGCTGTTCGAGTCGGGCGCCGACCTGGCCAACGCGCCCGCCGTACTGTCCGGCATGCTGGACATCCCCGGCATCCAGGACAGGCTCGCGGTCAACGGCCGCCGGCTTGAGGTCATGCTCGGCTACTCCGACTCCGCCAAGGAGCTCGGCCCGGCCGCCGCGACGCTGAAGCTGTACGAGGCGCAGGAGGCGCTGACCGCCTGGGCCGCGGAACACGACGTACGGCTGACGCTCTTCCACGGCCGGGGCGGCGCCCTGGGCCGGGGCGGCGGTCCCGCCAACCGCGCCGTGCTCGCCCAGGCGCCCGGTTCCGTCGGAGGCAGGTTCAAGGTCACCGAGCAGGGTGAGGTCATCTTCGCCCGCTACGGCCACGCCGCCATCGCCCGCCGCCACATGGAGCAGGTCACCTCGGCGGTGCTGCTCGCCTCGACCCCGACCATCGAGGACCGTACGGCCAGGGCGGCGGGACGCTTCCGCGGCCTCGCCGAGCAGGTCGCCTCCGCCTCGGAGCGGGCCTACCGGTCGCTGACCGAGGCCTCCGGCTTCCCCGAGTGGTTCTCCCTGGTCAGCCCGCTTGAGGAGCTCGGCCTGCTGCGCCTAGGCTCCCGCCCCGCCAGGCGCGGCCTCGGCGCGCCCAGGTCCCTGGACGACCTGCGGGCCATCCCGTGGGTGTTCTCCTGGGCGCAGACCCGGGTCAACCTGCCCGGCTGGTACGGCCTGGGCAGCGGTCTTGAGGCGGCCGTCGCCAAGTCGGGCATCGACGAGCTGCGCGCCGCCTACCGCGAGTGGCCGCTGTTCGCCTCGCTGCTGGACAACGTGGAGATGTCTCTGGCCAAGACCGACCGGGACATCGCGGCCCGCTACCTCGCCCTCGGCGGACGGGACGACTTCGTCGAGCAGGTGCTCACCGAGTACGACCGCACCCGCCGTCTGGCCCTTGAGGTGACCGGCCACAGCCGCCTGCTGGAGAACCGCAGGGTGCTCTCCCGCGCGGTCCAGCTCCGCGACCCGTACGTGGACGCGCTCTCGCACCTGCAGCTGCGCGCCCTGTCCGCCCTGCGCTCCGGCGACACCCTGACCGAGGAGGAGCGCGAGCGGCTGTCCACGCTCCTGCTGCTGTCGGTCAACGGCGTGGCCGCGGGCCTGCAGAACACCGGCTGACCGTTCGAGCGGGTGACCGGGTCCTCACCCGGTCACCCGCTCGGCACCCGCGTAGAGGTTGAAACGCTCCTCACGCAGGAAGCCGACCAGTGTCATCCCGAACTCCCTGGCCAGGTCGACGGCCAGGGAGGAGGGGGCGGAGACGGCGCAGACGACCGGGACGCCCGCGCTCAGCGCCTTCTGCGTGATCTCGTAGCTGGTGCGCCCGCTCACCATCAGGACGTGCCCGGTCAGCGGCGTCATGCCCTTCATCAGGGCCCAGCCGACCAGCTTGTCCAGAGCGTTGTGCCGTCCCACGTCCTCGCGCAGCGCCACCAGGTCGCCCTCCGGGGTGAACAGCCCGGCGGCGTGCAGCCCCCCGGTCTTGCCGAACACGCCCTGTGCCCGTCTGAGGCTCTCCGGCAGGCCGTACAGGGTCTCGGGGGAGACCCGCACGTCACCGGCGGGCAACGGGGCGCACCGGTCGCGCAGCGCGTCCAGGCTGGCGCTGCCGCAGACGCCGCAGGCGCTCGACGTCACGAAGTGCCGGTCGAGGGAGGGCAGGTCGGGCAGCGGGCCGCGCAGCCGTACCGTGACGGTGTTGTAGCGGGCCTCGGGCGCCACGTCCTCGTCCGTGCAGTAGGCGATGGAGACGATCTCCGCCGCCGAGGCCAGGCCCTCGCCGTGCAGGAACCCGGCCGCCAGCTCGAAGTCGGCCCCCGGCGTCCGCATGGTGATCGCCACCGTACGGCGCGCGCCGTCCGCCTGGACCCTGATCTCCAGCGGCTCCTCGGTCGCCAGGTCGTCACGCCTGTCCCGCACGACCCCGCCGGCCACCTCCCTGACCCGGGTCCTGGTGCTGGGGCCGGGGCGCCGGACGACCCCTCCGGGCACCGGATGACGTGAGTCTTCGTTCATGGTTCCCATCCTGGCGCTCCAGGCGTGCGTCGTCGTCACCGCCCCGGTGTTGCCTGCTCATCGCCCTGCTTCGGTAACGGATGGTCGCATGGGGAGGGAAGATGGACGGGTGCTCGACTCGCCCTTCTCCGATCTCGACCGCCCGCCGCTGTCCCAGACGGCGCTCACCCGCGCCCTGGTCCGTCCCGGCGGTCTGTGGTCGGACATCACCGTCGTCGGCAGGACCGGCTCGACGAACGCCGACCTCGCCCAGGCCGCACGCGACGGCGCCCCACAGGGAACCGTCGTCGTCGCGGAGGCGCAGTCCGCGGGCCGCGGCAGGCTCGGCCGCGTCTGGAGCGCGCCGCCCCGGTCCGGGCTGGCCTTCTCGGTGCTCCTGCGCCCCGAGCCGTCGCCGTCGCGGCAGGGCTGGCTGCCGCTGCTCGTCGGCCTGGCCGCGGCCTCGGCCGTCCGCAGGATCGCCGAGGTCGAGGCCCGCCTGAAGTGGCCGAACGACCTGCTGGTCGGGGAGCGCAAGCTCGCCGGGGTGCTCGCCGAGCGGGTGGACGGCGCGGTGGTCGTGGGCGTCGGGCTCAACGTGAGCATCCGCGCGGAGGAACTGCCCGTCGAGACCGCGACCTCGCTGGCGATCGAGGAGGCCGCCTGCGTCGACCGCGACCCGCTGATCAGGGCGGTGCTGCGGGAGATCGAGACCCACTACCACGAGTGGTCGCGGGCGGACGGCGACGCCGACGCGTGCGGGCTGCGGGCGGCCTATCTGGGGCTCAGCGCGACGGTCGGCCGCGACGTCCGGGTCGAGCTGCCGGGCGAGCGGGTGCTCACCGGGCGCGCCGTCGGCGTCGACGGGGCGGGACATCTGCTCGTCGAGTCGCAGGGGAGCACGCACACGCTGAGCGCGGGAGACGTCGTGCACGTGCGTCCGCACCTCCCGTGACTAACGGGGTCGGGACGTGCCACGATTTGCCCCATGGGTCTCGCTGATCACCACCTGGCGGAGGGGGAACTGCGCATCCGCACGTTCCACCCCCATTGGAAGCGCCTCGTCACGCCGTTCCTCGCGCTGGTCCTCATCGTTCTGGGGTCCGGCGCCGGGATCTTCTTCATGCCGGTCTTCGCCTACGACGGCTACGCGCGCATCGCCGTCGCGGTGATCGCGGTGGGGCTGCTGACGGTGTGGTCGTTCGTGCCGTACCTGCAGTGGAAGAACACCACCTACGTGCTGACCTCGCACCGGCTGGCCATCAGCAGAGGGGTGCTGAACAAGTCGACCGAGGACATCCCGATGACCAAGGTCAACACGGTCAGCGCCGACCAGACCCTGCTCGAACGGCTGTTCGGCTGCGGCACGCTCAACGTCGAGTCGGCGGGGGAGCAGGGACACGTCACGCTGCGCGACATCCCGAACATCCAGGACGTACGCGCCGACCTGTTCCGCGCCGTGGACGAAGCCGACGACGAGGAACCCCGCGAACCCCGCCCTGTCTGAGTCGCAGGGCCGGGCGGGACAGAACGGTTCCGGTGAGGCAAGTTCTTGGGGCGGGCCCTTGTCGCTCGGTAGCATCGGGAGCATGCTCCAGGAACTGCGTGAACGCGCCGCGCTCGTGGCGCTGTTGCAGCGCCCTGGCGCCAAATGGCAGGACATCGCGCTGGACGTGCTTGAGGTCGGCAGCGCGGTGACCGTGCTGGAGCGGGGGCTCCGCCTTCAGGAAACGTTGTTTCCCGAGGCCGACCCCGTGACGTCCGCCCTCGCACAGGCCGCGACCTCGCTGGCCGGGTGGGAGTCCGCGGGCATCGGAGTCCACGCCTGCTTCGACCATGACTATCCGAGCCAGCTCCGCGGGATTCACCAGATGCCTCCGCTGCTGTTCTCCCGGGGCGTTCCCGCCGAGGACCGGCGCGCGATCGCCGTGGTGGGCACCCGGCAGGCGAGCGAACAGGGCCTTCGGATCGCGTCGGTGGTGGCCAGGGAGCTGGCCCTGAACAAGGTGACCGTGGTCAGCGGCCTCGCCAGAGGCATCGACACGGCCGCGCACACGGCGGCGCTCGAAGCGGGCGGCCGGACCGTGGCCGTCATCGGAACGGGCGTCAACCGTTTCTACCCGAATGAGAACCAGGCGCTTCAGCGGCGGATCGCCGTCGAAGGGGCGGTGCTCAGCCAGTTCTGGCCCGACGCCCCGCCCAGCAAGCAGAGCTTCCCCATGCGTAACGCGGTGATGAGCGGTTACGCGGCCGCCACGGTCGTGGTGGAGGCTCCCTGGAAGAGCGGCGCCCGTATCCAGGCGCGGCTGGCTCTTGAACACGGCCGCCCCGTCGTGATGCCCGACCGGCTTCTGGAGCACGACTGGGCGCGGGAATACTCCCAGAGGCCCGGAGTGCATGTGGTTTCCGGCCTCGGCGAGCTACTCTCGGTGGTGGAGCAAGTGATCTCGGACCTGCACACCGGCCCCGAAGCGCTTCCGGAGACCGCCCACCTTGTCGCAACCAACTGATCCATGGCAGTTCGTTCGCGCCCGAGTCGCCCAACAGGCCTTCTACCTCCGCAATCCCCTCGACCCCTCACCCTCCGTCTGTTACGTGTGCCGAGGACCGGTGAACCCAGGCTGGTCCCGCTGCCACCCCTGTGAACGGCACCTGAGATCGGCGGGGGCGGGGGTCGCCGATGTCGTGGTCCCCATCTCCTACGCGGAGAAACGGACCCAGCACGCCCACAACCTCGCCGTCTACAAGGCGAGGTTCCCCTCGGGAGAGATCCAGACCGACCTGCTCAGTCTGTTCCTGCTCTTCGTCAGGGACCACCTCGGCTGTGTGGCCCAGGCCGCCCGCGTCTCCGCCTGGAGTCATGCGGCGGTCGTTCCCAGCACCAGGAACCGGCCGGGTGATCATCCGCTGCGGTCACTTGTCGGAAACCGGCTTGGACTGCCGTGGGTCGAGTTGTCGGTGAATCCGGACATCCCCTCGGAGGTGCGGGAGTTCCGCGCCGACTGGTTCCGGGTTTCCGGCGGAGACGTCGGGGGCGCCCGTGTCCTCCTGCTCGATGACACCTGGACCACAGGCGCACGCGTTCAGTCTGTGGCGTCCGCGCTCAAACGGGCGGGCGCGGAAAGGGTGGCCGCCGTGGTTCTCGGCCGTCATGTGAACCCCGGCTGGGACGGCTGGAGGCCCATCCTCCGCGAGACGAAGGACAGGCCCTTCAGGATGGATCGGTGCGCCGTCCATCCAGGATGAGCTGGGGAAAGGCGGGCCGGGGGAGGTGCGGCCCCCGGCCCTTCCCTCAGGGAGAGCCCACTCCCTTGAGGGAGATCGGGGTCACAGGCCGAAGGCCAGCAGGACCGAACCGTGGTCGGGGTTGGGGTACGGGGTGAACATGTAACCGGAGTTGACGTAGACCATCCCGTGCGAGACGACCGCGCCGCCCGCTCCGGAGACGGCGCCACCGCGTCCGGGCAGGCCGTTGACGCCCTGGACCTCGGTGATCGTGTCGTGGGTCCACAACACCTCACCGGTGCGTGAGGAGTAGGCCCGCATCTTGCCGTCCATGCTGCCCAGCCACACCAGACCCGGGGTGGTGGTCACCGCGGGGCCGTGGCCGAGCTGGCAGACGTTCGGGTACTGCGCGGCACCACCGGTGGTGCAGCCGTCCGCCGGGTTGGGGGTCTTCCAGATGATGTGGCCGTCGGCCGGGTTGATTGCGAACAGGGTGCCCGGCCTGCCCATGTAGGTCGAGACGTACAGGCGCCGGCCGTCGAAGCTGGTGCCCCACTGGATGCCGGACAGGCCGCCGCTGGGCATCGGCTCGGAGAGCTGACGCTGCCAGACGATCTTTCCGGTCCTGGCGTCGAGCACGTGGTAGACCCCGGCCTTCTGCCCGATGCCGACCAGGTGCCTGCCACCGGCCGTGAACAGGTTGGGCGCGGCGCCCAGGTCGAAGTCGAGCGCGGTTCCCTGGTCGAGGTTCGGGCAGTACTGCTTGTCCTCGGGGGTACGGGCCGAGCACTCGATCCGCCAGGTGTCGACGTCGGTCATCTTCCTGGTCCAGCGGGCCTTGCCGGTCGTGAGGTCCAGCGCCAGGACCGAGTCGTAGTTTCCGGCGCTTCCGGTGTAGTTCTGCCCGGTCCCGACGTACAGGGTGCGGGTGACCGGGTCGATGGCCGGGGTGCTCCACACACCTGCCCCGGACGGCTCGTACCTCGGCACGCCGTTGGGCCAGGTGCCGTTCTGCTTGGGCTCGGGCACCGTGTAGTAGCGCCAGACCTGCTCGCCGGTCTCGGCGTTCAGCGCGTCGATGTGGCCGCGGAAGGTGCAGCAGGGGAAGGTCTTGCCCATGATGTTCTGGCCGCTGGAGACACCGACGTAGACGCGTCCGCCGAAGACGATCGGCGAGCTGGTCACGCCGGAGGAGACCTCGGTGTCGATCTGCCGGGCCCAGGCCAGTTTGCCGGTGCGCTGCTCAAGGGCGTAGAAGTAGCCCCGGCCGTCACCGAAGTAGACCTTGCCCCCGGAGACGGCGGCCCCGTCCTGCACCACGGCGCGGAAGCTCGCGGGACCGACGGTGCTCAGGTCGAAGTCCCACTTCGCGGCGCCGGTGCGCGCGTCCCGGGCGTAGAAGTGGCCGTCCGGAGCGCCGAAGTAGATCGTGTCGCCGACGACGGCGGGCTGACTGTGCGGTGTGCCCGCGTTCTTGGGGAAGGCGAAGGCCCACTTCAGCTTGAGCTGCCCCACGTTGGCCGGGGTGAGCCTGCGCTCGAAGGGGTTGGAGCGCGAACCGCTCAGGTCCTTCTGCCAGGACGCCCAGTCGCCGGGGAGGGAGTGCCCGCCCCCGCCGAGTGCCTCGGTGGTCTGCGCGGTGTCGTCGGGGGGTGCGGCGTTCGCCGTGAGAGGCGTGTTCAGCAGCAGGGTCAGGCACGACGCGGCGACGACCGCGGTCGATCTGAGCACTCTTCCACTGCGGATGGAACGTGTTCCCATGATCTTCTCTCCATGTGTGGTCCCGGCGGCGGGGCGCGCCGTACCGGGAACGGGGAGGCCGGTTGTCGCGTGGGCCGGCCTCTTTCGGTGCGGCCCACGGGACCCGGGGCGGTCCTTTGGGCCGGTTACGACGGGCGGGCACGATGGTGGAGGACGGTCAACCGGCACGCGGAGGCAGGGCGAACAGCCGGTGAGCCGGGCCGTACACGGGAAGGTGTGCGTCGGATCGTCCGGTCACCGGCTGTGGCGTGCCGCTCAGCGCGTGAAGGCCGCGTACTTCTGCCAGAAGCCGCAGTGGTGCTGCTTGGCGATCTCCTCGGTCAGCTGGCTGTCACCGGCCGGCACGAGCGACATGACCGTCGGGTGCGAGCGGGTGTACCTGGACCAGTACGGCGTGCCGTCCACCGTCGGGTTGCCGGTCTTGGCGAACCCGGTCCACTGGGAGACCAGCTGCCTGCCGAAGGTCTGCTGGTTGCCGCTCAGGTCGGTCCTGGGGAAGATCAGGAACGGCACCTCGTTGATGTGGTACGACCCGTTCGGCTTGGTCGCGTCGAGGAAGAACAGCGGCGGGGCGTCGGCGTTGTCCACCTGGAAGCCGAAGACCGGGATGTGCCGGGACAGCCGCTCGTCGTTCAGCAGGGCGGGGCAGACGGAGTTGGAGTCGGCCACGATGGTGCGGTAGGCGATGAACGCCGCGGGCTCGGGGAAGCGCTTCAGCGGGTAGCGCTTGAACACCTCGGGGGCGAGGGTGTCGTACTGCTCCTTGACCAGCCTCTCGTAGTCCGCCGGGGTGTTGGCCCCGGGGAGCTGGGTCTCGTCGCGGTCGACGCCGTGCATGAGGGAGACCCGGTTTATCCGGCCGGTGGCGAACGCCTCGGCGGGTGACAGGGGCAGCACCGTGCCGTCCACGATCGGGGCCAGTGTGCCCTTGTCGGGGCCGAGGCCGTCGCCGGCCTTCTCCAGCAGGGTCTTGGCGGGCACCGCGCGCAGGCAGGCGGCCACGTCCGCGGCGTCCCCGCAGCCGACGGCGGCGGCGAACCGGTCGCCCGTCTGCTGCGCCTCCGCCTCGGTCGGCAGGTCGGCCTTGCAGTCCTGGGTCTGCCACATGGCCTCGTGGCCGCGCAGCGAGTTGTACTCGCCGCTCTGCGAGATGCCCTTCTGGAACAGCCCCCGCGACAGCGGCGAGGTGGTGTGGGCGCACACGCTGGACCCTCCGGCGGAGGCGCCGTAGATGGTCACGTTGCGCGGGTCGCCGCCGAACCGGGAGATGTTGCGCTGGACCCAGCGCAGCGCCTCCTGCTGGTCGCGCAGCGCCCAGTTGCCCGAGCGGGCGCCCAGCGCCTTGTGCGCCAGGAAGCCGAGGATGCCGAGCCGGTAGTCCACGCTGACGTGGACGACACGGCCCGCGCCGGCCAGGTAGGTCCCGTCGGAGGAGGAGCCGAGCCGGAACCCGCCGCCGTGGAACTCGACCATCACGGCCAGCGGCGTGCCGCCCGCGTCGGCGGGAGCGGCGACGTTCAGCTTCAGGCAGTCCTCGTTGAAGGTCTCGGGGGTGAGGAACGCGGGCTGCGGGCAGGGCGTGGAACGCTGGGTGGCCTGCAGGGTCTCCGTCCACGGGGCGTGCCGCTCGGGCGGCGCCCAGCGCAGTTCGCCCACGGGCGGCGCGGCGTAGGGGACGCTGAGCCAGGACTTGACGCCGTTGGTGACCAGGCCGCACACCGGACCCTGGTCGGTCTGCACGGTGGTGTCGGGGGCACAGTCGGGGGCCGCCGTCTGCGGGGCCGCGGCGGTCGGCGCGCCCGCCGGAGCGCTCGGCGCGGCGGAGGCCAGAGCGGTGGGGACCGAGGAGGTGAGGGTCAGGGCAGCCGCGACGAGTGACACGCCCACGGTGAACGTGAAGTGCCGTTTCTTCGTCTTCATGTTGGGTTTCCTTTTGGGACCGACAACAGAGCTGGGGGGATCGGCCGGTGGGGCCGACTTCGATCTGCCGGGCAAATGAACACGAGAGGGCACCCTGACCATAGGACGGGCCGATGGTACGGAACAGGCATGCTGTGCCGGGGTGGACGAACGGCGTTCCCGGAGCGCTCACCGGTCCCGCCGCGTCGGTGAGCGGTCGAATCACATCGACCAGCGGTCAGGGGAATCCTGACCGTTTCATGACAACGGTGGTAACCGTCGGTGGTGCGGGGGAACACGGTCGGCGACGACGGTCACGGGGTCACGGGCACCCCGGCGGGTGATGCCGCAGGTCAGACGTCTGAGCGCGGGCCCAGGCGGTCGACGGCGGCTGCGGCGTGCACCGCGTGCTCGCCGAGAAGCCGGGCGTGTGCGGCCTCAAGGCTGAGGACGACCGCGCCGAAGACGGTGGCCAGCTCTCCGATGACGCTGCCGGAGACCACCAGGAACTCGTGCAGCGGCCGGGCAGCGGCCTGGACCGCCTCGACGACCTCGGGGACGTCGCCGATCTCGCCGCCGATCACCACGATGTCGGGATCGACGACGGCCGCCAGCGCGACACACGCCCTGGCCACGTCCCGCACGTACTCGTCGAGGACGGCCCGCACCTCGGCGGGGCCGGTCGCGACGTCGGCCAGGATCGCCCGCACCACGTCGCCGACGGAGGAGTCCTGGGCGCCGGGGGTGCTCGACCGGTAGGCGTCGACCAGGCGGGAGGCCGCGAGACGGTCCTCCATCGCGTACCGGGAGGCCTGTTCGGCGCCGTCGGCCCAGGGGAACGGCAGCCGGGAGAGTTCGCCCGCCGCGCCGTGGGCGCCCCGGACGAGGTGGCCCTCGTTGATGATCCCGGCGCCGACGCCGACGCCGAGCTGCAGGTAGGCCAGGCTCGGCACCTCGGCGCCGACCCCGAGCCGCATCTCGGCCACCGCCGAGCAGTTGACGTTGTTCTCCAGCCGGACCGGGCCGTCGTAGTGGTCCGCGAGCGCGCGGAGCAGGGCCGCGACGGCCCCCCGCTCCCGGTCGGCGTCGGCGGCCGAGACCTGGCGGCGGCCCGCGTCGACGATCTGCGGGACGGCGATCGTCACCGCGCGCAGCCGCCGCAGCCGGTCGGGCCGGGCGCACCACTCGGTGAGCTGCTCGACCGCCCGTTCCACGACCGAGGCGGACGGCTCCCGCCGCCGCGCGGTCCCGGGGCCGCCGGGCTCGGTGACGGAGACGTGCGCGCGGTCCGTCCCGGCGAGGTCGACGGCCATCAGCTCGATGTGGGAGCTGCCCAGGTCGACGCCGAGCGCCCAGCCGACCTCCTCGGCCGCCTCGAACACCACGGCGGGCTTGCCCGTCGCCGGGACGTGCCTGCCGTTGCGGCGTACGTATCCGGCGCCTTCGAGCGAGCTGACGGCGTCGTTGACGCTCGGCTTCGACAGGCCCGTCGCCGCGAGCAGCCGGGGCCGGGTGGTCGACCCGTGCCCCAGCGTGTGACTCAGGACGTGCCGCTGGGTGGGGGGCAGTTCCAGGGGACGGACGTCGTCATGCAATCGAGGTCACACCGTCTCGGTCAGGGCGCGTACGGCGGCGGCCGAGCTCGCCCTGGACGCGCCGAAGGTTCGGATCACGCCGGTGGCGTGGGGGTACTCCGTCCCCGGGTATCCCATGTCGACGACGACCAGGCGCGGGGCCCGCAGCCTCTCGAAGACCTCCGCGCTGCGGGGGTGCAGCGGCAGGTCCCGGACCACCGCGACCACCACGTCGGACGGCGCGACACCGGACAGGTCGGGAAGGCCGTGGATCGGCGGGCTCAGGACCAGGTCGTGGAACGGGACGCCGGCCGCGCGCAGCTCAGGCCCGATGCCCCACGGGACGGGTCCCGCCGCGATGGAGGTCCGGTCGTCGAAGGTCAGGACGTGCACGGCGCCCCCGGCGATCGAGACGTCACCCTCGCGGACGGTCGCCCCCCACGCGGCCTCAAGGGCGATGGAACGCTCGGCCGTCGTGTCGGTCGCGCCCGGCGCGTCCGGCGTGCCGGGGTAGGCGCGGGCCATCGCCTGGATCCGCCGGTTGGCCTCCTCCAGCCGCTCGACGGGCAGCGCGCCGGACTCCGCCGCGGCGACGATCGCCTCGACGACGGCCCGGGTCGCCTCCTCGTACTGCTCGGCGCCCAGGCACAGCGCGTCGACACCGGCGCGCAGCGCGCCGACCGCGGCGGCGGGCAGCGACGAGGCGTGGTCGAGGACGCCGCGCATCTCCAGCGCGTCGGAGATGACGACGCCGTCGTAGCCGATCTCGTCGCGGAGCAGGTCGCCGATCACAGTCTCGCTCAGGGTGGTGGGGACACCGGGGTCGAGACAGTCAATCACGACATGGGCGGTCATCATGCTCGCCACGTTCGCGCCCGCGGCCCGTACGAAGGTCCGCAGGTGCTCCGACTCGAAGTCGGCGCGTTCGGCGGTGACCCGGCCGAGCGAGAGGTGCGAGTCGAGCAGGGATCCGCCGAGCCCCGGATAGTGCTTCAGGCAGGCCGCCACGCCCGCGCTCTGCAGGCCCTCGATCCAGGCCGCGGCGTGTTCGGCGTTGGCCTGCGGCGTACGGCCGTACGAGCGGGTGGTGATCGGGCTGGTCGGGCTGGTCACGTAGTCGCCGATGGGCGCGAGGTTGAAGTTGACGCCGAGGTCGCGCAGCTCGGCGCCGATGCCCCTGCCGACCGCCCTGGTAGCGTCGAGGTCGTCGTTCTCGCTCAGCACGCGGTTGCCGGGGTAGGGGCTGCCGCTGTCGTGGTGGATCCGGGTGACGTCGCCGCCCTCCTCGTCGATCCCCACGACGGCGTCGGGGCGCGCGTCCAGGATCTGCCGTACCAGCGCCGCGACCTGGGGCGGGGAGACGATGTTGCGGCCGAACAGGATGACGCCGCCCAGTCCCTCCCGCAGCAGGTCGAGCAGCCACTGCGGGGCCGTGGTCCCCTCGAACGCGGGCAGTACGGTGCCAAGGGCGAGATGACGCAGATGGGATGTCATGTCAGTTGTTCCTCATCGTTGCATGAAGCAGCGTTGCGCAGGGCCAGTTTGGCGAGCCGGACGGCCCCGAAGACCGGCTCCGTGTCGAGAACCGACAGCGGCAGCGTCACCTCCTGGGCGACCAGCCCGGAGGCGAACGCGGCCCGGAAGGAGGGCTGCTTGACCATGATCGCACCGGCGCCGACGACGGCGTCGGCCCGGACACCGAGGCGCAGCGCCGTCACGACGTTGCCCGCGAGCCGCCAGGCGTTGTCGGTTATGGCCTGCCGGGCGCAGGGCGAACCGGCCTCGGCGCACTCGAAGACGCCCGGCGCGAGATCTCCGAGGGTCTCCCGGGCGCGTCGCACGGCCCCGGGGAGCCTGCGGTCCTCGGTGACGCCGAGCGCCCCGGCCACGAACCGGCCGAACACCGGGTCGCTCTCCTCACGGTCCAGGCCCGCGGTGTAGAGCCGGAGCGCGTCGACCACGATGCGCGGCGCGCTCCCGTGGTCGCCGAGCAGCCAGCCCCAGCCGTCGGTGAGCACCGTGACCCCGTCGGCGGTCAGCCCGCCGACCACCGCGCCGGTTCCGGCGATCACCGAGAGCGCGTGCTCCCACCCCCCGGCCAGGCCGACCAGCAGGGCGTCGTTGCAGACCCGCACGGCCACGCCGGGACCGAACTCGGCGGCGACCGCGGCCTCAAGCTCCCTGGTCAGCGCCTCGGAGTCACATCCGCGCGCCCCGACGCCGACCGCGGCCAGGATGTAACCCCCGGGGGTGACCCGGCGCAGCGCGCCGTGGACCAGCCGGGCCCGCTCCACGGGCGACAGGTCGTTCCAGCCCGTGTTCGACCTGGTCTCCGTGACGAGCGGTTCGCCGGTGACTGCGTCCTCGACGCGGACCCTCAGGTACGAGCCGCCGATGTCGAGGCCCGCGACGCCGCGACGCGGCCGGTCGACCGTGCTCACGCGGCCGTCACGACCTTCGTGTCGAGGCGGGTGAACACCGGGTCCTCGGGGTGGCGGCCGGTGGTCGCGCAGGCCTCCTGGACGACCATCTGGAAGATCACGCTCGCCGCGATGGACAGCTCGGCGTCGGACAGCCCCGGCAGGTGGATCTGGTGCAGGGGGCCGCCTCCGCCGTACTCGATCGGGTCGGCTCCGATGAGGTGGACGGTGGAACCGTGGTCGGCCAGCTGCCGGGCGAGCAGTGCCTCCGACCCGCGGTTCACGATCAGGTGGACGGTGCCCGGCTTGGCGCTGTCCATGAAGCCGTGCAGGTAGGACCGGGTGTCGAAGGCGGAGGCGGGGATCGTGAGGCCCTCACGGAACAGCAGCGAACCCCCCTCGGCCGCGGCCAGCCCCGCCCCTGAGGAGACCAGGTCGACGTGGCCCGCGGCCAGCAGGTCGGCCGCCATCCGGCTCGCGGCCCCGCGCCACCGCGTCACCGTGGCCAGCCGTCCGCCGAAGGAGCGCCAGCGCTCCTCGTCGACACCGCCGGTGAGGTGCTCGGCCAGCAGGGCCAGGGCCAGGGCGGTGGCGGTGTAGCCGACGGTCGAGACCCGGGAGTCCGCGACGTCGCCCAGCCACAGGTGCCGTGGCGTCAGGTCGGCCACCGGCGAGGGCACCCGGTTGACGACGCTCATGCGCGACTCGGCGGGAGCCACCGACAGCGCCCGCACGATCTCGACGCTGCGCCCCGACTGGGAGATCCCCAGGTACGTCGTCTCCGGCCGCACGTGCTCGGCGGTGAAGTCGGCCCCGGTCAGCAACTCGCACGAGACCCCCCGCGCGGTGAGCCCCGCCGTCAGCACGTGGGCCGCGGCACGGCTCGCCCCGATCCCGAACACGACCAGGCGCCGCGTCTGTGGCGCGGTGTGGCGGCGGAGCAGGTCCGGCAGCGTCGTGGCGAGCCGCGTCAGCGCCTCGGGCTGGCTGTCGAAGGCCTGGTCGAAGGTGTTCCATGGCGGGCTCTGAGGATTGCCGGTTGCTGTAGCCATGTTAGTAAGGTAGCTTACCTTACTCAGGATCGTCAAAAGCTCAGGATCCTGTGGAGGTACATCTCATGAACGACCGTCCGTCTCCGCTCCAGCCGACCCGTCGCTCGGTTCTGGCGCTCCTCGCCCTCTCCCCTGTCGCGGGCGCGCTGGCCGGCTGTGCCACCGGCGGCACCCGGCAGAGCGCCGCCCCGGCCGCCACTCCGACCGGGGCCGCGGCCGCGGGCAACCCGTTCGGGGTGGCCCAGGGCGCGCCCATCGAGGTCGTCGTCTTCGACGGCGGCTACGGCCAGACCTACATCAAGCTGCCCGTCGAGCTGTACCAGGGCAAGCATCCCAAGGCCAAGATCACCCAGACGGCGACCCAGCAGATCCAGCAGTCCCTCCAGCCGCGCTTCGTCGCCGGAAACCCGCCGGACGTGGTGAACAACTCCGGCTCCAACGCCATCGACTACGGCGCGCTCGTCAAGGACGAGGCACTGCTGCCCCTCCTTCCGCTGCTGGACGCCCCCTCGTGGAGCGATCCAGCGGCCAAGGTGCGCGACACCCTGCGCCCCGGTGTGGTCGAGGTGGGCACGCACGGCGGCCAGTTCACGGTCCTGAACTACTCCTACGGCGCCTACGGCGCGTGGTACAGCTCCGCGCTGTTCAAGGAGAAGGAGTGGACCTACCCCCAGACGTGGGACGAGTACCTCACGTTGTGCGACAAGATGGCCACCGCGGGCATCGCCCCGTGGACCTACCCCGGCCAGTTCCCGTACTACATGTTCTGGTGGCTGGCCTCGATGATCTACAAGGTGGCCGGCAAGGAGGTCATCGACAAGATCAACAACCTTGAGAAGGACGCCTGGACCGACGAGCGGGCCGTCGCCGCCCTGAAGGCCTTCGAGGCGATCCCCGCCAACGGCTGGGTGCTCAAGGGAAGCTCCGGGCTGAACCACACCGACGCGCAGATGCAGTTCCTGCTGGGCAAGGCCGGTTTCGTCCCGGGCGGCTCCTGGCTGGAGAAGGAGATGGGCGACAGCGTCCCGGCGGGCTTCGACATGTCGATCTGCCGCGTCCCGTCGATCACCGCGAACGACGACCGGCCCTTCGGGGCCCTGTGCGCCAAGGCGGGCGAGCCGTACATCGTCCCGCGCTCGGCGAAGAACACCGCGGGCGGCCTGGAGTTCCTGCGGGCGATGCTCTCCGACGAGAGCGCCGCGAACTTCATCGCCCAGGCGGGCACCCTGTCCTCCAACCGCAGGGCGAAGCTGCCCAAGGACGCCAAGCACGGTCTCGTGTCGATCGACGCCGCGCTGGCCGAGGCGGGCGACAACGTCTTCGGCGTCACCCTCGACACCCGTGACAGCCGGCTGTGGGGCGACATCGCCAAGGTGATGGGACGCTTCATGAACGGTGACGTGAAGGCGGACCAGCTCGCCAAGGAGGCTCAGCGCCTCACCGACGCGGCCCGCGGCTAGGACGAGCACCCCATGCGCAACCGGCACCAGAGCCGTGTCATCGTCGGCTTCCTCGCCGCGCCCGTCGTCCTGTACACGGTGTTCGTGGCCTCGCCATACGTGCAGGCGTTCTACATCGCCCTCACCGACTGGCGGGGCCTGTCAGCCGAGGTGGACCTCGTCGGCCTGGCCAACTTCGCCGAACTGTCCGGTGACCCGGTGTTCTGGAAGGCACTGCTCAACAACCTGATCCTGCTGGTGACCCTGCCCGTGGTCACCATAGGACTGGCGCTGTTCCTCGCCTTCATGCTCAACGCCGCGGGCGGGCCCCGCAGCGGAGAGATCCGGGGCGTGTGGGGCGCCGGGTTCTACCGGGTCGTCTACTTCTTCCCGTACATCCTGTCGATCGCGATCATCGGTGTGCTGTGGACGAACATCTACAACCCCATCAACGGCCTGCTCAACGGCGCGCTGCGCGCCGTCGGCCTCGAACAGGTCCAGCCGTCGTGGCTCGGTGACGAACGGCTCGCCTTCTGGGCCGTGCTCGCCGTACTGGTCTGGAACGGCGTCGGCTTCTACGTCGTGCTCTTCACCGCGGGCATCAAGGCCATCCCGGCCTCGCTGCTTGAGGCGGCGGTGCTCGACGGCGCGTCGAGAACCCAGATCTTCTTCCGCATCACGATCCCGCTGATCTGGGAGAACGTCCGGACGGCGACGGTCTATCTGGGAATCGCCGCACTGGACGCCTTCGCCGTGGTGCAGATCATGACCGCCGGCGGGCCGAACGACTCGACCCAGGTCGCCTCGTTCTACCTCTACCAGAACGCGTTCTCCTACGGCCGTTTCGGCTACGCCTCCGCGATGGGCGTCGTGCTCTTCGCCGTCACCCTCGCCCTGTCCGCCTTCACGCTCCGGGCGACCCGTAGAGAGAGGATCGAGTTCTGATGGCCACCGCCACGGGCCCGCGAAGGTCGTCCGGCCCCACGATCGCCGTCGCCCAGGTGTTCCTGGTCCTGTGGGCCGTGATCTCGACCGCGCCGCTGCTGTGGGCCGTCGTCAGCTCCCTCAAGTCGGATCCCGAGATCGTCGCCGACCCGTGGTCGCTGCCCGCGGCCCTGCGCTGGGAGAACTTCGCCCGGGCCTGGGACAGCGCCTCCATCGGGACGTACTTCGGCAACACCGTCATCGTGGTCGGCGGCGGCGTCACGCTGACGCTCCTGCTGTCGGCCATGGCCGCCTACGTGTTCGCCCGCTTCGAGTTCCGTCTCAAGGGAGTGCTCTACTACTTCTTCGTCGCCGGGATGACCTTCCCGGTCTTCATGGCGCTCGTCCCGCTGTTCTTCGTGGTCCAGAACCTGGGGCTCGGCGACTCGCTGCCCGGCCTCATCCTGGTCTACACGGCCTACTCGCTGCCCTTCTCCATGTTCTTCCTGGTGGCCTTCTTCCGCACGCTGCCGGGGGAGATCGCCGAGGCCGCCACACTCGACGGCTGCGGGGAGATCGCGACCTTCTTCAGGGTCATGCTGCCGATGGCCAAACCGGGACTCATCAGCGTCGGGATCTTCAACTTCATCGGCCAGTGGAACCAGTACCTCATCCCGCTCGTCCTCGTCAGCGACGACAGCAAGTTCGTGCTGTCGCAGGGACTGGCCAACCTGGCGGTCGAACAGGGCTACGCCGGTGACCGCTCGGGCCTCTTCGCGGGCCTCACGATCGCCATGGCGCCGATCCTGATCGTCTACGCCCTCCTGCAGGGCAGGGTCCAGGCGGGGATGACGGCCGGTGCCCTCAAATAGGAGCTCGCCGGTCTGACCCGGAGAGTGCGGGCGGTGGCGTAACCTCCTGGGCGGAAGCCTGAGCACGACGGAGGGGACGGCGAAGAGGAACGTGGCGCAACGTCCGACGGCCGAGCAGATCGAGCGCCTGTTCGTCGGCACCTCGCCCCGCTACACCCGGGTCGAGGTCGCCGAGCTGGCGCGGCTGCCGCAGGAACTCACCGAACGGATCTGGCGGGCGCTCGGCTTCGCCACGCTGGCCGACGACGCGGTCGCCTTCACCGACGCCGACGTGGCCGCGCTCGGCCGGGTCAGGGCGATGCTGGAGGACGGCCCGCTGGACGAGCGGGCCGTCATCAGGATGACCAGGGCGATCGGCCAGACGACCGCCAGGCTGGCGCAGTGGCAGGCCGAGATCATGGTCGGCGCCGTGCTCGACGGGCAGGGACGGCCGAGCGACGCCGACCTCGCCGCGGTCCTGGAGGCCTCCCGCAGGCTGTTGCCCGACTTCGAGCAGGTGCTGGTCCACGTCTGGCGGGCCCAGCTCGCCGCGGCCGGGACCCGCCTGCTCGCCACGACCGACCTCAGCGAGGAGATCGTGCTGAACCGGCTGACCCTCGCGGTCGGTTTCGCCGACCTGGTCTCCTTCACCCAGCTCTCCCGCGAACTGGACGAGAACGGCCTGGCCGACCTGGTCGAGGGGTTCGAGTCGCGCGCCGCCGACGTGGTCGCCACGTACGGCGGGCGGCTGGTCAAGACGCTCGGGGACGAGGTGCTGTTCACCGCCGCGGAGCCGCGGACGGCCGCGGGGATCGCGCTCGGCCTGGTCGAGGCGATCCGCGACTACGGCCCCGAGGTACGCGTCGGGCTCGCCTACGGCCCCGTGGTGCCGATGATGGGCGACGTCTTCGGGACCACGGTCAACCTGGCCGCGCGGCTGACGGCCATCGCCCGTCCCGGCACGATCATCGCCGACGGCGAGCTGGCCGAGGCCGTCGAGGGGGCGGAGGGGGTCACGGTCCAGCGCATGCGCCGCCGTCCCGCGCGCGGGCTCGGCATGGTCCAGCCGTACGTGCTCAGAAGGGCCTGACGGGAGCCCGGTCCGGCCTGGTAAGCATGGACACCGGGGTGCCCGGTGAGGCACCGCCACGATGCCAGACGATCAAGGACGAGGTGCAGACATGCCGTACACCGTGCAGGGCGTGGTCGCGCGAGGCAAGGGGGAGCCCGTCTCCCTGGAGACCGTCCACGTGCCGGACCCGGGTCCGGGTGAGGCGGTGGTGAACGTCCAGGCGTGCGGGGTGTGCCACACCGACCTGCACTACCGCGAGGGCGGGATCAACGACGAGTTCCCGTTCCTGCTCGGCCACGAGGCCGCCGGGGTGGTCGAGGCGGTCGGTGAGGGTGTCACCGACGTCGCGCCCGGCGACTACGTGATCCTGAATTGGCGGGCGGTCTGCGGGCAGTGCCGCGCCTGTCGCCGGGGCCGTCCGTGGTACTGCTTCAGCACCCACAACGCCACCCAGCCGATGACCCTTGAGGACGGCACGCCGCTCAGCCCGGCCCTGGGCATCGGCGCCTTCGCCGAGAAGACCCTGGTCGCCGCCGGGCAGTGCACCAAGGTCGACCCGGCGGCCCCGGCGACGGCCGCCGGGCTGCTCGGCTGCGGCGTGATGGCGGGCATCGGCGCCGCGATCAACACCGGCGGCGTGACCAGGGGCGACAGCGTGGCCGTCATCGGCGTCGGCGGGGTCGGCGGCGCCGCCGTGCACGGTGCCCACCTGGCGGGCGCGACGAAGATCATCGCGGTGGACATCGACGACCGCAAGCTCGCCTGGGCCAAGGAGTTCGGCGCGACCCACACCGTCAACTCCCGCGAGAGCGACCCGGTCGAGGCGATCAAGGAGCTCACCGGCGGCAACGGCGCGGACGTGGTGATCGAGGCGGTCGGCCGTCCCGAGACCTACCGGCAGGCCTTCTACGCCCGCGACCTGGCAGGGACCGTGGTCCTCGTGGGCGTCCCGACCCCGGAGATGACGATCGAGCTGCCGCTGCTCGACGTCTTCGGCAGGGGCGGGGCGCTGAAGTCCTCCTGGTACGGCGACTGCCTGCCCAGCCGTGACTTCCCCATGCTCATCGACCTCTACCTCCAGGGACGGCTGAACCTGGACGGCTTCGTCTCCGAGACGATCGGCCTCGGTGACGTCGAGGAGGCCTTCGCCAAGATGCACCGCGGCGAGGTGCTGCGCTCGGTGGTGGTCCTGTGATCGACCGGGTCGTCACCTCGGGGACGTTCTCGCTGGACGGCGGGACGTGGGAGGTGGACAACAACGTCTGGCTGGTCGGTTCCGAGCGCGAGGTCGTGGTGGTCGACGCCGCGCACGACGCGGCGGCCATCGCCGGGCGGATCGGCGACCGGGAGGTCAGGGCGATCGTCTGCACGCACGCGCACAACGACCACATCGACGCGGCGGCCGACCTGGCCGCCCGGGTCGGCGCGCCGATCATGCTCCACCCGGCGGACCAGGTCCTGTGGGAGATGGTCTACCCGGACCTGCCGTACACGCCGCTCGGGGACGGGCAGGTGATCACCGCGGGCGGCGTCGAGCTGACCGTGCTGCACACCCCCGGCCACACGCCGGGCGCGGTGTGCCTGCACGCGCCCGAACTGGGCGTGGTCTTCACCGGCGACACGCTGTTCAACGGCGGCCCCGGGGCGACGGGCAGGTCCTTCTCCTCCTTCGAGACGATCATCGGGTCGATCGGGGAGAGGCTGCTCACCCTGCCGGGTGAGACGGTGGTCGAGACCGGCCACGGCGAGTCGACCACGATCGGCGCGGAGGCCCCGCATCTCCAGGAGTGGATCGCGAGGGGGCACTGATCGTCTGACGCGCCGGGACACGCGCGGCGGGGAAATGTTCTTCGTGTGGTCTACATCACATAGGAAAGCCTTACTGAATGCGTTATGTTAGGTATGCCTTACCTAGTTTGTAGTGCACCTGAGAAAGGCCTTTTCCCGCCGTGTATGTCTGCGTCTGCCGCGCCGTCACCGAAAACGAGGTGCATGACTGCATAGCGTCGGGAGCCAGCAGCGCGCGCCAGGTTCGTGACCGGACCGGTGCGGGTGGTGACTGCGCCTCCTGTGTGCGGAAGATCTGTGCGATCCTGAAGCGGTCTGAAGACTTGTTGCCGACCGCTTAGCCCGAGGAGCCCGCCATGCAGGGCGACAAGAAGATCATAGAGTTGCTGAACGAACAGCTCACGGCAGAGCTGACCGCGATCAACCAGTACTTCCTGCACGCGAAGATGCAGGAGAACTGGGGATACACCAGACTCGCGAAGTACACCCGCGAAGAGTCCATCGACGAGATGCGCCACGCGGAGAAACTGACGGATCGAATCCTCTTTCTCGAAGGCCTGCCCAACTATCAGCGGCTAGGTACGCTGCACATCGGCCAGACCGTCGAGGAGCAGCTGAGATCCGACCTCAACATCGAGCTTGAGGTCGTCAACCGGTTGAAGCCCGCGATCATTTTCATGCGGGAAAAGGGCGACGCCACCTCCGCTCGCCTCTTCGAGGAGATCCTTGAGGACGAGGAACACCACATCGACTATCTGGAGACGGAGCTGGGGCTGATCAGCAGCCTGGGCGAGCAGCTCTACCTGGCTCGCTACGCCGAGCCACCGTCGGCCTCCTGAGGTTGATCGTCCGAACACGCCCGCCGAATTCCTTTCGGAGGGCGTGTTCTGTTTTGTCGGAAACATTTGAGGGAACGGCCGGCGGGGCTGCCCTTTCCAGGCGGTTCTGATGCGGGAGCGCTACCGCGAAGGCTCCAGCCGTTGCGGGACGACTATCCGGGATTTATCAGTGTTTGCCCAGGTCAATGGATAGGTCAATGACGAGTCAAACCGCGCGCTGTGCCCGGGAAACGATCCCTTAAGGTCCTACGATCGCAACATGACCTGTGTACTTCTCGCCGAGGACGATACCTCGATCTCCGAGCCACTGGCGCGCGCGCTGCGTCGGGAGGGCTACCAAGTCGAGGTGAGTCCCGACGGCCCGCAGGCCCTGGAACGGGCGCTGTCGGGTGGCATCGACTTGATTGTTCTTGACCTGGGCCTTCCTGAGATGGACGGCCTGGAAGTCGCAAGACGCATACGTGCAGAGGGGCACGGCACGCCCGTGCTCATCCTCACCGCCCGTGTCGACGAGGTCGACACCGTGGTCGGGCTCGACGCCGGGGCCGACGACTACGTCACCAAGCCGTTCCGGCTCGCCGAACTCCTGGCCAGGGTTCGCGCGCTGCTGCGGCGCGGCACCTCTGAGACGCCCGTCGTCCAGGGGGTGCGCATCGACGCCGACTCCCGTCGCGCGTGGATGGGCGACAAGGAGCTCCACCTGACGACCAAGGAGTTCGACCTGTTGCGCGTCCTGGTCCGCGACGCCGGGAAGGTGGTCACCCGCGAGCAGATCATGCGCGAGGTGTGGGACACCAACTGGTGGGGCTCGACCAAGACCCTGGACATGCACATCTCATGGCTGCGCCGCAAACTGGGGGACGACGCCGCCAAGCCGCGATACATCACGACCGTGCGAGGGGTTGGCTTCCGCTTCGAACGCGAGTAGGGAATGCGCCGCCGCCTGCTCTCCTCAACCCTGCTTGTCGCCGTCATCGGGGTGTTGCTGCTGGGCATCCCCCTGGGCGTCGCGGTGAACCGGCTGATCGAGGAAGAGGCGACCCAGGAGCTTTCCTCCCAGGCCAAAAGCCTGCTGGGGGAGGTGGAGTATGCCCGGATTCAGGACCAGCCCGTCGATCCGGAGCAGCTCAAGCGCAAATACCCCGACCGATATATCCAAGTCTATGCGAAAGGGACTCCCCCCCAGGTGACGATGGTGGGGACCGAGCCCCCCGACAGTCGCAAGATGACCCAGGACGCCCAGTCGGAGAACGGCGTGTACGTCGCGGTCAGCCGGGACAAGACGCAGGTGGAGCGGGAGGTCAGGGCATGGCTCCTGCTCATCCTGGCGCTGGCCGCCGCGGCCCTCGCGGTCGCGGTAGGGCTCGCGGTCGTGCAGTCACGTCGGCTGACACTGCCGCTCAGCGACCTGGCCATGATCGCCGAGCGGCTGGGCTCCGGCGACGCGAGACCCAGCAAGCACCGCTACGGCATCCAGGAGCTCGACCGGGTCGCCGAGGTGCTGGACCGCAGCGCCACCCGGATCTCGGACCTGCTGGCCAGGGAACGGGAGTTCGCGACCGACGCCTCGCACCAGCTCCGCACCCCTCTCACAGGTCTGACCATGCGACTTGAGGAGATCGTGGCGGCCGCGCACGAGCCGGGAATCGTCAAGGAGGAGGGCGAGGCGGCCATCGTGCAGGCGGAGCGGCTCACGGCGGTGATCGACGAACTACTGGCGGCGGCGAGAAGGCAGCGGCAGGCGCAGGCGGACGCCGTCACTCTGGACGACGTGCTCGACCAGCAGTTCATCGAGTGGGGCCCGGCCTTCCGCAGGGTGGGACGCAAGCTGAAGCTGTCCGGGACGCGCGGCCTGCAGGCGCTCGGCACCAGCGGAGGCGTCAGCCAGGTGATCTCCACGCTGCTGGAGAACTCCCTCGAACACGGCGGCGGCACCGTGACGGTCACCACCAGTGACAAGGACAGGTCGATCGTGATCGAGGTCGCGGACGAGGGGCAGGGGGTCTCCGACGAACTCGCCGGACGGATCTTCGAAAGGAACGTCAGCGGAGGTGGGGGCACCGGACTCGGGCTGACCCTGGCGCGGGCGCTGGCCGCCGCGGACGGCGGCCGTCTCGAACTCATCCGTCCTCGCCCGGCGGCCTTCGCGCTGTTCCTGCGCCAGGTGGACGACACCACGAGAAACCGGGTGGTCAGCGGCCCCGCGTGAGCCCTAGAGGACCCGGGTGTTCTCGTTCGGGAGCTCCCTGGGGATGTCCTCGGTCGCGGCCAGGAAGACCCACTTCTTGTAGGACCAGAACCTGAAGAGCGTCCCCAGGCCGACACCGACCAGATTGGAGATGTTGAAGCTCAGCGGGTCGGTCAGTTTGAGGGTGTACTGGGTGAAGCCGATGCACAGCAGCCCGATCAGCAGCCCGATCCCGTTGAGCAGGAAGAACAGGAAGTACTCCCTGGCCAGGCCGCTCTGCTCGCGGTGCCTGAAGGTCCAGTAACGGTTGCCGAGGTAGGCGAAGGTGGCGGCCACGGTCGTGGCGGCGACCTTGGAGGTCAGCGGCCCCTGGTGCAGGACGTACTGCATGAAGTTCAGCCCGCCGGTGTCGATGACGAAGGCGATGGCTCCGATGACCCCGAACTTGGACAGCTCGTGGATCAGGCCGACGAGCTGCTCGTAGGCGCGTCGCAGAAACAGCACGTCTCCCACACGGTCCCTTCGGATGGCTGAGGCCGTCGCTGGGAGGACCTCGGACGTTGTTCTGTCAGGTTACCGGCGCACCCGCTCGTCCCGTGTTTCGGCTGACCAGATGTTCCGCAAGCAGTCAGTTACGGTGTTTCAAGAAATATCGGATTTATGGCGATAAATCTAGGCGTATGGCGTTATTCCGGCCCGGGATGTCACACCTGGCACTCAGGGCAAAACATGACCGGCCCCACGCCGTACCCGGTGGCGCGGGGCCGATGCCCCTGCCGGTTCCCGTGCGGAGGGCCGGTAAACTCGACCGACGTGAGCAGCCCTTCCCCGGTCAGTCCCATCGGTCCCGTCGTCGGCGTCATCGGAGCAGGTCAACTGGCCCGGATGACCCAGCAGGCGGCCATCGCCCTCGGGATCGAGCTGCGGGTGCTGGCCAACTCCCTCGACGAGAGCGCGGCCAGGGTGATCGCCGACACCAGGCTCGGCGACTACCGCGACCTGGCGGTCCTGCGTGACTTCGCCAAGGGGTGCGACGCGATCACCTTCGACCATGAGCACGTGCCGACCGAGCACGTCCGGGCGCTGACCGAGGACGGCTTCGCCGTACACCCCGGTGCCGAGGCGCTGGTGCACGCCCAGGACAAGGCGGTGATGCGTGAGCGGCTGACCGCGATCGGCGCTCCCTGCCCGCCGTGGCGGCGGATCGCCTCCGTCGAGGACGTGACGGAGTTCGCCACCGAGCACGGCTGGCCGGTCGTGCTCAAGGCGGTGCGCGGTGGCTACGACGGGCGGGGCGTGTGGGTCTGCCGGTCGGCGGAGGAGGCCGCCGAGGTGCTGGCCGGCGGGGTGCCGCTGATGGCCGAGACGTTCGTGCCGTTCGAGCGCGAGCTGGCCGTCCTGGTCGCCAGGTCGCCGCACGGACAGGGTGTCAGCTACCCCGTCGTGGAGACCGTCCAGCGTGACGGCATCTGCGTCGAGGTGCTCGCCCCCGCCCCGGGGCTCGACCCCGAGCGGGCCGCGCAGGCGCAGCGGATCGCCCTGAAGATCGCCCATGAGCTGGGCGTGACCGGGCTGCTGGCCGTCGAGATGTTCGAGACCGCCACCGGGCTGGTCGTCAACGAGCTGGCCATGCGCCCGCACAACAGCGGCCACTGGACCATCGACGGCGCTCGCACCTCCCAGTTCGAGCAGCACCTGCGCGCGGTGCTCGACCTGCCGCTCGGCTCGCCCTCGCTGGCGGCCCCCGTCGTGGTGATGGCCAACCTCCTGGGCGGCGACGACCCGGACCTGTTCTCCCGCTACGAGCACGTCATGGCGCACGACCCGGGAGTCAAGATCCACTTCTACGGCAAGGACGTACGGCCCGGCCGCAAGATCGGCCACGTCACCGCCCTCGGCACCGACCTGGACGAGGTCAGGGCGCGCGCCCAGCACGCCGCGGTCTACCTGTCCGAGGGCCGCTACACGTGAACGTCCGTAAGCGCGGCCGCGGGCCGCGAGGCGAGGAGAGAGCATGACCGCCGTCGGTATCGTCATGGGCAGCGACTCCGACTGGCCGGTGATGCGGCTGGCCGCCGAGGCGCTGGCCGAGTTCGACGTCCCCTTCGAGGCCGACGTGGTCTCGGCGCACCGCATGCCCGAGGAGATGATCGCCTACGGCAAGCAGGCGGCGGGGCGCGGCCTGAAGGTGATCATCGCGGGGGCCGGGGGCGCCGCCCACCTGCCCGGCATGCTCGCCTCGGTGACCCCGCTGCCGGTGATCGGTGTCCCGGTGCCACTGAAGTATCTCGACGGCATGGACTCCCTGCTCTCGATCGTCCAGATGCCCGCCGGGGTCCCGGTCGCGACCGTCGCCGTCGGCGGCGCACGCAACGCGGGGCTGCTGGCCGTACGGATTCTGGCGGCCTCGGATGAGGCGCTGCGGGTCCGGATGGAGGGCTTCCAGGAGTCGCTGCGGGACCAGGCCCACGCCAAGGGCGCCAAGCTGCGCGCCGAGGCCGCCTCCCTCGGCGGCTGATCCCTCCCTCCTCATCCGTGTGGATATCTCCCGCCCTTCGGGGCAGGAGAGGACCTTCGGCGGGATGAGGAGGGAGGAACCATGAGAAACGTGATACGGACCACCCTCGGGGTGACGGTCCTGATCCTGGCGGTCCTCGGCGGCATGGGAGCCGGCACCCGCCGCCCCCTCACCTCAGGGCAGGCGGCACTCCCGGCCCCCACGCCGGGAGAAGCGGGCAACAGCCGGATCCTCCAGCGGCGCGCCCCCGACGGGCTGGTCGAACGCCCGGCGGGCCGCCACGTGCCCGGTCACCGCGACCCTGGGCTTCGGCCGGCGTGGTGACCGGTCACCGGGCAGGCACTCCACGCACGACGCGGGGCGGCGCGGGCGGGCGGGAGACGGCCTAGCGGGAGCCCGTCGAGGCGGGCGGGGCAGGGGCGGAGCCGTACGCGAGGGCGGCGGCGACGCAGAGGTACGGCGCGGCGAACAGCGCGAAGATCACGCCATGCGCGGCGAACGGCGAAAGAGCGGCGTAGACGCCGTAGACCACCACCGTGCCCGCGTCCATGCCGATGCCCGCGAACGAGGTCACCGTGGCCCGGCTCGGCCCGGTGATCCGCCGCTGGAGCCTGGCGTCGGCGATCACGCTCGCCAGCTGGAAGACGCAGAAGCCCGCGCCGACCGCGACCAGCCCGGCGGGCCGCTCCGTCAGCGCCCCGGCCGCCATGACGAGCGAGGCCAGGGCGAGCACCGCGGAGAAGGCCCTGACCGGCATCCTGTTCGCGACCCCGGCCAGCAGGCCGCCGACCGCGACGCCACCCCAGACGATCAGCACGAGCAACGGCACGGTCGCCTCGGAGACGCCGGTCGCCGCCGCGAGCAGCGGGACGTACTCCTCAAGACCACCCCAGACCGCCGTCACCACCGCGACGAGCAGCAGGGCGACCCGGACCGGCCGGTTGTCCCGCACCTCGCCCAGGCCCGCCCGCAGCACGGCCACATACCCGCTCGCGTCCTCGTGCCGCGCCGAGGCCGCCCGGTGCTCGGGCAGCGCCATACCGGTCAGGGCGCACAACACGCAGGTCAGCACACTGGCCACACCGAGGGCGAAATACCCGCCGACGCTCAGCACCGGGGTCGCCGCCGCGGTGGCCGCCGCGACGGCGACGAGCCCGATGGCACGGACCCTGCCCATCACCGTGGCATAGCGCCCGGCCTCACCCAGATGGTCGAGCTCCTCGTAGACGAGCGCCTCCATCGAGCCGGAGCGGAGCGAGGAACCCGCGCTCCAGAGCACGAACCCGAGCGCGAACGACCAGTAGGCCGGAACCAGGAACCACAGGGCGTAACCCACCGCGGACAGCAGCGGCCCCACCGACAGCAGCAGACGACGGGAGACGGCGTCGGCCCACGCGCCCGAGGGGACCTCCAGCAGCATGCCGCAGACGGCGCCGATGACGAACAAGGAGGAGATCTCGGGCACCGACAGGCCGTGGTCGGCGAACAGCAGAGCGTAGACCGGATAGAGGAGGACGAAGTCCTCAAGGGCCGCGTAGAGGTAGAGGGGACGGGTCAGCCGCTTCACGCGGGCGCCCGACGCACGCGGAGAAAGTGCGATCATGAGGTCTTTCCACGAGACGAGATGGGACGGGGCTCCAGGTGCTCTGAGGCGCCAGGTGGCCCACGGCATCCGCTCTCGTTTCGACCTCTGGTCGTTCATCAATGTCGTCGGATCATGCCAGGAGTATACGGACGTTCTGCCCGTGTCCGTCCTCCCGTTTTTCCCCTCGGCCGTCCGGCGGAACGCCCCGTCAGCCCTTGACCAGGTCAAGGATGTCGTTGTTCAGCTGCTCGCTGTGGGTGGCGAACAGGCCGTGACCGCCGGTGGGGTACTCCTTGTAGACGCAGCCCGGCACCAGCTGCGCGGTGCGCCTGCCGGTCATCTCCACGATCGCGGACTGGTCGGCCGTGCCGTGCACCACCAGCGTGGGGACGGTGATCGCGCGCAGGCCCTCGCGGTGGTCGGCGTGGAAGGTCGAACGCCACACCTCGATCGTCGCCCACGGCGCGGTGTCCAGGCACCGCCGCAGCGTGAGGTCGACCAGCGCGGGCGAGGCGTCGTTGCCCAGGTGGGTGGCGTAGAACCCCTGCGCCCGCTGGGCGAACCACTTGGGCCGGTTCTTCCTGAACCGGGCGATCACCGCCTCGCAGAGCATCTCGGGCGCGCCCTGCGGGTTGTCGTCCGTCCGCTTCAGGAACGGCAGCACCGCCGAGACGAACGCGACCCGCGAGACCCGCTCCTCACCGTGCCTGACCAGGTAACGCGCCACCTCGCCGCCACCGGCGGAGTGCCCGACCAGGGTGATCTCCCGCAGGTCGAGGTGCTCGACCAGGGTGGCGAGGTCGTCGGCCCTGGTGTCGATGTCGTATCCCCCCGAGGGACGGTCGGAGCGGCCGTGCCCACGCCTGTCGAGGAGGACGCACCGGTAGCCCTGCTCGACGAAGAACGGCACCTGGTACTCCCACATGTCGGCGCCCAGCGCCCAGCTGGCCACGAACACGATCGGCTTGCCGGTGCCGTAGTCCTCGTAGGCGAGACGGGTGCCGTCGGCGGTCTCGAAGTACGGCATGGCAATCTCCTCAGGATCTTTCGGTTGTTTCGCTGATCAGAACGTTATTGAAGTCAATCAAGGGATTAATCAGTCATCCGTTAGGTAATCGCGTACGGTCCTGTCCGTCGCCGGTCGTCGCCGCGGATACTGTGTGCGGGAATCCGGCACGGGGGAGAACGTCACCGGTCATCCTGGATCTCCGTATGAAGGTGCCCGGCGCGGCGCCGACCCGACAGCGAAGGTGATGAGAGATGGACGTTGACCTGAGCAAGGCCGTCTGGCGCAGGGCGGTCACGGGTGACGACCCCACCGAGGACTGCGTCGAGGTGGCCGTGATCGACCCGGTCGACTCCGGCCACAAGGCGGGCCTCGGCTCGCTGTACGTGCTGCGCGACTCGAAGAACCCCGAAGGCCCGAAGCTCTTCTTCACCCGCTCGGAGTGGGAGGCCTTCGTGGGCGGCGTGAAACTCGGCGAGTTCGACAACTGATCGACGCCGGGGTCGAAGTTTGGGTCTGGTGGCGGGCCGGGTGAGGATCAACAATCCCGATCGTGACCTTGACTTCGATCGCTCTCGCCCTGTCCCTCGCCCTGCCCGGCGCCCTGTCCGGTGTGTCCGCCCCCGCCCAGGAGACCACCTGGTGTCCTGAGGTTCCCGGCCACCGGGTCGAGTGCGGAACGCTTCCCCGGCCCCTCGTCCAGGGAAGGCCGGACCTGGGCGCCGTCACCGTCGGATACGCACGAATCCTCCGGCGGGAGACGGCCGGCCCCGCCAAGGGGACGATCCTCGTCAATCCCGGTGGTCCGGGAGGACAGGCGATCGCCCAGCACGAGACGTTCACCGCCCTGCTCGGGGGCCTGCTCACCGACCACGACCTGCTGCTCGTCGATCCCCGGGGAGTGGGCCGGTCGGGCCCCCTGACCTGCGGCGTTCCCGCGGGTGCCGTGGTGACCGAACCACGGGAGGGCCTGTTACGGCTGGTCGGCCGCTGCGCGGACAACCTCGGCCCGCGCGCCGCCGGCTACACCTCGGCCGCGACCGCCGACGACCTCGACGCCGTCAGGGCCGCCCTGGGCATCCCCAAGGTCATGCTGTACGGACTCTCCTACGGCACCTACCTGCTGCCCGTCTACGCCCAGCGGCATCCGGAGCGGGTCCAGTCGGCGGTGTTCTCCGCCGCCTACCCCATCGGCCTCGACCCGCTGGGCAGGGAGAGCGCCCAGGCCGTCTCCCTGACACTGCGGCGGATCTGCGAACGGAGCGGGGCCTGCGACGGGGAGTGGGCCGTACGGGACCTGGGCAGGGTGGCCGCCAGGCTGCGGGCCGTACCCGCGCGGGTGCCTCTCACCGTCGGCGGACGGAACAGGTGGGTCGCGCTCACCGAGGACAGGTTCGCGCAGCTGGTCTACTCCTCGGCCAGCGTCGCCGTCGGGGCGGTGCCCTCGGAGGTCCCGGTCGTCGGCAGGCTGCCCAGGGCGTTGCGCGGCGCGGCCCGGGGGGACGACCGTGAGCTGGTCGCCCTGATGGGGGAGATCATGGCGGGAGACCTGGCGGCCTACGAGGGCATGGACATGGGCATCGCGGCCACCGTCTCGTGCAACGACTACCCCCGCCCGTGGCCGGTCGGGGCCTCGCTCGCCGAACGGCGCCGCCACTTCGAACGCGCGGTCGGACGGGCCAGGCCCGGCGAGTTCGGCGCGTTCAGCCCCCTGGGATTCGCCAGGGCGCAGGCCGACGCCGGGGACTACTGCCTGCGCTGGCCCGCCAAGGGCACCGGCAGGCCGTACGTCTCGACCGGGAGCCTCCCCGACGTGCCGGTGCTGGTGCTCAACGGCGACCTGGACGGCATCACCGCCGAGGCCAACGGGCGCAAGGCCGCCGCGCAGTTTCCCCGGGGGGTCTTCGTGTCCGTGCCCAACGTCGGCCATGTGTCGGAGTTCGAACCCAGCGGGTGTGTCGCGGGCGTTGTGACCGCGTTTCTCCGTGACGGCCGGACGCCGGACACCTCGTGCCTGGCGGCCATCCCCCCGGTCAAGGTCTCTGGGTGATCGCCGGGGTCTCGCTTTGCTGATCTTGACGTGTTTTGGGGATGCGCTTCCAAACGAGACGGTGTCACATTACCGTGCGTGATGCAGTTGTCACTGAAGGCATGATCGTGTCCCCTGATGACCGGTCATGCTGCGATACCGGTGTGAGACGTAAGACAGGAGTTCGGATGCCATCGTCGCGTGAGCTCGACAGCGGGTCAGGCCCGCTGGCGTTCTTCGCAGCAGAGCTTCGCCGCCTGCGCGACCAGGCCGGATGGACCCAGGAGCAGCTCGCAGAGGCGATCTCCTCCTCCGTCTCCCTGGTCGGGATGGTCGAGACCGCCAAGCGCAATCCGTCGCGTGACTTCATCGAGCGCTGTGACCGGATGCTCAACACCGAGGGGACGCTCATGCGGATCTGGCCGATTCTCAGCCAGGCCGCCTATCCCGTCTGGTTTCGTCCATGGGTGGGGATCGAACGCAGGGCGCACGTTCTCAAGAACTGGCAGCCGCTGGTCTTCCCCGGCCTGCTGCAGACCCCCGACTACGCCCGCGCCCTGCTGAAAGGCAGGCGGACGATGCCGGAGGAGCGGATCGAGGAGCTGGTCGCCGCCAGGATCGAACGGCAGAGCCTGCTGCACGGCGCCAATCCACCCCTGTTGTGGGCGGT
Organism: Streptosporangium jomthongense; assembly: GCF_042650425.1. NCBI lineage: Bacteria > Bacillati > Actinomycetota > Actinomycetes > Streptosporangiales > Streptosporangiaceae > Streptosporangium > Streptosporangium jomthongense. The sequence continues at coordinate 569,548 of NZ_JBHSBC010000032.1, read as the reverse complement.
GCTGGACGAGAGCATGCTCTACCGGCGGGTCGGCAGCCCCGAGATCATGCGCGGTCAGATCGCGGCCGTCATCGCGGCGATGGAGAACCGTCACATCTCCATCCAGGTGATGCCGGGGGACGCCAGCGTCACGGCCGGTCTGAGCGGGGCGTTCGTCATCGCCGGAATCGAGGGCACCACGGACACCGCCTATGTGGAATGCGCGATCGAAGGGCGGGTAACGGATCATCCGCGTGACGTGGCGGAGGTCAGCAGACGCTACGAGGAGCTTCGCACCGAGGCCATGTCCCCGGGGGCGAGCATCGATCTCATGACGAAGGTGATGGAGACATGGAAGCAGACCTGAGCGGGGCCGTGTGGCGTAAGGCGTCGTTGAGCAGCGACAACGGCGGAGAGTGCGTCGAGATGGCCGCGGTCGGCCCGCTGTTCGCGCTACGTGACTCCAAGGACCCCGACGGGCCGAAGCTGATCCTCACCCGTACGGCGTGGCGGGCGTTCCTCGGTGAGGTCAGGCAGGGTTCGTTCGACGTCTGATCAACCGGCCCCCTGACGCTCTCACGCGCAGGGGGCCGTCGCGTGTGTCAGGGGCGCCCCAGGGCGCGGTAGTGCCAGCCGGCCTCGCGCCAGACCTCGGCGTCAAGGGCGTTACGGCCGTCGACGATCTTGCGCCTGGCGACCACGGAGCCCAGGGCCTCGGGGTCGAGGTCGATGAACTCCTGCCACTCGGTCAGCAGCAGCACGACATGGGCGTCGCGGGCGGCGTCGAGGGCGGATTCGCCGTAGGCGAGCTGGGGATGTGCCCGGCGGGCGTTCTCCTGGGCCGCCGGGTCGTAGACGGTGACCTGGCCGCCCTGCCGGCTGATCGTGACGGCGACGTCGAGGGCGGGCGAGTCGCGGATGTCGTCGGAGTTCGGCTTGAACGCGGCGCCGAGGACGGTCACCGTACACCCGTGGAAGGAGCCGCCGGTCAGCTCGCGGGCCAGGTCGACCATACGGGCGCGGCGGCGCATGTTGATCGCGTCGACCTCGCGCAGGAAGGTCAGCGCCTGGTCGGCGCCGAGCTCTCCGGCGCGGGCCATGAAGGCGCGGATGTCCTTGGGCAGGCAGCCGCCGCCGAAGCCCAGGCCGGGGTTGAGGAACTTGCCGCCGATGCGGTCGTCGAAGGACAGTGCCAGCGACAGCTGCTTGACGTCGGCGTGGGCGGCCTCGCAGACCTCGGCCATCGCGTTGACGAAGGAGATCTTGGTCGCGAGGAAGGCGTTGGCGGCGACCTTGACCAGCTCGGCGGTGGGGTAGTCGGTGATCACCAGGGGGGTCTGGCGTTCGAGCATGGCGGCGTAGACCTCGCGCATGACCTTCTCGGCCTTCTCCGAGGCGACGCCGAGCACGATCCGGTCGGGATACAGCGTGTCCTTCACGGCGAAGCCCTCGCGCAGGAACTCCGGGTTCCAGGCCAGCTCGGCGCCGGAGCCGATGGGGGCGAGCCGTGCGAGCTTCTCTGACAGGCGTTGCGCGGTGCCGACCGGGACCGTCGACTTGCCGACCACCAGGCACTCACGTTCCAGGAACGGTGCCAGCGACTCGACCGCGGCGTCCAGATGGGAGACGTCCGCGCCATACTCTCCGGGCTTCTGCGGGGTGCCCAGGCACAGGAAGTGCACATCCCCGAAGGCCGCGGCCTCCTCGTAGGAGGTGGTGAAGCGCAGCCGTCCGTTGGCGAGATTGCGCCGGAGGATCTCCTGAAGGCCGGGTTCGTAGATAGGCAGGTCCCCGGCCTGCAGGCGGGCGATCTTCTCCGCATCCACGTCGACGCCGAGGACTTCGAAGCCCAGCTCCGCCATGCATGCCGACGTCGTCGCACCCAGGTATCCGGTTCCCACCATCGTCAGGCGGTAGGCCACTGGTGTTCCTTTCGGTTTCTGCCCGATTCTGTGCCGTCAGAGTAGCGGCATCCACTTGTCTGTACTCTCACGCCACCTGCACAAACATCCAGCTGCACTGATCTACCACCCTGGAGCGGTCCATATTTTGTTGGACGTCCTAGTATTTCTCCATGAGCTTCCCTCTCTACGAGCTGCCCGAAGAGCACCAGATGCTCCGGGAGACCGTCCGTGCCCTGGCCGACGAGAAGATCGCTCCGCGGGCCGCCGAAGCCGACGAGACAGGAGAGTTCCCCTGGGACGTCTACAAGGCACTCGTCGCGGCCGACCTGCACGCCGTACACGTCCCGGAGGAGTACGGCGGTGCCGGGGCGGACGCGCTCGCGGCCGTCGTCGTCATCGAGGAGGTGGCGCGGGCGTGCGCCTCGTCCTCGCTGATCCCCGCGGTCAACAAGCTGGGCACCGTCCCGCTGCTGCTGTCGGCCTCCGAGGAACTCAAGCAGCGTTACCTGCCGCCGGTCGCGCGGGGCGAGGCGATGTTCTCCTACGCCCTGTCCGAGGCGGAGGCGGGCAGCGACGCCGCGGCGATGAAGACCCGAGCCGTGGCCGACGGCGACCACTACGTGCTCAACGGCGCGAAGATGTGGATCACCAACGCCGGGGTCTCCGAGTACTACACGGTGATGGCCGTGACCGAGCCGGGCGTGGGCGCCAAGGGCATCTCCGCCTTCGTCGTGGAGAAGTCGGACGAGGGCGTCAGCTTCGGGGCCAAGGAGCGCAAGCTCGGCATCCGGGCCTCCCCGACCCGTCAGGTCATCCTTGAGGACGTCCGCATCCCGGCCTCCCGCATGATCGGCGCCCCGGGCACCGGCTTCAAGACCGCGCTGGCCACCCTGGACCACACCCGCGTCACGATCGCCGCCCAGGCGCTCGGCATCGCCCAGGGGGCGCTGGACTACGCGATCGGCTACGTCAAGGAGCGCAAGCAGTTCGGCAGGCCCGTCGCCGACTTCCAGGGACTCCAGTTCATGATCGCTGACATGGCGATGAAGCTGGAGGCGGCCAGGCAGCTCACCTACGCCGCCGCCGCCAAGTCCGAACTGGCCATGCACGGCAAGCCGCAGAAGGACCTCACCTTCATCTCCAGCGCCGCCAAGTGCGCCGCCTCCGACGCGGCCATGGAGATCACCACCGACGCGGTCCAGCTCCTCGGCGGGTACGGCTACACCAGCGACTACCCGGTGGAGCGCATGATGCGCGACGCCAAGATCACCCAGATCTACGAGGGCACCAACCAGATCCAGCGCCTGGTCATGGCCAGGCAACTGCTGAAGTAGGTCGCTGAGAACCGTCCGCCGGTCTTCGTGGCCTCCATGAGGCTCTGTTCCGTCCCCGTTCCGTGAGACGCGGTGCGGGGACGGAACGGGGAGCGCCCCGTGTCTCACGGAGCGGGGGTCGTCACGATGGACAAGGTCACCGGAACGGTCGTCCCGGGGGGTCCGAGGAATCCGGCCTCTCCAGATGTTCCGGGGTGTGGGTGCACGAGACTCTGTCCGGCCGGTACCGAACCTTCATTCTTCGACATGCGGTCTTCGGACCGGGAAACCGGCTTGGTCATGGTGCGGGCGGCTTCAACAATGAGTGGCATGCCACAGATCGTTGTCGAGTACTCCGCATCCCTCGCTGAGGCGTTCGACCGGCGCGGATTCGCGTCGGTACTTCATCCGGCCGCGGCCGAGTTGATCGGCAGTGCCCTGCCGGATTTCAAAACACGCTTTCGTTCGATCGCCGAAGCGGTCATCGGTGGCGGCGCCGCCACCGAGGCGATGGTCCACGTAGATCTGGCGATCCTGCCCGGGCGCGATCCGGAGGTCAAAGCTCGTCTGGGAGATCTGACCCTTGCGACGCTGTGCGACCACCTCAGGCCCGGGACGGGACTGAACACCCAGGTCACCGTCGAGGTCCGGGACATTGAGAGCTACCACAAACAGGTCCTGACACGATAACCGCTGATGGAATCCGGTCATATCGTGGAGGGCTTTTTTTGGAAGTCTCCGAACCCTGTTGAAGATCGGTGACCACAGCTGTGAACTCCTCACAGAACGATCTTTCTGGGTGTTGTGGCGGTACGGTGTGCCGATGGGAGACGTCTACGAACTCGTGCTTTCGGCGGACATTCGCGCTGACGTGACCGACGACGAGCTCGCCGAGCTGCGGTGGCATGTGGGGGAGGGGCCACGGCCTGAGCGGCTGCCGATCGGCTCCGACAGATACGTGGAAACCTATCCGCTCGGTGATCCCGATGACCCCGATTGCGAATGGGAGAACGGGGAGGCGGAGCCCGTGTTCGCGCAGCGGGGCGCTGCCCGGCGGGTGGGGGGCGCGCTCGTCGCCGAGTTGGTCGCGCGAGAGCGATCGGACGGCTGGGCGCTGACGGTACGCCAGGAACTCCATCCCGACGACTTCTACCGGCTCCGGACATTGCTGGACTGGCTTGGCCGGTGTTCGGTTGACGCACATGCCGGTGGCGCCGGATTCTTCGTCGGTTACCTGCGCTTCCACGAGAGCGTTGAGATCGCGCCACTTGTCCTGTCGAACGGGCGGATTCACGTGCCGGAGGACATCGAAACGCACACCCCGTACTGGGAGGACACCGGGTTGTGACCGGCCAGGCCCGTGACACGTCGGAGGAGAAGAAACGGACATGGCGCTACCGGCAGATGTTCGTTCTGGGCGCCGCATTGCTGCTCACAACCGGAGACCATATGACCGACCGCGACGATCCGGGGAAGGCGAGACAATCGGTGGTCACACCGGCAGGGAAGGACGACACGTCGAACGCTAAGGTCATCGACAAGGACCAGCTCGTCGAGATTGACGAGAACAGCCCGCTTTGGCCGCTGTTCGAGGGGCTTCCTTACGGCGATTCCACCGCCACGGATTCCAAGAAGGAATGACCGCCGGTCTCCGGAGAAATCATCGAACGATCATGTTCCGGGTGACTGTGACCGAGGGGTTTTCACGGTTCGGAGCAGGTGCCTGATCGCTTTCCTGAAGCAGGCGGCTTTCGAACCGGCCATCGCCGCATGAAGGGCGGCCTTTGACGACCTCATCTGAATTCAGGGCCGCGGCTCCGCTGGTGGAAGAGCCCCAGGGCGATCGCGAGGAGGGCGCAGGCCGCGGCCGTCGTGGTCAGCACGGGCCAGGGGAGGGTGCCTCCTGCTGTGATGGAGACGAGGAACAGGCCGTGCCAGGCGGTGATGACGATCACCAGGGCGGTCATGGCGAGCAGGGGGACCGTCAGGTGCCACCAGGCGGCCGGCCCGGAGGCGTCGCGGTCTTCGGCGAAGCCGATCCAGGCGGCCTGGAGCAGCGCGAACACTCCCACGAGGCCGAGCAGTGTCAGCCACGTCTCCAGCCCGGTCCGCCGGACCGCCCCGTCGATCCAGCCACCGCCCGGGGCCGTGGTCTCCAGCACGGGCAGCGTCGCGTAGGCCGCGCGGGCGACCCGTGGGTACTGCCCCCTGGTGTCGCTGACGACCACGACCAGGTTCCTGGTCCGTTCGGTACGGCCCCGGCCGACCTGGCCGGTCAGCGTCCGGATGCCGTACCAGCTCCGGAGCTCCTTCAGCCTGTCGTCCTCGTGGTTCCCGGGGACCAGCGCGCCGGCGCACGGCAGTTTCAGCATCCGGAGCGTCCGGCACGGCCCGACGAGCGTCGCGAGCCTGCCGTCCTCACCGATCGTCAGCACCGCGAGCGCCGACGTGCGGGGAAGGGCCCAGGAGAACCTCTCCAAGTCCGGGTGCCCCGCCGTACGCACGACCAGGAGGGTGTCGCCGATGCGCCGCTCCGTCGTCAGGGCCGCTCTCGCCGTGTCTCCGATCCGTCCCTCCCAGATCTGGATGAGGGTCAGGACCCCCAGCAGGACGACCAACGCCGTGAACAGGCGCACGAACGGGGCGGGCCGCGCCGCGAGCCGCAGTCCGCCGGTGAGGAGTCCGGGGCGCCCCGAGTCCGCGCCGCGCCTGGCGAGTTCGCGGCCCCCGGACACGGTGAGCGCGGTGGCCGCCGAGGGCAGCAGGGCCCACATGCCGGCCGTGCCCACGGCGAAGGCGATCAGTTTCCCGGCCGGAGGGAAGTACTGGCTGAGGGCGACGGTCCCGGCCGCGAGAGCACATGCCACGAGGCGCCGTTTCGGAACGGAGTACGGCGGGGCGCCGGGACCCCTTTCCGCCTCTCGGTCTCCTTTCTGTGCCGTCTCGTGGTCCGCCTCCACCTTGGAGGTCTTTTGCTCCGTCCGGCGCGGGGCGGCCACGAGGACGAGCCCGGTGGTGAGGCTCGTGAGGATCGCCGCGCAGCCGAGAGGCCAGGCGGCGCGGACGTCGGCGGAGTTCAGCACGTAGCCGGTGGCCGGCACGGGCAGGTCGACGCACGCGGCCAGGACGAGCACGAGACCTCCCGCCACGCTGCCGATCACGAGCGGCGGAACCTCCTCGCCGAGCCCCGTCAACGCCCGGCGCCACCGTGGTCCGGCCCGCTCGCTCCGACGCGATCGGGTCCGCGGGCGCCACCGTGGTCCGGTACGGTTCCCGGTTCGCGGGGCGCGTCGGGCGGCGACCGTCATGAGCGCCAGGGCGGGCACCAGCGTGAACGTCCCGAGCGCGAGCAGCACCTCGGACAGGTCACGCTGGTCCAGCGTCTCGACCAGCGGGAAGGGCCGTCCGAACCCGGTGATCGGCAACCATGATTCGCGTTCCACCGCGTTCGGGGAAGTGGGCGGGCGAACGTAGGCGAGCCGCTCCGAGGGTGACAGGAGCCCCTCCGGCCCGATGAGCCCGCCGAAGCGCCCGTAGCGGGTCCGGACCTCCTCCGTGGCCCCGCGTCTCAGCAGTTCCGGGGAGAGCATCGCCTCTCCCGGCGCGGGCCACCGGGTCAGCCCGGGAGGCGGCGGCGCCGAGGCGTCCAGCGGTTCCACGAACACCACGCTGTGCTGCAGGCCCCCCACCGCGTCGAATCTCGACGCCCACCAGGCGACGGCGTCCCGTGCCGTCTCGGCGATGACCGGGCCGCGCGCCCGGTCCCTGGCCGCGCGCCCCTCGTACGTCGCGACCGCGAGAACCATGGCCGACATGACCACGGCCAGCACGCACGAGGCGGCCAGAAGCGCCCACCGGCCCGTCACGGGACCGGACCCCAGGTCTCCGGGGCTCGTACGGCTCCGCGGTACGCCATGGGAACGCACTTGCCTCCCGCCGTCGGTTCCGGGTGTCAGGACGAAGGCCGGGTCGACGGTGCCGGCCCGGCCAGGTGATGGACTTCGGGTCAGGGGGAGACCCAGGGCCCGACGTCGTCGGGGGCGTGGTTGTTCTCGTCGATGGCGCGAAGCTTGATGATCTTCGAGCCGCTCCCGGAGTAGACGGTTCTTCTGTAGCCGCTGTGGTTCCAGAGGGTCCGCTTGGTCCCCGGGCTGCTCTGCCGGTAGTACTCGGCCTTGACCGGGTCACCGTCGTCGCTGTTGTCCTTGACCGCGATCTTCCCCGGGTTGCCCTGCGCGGGCGCCCAGGCGTGGGCGCCGCCGCCGTAGGAGCTGACCGCGACCGCGTTGGCGGTCGGAATCACGAGTCCGGCTGTGAGCACCGCCCCCGCGACCCATCTGATCTTCACCATAATGCCTCCCGTAGCGCCGTTCTGGTTTTGGAACCACTCGAACTTGATTTGGAGAGTGGTCAATTAAAGAGAGCGGCTGTAATAACAGTATGTTTTTGCCGCGCTTCGTCAAGGCGGTGTGTGTTGTGAATCGGGTGGGCATTGAATTGTGTCCTGGCCGGTCAGAATGGCGCAGTGGTTGTGTCGTCGTGTATTTGTCTGCTTATTTCCATATAAAAGGGGATGTGGAAGAAGGCGGCGGACCCGGCCGGAGGGTGTTTCCCGTTCCGTGGAATACCGGCCCTGGTCGCCGGTCGGCTGATCGGCCGAGGCGTTTCACGGTGACGGGCACGGGCGGGGCCGTCGGGGAGAGCGCGTGGTCGGTCTCGGGGTGGCGACTCGCTAGGGTGGGGCCTTCGATCTTGACCCCCTTCGATCTTGACCCCGGGAAGAGCCGCATGTTACGTCGTCATCGTTTCGGTGTTCCCGCCCTGCTCGTCATGGGCGTCTACCTCGTCGCGGTGGTGGTCGCCGCCGGGGCCGCGTGGGTCACCGGTGATCTCGGTGTGCTGTGGTGGCTGACGGTGTTCACCGAGGCGGGCGCGGGCGCGGCGGTGACGTGGCCGAACGTGATCGTCCTGGTCCTGGCCGGAGCGCTGTGGGCCTGGGCGCTGTGGCAGTGTCTTCGCGGGCCGCTGGCGGGGCCGTCGCCCACCCTGGACCGGGACGAACGGCGGCTGAGGGCGGCGTTGTACGCGTCCGCGGCGACCTGGTTGCTCTACTTCGCCGTGCCGTCGTGGCCCTGGTGGGTGACGGTGCTCGACTCCCTGCTGATGGTGGTGGTCGTGCTGCTGTTCCGGCCGGTGCTGACACGCGGCGTGAAGGGCGCCGACCGCACGGGGGCCGTGGGCGTCCTGGCGTACGGGGGCGTCGCCGTCTCCGAGGTGCTCGCCCTCCTCGGCAGGGACACGCCCGGTCAGCTGAACCTGATCTGCGCCCTGGCGACCCTGGTCTGGACGGTGCTGGTGCTGCGGGCGCAGTGGATGGACGGCCGCTGGCGGACGGCCACCGTCCGGTACGGCATCGCCTCCCTGCTGCTGCCCGTTCTCTGGCCGCTGGCCGGGCTGCTCGTGGGAGGGGAGGCCGTCCGCGACGCCCTGACGGTCGTCGACGCACTGGGCATGGTCTGGCTGATCCGTTCCGCCCATGACCTGGCCGACCCTCGGCCGTCGGCCGACTCCACGCCCCTGCCGGTCGCGGCGGAGGGCTCATCACCTCACCGGTGAACCCGGGAGGTGTGGGCGGATCTCCTCGGCGCCGGGAAACGGCTCAGGCCGTCGTCCCGCTCTCCCGCAGGTTGAGGAAGTCGACCTCGAAGGAGACCGACAGGTCGTCACAGCGGGCCGTGAAACGCTTGACGTGCTCAAGCTCGCGGTGCGCCTCGAAGGCGGCGCGGTCACGGTACGGCTCGTGGAAGATCCGCCGGAGCGGCCGCCCCTCGACCGTGTGCGTGGTGTAGATCAGCGTGTCGGGTTCGCTCTCCCGGACCTTCGCCACGGTCCGGGCGGTCAACCGGTCGAACCGTCGGCGCCCGCCTGGTCCTCGCACGTGAAACGCACCATCGATCCGAACACGGGTCTCTCCCGCGTCAGCGGGTGGGGAAGGCGATCACACCTGCCTCGGCGCACAGGACATCCTGGGCGGGGGTGGCGCCGCTCACGCCTATGGCGCCGACGGGATCGCCGTCGTGTTCGAGGAGGAGACCACCGGCCAGGGTGGTCGGGCGGAAGGGCAACTGGTCGCCCGCCAGGTCGAACACCTCGGGGTAGTTCTCCCTGAGCCCGGCCAGGTCGGCGCTGTCGCGGCGGAAGGCGGCGGCCGTACGGGCCTTGCAACGGGCGACCTCGGGGGTGAACCAGGTGGCGCCGTCACCGCGGACGACGAGGACGTCCCGGCCGAGGGCGTCGACCACCGCGACGCTGACCCGCAGGTCCTCCTGGGCGGCGCGGGCCAGCGCGGCCTCGGCCATCGCGCGTGCCTCGTCCAGTCTCAGTTCCCGTGCCACGACATGTCCCTCCCGCGTCGAGTCGTACGGTCCCACTATGTAGGACATCACAGCAAAAGTCGTATACGACCGGACCCGGTGGGAATCAGGGAAATCGGCGTCGTGATACTGGTTCTGACCCGAGCGCCCCGCCGGCTCCCGCACGGACCGGAACCCCGCGAGAAGGAGATCCATGAACGTCGGCACCCCCGGCCAGGACGGACGGCACCAGGACGGGCGGACGCGATGACGGTCGCCGCACGGCCCGCCGCGCTGTCCGGGCTCCGGCGGGTACGGGTGCTGGTCACGCTCGGCGCCCTCTCGGCCTTCGGCCCGCTGTCGATGGACCTCTACCTGCCGGTCCTGCCCGAGCTCGGCAGGGCACTGCGGACCACCGACGCCCTGGCCCAGATGACCATGTCGATGTGCATGGTCGGGCTGGCGCTCGGCCAGCTCCTGGCCGGTCCCATCAGCGACCGGATCGGACGCCGCCGCCCGCTCCTGCTGGGGGTCGCGACGTACGCGGTGGCGTCGGTGCTGTGCGCGCTCGCCCCCGGGATCTGGTCGCTGATCGGCTTCCGCCTGGTCCAGGGACTGGCCGGGGCGGCCGGGCTGGTCATCGCCAGGGCGATGGTCCGCGACCTGTTCGACGGCGACGAGGCGGCGAAGGTGTTCTCGCTGCTCATGCTGGTCGGCGGCCTGGCGCCGGTGGTCGCCCCGCTCGCCGGTGGCCAGCTCGCCCGCTTCACCGACTGGCGGGGCATGTTCGTCGCGCTCGCCGTCATCGGTGTGCTGCTGTTCCTGGCCGGGCTCACCCTGCCGGAGACGCTGGAGAAGCAGGCGCGGCACACCGGCGGGCTGCGCGAGACGGGACGGCAGTTCACGGTGCTCGTGCGCGACCGGGTCTTCGTCGGCTACGCGATGCTGCTGGCGCTGGCGGGCTGCTCGCTCTTCCTCTACATCACGCTCAGCCCGTTCGTGCTGCAGGAGGGCTACGGGGTGACCGCGCAGACCTTCTCGGCGATCTTCGCGGTCAACTCCGTCGGCATCGTCCTCGGCGGCAACGTCAACGGTCTCCTGGTCGGCCGGTACGGCGCCCGCCGGATGCTGGGCTCGGGACTCGTCGTCGGTCTGGTCGGGGCGGTGGCCGCCCTCGCCGGGGTGCTGGCGGGCTGGGGCCTCTACGGCCTGCTGCCCGGCCTGTTCCTGGCGGTCGCGAGTGTCGGCATGTCCACGCCGAACGCCAACGCGCTGGCCATGACGCCGCACGGCGAACGGGCCGGGACGGCCTCGGCGATGCTGGGCGTGCTGCAGTTCCTGCTCGGCGCCGTGGTGCCGCCGCTGGTCTCCCTGGCGGGCGCAAGCGCGCTGTCCATGACGCTGGCGATCTGCGTGACCTCCGTCACGACGCTGGCCGTGCTGTTCGCGACGCTCCGGGCGCGGCCCCACGCCGCCTGAGCTGGGGTACGGCCCGGCGCTGGGCGCGGGAGACCACCTCGCGCAGCACGTCGGGCCGGTTGGTGATGACGCCGTCGACCCCCTGGGAGATCACCCGGCGCATGGCCTCCCGGTCGTCGACGGTCCAGGTGAACACCTCCATGCGGTGGTCGTGGACGTTCCTGACGTAGCCGGGGGTGAGATCGCCGTACGTCGGATTGATCTGACGGGCGAACCTGGACAGATCGTCGAGCCGGGAGGCCGGGGGCGTGCCGAGCAGGCCGATCGGGACCTGGGGCATGATCCGGTGGAACGTCCGCATCGAGTCCCAGTCGAACGACTGCACGACGAGCCGTCCCGGGGCCAGCCAGGCCGGATGGCGGCGGAGCTCGTCGGCGACGCGCTCCTCGACGCCCGGATACAGGCTGGGCGCCTTGATCTCAAGCAACAGGCCGAGGCCGCTGCCGTCCATCGCGCGCAGCGCCTCACCCAGGGTGGGCACCCGCTCGTCCCGGTACTTCGCGGCGAACCACGAGCCCGCGTCCAGCCTGCGGATCTCCGCCAGCGTGAAGTCCCCGACCCGCCACGGCGACCGGCCGGGGAAGATCCGCTCGACGTCGGTGGTGCGGTTCAGGGTGGTGTCGTGCACCACGACGAGTTCGTGGTCCCTGCTCTCCTGGACGTCGAGCTCGAACAGGTCGGCGCGCTGCTCACGCGCCAGTTCGAAGGCCGTGACGGTGTTCTCCGGCGCGTACGCCGACGCCCCGCGATGGGCGACGACGCTCACCGGCCGTACGGCGGCAGCGGCGGGGGCGGCGGGGGTGGCCGTCAGCGCCGCCACGAGTGCGGTCGTGACGAAGAGGCCGAGTCGTCGGAACATGGGTCTCCTCGGGTCGGAGGGATGACCTACGATTCCAAGCTGACTGAGGCCTGTGACAACGAGTTGAGGAACAAGTAACCCGGCGATGCCGGGCAGGTGAGCAGACGCGACGGCGGTTTACCCGGACCCGGGCGGATCTTCCCCTCGGGGAGGGGAAGATCGCCGGTCTCAGCGGCGGCCGGACAGGTTCGCGGTGTAGGTGGAGTAGCCACAGGGGTAGCCCCCGAAGCCACGTATCGAGATCCGTCCGGAGACGGTGCCGTCGTTGCGGAAGGTGTAGGAGGCGCCGCCCTCCGTCGGGAAGTAGACGCAGCTGGTGAGGGTGCCGGTCGCGGTGAAGTTGTTCGAGCCCGAGGCGCTGATCCGGCTGTCGGGGGAGACGGTCGCGGTGTTCCCGCTGGTCCTGACATAGGCCATGTCGAGGGCCGCGGTGCCGCCGAAACAGGCCGAGTTGCTGCCGTACCAGATGGCGCCGACCTGCGGGACTCCGGCGGGGAAGCCCGACTTCAGGCAGACGTCGACCGGGTTGGTCCCGTTCGTGGTGACCCGGGTGACGGTGCTGCGCAGGACGAGCGTGGCCGAACGCCGGAAACTCCTGCCGCTGACGGTGCCCGAGATGACGACGCTGTAACTGACGGCCGTGCTCGACCGGCCGGTGGCCGTGCCCGCGTGGGCGGTCGTGGGGAGTGTCGCGGCGATCAGTGCGGCACCGGCGAGGGTGGACGTGATGACGCGTGTGCGCATGGTGTGCTCCTGACGGAAAGGGCGGACCCCCAAGGGGATTTTGGGATGGCCGCTCCTTGGGCCGCCATCCCCAAACATGGGGATGCCACCGGGGGAGGGGGGACGGGAGGATCAGCACAGGCGCAGCTCCATCGCCCAGCGCAGCGCCGCGGCACGGGGGGAGAGATCCTTCTCCCCGGGGTGGGAGGCCAGGTACTTCCGTTTGGCCGCCTCCAGGTGGTCGGCGACGGTACCCGGCCTGATCCCCAGCTCCCTGGCGGTCTCCTTCAGACCCAGGCCCCGGCAGCCGACGACGGCGACCACGTCCAGCTCACGGGGGGAGAGGCGGTTGATCCTGCGGCGGCGGGCCGTCAGGGCGAACGCCCCCGCGAGCGCGGCCTCAAGCTCTGCCTCACCGGTCCCCGAGACGGTCTCCGAGACGGGCCCCGAGACGTTTCCCGAGAGGTTTCCCAAGGCGGCGAGGACCTCCTCGTGGCCGTCGCCCTCGGCCAGCGCGCGCAACGCCGTACGCTGCCTGGCCGACAGGTCGCCCGCGCCCAGCGGGCGGGCCGCCGCGTCGTCGAGCAGGAGGGCGGCCAGCAGCGGGGAGACGTGGTGACGGCCCGCGCTGACCAGGCCGACGGCGTGGACGTACTCCGCGTGGGTGGTGAAGCGCTTCTCCACGTATCCCCAGGCCCCGGCGGCGACCACGTCGAGCACCTGGGCACGGCCCGCGACCCCGGAGGTGGCCAGCACCCGCCAGCCCCTTGAGGTCAGGTGGGCGACGGCCTCCGCGCCCGAACGGCCCTCGGGAAGCGAGTGGTCACAGACGGCGACGTCCCCCGGGCCGCCCTCAGGCAGGGACTCCACGGCGGTCACCGGTTCGAGCACCGTGTGCCCGGCGCGGCGCAGGGCGTCGGCCAGCGGGTAGGACACGATCGGATGGTCGTCGACGATCCCGACCCGTGCCCGGCTCACCCCCGGTCCCCGGGCCAGCGCAGGACGACCTTGGCGCCGCCGCCAGGGGGGCACTCGATCGTCCAGCTCCCGCCGTGCCGTTCGACGGCGGCGAAGCTGCGCGACATCCCGCCGCCCCGCCGTACGGGGCTCTCGGGCAGGCCGCGGCCCCGGTCGCGCACGACGACGGTCACACCGTCGTCGTGCGCCTCGGCGTACAGGTGCACGCCGTCCGGGTTGCCCGCGTGCCTGGCCACGTTGTTCAGCGCCTCACGGGCGGCGGAGGCGAGCGCCGCGCCGACCTCGGGGGGAGGGTCGTGGTGGACGCGCAGCACGTGGGTGAGCTCAAGTCCCAGGTCGGCGGCGCTCTCGGCCACCTCGGCCATCAGGTCGGCGAACGCCGTCGCGTGCTCGTCGGTGATGAACCGCCTGGCCCGCTGGGCGGCCCTGCGGGCGGCACGGGCGGTCGGCGGATCGAGGGACGGGCTGCCCGCGACCCGTTCGACGATCGGCAGCAGGTCGTCGTGGATGGCCCGGTGCGCCGACTCGCGCTGGCGCGCCGTCTCCTGGCGGCGTTTGTACTCGGCGATGAGCTCCTGGCGTTCCTCGGCCAGTCGCTGCGCCAGCACCGTCTGGCCCGCCAGGTCACGCAGCTCCCTGCCGATCAGTACCGCGATCAGGAACCACAGCGTGAAGCCCAGCAGGTCGGACAGCAGCTTCTGGGTGAGGTTGGGATAGATGGAGGCGGTCCACGCCACGGCCAGTACGGCCACCGCCGCCACGGCCCTGCGGCTCCAGCCGAACCCGAAGCCCAGCACCGCCGAGGTGGCAAGGCAGAAGGGCAGCAGGGCCGTCAGGACGACGTTGCGTTCGTGGGGGAGAGCGGCGCGTGAGCCGATCGTCATCACGACCAGGCTCACCAGGACGTCGGCCCAGACGAGCGGCGGGTCGTGCAGGGTGCCGTGCCAGGCCCTGGCCGTGAACCACACGGCCTCGACGGCGGCCAGGAGCGCCACGCAGGCCGCCGCCCAGGGAAGGGCGAGCCGGTCCCACGAGACCAGCGGGACGAGCAGGAACGCCGTGGTGCCCGCCCTGGCGTAGACGATCATCCTGGCCATGCGCCGTTCGGTGGCGGCCTGGACGTCGTGCCGTAGCAAATCCACGTCTAGGCGACGTGCCTGGGCCCTCGGCCGGGTTACCGCGTGCCCTGATCGTTACCCCCGCGCGGGCGCGCGCCCTGTTGTACGTGACCCCCGCGCGGGCGCGCGGGGGTCAGGCGACGGACAGAGCCTCCCGCAGGCTGCCCCGGGTCTCGATGTACCTGTCGAGATTGGTCATGGTCAGCAGGCGGGCGACCATGCCGGGCCGTACGACCAGGATGAGGCGGCCCTGGGCGTCCCTGGCACGGGTGAGCGCGCCGACCAGGACACCGAGGCCGACCGAGTCGCAGAACGAGATCTCGGTCAGATCGAGCACCAGGCAGGGATGTTCGACCATGCCGAGGGCACGGCCGATCTCCGTGTCGAGACGCGGCGCGACCGACATGTCCAGTTCCCCCGCGGCGTGGACCACGACACAGGGACCCCTGCGCCATCTGCGGACCTCAAGAACCGTCATGGCCATCACCTCCTCACCGGGTCCCTGCCCCGGGAGGAGCCGGACTCACTTCCTGCAGATGTTCTCGGTCGCGGTCTTCGCCTCGGGAAGCGTGCTCGCCGAGGGGCTCGGGGTCGGAGCCGGGGTCGCCGAGGGGGCCGTGACGGTGACCTTCCTGGCTCCCGGGTACTTCTGGCCGACGACCACCTCGATCCGGTCGCCGAGGTCGTCGACCACGCGCACCTCGGCCCCCGGCAGCGCGGCGGCCAGGGTGCGCGCGGAGTCCTCGCGGCCGGGGCCGTACCGGATGAGGGTCTTGTCGTGGTCACGCTCGCGGGTGTCCCCGGCGGGCTGCGGCACCCGGAACCCGGCCTTGATCAGGTCGTTCCTGGTGCGCGCGCCCAGGCCCCTGATCAGGGTTCCGTTGAGCACCTTGACGGCGATCCGCGACGGCGGCACGGTCAGCGGGGTCGCCGACGGCTTCGCGGACGGCTTCGCAGAAGGGGTTACGGAAGGTTTCACGGAGGGGGTCGCCGAGGGGCTGTTCGTGGGCTTGGCGGGCTTGGTGAGCGGGTCGTCCGCGGCGATCCTGCGGAACATCTCGGCCGCGGCCTCCTTGTCCCACAGCACGGCCGACTCACCGGTCGGCGTCTTGTAGTCGACGTCGGCGAGCGGGACCGTCGCGAAGGAGACGTCGTCGGTCGAGACGTTCTTGAGCTGTTCGGCCAGGCCGAGCAGGTCCCTGCGGAGCGCGTCGTCGACACTGAGCGTGCCGAGGGTGCTGTTGACGAACGCGCTGAGCCTGACGGGATTGGCCAGCGTGCCGCCGCTCAGCGCCCGCTGCAGCAGGGCCGAGATGACCTGCTGCTGCCGGTCGATGCGGTCCAGGTCGGAGCGGGCGGTGGCCCGGGTCCGGGCGTAGGACAGGGCCTTGGCGCCGTCGAGGGAGTAGTTGCCCGCCTGGAGCTGCAGCCCGGTCTTCGGGTCGTCGATGGCCACGGGGGTGCAGACGTCCACGCCGCCCAGGGAGTCGACGACCTGGATGAAGCCCAGCACGTTGACCTCGACGTAGTGGTTGATGGTCAGCCCGGTGACGTTCTGCACCGTCCGTACGGCCAGCTTGGGCCCGCCGAGCTGGTAGGCCGCGTTGATCTTGCGCATGCCCTGGCCGGGGATCGTCGTCCAGGTGTCACGGGGCAGGCTCACCACGGTGACGCGGGTGTGGTCCTCCGACAGGTGCAGGACCATCATGGTGTCGGTGCGCTGCCCGCTCTCCCGGCCGAGCTTGAGCTCGTTCTGCTGCTTGCGGGTGAGGTTGTCGCGCTTGTCCACGCCGACGACCAGGATGTTCATCGCGCCGGTGGCCTGCGAGCCGGGCACCCCCGCGTCGACCGACTTGATCTGGCTGCCCACGTAGTTGGTGAACGCCCAGGTCGTCCCGGAACCGCCGAGGACCAGGCAGGAGAGCGCGCCGGCCAGGATGAGGCCGCGCCGCCGTGACCGGGCACCCCGGGCGGGCCTGCGCTCACGCCGGGGGGCGACTCGGACCTTGCCGTAGGCGTCGCCGCCCACCCGCACCCCCGAGTCCTCTTCTCCCGACTCGCGCATGCGTGGCCCCCTAGGCTTGCTGGGTCGATGAGGTACCCGTCCGTACAGTAGCGTGAGCGACGCCATGAAGCAGTTCCCCGACTCGCCCGCGCCGGCGTCGTCTCCCGAGACACGTGTCTGGCCGCCCATCTCCATCGTCATCCCGGTGCTGAACGAGGAGCGCCATCTGCGGGAGGCGGTGCGCCAGGTCCTGTCGCAGCGTTACGACGGCCCGATCGAGGTCGTGCTCGCGATCGGGCCCTCGAAGGACCGCACCCAGGAGGTCGCGGACGCGATCGCCGCGGAGGACCCCCGGGTGGTCGTGGTCCCCAACCCGACGGGCCGCACGCCCAACGCCCTCAACGCCGCCATCGCCGCCTCGCGCAACGCCATCGTCGCCCGGGTCGACGGCCACGCCATGCTGCCCGAGGACTACCTCAAGGTCGCGGTCGAGACCCTTGAGGAGACCGGGGCCGACAACGTCGGCGGTGTCATGGCGGCCGAGGGCGTCACGCCCTTCGAACAGGCGGTCGCCCGCGCCATGACCTCCAAGATCGGCGTCGGCGGGGCCAGGTTCCACACCGGCGGAACCGCCGGGCCCGCGGACACGGTCTATCTCGGGGTGTTCCGCAGGGAGGCGCTCGAACGCGTCGGCGGCTACGACGAGCACTTCCAGCGGGCGCAGGACTGGGAGATGAACCACCGCATCCGCGAGACGGGCGGCCTGGTGTGGTTCCAGCCCAGGATGCGCGTGTCCTACCGGCCGAGGCCGAACGTCAAGGCGCTGGCCAAGCAGTACTTCCACTACGGCCGCTGGCGCAGGGTGGTCGCCCGCACCCACGAGGGCACGATCAACCTGCGCTACCTGGCGCCGCCCGCCGCGGTGCTGGCCATCATCCTGGGGCTGGTCGTCTCGCCGTTCTTCTGGCCCGGCCTGCTGCTGCCCGGTGGCTACCTCGCGGCGATCCTCGCCGGGTCCGCGCTCACCGGGAGCGGACTGCCGACCTCCGCCCTGCTCAGACTGCCGCTGGTCTACATGACCATGCACATGTCGTGGGGGTGGGGCTTCCTGACGAGCCCGCGCAGCCTGGTCAAGCCCGCCAAGGGCTGAGGTTCCCGGCGGGCCGTACGGCTCGCCCCGGAGTCTCAGCGGGCCGTACGGCTCACCCCGGAGACGAGGACGTCGACCACCGTGCGGGCGAGGTCCGCACGCGACGGCTCGGGCGCCGGTGCCGTCAGGGGTCCCGCCGGTTCTGGGGCCAGGCAGCTGACGCGCACGCCCTCGGCCGCCCACTCCACGGCCAGCGCCCGGGTCAGGGCGACCACCGAGGCCCGCGCGGCCGACCGCAGGGCGTGCCCCGCCCCGGGGTACGGCACGGCGGAGTGGAACAGCAGGTGACCCCGTCGCTCACGCAGGTGGGGCAGGGCGGCGTCGGCGACGACGACGGGACCGAGCTGGGCGGCGCCGGTCCTGCCCAGGTCACCGGCGGCCGGCGCCTCGACCACGCCGACGACGTGGTCGATCCCGCCGCTCTCCTTGGCCACGCGTGCCAGGGCCTCCTCGACGGAGCGCGGGTCGCTCACCAGCGTCCAGGGGAAGGAGAACACCGCGGCGCCGTGCCGTCCGGCCAGCTCGGCCACCGCCGCGCCCACCCCGTCCCCTTCGCCTTCGCTCTCGCCTTCGCCGAAGACCACCACGGTTCCGCCGTTCAGCGCCGCGCCGTACGCGGCGGGCGGCTGCTCCGGCACCCGCTCGGCGGCGAGCTGGAACAGCCGCTCGGCGATGAACACGTCGACCGGGTGGGTGACCTTCATGTTGCGCTCACTGCCGGGCACGACGTGGATCGGCACGTCGGGCAGGTAGCGCAGCACGACGCCGCAGTCGTCGGTCGGCGGCCGGTCGGCGAAGCCGGGATCGGCGAACGCCCGCTCGTAGGCCTCGCGGATCACCGGCAGGCGGAAGCACTGCGGGGTCTGCACGCGCCGCAGCGCCGCCCGGTCCGGGACCTCACGGACGACCTCCCCGTCCGGTCCCCGCCCGACGACCACGATCGTGTCGGAGGTGGGGATCGCGACCTCGACGGCCCGGTGGGTCCGCAGCGCCTCGACGCACTCGGTGATGACGCGCGGTTCGAGCAGCGGCCGTACGGCGTCGTGCAGCAGCACGTCGCACTCGCGCTCTTCGTGCTCTTCAAGGGCCCGCAGCGCCCGCCAGGTGGTCTCGGTACGGCTGGCGCCGCCCTCAAGGACCCGGCTGACCTTCGTGAACCCCCCCGCCGCGACGACGCGCTCCACGTCCTCGGTGAAGCCGGGCGTCATCAGCACGAGGATCTCGTCGATCTCCGGGGCGTCCTGGAACACGGTCAGCGTGTGCTCGATGATCGACCTGCCCGCGATCTCGACGAGCTGTTTGGGGGTGTCGAGCCCGACCCGCCTGCCGACCCCGCCGGCCAGGAGAACCCCGACGGTGTGCGGGCGTGGTTCAAGAACGGTCAAGGTCTGACTCCTCCAACGGTCTGGATACGGCGAGCGTAACGGTTGACCGTCCGATCCCGGCCCGCGGTCCCGTGCTATGCGGTCAAGATCTCGCTACCCTGAGTGCGCACTCCCCGATTCGTACGGCGAAGCCGTCGGATACGAAGGAGCTCTTCTTGCCCGATCCCGATGCCTCCCTCCCCGCGGAGGGCCTCCCCCCAGACATTCCATCCGACGGCTCCACACCCGTTCCCGCCGCCCGGACGGCCACCGTCGTGCTCGCCACGACGGACGCCGCGGGACTGCGCGGGCAGGGCGGCACTCTGCTCGACCGGCTGACCGCCCAGCTCTCCGGGCTGCCCACCGGGGACGTGCACGTGGTCACCCGCTCAGGCGACGTCATCCGCGCGCCCGGCGGCGCCTACATGATCGGCTCGGAGGGGTCCGGCGGCCTGGCGGACGACCTGCGCAGGGTCGCGGGCGTCGCCCGTACGGCCACGGGACCGGTCGCGGTGCTCGCCGGGAACCTGGTGGCCCACACCGAGGCGCTGGCGCTGCTGCTCGAACGCCCGGGACGCGACACCGGCGCCCTGGTCACCAGGGGGGACGGAACCCCGCCGGTCAGGATCGACAGGGGGCTGGTCTCCGCGGCGGGGACCTCCCTCCACGACGTGGAGGGCCCGAACGGCGCCTTCCACGGTGCCTTCCAGGTGGGCGCCGACGACGTGCGGACCCTGGCGGCGACCGCGGAGACGCTGGCCGACCTGGCGGAGGCCGGTGGCCTCGGCACGACGGACGGCGCGGAGGCGGGCGAACTGCTGCTGTCCGGCCTGCTGCGCTCCGGTGTCGCGGTGCGGGCCGTCGGGCTCGGACGGCTGCGCTGCGACCGGGTGACGACGCAGGAGGAGGCGAACGCGGCCCTGCGGCGGCTGAGCGAGGTGGACGAGTCCGAGGCCCGGCTGGACGCGGCGATCAAGAGCGACGACGGCTTCTTCGCCACCTTCTTCGTCAGCTCGTGGTCCGGACACGTGGTCAGGGTCGCGGCGCTGCTGGGCCTGCGGCCGAACGCGGTCACCGGTGTCTCGGTCGGCCTGGCCGTACTGGCCGCCGTCTGGTTCTCCGCGGGCACCCGTCCCGCGCTGGTGACCGGGGCCGTGCTGGTCTACCTGTCGTTCGTGCTCGACTGCGTCGACGGCCAGCTCGCCCGCTACACCCGGCTGTTCTCCCCGCTCGGCGCCTGGCTCGACGCCACCTTCGACCGGGTCAAGGAGTACGTCGTCTATCTGGGACTCGCCCTCGGCTACCAGGGGGAGGGCATCTGGCCGCTGACCGTGGGGGCGCTGATCCTGCAGACGCTGCGGCACACGGTCGACTTCTCCTACGTGGGCGCCAGGGCGGACGCCGAGCGGGCGGGCCACGCCTGGGCGGGGGCCGCGGGTTCGCCGGCCGCCAGGAGCGACGTGGCCGTGGCCGCCGAGGGGCCCCGGCGGCGGGGGCGCGATCCGTACGGACCGGTCGCGACGCCCGCCGAGCCGCCGGTGCCTCCAGCGCCCCCGGCGTCTCAGGTGCCTCAGGAGCCGCCCGCACGGCGGGGCAACGCGGTCGTACGGCTCTCGCACCGCCTGGAGCAGGACTCCCTCACCCGCTGGCTGAAGAAGATCATCGTGCTGCCGATCGGGGAGCGGATGGCGTTGATCGCGGTGACCGCGGCGCTCTTCGACGCGCGGGTGACGTTCCTCGCGCTGCTGGGGTGGGGCTGCGTCGCCATGCTCTACACGCTTTCCGGCCGGGTCGCCAGGTCGATGAGCAGGTGAGAGGGGAGCCATGGTCACCGTTCACATGACGCCGGTGCCGCGCGGCAACGTGGTCGCCTACCGCGACGACGGGGTGCTGTCGCGGGGGATGGGCGCGCTGGTCGTCGGGCAGTTGCCGCCGCTGCCGCCCGTGCTGGTCGGCACGTTCGTGACCGGGGTGCTGCTGCTGGTCGGGGTCGCGGGCACCGACGGGCTGGCCGTCCTGGCCCCCGCCGTCGCGCTGCTGCTGGCGGGCCCCGGCAGCTCGCACCCGCACGACGGCCGCCTCGACTGGCTGGTGCCGCCGATCCTGCGCCTGACCGAGTACGGCTTCGTGGCCTCGGTCGGGTTCGCCCACGACGTGCCGCCCTGGTTGATCTTCACCCTGCTCGGCGCGATGGCCTTCCACCACTATGATCTTGTCTATCGTCTGCGGCAACGCGTCTATCCGCCGCAGTGGCTGGCGACCTTCGGGCTCGGCTGGGACGGCCGGATGCTGCTGGTCGCGCTCGGCGGGCTGACCGGGCAGGTCACGCTGGTGTTCGCCCTGCTTGCGCTGTATCTGTGGGGTCTGTTCGGGTGGGAGAGCGTTACCTGCTGGCTGGCCGTACCCCGCTCGAAGGCGGGCTCGGCCGGCCTGGAGACGCTTGACTGAGAACACCCGGCAAACCTCCGATTACACGATCAAGGCCTGAAGGCAACTAACCTTTGGGACCAGGAGTGCCCGTCGAGGGGCTCACTTGGATGAGGAGTGCACGTTGCTGGGAATGGTGCTGGCCGCCGGGGCCGGACGACGCCTGCGGCCGTACACCGACACGCTGCCCAAGGCGCTCGTGCCGGTCGACGGTGATACCACGATCATGGACATCTCGCTGCGGAACCTCGCCGCGGCCGACCTCCGTGACGTCGTGGTCGTCGTCGGATACCAGGCGCAGGCCGTACACGAGCGCAAGGCCGAGCTGGAGCGGCGGCACGGCGTGAAGCTCACCCTCGTGCACAACGACAAGGCCGAGGAGTGGAACAACGCCTACTCCCTGTGGTGCGCCCGTGACCATTTCGACCAGGGTGTGCTCCTGGTCAACGGCGACACCGTGCACCCGGCCTCCGTCGAGGAGACGCTGCTTTCCGCGCCGGTGACCGGCGACATCCTGCTCGCGGTCGACAACGTCAAGAAGCTCGCCGACGAGGAGATGAAGGTCACCCTCGACGACGACGGTCACCTCAAGCTGATCACCAAGCTGATGGACCCGGCCGCCGCGGCCGGTGAGTACATCGGCGCGACGCTGATCCGTCCCGGTGCCGCGGAGCGGCTCGCCGACGCCCTCAGGGCCACCTTCGAGCGCGACCCGCAGCTGTACTACGAGGACGGCTATCAGGAGATGGTCACCCGCGGCGAGAAGATCGCCGTAGCCCCGATCGGGGACGTCCCGTGGGTCGAGGTGGACAACCACGACGACCTCGCGAGGGCCCGGGAGATCGCGTGCCGATACTAGCCAGGATGCTGCCCGCCCCGCTGACCATGGAGGTACGGCGGGGCGCGGTCGCCCAGCTCGGCACGCTGCTGGCCGACAGCAGGGTGGCGACCTCGGGGCGGGTCGCGGTGGCCGTCGGAGTGGGGCAGGGCGACCGGATCGCCTCGGTCATCGCCCCCTCACTCGGTGAGGCCCAGGTCTTCCGGGTGGCGAACGGCTCCGTCGACGCCGCGGTCTCGCTCGGCGCCGACCTGCGCAAGGGCGCCTACGAGGCGGTGGTCGGCATCGGCGGAGGCAAGACGATCGACGCGACCAAGTACGCCGCGTCGCTCGCCGGGATCCCCATGGTCGCGGTGGCGACCAACCTGTCGCACGACGGCATCTGCTCGCCGGTCGCGTCGCTGACCCACGACGGCGGCAAGGGCTCCTTCGGTGTGCCCATGCCGCTGGCCATCGTGGTCGATCTCGACTTCGTGCACGACGCGCCCGACTCCCTGGTCCGTTCCGGGGTCGGCGACGTGGTGAGCAACCTGTCGGCGATCGAGGACTGGCAGCTCGGCAACACCGAGCGGGGCGAGCCGATCGACGGTCTGGCCTGCGCGATGGCCCGCACCTCGGCCGAGGCGGTGATCGGCAGGAACGACTCCATCGAGTCCGACGCCTTCCTCACCGTGCTGGCCGAGGCGCTCATCATGTCGGGGATGGCGATGGTCATCGCCGGGTCATCCCGTCCTTCGAGCGGCGGAGACCATGAGATCCTGCATGCCGTGGATCAGCTTTTCCCCGGCACCTCGAACCACGGCGAACTCGCCGGAATCGGTGCCGCCTTCTGCTTCTTCCTCCGCGAGGACTCGCGGAGACTGACCCAGGTCGTCGAGTGCCTGCGCGGGCACGAGCTTCCGGTCACCCCCGGCGACGCCGGACTGACCGAGGAGCAGTTCACCGAGGCCGTCATGCTGGCGCCCTCGACGCGTCCGGGACGTTACACGATCCTGGAGCACCTGCGCCTGTCCGAGCCGGAGATTCGCGAGCGGGTGGGGGACTATGTCCGGGCCGTCGGTCGCTGAGTTCCGCGCGGTCGCCCAGCCGCAGTCGACCATGGGTCGCAACAGCGGCGAGCACTGGGCGGGCTCGCTGTACATGCGCAAGCTGTCGATCTACGTCACCTGGTTCCTCGCCAAGACGCCGATCACCCCCAACCAGACCACCTGGCTGATGATCCTTTCCGGACTGCTGGCGGGCGTGGTGCTCACGGTGCCGGGGTTCTGGGCCGCGGTGGGCGCGGCCCTGCTCATCCAGCTCTACCTGCTGCTCGACTGCTCCGACGGGGAACTGGCCCGGTGGACGGGCCGTACCTCGATCACCGGTGTCTACCTGGACCGGGTCGGGCACTACTTCGCCGAGGCCGCCCTGCTCATCGGTCTTGGCTTCAGGGCCTCGGAGGTCCTGCCCGACTGGTACACCGTGCTGGGCTTCGCCGCCGCGCTCGGCGCCATCCTGATCAAGGCCGAGACCGACCTGGTCGACGTGGCGCGTGCCCGCTCCGGGCTGATCGCGGCGACGGAGAGCTCGGCGGAGCAGTTCCGTTCGCGGGGCCTGGGCATGGCCCGCAGGGCCGCGGCGGCGCTGAAGTTCCACCGGCTCGTCCAGGCGGTCGAGCTGTCCCTCATCGTGGTGCTCGTGGCCCTGTGGGACGCCCTCAGCGGCGGTCTGGCCGCGACGCGGGTGCTCATGGTCGCCTGCGTGGTGGTCGCCGTGCTGCAGACCGCTCTGCACCTGGTGAGCATTCTGGCCTCCAGGCGGCTTTCGTGAGGAACCGGATGGCGTTTCGGTGCGTCGTAGGTGCGGACGTCCCACTGTTTGGTGGGTGTTCGCCGGAGGTTCCGATACGCTTATTTCCCGGTAAATCAGGAAGTTGTACTGAAGCCAGAATCGCCCCACCCAGCAGACTCGGTGATCATGAAAGTATGCCCCGCACGTGCTCTCGACGCGTCAAGGCGATGACGCGTTGAAGATCTCGTGCGTCATCCTCACCATGGGTAACCGGGTCCCTGAGCTGGCCCGGGCCGTCGAGTCGGCCGTCAACCAGGTCGACGGCGATGTCGAGATCGTCATCGTCGGCAACGGCGCGGACGTGCCCGAGCTGCCGGTCACCGTGCCCGCGGGATCGGCGGCCTCGATCAGGACCGTCCGGCTCAGCCACAACACCGGCATCCCGGCCGGTCGCAACCGCGGCGTCGAGGAGTGCTCCGGCGACGTCGTCCTCTTCCTGGACGACGACGGCTGGTACGGCGAGAGCAACGTCATCTCCCACCTTCGTGAGCGCTTCTCGACCGAGCCCGACCTGGCGGTCGTCTCCTTCCGCGTGATGGATCCCGAGGGCGGTGTCGGTCAGCGCCGTCACGTCCCGCGCCTGCGCGCGGGCGACCCCGAGCGGTCCTCACCGGTCACCACCTTCCTCGGTGGCGCCTGCGCCATCCGCCGGTCGGCCTTCCTCCAGGTCGGCGGCCTCCCCGAGCGTTTCTTCTACGCCCACGAGGAGACCGACCTGGCCTGGCGGCTGCTCGGCGAGGGCTACCGGATCGAGTACGACGCCCAGACGGTCATGTACCACCCGCAGGTCCCGCCGACCCGTCATGCGGACTTCTACCGCCTCAACGCCAGGAACCGCGTCTGGCTGGCCCGGCGCAACCTCCCCTGGCCGCTGGCGGCTTTCTACCTCCTCAACTGGATCGTTCTCACCCTGCTCAGAGAACGTTCCCGTCCGGCGCTGCGCGCCTGGTTCACCGGCTTCACCGAGGGGATGCGCGAGCCCGCGGGCGAGCGCCGTCCGATGGGCTGGAAGACCGCCTGGCGCATGCTCCGCCTGGGCCGTCCCCCGATCGTCTGAGCCGTCAGCCGGGCGCGGCGGCGTGCGGCTGACCGAGATCGTCTTCTCCTTGCCGAGGAGCGGTTCCACCGGTTTCGAACCGGTGGCCGCACGGGCGCGACCGGTCGGTCATATGCCTCGGGCGTGCGGATCCTGCGGGGCTGTCAGGAAAGGGGCGAGGCGTTCGAGTTGGTCGACGGCGGAGACCAGGTCGTCCGCCAGGGGATGCACGAGGACGTGGTCGGCGCCCGCCTCCAGGTGGGCGCCGAGCCTGCCGGCGACGGTCTTCTCGTCCCCCCAGCCCAGGATGGCGTCGATGAGCCGGTCACTGCGTTCACCCGCGAGGTCGTCGTCCCCGTAGCCCAGGCGCCTGAAGTTGACGGTGTAGGGGGTCTCGACGTCACGGAACCGGGCGGGGGTCAGGGCGCGCATCCGCGCCCTGGCGGAGACCGGGTCGGTGTCGAGGATGACCGCCTGGTGAGGGATCAGCAGTTTGCCGGGCCCCAGCCGCTCGCGCGCGATCGCGGTGTGCTCGACCGGCTGCATGAACGGGTGCGCTCCGTCGGCGTGGTCGGCGGCGAGCCGGTGCGCCCGGGGCCCCAGGGCGGCCAGCACGAGGGGATAGCCGATCTCCGGGAGCAGCGTCGTCGCCGCGGTCGCCATCGCCTCTAGATAGGCCTGTAGCTCTCCCAGCGGGCGGTCACCGCCGTGCCCGCCGAGACCGAGGACGAACCGCCCGGGGTAGGCCTCGGCGAGGGTGGCGGCGCCGCCGTGTGCGGCGAGGGGCTCGCGCATCCGGATGTTCGCCACCCCCGTTCCGACGACGATCCGGTCGGTCGCGGCCAGCATCACGGCGTGCTGGGTGAACACCTCACGTCCGGTGCCGAGGGAGGTCGCCGGGGGTTCGCCGCTCCACAGTGAGCCGTAGCCGAGCCGTTCGACGCGGGCGAACTGCTCACGTTGCACGCCGACGGGGGTCCTCAGCAGAGTGGGCGGGGCCAGCCAGACACCGAACCGGCCCAGCCTCAGACGTGTCTCTTCCACGGTCACGATCGCCTGCCTCCGGGGTATGGGAGGACTCCCCACTATTCGGAGATGCCCTCCGTTTTGTGTACACCACAATACGGAGGTTGCCTCCGTTTGGCAATCGACGCACGTCGTCGAGCGGCCTGCCACAAGGCGGCTGCTGTGTCGTGAGGAGAGGGAAGCCCTGTTCCAAGCGGCCGGGTTGCCCGGCCTCTCCCGAGGGCGGGTTGCCGGGGCCTTGTCCTGAGGAGGCCGGGTGGGGGCACCTTGCGCCATGGACGGGACCCGGGGCGACCGGAGGGGGTCGCGGTGGGGCGGACGGAGGGAGCCGTCGGCCTGGGCGCACCGGGCGGAAGGCACCGGGCGGAAGGCGCCGGGTGGGGCGCGTCGAGTGGGGGCGCCGGGCGGAGGGTGTACTCGCCC